>CALUKU010000005.1 GCA_944321295.1 uncultured Prevotella sp.
TACGCGCTAGCACTTCCAATTGATTCTTTTCCATAAAGCAAAGGTCGGAATTATTAGGGATTTTGAAAAATAAATCCTTACTGAATTTCTACTGCCCCCTCATAACCATGCCTTCTAAGGGTGGCGTAGGCCTGCCTGTGGAGTTCTCATACAGAAGCAACGTTGAGGGACAGCCGTCAGTCAGCACCGACGGCGGCACGCTGTCGGATAACGCGATAACATGGGAAACGCCGGGACTGAAGACCGTGGTGGTGACGGTTAACTCGCTGCGCAGCGAACATAAGATTTTGATAAAAGCCAAGCCAGATCTTGACTTTGCGCTGCCCGACAAGGCCATTGGCGGCTCGGTGCTGACGGTGGCGCTGCCAGAGGCCGCGGCTTCGGCTTACGGTGAGGCGCGGATGACCGTCAACGGCGACTCTGCCATGATTGACGCCGCCGCCGGCACGGCCGTGATTACCATGCCACGCGTTGACGGCAAGGCCGAGGTGAGGCTGGCCTGCGAAGACGACGTGTTCGGCATGGTGGAGGTGGTAAAGGCCATCGACGTGGTAGGCTCGGCGTTCCGCCCGGAGATAGCCATGGTGACCGTGAGCGACGGACGTAATGTCGTGAGCTGGGACGCCGCAATGCCCCTGCCTGCCGACGGCGTGCTTGACGGCACGGTGAACGTTTATCGTGAAACAAACATGGCTGACGAGTATGAGAAGGCGGCCGTGGTAAGCCTGGCCGACGGGCGGTATGTTGACGCCGAGAGCCGGCCCGACGTGAAGACGACGCGCTACATGCTGACGATGAACACCGCCGTCGGCGGCGAAACGCAGCCTGGACGAGTGCACGGCAACATTCACGTGATGATAAACCGCGGCCTCGGCAATGACATCAACCTGCACTGGCTGCCTTACACGGGCGCTGACGTGGCACAATACACTATTTTGGCTGGTACGTCGGCTGACGACTTGGCCGTGCTTGACGTCATATCTGGCAACTCGCAGAGCTTCACACACAAGCGCGACGGCGACACGCCAATGCTTTATTCGTTGGCATATACGTTGAAGCAGGACGCGCCGGCCGCATCAGCCCGTAGCCGCAACTCTTCGGCCGAGGGCCGCTCTAACGTCATAAGCTCGGCCGAGGCTTACGGCGTGACGATGGTTGAGGCCATCGAGATAACGAGCGTTGAGGGAACGATGGCCGTCGACGCCACCCGGCCCTCGATACGCCTTAAGGCCGTTGTGGCTCCTGCCGTAGCCACCATAGCCAATGTGGAGTGGAGCATTATTGACGGTGGAAACCTTGCCGGGATAAGTCCTGAAGGCGTGTTGAGCGTAAAGCCCAATGCCGCTGGCGGCAACGTAAGGGTGCAGGCGAGGGCCGTTGACGGTTCGGGCGTTACGCAAGAGGCTGATGTCACAGTAGGTTCGTATACGCATATTGCCGGCGCGTGCGCGGGCGACGGGCAGGTCGTAATCGGCGTGCGCGGCCGCACGGTCATGATTGACGGCATGCCTGACAATACGGACGTTCTGATAACCGACGTCGCAGGACGCGTAGAATACAGGAGCACGACGGGCGGAAGCCTCCGCATCAGCCCGCTGCCTGCGGGTGTGCACATAGTGCGCGCCGGCGGCAAGACGGCTAAAGTGATAGTGCGCTGACGCCGGATATACGATAAAAGGCGCCCTCCGGCATTGCCGGAGGGCGCCTTTCGTTAGGTTGTCAGTATTCATGCGTGAAGCGCGCTGTCATCTCTGCCACCAGCGCTTCTTCTTAGGCGCGTCGTCGTGAGTCGGCCCGCCGCGGCGCTCCATCATGATGTCATAATAACTCTTGTGCTCGGTTATCATGCGGTAGATGGTGCCCCAGTCGGGCAGTCCGCCTATGTTGCGGTCGTCGATGAAGAGGTCTGCCTTCAGTTTGCGGGAGTAGAAGTTGTTGTTCTCCGTCCCGCGCTCCTCGGGATAATCCTTGTTGACGGCGTAGAACTCCACCCCGCGCTCGCGGCACCAGTTGACGGCGTCGTCGAGCAGCTTGCCCTCGCGCACCGACCAGAGAATCAGCTTGTGGCGGTCGGCTATGAGCATTTTCAGCGTTTCCGTGGCGAAGGGCAGCTCGTTGCCTATCTCGGGATACCTGTGTTCTACTATCGTTCCGTCAAAGTCTACTGCTATTGTCATACGTCGTTTCCTAATGGTTGTTTACATTGATGGCTGCCGCACGGTTATCTCTTTACCGAGTCGTCGTCGTTCTTGCCGTAGTGGCTGTTGGCGTAGTTGCCGTAGCTGCCGTAAGAGCCGTACGTGCCGCCCTTGCCGTAATGGCCGTAGCGTCCGTACTTGCCGTACTTACCATAGCCGTAGTCGTAGCCGTACTTCTTTTCCGACAGGTCGATGCCGTTGATGGCTATGCACATGTTGGGCAGCTTATTGTCGGCGGCGAGGCTGTTGATGAGGTTGAAGCTGACTTTCGGCGTGTAGTCGGCACGGCACATGTAGATGCAGATGTCGGCGAACTTGCCTATTTGCAGCGTGTCGGTGACGAGGCCTACGGGGGCCGAGTCTATCAGCACGTAGTCGTAGTGCTGCTTAAGCTCGGTTATCACCTTCTCGAGCGACGGGCGTGAGACGAGCTCCGTCGGGTTAGGCGGTATCGGGCCGGCCATGAGCAGGTCGAGCTTGTCGTTTATCTCTGACGGCACGACTTGCGTCTTGACGTCTTCCCAGCCGGGGTTCTCCATCGTCAGCAGGCGCGTTATGCCGTTGGTGTAGTTGTTGATCTTGAACAGCTCGGCAAGGCGCGGCTTACGTATGTCAAGGCCGATTAATACTACCTTCTTGCCGAGCAGGGCGAAGCTTACGGCAAGGTTGGCGGCGGTGAACGTCTTTCCTTCGCCTGACGTGGACGAGGTGAACAGGAGAACGTTCTGTCCGGGCTTGAGCATGAACTGGATGTTTGTACGCATCGAGCGGAAGATTTCCTCCATCTGGTTGTTCTGGTTCTCGTGCACTACGATGTCTGCTCTTGTCTTGGCCTTGTCGCTCGCTACTACTATGTCGGCGATGATCGGCAACTTCGTGAGGTTGGCAACGTCGTCGTGGCCTTCAATCCTGTAGCGCAGGAAGCTCAGGACGTAAAGGATTCCCGACGGGATGGCCAAGCCCATGAACAGCGCGATCAGCATGATTATGCTGCCCTTGGGGCTTATCTTCTTGTCAAACTGCGGCTTCTCTATGAGTTTTGCCTTGTCGGCCGTGGCAGCAAGCGATATCGAGTTCTCCTCGCGTTTCTGCAGGAGCATGAGGTAAAGTCCTGACTTTACTTCCTGCTGGCGGCCAATCTGTGTGAGTATGCGTTCCTGCTCGGGCGCCTTCGTCACCTCTGTGTCGTATATGCCGAGCTGCTCTTTTATGGCGTCGCGCTGTATCACGAGTCCCTTGCGGGCCTGCTGCAGGGCCTGCTGTATGCTTGCCTGCATGTCGTCGAGCTGTGTGGTAAGCTCCATTACCACGGGGCTGTTCTCTGATGCGGTGCGCAGCAGTCGGTTGCGTTCGAGCGCAATCTTGTTGTACTCGTTGATGAGCGACGTCGAGGCCTCGTCCTGCAGGCCTATGTTCGACGGCAGCACCTGGTGCTTGTTGCCGGGACGGTTGGCGAAGTTGATGAGGCTTCCGATAAGTGAAATCTGCGTGTTGGCCTCGTTGAGCTTCTGTTCGTAGGCCGACGTGTTGGTCGACGTCGTCATAGCGTCAAGCTGCAGCTCCATCAGTTTGTTGCGGCGCTTGTAGCTCTCGAGCGCTCCGTCGGTGGTGCTCAGCTCGGCGTCGATTTTTCTCAGGCGGTCGTTGATGAACTCTTCGGTCCTTACGGCTATCTCGTTCTTGTCTTCGTTGGCCTGCCTGTTGTAACATGTTACGAGCTGGTTGATGTAGTCCATGCTGCGCTTGATGTTCTCTCCCTGCAGCTGGATGTTGAACACCGACGAGGTTTTAGACGTAAGTTCGGCCGACATGCTCTTGATGTAAGAGTGGGCGGTCTTTTGCGGCGAGTTGATATATACTATCAACGTTTCGCCGTCTTCAAGGGTGTAACGGCTGTTTTTGGTGAGCGTTATGTTGCCCACCTGGGTGCGGATTATAGCCGGCAGCTTAGTCAGCGTCTTGTTGATTTCAAACGGGCCGCTTGAAGTCACTTCGTCGACGGCGATGAAATACGTGCCGCTGATTTTGTATTCAGAGCCTTTACTGGTTATCTTCAACTCGATGGGGGCGTTAAGCTTATCAAGGTGCTCAAAGTCCATGTCGGCGTTGATGGGCTGCTCCTTGTACACCAGCTTTTTCTTTACGCTACCTTTTATATAATAATTGGCGTAAAGCTTGAGGTCGCGGATGGCCTGCTCGGCGACGGTTGTCGATGTCAGGATCTCCTGTTCGTTCTCGACACCGTAGTTGTTGCTTATTATTCCGAGGTTCGACATGCTCTCGAGCGCCTGCATGGCACCGCCGCCTCCGCGCTTGTCGCTGTTGTCATCTTTGATGAGCAGTTTTGCCGTGACGTTATACACGGGCGTAGAGTAGCGCAGGTAAAGGAAGCCTACGCCCACGCAGATTATGACTGACAAAAGGAACCATTTCCAGTTGAGGATAAATGCTTTGAAAATGGCTTGGAAATTGAACGATGACTGCTCTTCGCCGTTCTCCTGCTGCTTGATGTCGTTGCTAAGTTCGTTCATCTATAGATGTTTTTGTATTGGTTATTGGTTTTCCGAAACTAAACTCATAAGGTATTTGCCGTAGTCGTTCTTGACCATCGGCTGGGCCACGGCCTTAAGCTTTTCTGCGTCAATCCAGCCGTTGTTGAATGCGATTTCCTCAAGACATGCTATCTTGAGGCCTTGGCGCTTCTCGATAACCTCGATGAATGTCGAGGCTTCGCTCAGGCTGTCGTGCGTGCCTGTGTCAAGCCACGCGAAGCCGCGCTGCAGCGTCTGCACTTTCAGGCTGCCGCGGTTAAGGTATTCCTGGTTGACTGATGTGATTTCAAGCTCTCCGCGCTTGCTGGGCTTGATGTTCTTTGCTATTTCCACTACGCTGTTTGGGTAGAAATAAAGACCTACCACGGCATAGTTGCTCTTCGGGTGCTCCGGCTTTTCTTCAATGCTCAGGCAGTTGCCGTCCTTGTCGAACTCGGCCACGCCGTAACGCTCCGGGTCGTTGACATAATAGCCGAACACCGTAGCCTTGCCTTCCTTTTCGGCGGCTGTCACGCTGTTGTGCAACATCGCAGAGAAGCCTGCTCCGTGGAAAATATTGTCGCCGAGGACGAGGCAAACGCTGTCGTCACCGATGAATTTCTCACCTATTATAAACGCTTGGGCCAAGCCGTCGGGCGAAGGCTGCTCGGCGTATTCGAAGCTGACGCCGAAATCAGAGCCGTCGCCAAGCAGGCGCTTGAAACCCGGAAGGTCGTAGGGCGTCGAGATGATGAGTATCTCTTTTATTCCGGCAAGCATCAGCACTGATATCGGATAATATATCATCGGCTTGTCGAAAATAGGTATCAACTGCTTACTGATTCCTTTTGTAATCGGGTATAACCTGGTACCTGAGCCACCCGCAAGTACGATTCCTTTCATTTTTTTGTAAATATAAATTCCTTATTGTTCTTGTGTATTATCGGCCGGAAACTTTCCGGCCATTATCCGTGCAAAGGTATAATAAAAATCGATAATAATCAAATTTTATTTTGCTTTTTGAGCCATTTGATGTATTTTTGCACGTGCATTTATCATGAGGGCTTAGGCCCCGTTAACATTTCAGATAGTTAAAGTATGGGATTTTTAAGCAAATTGTTCGGAAAAAGCAATAGTAAAGAGCATAAAATCGGCGGTATGGAAGACTACATGACGCTTGTGCGGGTGTATCTTGAGGCCGCAATCGCAGAGAACGTCGGCATTACAAACCTTGCCATGCTGCCCGACCTGCGCATGTTTAAGGCAACGCTGCATGTGCCGACGCTCAACAACAAGCTCGGCGTGGGCGAGAAGAAGCACTGTAAGAAGATGTTGCAGGACCTCTACAAGACCGACGACATGTTTTTCAAGGAGCTTGACCAGAGTATACGCAAGAACTGCCGCAAGATACAGGATGTGCAGACTTACCTTGTGCAATTCCAGAATTTCACGCAGGACACCATGATGCTCATGGGCAACCTGATGAAGTTCAAGCTGCGTGTGCCTTCGTTCATGAAGAAGGCTATATACGGAATGACGGAGAAGACGGTTGCCGACATATTCAACAAGAACGACTACAAGGACGCCGGCGTAATGAAGACCGTCGTTTCGATACGTACATATAACAAGCGTCTGGGCTTCAGCCAGAAGTGGATTACCGACTTTGTATACCAAGTGGTGATGCTCGCCAAGAAGGAGCCTCGTCCCAATACTGAGGACGATAAGTAAGCGCAATGTGTTGTTCAACGTAGCAAAGCAATCACGCAAGCAGTTTGCTACGGCTAATGCTTGATTTTTCTTAAAATACGTTGAATAAATTTTGCGATATGATAAAAATGACCTAATTTTGTAGTCAAAATTCTTGCCGATGGCTGACAATGACAAAATCATGGCTCTGTTTACGACCCGCGTGAGGCAGATGATTCTTCAATACAATGAGTTGAAGAAAGAGAACGACGAGCTTTACGCCATGGTCGACAAACGCGATGAGGAGTTGAAGCGCCTCAGGGAGAGCCTTGAACAGGCACGCAAGGATTACGAAAGCCTGAAGACGGCCAAGATGATGGAAATCAGCGACGGCGACATGGAGTCGGCCAAGCGCAGGCTGTCGGGCCTCATAAGGGAGGTCAATAAGTGTATCACGCTGCTTAGCGGAAAATGATGCGTGGTGATGGACGGAGAAAACAACAAATTACATATAAGATTGCACGTTTACGACACGGACATTCCGGTAACCGTTTTGCCGGAGGACGAGCCTTATTGCCGTAACGCCGCAAAACTTATCACCGAGAAGGTGAACGCGTTGTCCGAGCGGTTCAAGACCTCAAGGAGCGAGAAGGACATTCTTTACATGGCAATGCTCGACATTGCCATAAGCCTCGAGCTTGAGAAAGACCGCAACGACACCGGCCCCTACAACGATATTCTCACTAAAATCACAGCTGAAATAGAGGACGCATTGGGCGTGAAAGGCACTTCGGGCGATAACGGGAAGTGAGAATATTAACATTAACCAACAACGATAATGATATTAAATATTGTGATTGCCGCAGTGGCTCTCGTGTTAGGAGGGCTTGCGGGCTACTTCGTATTCAGGTATGTACTTACCGGGAAATACAAGGAAATGATAAGCGCAGCCGAGAAGGCGGCCGACGTGTTGAAAGAGAAGAAAATGCTGGAGGTTAAGGAGAAGTTCCTCAACAAGAAGGCAGAGCTAGAGAAAGAGGTGCAGAGCCGCAACCAGAAGATACAGCAGAGCGAAAACCGCCTGAAGCAGAGGGAGCTCTCGCTGAACCAGCGCCAGGACGAGCTGGGCCGCAGGAAGCAAGACCTCGACCAGCAGCAGCAGCGCATCGACAACGAGAAGAAGTTGCTGCAGCTGAGGCAGGACGAGCTCGACAAGATGCAGCTGCAGGAGCGCGAGAAGCTGGAGGAACTCTCCGGCCTGAGCGCCGACGAGGCCAAGAGCCGCCTGGTGGAGAGCCTCAAGGACGAGGCCCGCACCGACGCCGCCAGCTACGTCAACGAGATTATGGACGAGGCGAAGCTCAACGCCAACGCGCAGGCTAAGAAGATTGTGATACAGACGATACAGCGCGTCGCTACGGAAACGGCCATCGAGAACTCGGTGAGCGTGTTCCACATCGACAACGACGAGGTGAAGGGCCGCATTATCGGCCGCGAGGGCCGCAACATACGCGCCCTTGAGGCTGCGACGGGCGTCGAAATCGTGGTTGACGACACGCCCGAGGCCATCGTGATATCGGCCTTCGACCCGATAAGGCGCGAGGTCTGCCGCCTGGCGCTGCACCAGCTCGTGGCCGACGGACGCATCCATCCGGCACGCATCGAGGAGGTTGTTGCCAAGGTGAAGAAGCAGCTTGAGAACGAAGTGATAGAAACAGGCAAGCGCACGGCTATCGACTTGGGCATACACGGCTTGCATCCCGAACTGATTAGGATTATCGGAAAGATGAAATACCGCTCAAGCTACGGCCAGAACCTGCTGCAGCACGCACGCGAAACTGCTAACCTCTGCGCCGTGATGGCCTCAGAGCTCGGACTCAACCCGAAGAAGGCCAAGCGCGCGGGACTCCTGCACGACATCGGCAAGGTGCCCGACGAGGAGAGCGAGCTGCCGCACGCACTCTACGGCGCGAAGATTGCCGAGAAGTACAAGGAGAAGCCCGACATCGTCAACGCGATAGGCGCCCACCACGACGAGATGGAGATGAACACGCTGCTGGCGCCCATCGTACAGGTGTGCGACGCCATCAGCGGCGCCCGTCCTGGTGCCCGCCGCGAGATTGTGGAGGCATACATCAAGCGCCTTAACGACCTTGAGGCCATTGCGATGAGCTATCCCGGCGTTACCAAGACCTATGCCATACAGGCGGGCCGCGAGCTCAGGGTCATCGTGGGAGCCGACAAGATGGACGACAAGGAAACGGAGATGCTCTCGGGCGAGATTGCCACGAAGATACAGAACGAGATGACTTATCCCGGCCAGGTGAAGATTACCGTCATACGCGAAACGCGCAGCGTGGCCTACGCGAAGTAGGCGGCCGCGCCGCGGAACACGGCCACAGCCATACGGGCGGCCCTTTTGCTAAGCGAAAGGGCCGCCCTTTTTCATACCCATAAGTTTGCGCTTAAACAGAAATACTACATATCATGACACTGAAAGACTATCTTAACCGTAACGATAGCTTCGCCGCCGCGGCGGGGGCGAGGCTGGTGGAGGTGCGCGAGGGCTACGCGCGCGCCGAGATGACAGTCGCCGCGACGCATCTTAACGCCGGCGGCGTGTGCCAGGGCGGGGCGCTGTTCACTTTGGCCGACCTTGCCCTTGCGGCTGTTATGAACAGCCACGGCAGGCTGACGCTGAGCATTGAGAGCACCATTGCGTTCCTGCGTTCGGCCGTGGAGGGCGACGTGCTGACGGCCGAGGCCGTAGAGGCGCATGACCACAGGCGCATCCCTTACTGCGAGGTGAAGGTACGCAACCAGCGCGGCGAGCTGGTGTGCTCGTTCACGGGGCTGGCCTACCGTAAGGACTGCGACTTTCCTGCCGAGGGGCTGATGTGAGCCTTTTCGGGGTGGAAGCGTTGCTGCTGTATGTGAAAATGCAACTAATTTAACTTTTTACGTTATATTTTGAAAAATATTCGGGTAAATGTTTGCAGGTATGTAAGATATTCCTTATATTTGCCATCGTAAGAGTTTAGGAAACATACAAATAGGGATTTAGGTCTGCGTGGTTGATTGTCGGCTCGTGAGTGGTTAGTACACCAGTTTGTTGGCCATGCAGACAATTTAGTTTCACATGTCCGCCTGCCTGCCGTGAGAACGGCGGGCAGGCTTTGTTTTGCGGCCTTGCCGTGTGTCAAGGCGTAAGTGTTACAGGCGTTTTGGTTGTCAATGTGTCACGGCGCGAATGTCGGCCGCGGCGGGCGGAATAGGATTTCGCGCCCGCCCGAATGACATCCCGACATTGCAAAGCCGTGCCTGCCGGCAGCCGTCGGCGGCCCTCTTGGCGGCGGGAGCTAAGCTTTCGGCCGTCGGGAGCTATGCTTTTGCGTGCCGGGGGCTTAGCCCTTGACGGCCGAAAGCTTAGCTTTTGCCAATCGGGAGCTTAGCTCCCGGCGGCCGCGGGGCGGCATTTTATTGCACAAAAAACGGCGTGCAGCCGTAACGCACTTTGCTTCAGTGGGTTACGGCTGCACGCCCGTGGCCGGCGTATTCCGGCCGAAATTGTTCATGGAAAATTCTGCGCCATTCTGGGGCGCTTGTCTTAAGTCAATGTGTAAGCGTTTTGCCTGAAAGCGTGACGCCGTGTCACGCCCCGCGCCGCGCCGTCACAGGCTCAGGCGCAGGTCTACGCCCGCCTGTATGGGGTTGCCCTTTTGGGCGAACCAGCGTTCGCTGCCCGTGGCCGAACTGCTGAAGGCGAAGGTGGCGTAGCTCGTGTCGGTAAGGTTGCGGCACCAGATCCTCACCTCCATGAGGCCCGTCTGCACGCCGGCGTGGAGGCCCAGGAGGGCGTAGAAGGGCTGGCTCACGGTGTTGGCCTCGTCCCAGTAGGTGCGGCCTTGGGCGGTCACGTCGGCGCCGAAGAGCAGCGCCGCGGCGCCCGTGCGGCCCAGCGGCAGGCGCAGGTCGGCGCGCGCGCTGAGGGTGTGGCGTGGCACGTAGGGCACGCTCTTGCCGGCGTAGTCGATGGTCGTGGCTGTCGTGCCGTCGGCGTCAGCCGTGCCCGCGGTGTCGGTGTAGCGTGTGAACACGGCCGAGGTGAAGGCGTAGGTGGCCGCCCACGACAGGCGGTTGTCCCAGGCGCGGCCGCGCACTGCCGCCTCTACGCCGAGGCTGCGGCTGCGCCCGGCGTTGACCATCATGCGGCCGAAGCCGTAGCCCTCGGCCATGACGGATAGCTGCTGGTTGCGTATGAGCATGCAGTAGGCGGCCAGGTCGGCGTGCACCATGCCGCCGAAGAGGTTGAGGTGCGAGCCTATCTCGTAGTTCCAGCTCACCTCGGGCTTGTAGCTTATCGTGCGGTTGATGCGCTCGTAGTCGTCGGCCGTGTGCTCTATGTCGGTAGTCTGGCCGTCCTGCCCGTTGCCGCCGCCCGTCGTGCCGCCGGCGCCGGGCATGCCTATCGAGGGACGCGAGGCGGTCAGCTCGGCCTGCAGGATGTCAGAGAACATCTGTATGTTGTAGCCCCCGGCGCGGTAGCCCTTGCTCACGGTGGCGTAGACGGTGCTCCCGCCGCCGTCGACGTCGAGGCTCAGGCCTATCTTGGGCAGCAGTTGGCTGTATGAGGAGTGCGTCCCCCCGTCGAGCGCCGAGCGCACTGCCTGCTCGGCCGTGGCACCCATCACGGTGGCGGCTACGGTCATCTTGGCGCCCGTGTCGTAGCCCACGCTCACGCGGCTGTAGTCGTAGCGCAGGCCGAGGGTGGCCGTCAGGCGTGACGCCAGCCTTAGGTTCGACTCGTGGTAGACGCCGATGTTGGCCTGCGGCGTGCGGAACGTGGCCGGCACGTCCATCCGTGCCGTGGCGCTTACGCCGCCCGCCTGGCTTATCACGGCCTCGGCGGCGGCCTGCGGCATGCCCGTCGCGGTCATGGCCTGCAGTATGCTTTGGTATATCGAGCTGCTTATGGCCGAGGCTATGGGCTGCGTGAAGCCGTCGTCGAAGTAGACGGGCGCGTCGGTCCTGAGCCACTGGTACGAGCCGTATACTCCCGTCGTGTGGCGCCAGCGGCCGCCTTGGTCGCTCTTAAGGGTCAGCTCCTGCGTCACGGCGTTCATCAGCTGGCGCTGCTCCAGGTGCATGTAGTCGGTCGGCAGGTAGTCTTGGTCCATGCGCATGCAGTCGTCCAGCAGCTGGTAGCTCGTCTGCGAGCCCAGCGTCAGGCCGTCTGTGCGGTAGGTCAGGCCGAGGCCCGTGTTGAGCATGTTGCGCCGGTAGGTGTTGTCGCGGTTGTTGGCCGGGTCGGCTATGGTTCGCGTTTGGGTGTCGAGCAGTCCGTAGGCGAAGGCCGCCTGGCGGGTGTACTGGTAGTCGGCGGTCACGTCCACCGACAGCCGGGCCGTCGGGCGTAGCGACAGGCGCGCCTTGGCTCCGGCCTCGTCGGCGGCGTCGGCGCGTCGGCCGGTCGTCGCGTTGGTGAAGAAACCATTCTGCCCGCTGTAGAAGGCGCCTATCATGTAGGCCGCCCCGTCGCCCGCCCGTCCGTAGTGGGCCGCCTCGGCCTCGCGCGTCAGGCCGGTGCCTATGCCCAGGCGGATGTCCGTGCCCCGGTGGGTGAAAGGGTTCTTGGTGTACAGGCGCACTATGCCGCCCTCGGTGTTCATGCCGTAGAGCGTGCCCTGCGGCCCTCGCAGCACGTCGATGCGCTCGGTCTGGTAAACGTGGAAGTTGTACGAGTTCTTGCTTACGAGCGGTATGCCGTCGACGTAGACGCCTACGGCCGGGTTGTTGACGCGCGACCCTATGCCCCTGACATACACCGACGACGTAAGGCGCGAGCCGTAGGCCGGCATCACCAGCGACGGCACGTAGGCCGCCAGGTCTTGCAGGCCGCGGCTGCCGGGCACGTCGATGTCGCGTCCGGCCAGCACCGTAGAGCTTAGCGGCTGCCGCCTCAGGGCGAGCACCTCCTTGGGTTGCGACACGACGACTACCTCGTCGAGGTCGTACACGCGTGACGTGTCGACGGCCTCGGCGCCGCCCGGCGCAGCAGCGCCGTCGGCCTTCGCCGTGCGGCAAGGCGTCTGATTAAACACTGTGTGGTTGTCGGCCATGGCCTGCGTTGCCGCCATGAGCAACGCCGCGGCCGGCACGGCTATGTGGTAAAACTTTTTTCTCACCTTTGCTCCAGTTAAATTTACAGGGTGCAAAGGTAGCAATAATGGCCCACACGGGCAATCGTCATTTGTTATGATTTTCACTCGTTGACGGCGCCGCACGCCGGGCAGCGCCCCTTATGCCTCATCGGCGCGCCGCAGCGGCCGCAGGCGTAGGCCCGGCGGAAGCGCCTCATGTAGGTGCGCAGGGCGTAGACGGCGTAGGCGGCGAAGAGCGCGTAGCCCACGTAGTAGAGCGTAGTCAGGCTGAACACGATGTAGTTGACGGCGCAGACGCAGGCCAGGCCGCACATGTAGAGCAGCGCCTCGCCCCGCGGCAGCATGCCCCTCACGACGTCGGCCGTGGCCAGGCCGATGATGAACATCGCCCACACTGACACGAGGAAGACGCTCAGTATGGGGCTTACGATGAACGGGTTGAGCGTGGGGTGGAAGTAGAAGTGCTCCCAGGCCTCGGGGGCGAAGGTCTGTATGCTGGCGTACAGCGTGGCGCAGGCGGCCACGGTGAGGGCAAGCAGCGTGGGATAGAACGTGGGGATGTCGTTGAAGTGCACTATCTTGGCGTTCCGGCGGAAGATGGTGCGCAGCAGGTAGGCCACGGCGATGACGCTGATGACGATGAGCGACACCAGCAGGTGGGTGTCGGAGAACGTTGATATGAACTGCGATATGGGGTCGGCCGGCACGCAGGCGTCGAGCAGCGTGCCCTCGTGGGTCCAGCCGAAGGTGCTCTGGTCGCGGGCCACCTGCACCCACACCGTGTCCTCCCTGTCGGCGGGCATTATCCTTATGTCGGCCACGGCTATGTGGTCGTGGCGGTAAACGGTTACCGTGTCGGTGGCGAGGCCGCCCATCGTCTCCTCGGGCTGCTGCCTCACGAGGCGCAGCGAGTCGGCTTTCACAATGAAGTTGTAGTTCGTCGTGTAGTGGTGCTCCCGCCCGAAGGCTATCGAGTCTATCTGCTCCTGCGTCAGCGAGTCGGCCGCGGCCGCAGGGGCCGCCGTCCTGCCGCCGCATGAGCACAACGCCGCCGTCGCCACTGCTATCAGCGCGGCGACGGCCGTGAGCCGTGTCTTGAGTTTAGTGGTCAGCATATATTTCCATCTCGCATTTGTCGCAGTTGAAGCGCAGGCCGAACCTGCGCCCGTCGGCCAGCCTCAGGTAGAGCGGCCCGCGCCACGCGCCCTCCTGCCGCTCCCTGCGCAGGCAGCGGCCTAAGGATCGGCGCAGGCAGTGGCGGCAGCGCATCAGCGGCGTGCCGGCGCTCTCGGTTATCTCGTAGGCGGGCGGCTGCCCGCATATCCCGTCGTCTTCATACAGCCGGCGCGCAAGGCCGTTGGCGATGTTCAGCTGGCGGCTCTCTTCGGCCACGGCGGTTGCCATGGCGCGTGCCGTGGCCGGGTCGCCGTAGTCCGCGCGGCCGCCGCGCCGCTTCAGGGCGGCGGCCTGCAGGGCTTCCTCGAGCGAGGCGGCGGCGTCGCGCCTCATGGCCGACAGCACGCTCGAGGGCACGAATAGGTTCATGTCTTCAGGCTCGAGGCTCACCTTGAGGCAGTCGAAGGGCGTGTTGCCGAGCTTGCCCAGCTGGCGGGCTATGTTGTCCCCCTGCGGCTTTTGGGCGGCCTGCCGCTCGGCGGGGGCGTAGGACTCGGCGCTCACGGGGCCGTCGGCCGTCTGCGCGGTCATCGTCAGGCGGAAGCCGCCCGGCGCCTCGGCCAGCGTCATGCCGACGCCTATCTTCCTTACGGCGCTCTGCCCGGCCAGCGTGTCGCTGAAGGCCTTGTCGTAGTTACGGTAGAGCGTGGTGCCGCGGGTGAGGGCGGCCGGCATTTTCAGCGGGTATATCTTGTTGCCCTCGGCGCGGTTCACGCGGAAGCCCTCAAGCTCGTGGCGGGCGTTGACGAAGCACAGGCCGTCGCCGTTGGCGAAGGCCGCCGTGCCGGCCACGGTCAGCGCCGCGCCCTTGATGTCTTTCACCTTGCCCACGCGCTCGCCGCGGGCCTTCGGCGTGTCGAACGACGTTATGTCGTCCTTCGGCCACAGGCCGTGGCCCGGCCGGGCGTGTCCGCCGTCGGGGGCGGTGGCGCGCGGCCCGCTGTCGGCCGTCAGGAAGTAGTCTGTGAAGCCGCGGTTGAACGTCTTGTCTACGTTCGGCTTGAACGTGTATGTGCAGCGTCCCCACGACGCGCGGCGGTAGCGGTCGGGGTGGCGCCTTATCATCTCGTCGAGGCGCAGGCTGTAGGCGGCCGTCACGTTCTTGACGTAGGCCGCGTCTTTGAGCCTTCCCTCAATCTTGAACGACGTCACTCCGGCCTCGGCCATCTGCTCCAGGTGGTCTATGCGGCACATGTCCTTGAGCGACAGCAGGTGGCGGTCGGCCGCGAGAACGTTGCCCGCGGCGTCTTCAAGGCTGAACTTCAGTCGGCAGAACTGCGCGCACTCGCCCCTGTTGGCGCTGCGCCCGAAGCAGTGTTGCGAGGCGTAGCACTGGCCGGAGAAGCTGACGCACAGCGCACCGTGGACAAAGGCCTCAAGCTCTACGGCCGGCACCTTTGCGTGCACGGCGGCTATCTCGCCGAGCGACAGCTCGCGGGCCAGCACCACGCGGCTGAAGCCGTGGGCCGCCAGCCACGCCGCCTTTTCGGGCGTGCGGTTGTCGGTCTGCGTGCTGGCGTGCAGCTCAATCGGCGGCAGTGGCGCCTTCAGCAGTGCCATGTCCTGCACGAGTATGGCGTCGGCGCCTGCCTCGTAGAGGCTGTTCACCGTGCGCACGGTGTCGTCAAGCTCGTTGTCGTATATTATGGTGTTCACCGTCACGTACACTCGGGCGCCGTAGGTGTGGGCGTAGCGGCATAGTTCGGCGATGTCGGCCACGGGGTTTCCCGCCGCCTGGCGCGCCCCGAAGCGCTCGGCGCCTATGTACACGGCGTCGGCGCCGTGGTCGATCGCCGCCTTGCCGCACTCTAAGTCCTTTGCCGGTGCCAGCAGTTCCAGCGCGCGCGGGCCGCCTTCGCCTCGGCCGCCGTCGTGGGCGCCGTGTGCTGCGGCGTGGTTGTAGGTGTTGTCGTGGTTCATGTTTGCAGGGTGTGTGGCAGGCCGCGCCCGAGCGCGGGGCGGCCGTCATGGGCGGGCGCGGTAGCCCGCCGCTTACTCAATCTTGTCTATGTCGTAAGGCGTTTCTTGGTAAACGTAGTAGTTAATCCAGTTGTTGAACAGCAGGTTGGCGTGCGCCCGCCATGTGACGACCGGCCTGCGCGAGGGGTCGTCGCCCTCGTAGTAGTTGACGGGCATGTCCACGTCGTCGCGCTTGCCTAAGTCGCGCCTGTACTCCTTGTCGAGCGTATCGGCCGAGTACTCTAAGTGCCCGGTGATGAAGAACTCGCGTCCGCCGCGCGCCATGACCATGCCCACGCCGCTCTCGGGCGACTCCACGGCCAGCGTCAGGCGGTCGTCGGCCGCGATGTCGGCGCGTCTTATCTCGGTGTGGCGGCTCTGCGGCATGTAGAAGAAGTCGTCGAAGCCGCGGAAGATGGGCAGCAGCGGCTGCGTGACGTGCTGCCTGAATATGCCGAACATCTTGCGCTCGAGCGGGTATTTGGGTATGCCGTAGTGGTAGTAAAGCCCCGCCTGCGCCGCCCAGCAGATGTAGAGCGTACTGGTGACGTGGGTCTTAGCCCACTCGAAAATGCGCGTCACTTCGTCCCAGTAGCCTACTTCCTCGTAGGGCAGGTGCTCCACGGGCGCTCCGGTTATTATCATTCCGTCGAACTTGCGGGCGGCCAGCTCGTCGAAGTCCTTATAGAACATCATCATGTGCTCTATCGGCGTGTTCTTCGGCGTGTGGCTCTTCAGCTTCATGAAGGTGACGTCCATCTGCAGCGGAGTGTTCGACAGCAGCCTGATGAGGTCTGTTTCAGTGGTTATCTTGAGCGGCATGAGGTTTAGTATGACTATCCTCAGCGGCCTTATGTCCTGTGCGTGCGCCCTCGAAGTGTCCATCACGAAGATGTTCTCGCGCTTGAGCGCGTCGATGGCGGGCAGTCTGTCGGGTATTCTTAAAGGCATTTCTCTGTGTTTCCTTTCTCTTCTTAAGTGTTTGGCAAAGTTACATAAAAAATATTGATTTGCCACGTCCGGTGCCGAAAAACCTTGCATTGTGTAATCATAACGGCATGCTTACGCACGCCGGGATGAGTGTTCCCCGTGTGCGTAAGCATGCGTTTAGGAAAGTGTGCGGAGCTTTGCCGCCGGTCAAAATAAAACACCCGCACGGCCGGCGGGCTGTACGGGTGTTGTCGTGTGGCTTACCACATCTTAAGTCTTTCTGCCTCGGGCAGGTACATCTTGTCGCCGGGCTTGATGTTGAAAGCGTCATACCAGGCGTTGATGTGCTGCAGCGCTACGTTCACGCGCAGCTTGCCGAGAGAGTGGGGGTCCATCCTCGTGAGGTTGCGTATTTCCTCGTCGGTGATGTTGCCGGCCCAGAGGCCTGCGTAAGCGAGGAAGAAGCGCTGCTCGGGGGTGAAGCCGTCGATGTCTTTCAGGGGAGCGTCCTTAGTGGCGTTCTTGAACGCGTTGAACGCAACCTCGATGCCTCCGTGGTCGGCGAGGTTCTCGCCCAGCGTGAGCTTGCCGTTTGCGTAGAGGTCGGGCAGCACCTTGATGGCCGAGAAGAAGTCGGCGTACTCGCTGGCGCGGGCGTTGAAGTTGGCTGCGTCGCTCTCCGTCCACCAGTCGGCCATGTTGCCGTCCTTGTCGTAGTGGCGGCCCTGGTCGTCGAATCCGTGGGTCATCTCGTGGCCGATCACAATGCCGATGGCGCCGTAGTTGAAGGCGTCGTCAGCCTCGGGGTTGAAGAACGGGGGCTGGAGGATACCTGCCGGGAAGCAGATTTCGTTAGTCGTCGGGTTGTAGTAGGCGTTCACCGTCTGCGGGTTCATGAACCACTCGTCGCGGTCTACGGGCTTGCCTGCGCGCTGTGCGATGTCAAGCTCAATCCAGAACTTGCGGCAGTTCTGCGCGTTCTCGTAGTAAGAGAGCTTCGGGTCGATGGTCAGGCCCGACATGTCCTTCCACTTGTTGGGGTAACCAATCTTAACGTAGAAGGCGCTGAGCTTGTCCAACGCGGCCTGCTTGGTTGCGTCGCTCATCCAGTCCTGGGCCTTTATGCGCTCTGCGAGAGATACCTGCAGGTTCTTGACGAGCTTCTCCATGCGCTCCTTTGACGAAGCGGGGAAGTAGCGCTCGACGTACATCTTGCCGAGGGCCTCGCCCATTTGGCTTTCCACCTGGCTCGTGGCGCGCTTCCAGAGGGGGTGGTTCTCCTTGCGGCCCGACATGGTGCGGCCGAAGAAGTCGAAGTTGGCTTCAACCACATCGTCGCTCAGGTAGCTTGCGGCCGAGAGGATGACGTCCCACTCGGTGTATGCCTTTATCTCGTCGGCGGTCATGCCGGCGATGATTGCGTCGGCGCCTTTCATGAAGTCAGGCTGGCCTACTACGAGCTCCTTGCAGTACTCCGGCTTGATGTTCTGGGCCTTGAGCATTTCCGTAAGTCCTACGTGCGGGTAAGAGCTTTCAAACTGCTGCAGGGTCATCTTGTTGTAGTTTGCCTCGACGTCGCGCAGCTCAGTCCTCGACTTAGACACCTTTGCGAGCGCCGTTTCCACCTTGATTATGTTCTCCATCTTGGCCTGTGCCTGCTCGGCGGTGAAGCCGAAGAGCTGGAACATGCGCACGATGTGCTTCTTGTAAGCCTCGCGTATGGCCGTGGTGGCGGGGTCGTTGTCGAGGTAGTATTCCTTCTGTCCGAGCACGAGGCCGCCCTGGTTGACGCTGAGGATGTTCATCTTCGAGTTCTTCTCGTCGGCGCCGAAGCCCATGCCTAAGGGCACGCCGTAGCCGAAGATTGAGTATTTGAGCTGCAGGGCGCGGAGGTCGTCAACGGTCTTGGCGGCCTCAATCTCGTTGATGAGCGGCATTACGGGCTGCACGCCTTCCTTGTTGCGGCGCACTGAGTCCATCGCCAGTTTGTAGAAGTCGCTCAGTTTCTGTTCCGTCGAGCCTGCCGTGTAAGTGCCTTTAAGCAGGTCGGTGAGGATGGAGTTCACGCGTTTGTTGTTGTTCTGCGCAAGCTGGTCGAAGCTGCCGAAGCGCGAGTAGGCTGCGGGCAGCGGGTTGTTCTTCATCCATCCGCCGCAGGCGTACTGGTAGAAGTCTTCTCCCGGCTTTACGCTGGTGTCCAGGTTCTTCAGGTCGATACCTGACGTGAATTGTGTCTGGGCGCCTGCTGTCATCGGAGCGGCGGCAAAGAGCACAATCGGAATGATGTTTTTCATTTTCATAATTATACCTATATTTATTGGTTTGTGTTTTCTCTTAGTAAGATTGGGTTGGTGCGGGGCGTGCCGCGCGCCGTCATCCGTTGATGCGCTCGAGTTCCTCGGACAGCTGTTCCCAGCGTTCCACCTCGTCGTCGAGCTGCTTCTGCGTTTCGGTGTATTCGTTGACGAGCGCCATGTCGCTGGCCTTTTCGGGTTTCGCCAGTTCCTCGCCGAGCTGTTTCAGGCGCTGTTCCAGTTTGCTTATCTTCGCCTCGGCGTCCTCAACGGCCTTCTCGGCCTTGCGTATGAGCTTCTGCTGTTCTTTTCGCTCGGCGTAGGCCTGCTTGCCGGCCGACGGCTCCTCGGCCGCTGCAGGTTCGGTCTGCTTGTGACCGGCGTCGGCGTTCACGGCGAGTGCCGCCTCTATCGTCATGTCTGAGGCGCCGTCAGCCTGCTTGCCGGCTATGAAGTCGTAAATGCCGCCGAGGTGCTCCTTCACCCGTCCGCCGCCGAACTCGTAGACCTTGCTGACGAGCCCGTCGAGGAACTCACGGTCGTGGCTTACTATGATGGCCGTGCCGTCGAAGGCCTTGATGGCTTCCTTCAGCACGTCTTTCGACTGCATGTCGAGATGGTTGGTAGGCTCGTCGAGGATGAGCAGGTTGACCGGCTCGAGCAGCAGGCGTATCATTGCCAGGCGGCTGCGCTCGCCTCCGCTGAGCACCTTGACCTTCTTCTCCGACTTCTCGCCGCCGAACATGAACGCGCCCAGCAGGTCGTTGATGTGCAGGCGGATGTCGCCCTTGGCCACGTTGTCAATCGTCTGGTACACGGTCAGGCTCTCGTCGAGCAGCTGGGCCTGGTTCTGCGCGAAGTAGCCTATCTGCACGTTGTGGCCTATCTTGAGCGTGCCGCTGAACGGTATCTCGCCCATTATGCACTTTACGAGGGTCGACTTGCCTTCGCCGTTGCGGCCTACGAAGGCCACCTTCTCGCCGCGCTTTATCGTCATGTCGACGTTGCTGAACACGGTGTGCTCGCCGTAGTCCTTGCGCAGGCCGGAGCACGTAACGGGATAGTCGCCGCTGCGCAGGCAGGGCGGAAACTTCAGGTGCATGGCCGAGTTGTCTACGTCGTCGATTTCAATCGGCACTATCTTCTCTAGCTGCTTTATCCTGCTTTGCACCTGCACGGCTTTCGTCGGCTTGTAGCGGAAGCGCTCTATGAAGTCCTTTATGTCGGCAATCTCCTTCTGCTGGTTCTCGTATGCCCGCAGCTGCTGTTCGCGGCGCTCTGCGCGCAGCTTCACGTACTCGTCGTATTTCACGCGGTAGTCGACCACGCGGCCGCAGGTTATCTCGAGCGTGCGGTTAGTCACGTTGTTTATGAAGGCGCGGTCGTGGCTTACCAGCACCACGGCCCTGGCGCTTTGCGCCAGAAACTGCTCCAGCCATTGTATGCTCTCTATGTCGAGGTGGTTAGTAGGCTCGTCAAGCAGCAGCACGTCGGGCCTTTCGAGCAGTATCTTAGCCAGCTCGATGCGCATGCGCCATCCGCCGCTGAACTCGCTCGTGGGGCGGTCAAGGTCTTGCCTTGTAAAGCCCAGGCCGGCCAGCGTGCGCTCTATGTCGGCCTCGTAGCCCTCGGCGCCCATCATCATGTATCGCTCGTGCTCGCGTGTGAACTTATCCACCAGCGCCATGTATTCGGCGCTGTCATAGTCGGTGCGGGCGGCCAGCTCGTCGTTCATCCTCTCGATACGCGCCTTCAGCTCGGTGTTGCCGGCGAAGGCCTTGCGCGCCTCTTCGCGCACGGTGGTGTCGTCTTGCAGCACCATGACCTGCGGCAGGTAGCCTATCGTAGTGTCTGCCGGAACGGCTACGACGCCGTCGGTCGGCTTCTGCAGTCCGCACAGTATCTTAAGCATTGTCGACTTGCCTGCGCCGTTCTTGCCCACGAGGGCTATGCGGTCGCGGTCGTTTATGACGAAGCTTGCGTCGCTGAACAACGGCTTCACGCCGAATTCCACTTTTAGTTTCTCTACTGAAATCATATCCTTCAATCGTTGCCGGCGGCATAGCCTGCGGCAGGTATCGGCTCGCAAAGTTACTTATTTTTCCCATTACCGCAAATATTTGTATGAAAAAACATGACTTCTCCGTAAATGGCGCGCTCTGCGACGGCCTGCTACGCCGCCTGCTGTAAACGTTTTGCCGTGATTTGCTAAACGTTGAAAATCAGTTGGTTACGTTGCTTGCGGCGTCATGGGGCGCGGCAGCTTGGCTGAGCTTTTGCAAAAGGCCGCCTTTTGCGTTGTGAAAGGTTACCTTTTGCGCTGCGATTGGCCGCCTTTTGCGGTGCGAAAGGCCGTCTATTATAAAACGCTCGTTCCACGTCGCATTTCCCGTGGTGCGTCAGGCGCGGTGAACGTTATTATGGCCGTTGCGGCAAACCGTGCCGAGCCAAGGCCCTTCCGTCTGCCGTTTGCGGCTGCCGGGGCCGTGCGGCAAGGGGCGGCGGCACAAGAAATATGACATAATATTTCTTTTTTCATTCGCTTTTATTTTGAATTTCGATTGTCATGCATTATCTTTGCACGTTGGAAAACAGAATGTGTTAACCGAGTTTATTCCGCCTGTAAGCCTTAGCCGCATGGTAAGCGTGTGTAAGGCGGAACTTTGACTACGCATCAACAACTTAAAATTTTTTATTATATGTTTGAAGGACAACCAAAAGGTTTGTATGCGTTGGCTTTAGCCAACACGGGCGAGCGTTTCGGCTATTACACGATGCTCGCGGTTTTTGTGCTATTCCTCCAGGCCAATTTCGGCTGGGACGAGGGTAGGGCCGGTGCCGTCTACTCGGCTTTCTTGGCGTTTGTTTACTTCCTGCCGTTGGTGGGTGGCGCCATTGCCGACAAGATTGGCTACGGCAAGTGCGTTACGACGGGTATCATCGTGATGTTCCTCGGTTACCTGTTGCTTTCTATTCCGGCCGGCGCCGGCGTGTTGGGCATGGTGCTCATGTTCGCCGCGCTTGTGTTCGTGTGCGTTGGTACGAGTCTGTTCAAGGGCAACCTCCAGGTAATGGTGGGCAACCTTTACGACGACCCGGCGCTGCAGTCGAAGCGTGACTCGGCTTTCTCCATTTTCTACATGGCAATCAACATCGGCGCGCTTTTCGCTCCTACCGCCGCCGTTAAGATAATGGAGTTCGCAAGGACTACGATGGGCGTGTCGGAGGCTGACGCTTACCATTACGCTTTCGGCGTGGCATGTATCTCTCTTGTGATATCAATTGCCATTTACTACGGCTTCAAGAACACGTTCAAGCATGCCGACTATAACAGCAAGACCGAGCAGGCCGTTGCCGGACATACCGAGCCCGAGCTTAGCCCGAAGGAAACCAAGGACCGCGTCGTTGCGCTCTGCCTCGTGTTCGCCGTCGTCATCTTCTTCTGGATGGCGTTCCACCAGAACGGTCTTACGCTTACATACTTCGCGCGCGACTTCACCAACCAGCACAGCACCGGCCTTGAGAGCATGATGTTCGACGTTACCAACCTCGTGTGCGTTATCGTCATCGTTTACGCCCTGTTCTCGCTCTTCCAGTCGAAGACGGGCCGCGGCAAGAAAATCTCGGCTCTGGTTATTGTAGCTGCCTTGGCCATACTCGTAATCAAATACGTCAACCTCTCGCCCGAAGGCATAACGCTTACGGCCCCCATCTTCCAGCAGTTCAACCCCTGCTTCGTTGTCGGCCTTACGCCCGTGTCAATGGCTATATTCGGATGGTTGGCAAGCAAGGGCAAGGAGCCTTCGGCTCCCCGCAAGATAGGTCTTGGCATGCTCGTTGCAGGATGCGGCTACGTCATCATGATGATAGGCTCTATGGGCCTCACTTACGGCGGTGACGCGAGGGTTTCACCCAACTGGCTCGTGTCTACTTACCTTGTTCTTACTTTCGGTGAGCTGCTGTTGTCGCCCATGGGTATCTCGTTCGTGTCTAAGGTTGCGCCTCCCAAGTATAAGGGTTTGATGATGGGCGGATGGTTCGTGGCTACGGCCGTGGGCAACATGCTCGTGTCAATTCCCGGCTTCCTCTGGGGACATGTACCCCTCGTGGCTGTTTGGGGCATACTCGTAGTGCTGTGTCTGCTCTCGTTCCTGTTCATCTTCTCTATCATGAAGAAACTGGAGAAAGTTTGCTGATAATATAATAATATGTGGCAGGCAAGCTCGTGCAAGGGGTCAACCCTGGCGGCTTGCCTGCTTTTTTATAAATCAAAATCTACTAAAATGAAAAGTATTAAACGTTTTGTCTTGATGTCATTGTTGGCATTGTCGTTCGCCGGCAGTGCTTACGCGGCTGTTGACTTGGCCGCGGTCGAGAAGGAGAGGTTGGCCCGCCGCGACTCGATATTGGGCTTGATAAGCGGCGCAGCCGTTCCGTCAGACAGTATTTTAATAACCGACTTCGGCGCAAAGGGCGACGGCAAGAAGGACTGCAAGAAGGCTTTCGACCGCGCCATGAAGGCTGCCGCGAAGCGTGGCGGCGCCCGCATAGTGGTGCCTGAGGGCGTCTATCTTGTCAAGGGGCCGATACATTTCGTCAGCAACGTGTGCCTCGACGTAAGGCGCGGGGCTACGATAAAGTTCTCGCCCGAGCCTGAGTTTTATCTTCCCGTTGTCGAAACAAGCTGGGAAGGCACCATGCTGAAGAATTATAGTCCGTTCATTTACGGTCGAGGCCTTCACGACGTGTCAATCGTTGGCGAGGGAACTATTGACGGAAACGCGTCGACAACGTTCTCTACATGGAAGAGCAAGCAGCGCAAAGGCCAGGCGCGCAGCCGTGAGATGAACCACAACGAAACGCCGGCGGCCGAAAGGATTTTCGGCGAAGGCTGGTGGTTGCGCCCGCAACTCATACAGTTCTACGACTGCAAGAACGTCACCTTGTCGGGTGTTTTCATCACCAATTCGCCGTTCTGGTGCGTGCATCTGCTCAAGAGCGAGAACATAATATGCCGCGGATTGAGGTATGACGCAAAGCTCGTCAACAACGACGGCATAGACCCTGAGTATTCGCGCAACATCCTGATTGAGGATATCAGCTTCAACAACGGCGACGACAACGTTGCCATTAAGTGCGGACGCGACAACGACGGATGGAAAGTAGGAGTGCCGTCGGAGAACATAATAATACGCAACTGCCGCTTCAAAGGCCTTCATGCCGTCGTAATAGGCAGCGAGATGTCGGCCGGAGTGCGTAACGTTTTTGTCGAGAATTGTACCTTCGGCGGCTATTGCAAGCGTGGAATATACATCAAGACAAATCCCGACCGCGGCGGATTTGTTTCCGACTTGTATGTTAAGAACTGCGAGTTCGACGAGGTGGAGGACCTTTTTTACGCTACGAGCATGTACGCCGGCGAAGGTCTTGACAACGATAAGTACACTCGTGTGGGCAACATCTTCGTTGACGGCATGCGTTGCCGTAAGGCCTCGAAGGCAGGACTTGTGCTCCAGGGCACCGAGGCCGAGCCGATACGCAACGTCGTTTTCAGCAACGTCGAGATAGGCGCGGCCGAGAATGCCATAAGCTTTGACAACACCGAAGGGGTTGAGATGATTAACTGCCACATAGGAGGCAGGGCGGGAGTGCCCTCCATGGCGAAGTAAATAAAATAAGGAGTTAACGGAAATCAGAAACCCGTTAACTCCTTATTTTTTATCTTATTCAAAACGGGAAGAGCAAAGGCAGCACGAACACCATCACTATTCCTATTATCAGCTGCAATGGCAAGCCCACTTTTACGTAATCCATGAATGAGTAACGGCCGGCCTGCATCACCAATGCGTTTGGCGGAGTTGAGAACGGCGAGGCGAAACACATGCTTGCGCCGAGCGTCACGGCGAATAGGAACGGGTATGGGCTGAAGCCCGTTTCCATTGCTGACGTTAACGCGATGGGAGCCATCAGCACCGCCGTTGCTGTGTTGCTGATGAACATTGTCAGCAGCGACGTCGTGAAATAGATACCCGCGAGCAGCACGTAAGGCCCATAGGTGCCGAGTCCGCTGACGAGCGAATGTGACACCATTGCCGACGCCCCGGTCTTCTCCAGGGCGGTAGACATCGGCAGCATGGCGGCTATCAGCACGATACTTTCCCAGTTGATGGTCTTGTATGCGGCTTCGACGTTGCGGAAACAGCCCGTCAGCACTGTCAGCACGGCGGCTATCATGACGGCCGTTACGGGAGCTACGGGAATGAAGTCGAACACCATCATGGCCACCATCAGCAACATTATGCAGGCCGCTATCGGCGCTTTGTAGTCGAGCGTGACCTTTGCCGCCTCCTCAAGCGGCTGTCCCAGCACGACCCATTGTTCTTCTTCGTTGCCCAGGCGGCTGATGTTTGCCCAAGTGCCTTGCACGAGCAGCACGTCGCCTCCGTGCAGGCGGACGTCTGCCAAGCCGTCCATTATATATTCGCCCCTGCGTCTTATTCCGGCGATGTTAATGCTGTATTTCTCACGGAAGCCGGCTTCCTTCAGCAGCCGGTTAACCAAGCGCGACGTAGGCAGCAACACAATCTCGGCTATTCCGATGTCGTAGAAGTCGAGTCCGCCGCGCTCCTTGCCTCCGTCGGCCGCCCCGTCGGGAGCTGCCAGCTTGTAGTCGGCTGCGAAACGGGCCGTATGCTCCTTCTCGCCTGAAAGGTAGATGATGTCGCCTTCCTGCAGCACGGTGTTCGGCCCGGCCGGCTCTTGGCTTACGTTCTTTATCAATCCTTTCTGCCTTGTCGTTTCGCGTCTTATCTCGATAACCGTCAGTCCGTAGCGGTTTCGTATGTCGAGTTCGGCTATCGTCTTTCCTTTAATCAGTGAGTTCTGCGCCACGATGTATCGCGAAAGGTTGTCGGCAAGGTGGTATTCGGCCACCAATTGTTCCAGTGATTTGTTCTTAGTCTTGCCGTCGTCGGCCTTTCCGTCAATCTTTGACAGCACCCATTTGCTCAACGGCAGCAGCACTATTATGCCGATGGCGATGCATATCAGGCCTACGGGCGTGAAGTCGAAAAACGACAGCGGCTCGTAGCCTGCGCCGGTGAGGGCGTCTTGTATGACGAGGTTTGGCGGCGTACCGATGAGCGTAAGCATACCGCCGAGGCTACCGGCGAAGGCCAAAGGCATGAGCAGGCGGCTTGCGCTGATGCGGGCTTTGGCGGCAAGGCTCACCACGATTGGCAACATCAGGGCCACCGTGCCCGTGTTGCTGACGAAGGCGCCAATGGCCGACGTCACAATCATTACGAGCAGAAACAGGCGCAGGGCGCTGCCTCCGGCCAGCTTCATGATGCGTCCGCTTATCATCTTGGCCAAGCCGGTCTGGAATATTGCTCCGCCGACTACGAACAGGCCGACCATCATTATCACCACCTGGTTGGAGAAACCGGCCAATGCCTCGTCAGGAGTGAGTATGCCTAAGGTGGTAAGCAGGATGAGCGCGCACACGGCCACGACGTCTGAACGTATCTTGCCAGTGGCGAAAAACACTGCCGTAGCGGCAAGTATGATAAGTGTCAAAAACATATCTGGTTATACGGTTAAGAGGTTTTGGGGTTATACGGTTGATGGGGTATGGCTGTGTTGGGCCATAGGGCGCGGCGCATTGAACCATTGTAGGCGGTCCGGTGACGCCGCGTTATGCAAATATACGAAATCCCGACGAACCGACGCGCCGGCAGTCGGCTTTTTTACCAACCTTTAACGACTTTCGGCAAAAAAGCTTACTTTTGCACGCAAAAAACATTATTTCACGATGAACATACATGCCGAAAGAATATCCAAGGCGCTGAATTTGCCTTTGCGCGGCGTCGACAACACGCTGCAGCTGCTCTCAGAGGGCTGCACGATACCCTTTATCAGCCGCTACCGCAAGGAGCGGACAGGCGGTTTCGACGAGGTGCAGATAGCCAAGGTGGGCGAGATGAACGACCGTCTGGCCGACATATCCAAGCGTAAGGAAACGATAATTAAGACCATCACGGAGCAAGGCAAGCTGACGCCGGACCTTCAGAGGCGCATAGAAGACTGCTGGGACCTGACCGCGCTTGAGGACATCTACCTGCCTTATAAGCCTAAGCGGCGCACAAGGGCGCAGGCGGCGCGCGAGCTTGGGCTTGAGCCTTTGGCCTCGATGATAATGCTGCAGCGTGAAACCGACCCCGAGGCTGTGGCCCGCCGCTATGTTGGCGGCGGCGTGAAGAACGTAGAGGATGCCATAAAGGGAGCGCAGGACATCATCGCCGAAACGGTGAGCGAGGACGGACGTTCGCGACAGACGGTGCGCTCGGCCTTCAGCCGCGGAGCCGTAGTAACGTCAAAGGTGGTGAAAGGTAAGGCCGCCGAACCTGATGCGGCCAAGTATTCTGACTATTTCGACTACAGCGAGCCTCTGCGCCGGTGTCCGTCGCACCGCCTCTTGGCCATGCGCCGCGGCGAGGCGGACGGCGTGTTGAGGGTGACGATAGCCCCTGCGGACGACGATGAAAGCGTAAGCAGGCTTAAGTCGCGTTACGTCAGGGGAGCGGCACGCTGCTCGGCACTGGTGGCCGAGGCCGTGACCGACGCCTACAAGCGCCTGCTGAAGCCGGCGGTTGAGGCCGAGTTTGCCGCCGCTGCCAAGGAACGGGCCGACGAAGAGGCGATAAGCGTGTTCGCGTCGAACCTGCGCCAGCTGCTGCTCGCGGCGCCGCTCGGGCCTAAGCGCGTGATGGGTGTGGACCCGGGCTTCCGCACGGGGTGCAAGGTGGTGTGCCTTGACGCGCAGGGCAACCTCCTGCATCATGAGGCCATATTCCCACATCCGCCGCGCAACATGCGTGACGAAGCGGCCCGCAGGACGGTTGACATGGCCGTGAAGTATGGCGTAGAGGCCATCGCCATAGGCAACGGCACGGCCGGACGCGAAACCGAAGCCTTCGTGCGCGGGCTCGACTTCGGCCGACCGGTGCAGGTGTTCGTCGTCAGCGAAGACGGAGCCTCGGTCTATTCGGCTTCTCAGGCGGCGCGCGACGAGTTTCCCGACGAGGACGTCACCGTGCGCGGGGCCGTCAGCATAGCGCGTCGTCTTGTTGATCCGCTGGCCGAACTTGTAAAGATTGACCCTAAGAGCATTGGCGTAGGGCAATACCAGCACGATGTAGACCAGGCGAAACTGAAGCGCAGTCTTGACCTCGTCGTAGAGAGTTGTGTCAACTCCGTGGGCGTAAACCTCAACACGGCCAGTGCCCGCCTGCTGTCATATGTCGGCGGGCTCGGGCCTGCCTTGGCGCGCAACATCGTCGACTATCGCTCTGTTCACGGCGCGTTCACCAGCCGGAGGCAGCTGCTGAAGGTGCAGCGCCTCGGTCCGGCGGCCTACGAGCAGTGCGCGGGCTTCCTGCGCATACCCGGAGCCGACAATCCGCTCGACAACACGGCGGTGCACCCCGAGAGTTACGGCATAGTGGAGCGGATGGCCGCCGATTGCGGATGCACGGTTGAAAGCCTGATAGCCGACAAACGAAAGCGCGAAGGCATAGACCTGCGTAAGTATGTAACCGACAAGGCCGGCATGCCCACGCTAACCGACATCATGCACGAACTTGACAAACCCGGGCGCGACCCGCGCGGACAGGCCGAGGCCTTCGCCTTCGCCGAAGGCGTCAGCACGATAGCCGACCTGCACGAAGGCATGCTGCTGCCGGGCATTGTCACCAACGTGACAAACTTCGGAGCGTTCGTCGATATCGGCGTACATCAGGACGGACTCGTGCACATTTCGCAGTTGGCCGACGGCTACGTGGCCGACCCTACGCAGGTTGTCCGCCTCCACCAGCATGTCCGTGTGCGCGTGACAGGCGTAGACCTTGCGCGCAACCGCATATCCCTTTCGATGAAAGGTGTGTAATGTCGTAAATCAATACACGGCCTTTTATCATCCAAAAGCTTACCTTTCACGCTGTAAAAGCTTACCTTTTGCGACGTGAAAGGTAAGCTTTTGTAATATGCTGAATGTCAGATGGTTGCAAGCCTGTCGAGAAGCGGTGTTATAATAACGTGAGTTTGGAATAAGGAAGGCACTCTCTTATATGGACATAAACACCCTCTTCCAAGTGAGGCGCTTGCATTTCACGTCCTCCCGGACTTGATCCGGGATCCAGTCGTAGCCAATAGCGTTGGCGGCATGAGGGTGTTTACAACTGGATCCCGTGTCAAGCACGGGATGACTACTACCGACTGCTTGGATTGGAGGAGGGTGTTTTTATTAATATTGTCATAAACTTACCTACTTGGGTTGTTTACATCATATTCGGACACACGTGTAACTAATGAATAGTGTTATGCTGC
Organism: uncultured Prevotella sp.; assembly: GCA_944321295.1. GTDB lineage: Bacteria > Bacteroidota > Bacteroidia > Bacteroidales > Bacteroidaceae > Prevotella. The sequence continues at coordinate 29,322 of CALUKU010000005.1, forward strand.
CCGTCGGAGGTTTTAAGTGTACAAAAAAGACATTTATCTGTCAATTTTTATGGATATATTGAGTATTTCACATTTTTTATATTACCTTTGTAAAAAGATAGTAGCCGTCATCGTAACGGCACACTGGCCGCATGGGCCGCAACGTGTCGGGCGGGCGCTGTCATAGTTACATATTCTTGCATTTAAAAATTAGTAAAACGAACGTGAATACGAACATGCAAAAGCAGGAGGTCGTCGTGTCGATGACTTCGTTTCCGGCAGCGATACCGTATGCCGTAAAGGCCGTAGGGTATATACTGCGAGGCTCGGTGTTGCCTGATAAGATTGTGTTGTATCTCACATTTTCGCAATTCGGCGACGGCGGAATTCCGCAGGAGCTTCAGCAGATGGCCGCCGACAATCCTATATTCGAGATACGCAACTATGACAGGGACATCCGCTCGTACCGTAAACTGATACCGGCGTTGCGCGATTTTCCCGACGCCGTCATTGTGACCGTTGACGACGACGTGGCTTACCATAAGAACATGCTGCGCGACTTGCTGAGATTGCATGAGCAGATGCCTGACGCCGTGCTGGCCCACAGGGCCAAGCTGATGAAGCCGGGCCTGCCTTACCGCAAATGGAGCAAGTACAGATGGTACAGCTTTTTGGGAAAGAAAATACATCGTGATTACAGGAGCATACAGACGGGCGTGGGCGGAGTGCTGTATCCGCCGCACTCGCTGAAGGCTGACATGCTTGACGTCGAGATGTTCACCAAGTTGGCCCCGACTACTGACGACATCTGGTTTTGGGCGGCTGCGGTGGCTAACGGAACATACGTTGTGCCCGTGCCGTTCGGCCACAACAAGCCACGCGGACTTGGTAAGCCCCGCTCGCTGTCGCTGAAGACGGGCAACTTCAAGACCGGTATCGACCGCAACGCCGCCGCGCTGAAGGCTATCGTCGAGAATTATCCTGCCATAGGCGAACGTATAGGTTATCACCCGAACAAGTGAAGCGCGGTGAGGCGGAACTGACAGGCAGGGGATGATAATTTCACATGTATCATTTTCTGTAACAATATTTTATGTGTTTTAGGCTTTATGTCATATGCTTTAAGATTCAAGTTATTGTAGATTGTGAATTAAAGAAGTCATGGAAAACAGAAAGAAAGTCATTGGCTACGTATCTGAAAAGAACCCGTTTACCGACCGCAAGGCGTGGAGCGGCACCATATTCAAAATAAGGGAAGGTATAGAAAATGCCGGATATGAAGTGAAGTGGATATGCTCGCACCCTAACGGCGTGGCGAAATTCTTATGCAGATGCATTTCAAAACTGCTGTATAGGCACATCAAGATAAATTATAGCCTGCTTTACTGCCGGCTCAGTGCGTTCAGCATAAACAAGGACGATTATAAGGGTTGCGACTATCTTTTCATTCCCTGCAATGGTGGTTTGCTGCCTTATTTGCCCAAGGATTTGCCAAAGATATACTACACGGACACGACGCATCCCCTCATGGTGGGATATTATTGGAAGAAGAACTTGTCGCGCAGGACGATAAGGCACGGTGAGGAGTGTGAAAGGGCCGGTGTCAACTGCGCTGCGCTCAACCTGCGCTCGTCACGTTGGGCGGCTGACTCTGTTGTTAACGATTACGGCTGCGACCCTAAGAAGACTTATGTTATAAAGTTCGGAGCTAACATTGACGACCACGACCTCGTGCCTAACACATTAAAATATGTTAGCGGCGAAACCGTAAACATTCTTTTCTCGGGCGTTGAGTGGAAGCGCAAGGGAGGCGACATTGCCGTAGAAACCGTTCGCCTGCTTAATGAACAAGGCGTAAAGGCACAATTGGTGATAGCCGGAATAAGAACGTTGCCGCAGCAGTATGAAGGTCTGCCGTACATAAACCACGTGGGTTTTCTTAATAAGAATAACCCTGAACAATATCGGCGTTATGTCAAGCTGTGGCAAGAGGCCAACCTCTTCCTGCTGCCTACGCAGGCCGAATGTGCCGGTATAGTCTATTGCGAGGCTTCGGCCTACGGCGTGCCTATTTTCACTTATGACACAGGTGGAATAGGTGATTACGTCGTCGACGGGGTGAACGGCTACAAACTGCCGCCTACGGCAACTGCCGCCGACTTCGCAGCATGCATTAAACGCAATCTCGACACTTCATCTTTGCAGGCTCTGCATGAAGGCTGCCTTAGTCTGTATAAAGACAAACTCAGCTGGTCGGCGTGGAGTCGCAGATTCAGGGAGATAATGGAAGAAAACGGGATGGGATGACACAGGGAGCGTAAAATCTGTGGAAATATCCATGCCTTCGATATAATGAAGGCACCGTTTCATGTGAATATAAACACCCTCTTTCAAGTGAGGCTCGTATAAATTGTCGTGAGTTCTGTATAAGGGCTACATCAAAGTAGGGACATAATTTATTATGTCCGCACGTTTCGTAGAAACGTATTTCATTTGAATTGGCTATTTATAGCTCCTTCAGAGCGTGCAGACAGAATAAATTATGTCCCTACGGGATGTGTAGCCCTTATGCCGAACTCACGTGTTCTTAGTTTATTTTTCTTCGATATCATTCAAGTCGTACATGTCGAAGTAACTTAAATCACGCAGGGTGTTAATGCGTGCGCGGCCGCGGGCACGCTTTGAAAGAAACTCCTCATATGATTTTACGGCGTAATGGTTTATCCGGATTACGTCCTGCTGGGGCTTGCGGTCGCGGAACCCTTTCTTTAATGGCATACCGTGCGAGTCGGCCGAGCGCCCTGACAGGCGGGCTGCCTCGTGGCAACCTGTCATCGTGCAGACACGTCGCGGGTCGGCAATGCTCTTGACATGCGTGTTAAGACGATGTTCGGGAAGGGAGTGCCGCTTAAACCTTTCCATCACGTCGCCCGGTTCTTTTGTCTTTGCTCCTCCGCTGCCGTAAACCAGCCAGTTGATTTCAACGGCGGAGAATTTCTCCATTCTGCGCAGAAAGTCCGGTATGTTCTTGTCTTTTATCGGCACGATGAATTCGTCGAGGTCGATTACCGCAATCCAGCGTGCTTCAAGCCTGTGGCGCTCGAAGCAGTCGTCGTATGCCGGAAGCTGCTGCTTCTGCCCCGGCCAATAGCGATATTCAACCAAGCCTGACTGTATGTATGGCGCAAGCACTTCTTTCGTGCAATCGGTGCTTTCGTTGTCGTAGATGTAGAATTTCTCCACGCCTTGCTTGTGGTGCCAGTCTATCCATTCCTTAAAGTACGGCCCCTCGTTCTTTGCTATGGCGCATACCGTCAAGTAATACTTCGGCTGCGTGTGGTCGTGCTTTAGCTTGTATTTCAGTTTGACGGCGTTGAAGAAACCATAGCGCAGCAGGCCGCGCCAGCGGTTGCGCGCCATCTTATTGGGAATAACTCCTGCTATGATTTCAGCATAGACTTTTTTCATCGTTCTCGGATTATGCTTTTTTACGGTTTTGTGGCTTCGGTTTTTGTGTTAACGGCAATACCTCATAACCCCAAAACCGCGGGACCCAATAACCTTATATTATATTTCGAAACTTGATTTTTCGGGCAGTATGTGCTCGAACGCGTTCTTTATGTTCTCCATCACTTGGTCATAGTTGCGTATGTGCACGTTGTCGTTCAGGCAAATCAGTTTGTACGACTGGTTATAGATAGCCCTTACGGCCTGTTTGGGGCGAACCATCAGCGGAAACATCTTCGTGTCGCTGTAAGTGTTGTACGGTTCGAAGTTTCCTCGGCATATTTGCCATGTGCGGAAAAGCTCGGGCGTATAGTCGGTTAATGCGCGGAACCTGTTGGCTGATGTTTCCGTCAGTTCTTTCTCGGCGACGTTCCACACTTCTTCGAAAGTCTTTTTCAGATAAGGCTGGGCGTTGTGAGGCGTCCTCAGGGTGATGAACTTTCCGTAAGGTTTCAGTATGTAGTTCCAGCGTGCTCTTGAGCCGTAGCTCTTGTCGAACCATTTGTCATGGTAACGCGCCATTACCTCTTTCTTATCAAAATGACGATTGATTATTTTCAGGTTGTTTTTTATTCGCTTATACCATTGCGACCAAGAGGGATTATATAAGAAGGTGGCAATGTCGCAAGGCAGTCCGTTTTTGAAGAAACGTTCAGTGCCGATGTTGTTTATTATGTAAAAGTCGTCGTTGAAATAAACGAAATGTTCCGCCAAGTCGGGTATTCTGTGCAGGTAACGTTCGATAACCACCGAGTTGTATGTGGGCAGGAACTGTTCTGGGATGTAATCCTTATGGATTACAAGATTAATCTTAGGGTTGTTTTCGTCGAGCCATTCGGGCTTCTGTCCGCTGGTGACGAAATGTATCTTGCGCACCCACGGAGCAAACTTCTCCACCCCGCGGAACCAGTATTTCAAGAAACCGTAATCGCGAAAGCGGGCTTCGGATACTCCGTTCTTCGTATTCTCTTTGTTGCCGGAATATTTCGCGAAATCCGACTGCCACTTCGGGTCGTTCATGTCAACCCATGTGATTACAAAGTCAATGTCCATATCGTGAGAGTTTCTTAGGTGTTATTTATTCGCCTTTTCCGTTGTATTCATGCTTCCAGTTTTTCGGCATGTTTAAAACGGTTGTGTGTCCACAAGTATAATTCGGGATGAAGTATGATTGATTGTTCCAGATGTTTGAAGTAGAGGGCGGTCAGTTCGAAATCCGGTAAAGACTCCGGTTCGTCGTGTAGTTTTACGAATTCTGCCTCATAATATCCTCTCTTTATTCTCTTTACGTCAAGGTAAAATGCCCCGAACTGATAATGTTTCGTTATTTTTTCAGTGCCGGTCAGCACAGGTGTCTTATGGTTAAGGAACGGCAGGAAATGCCGCGACTCCTTCCATTTTGGCGACTGGTCGGCTATGAATCCTATCACGCAGACTTTGTGGTTGTTAGCAAGTTCTGTGGCGTAGCGTGCCGTCTTGTGCATTTCAACGCTGATTGCACCCATGCGTTCACGAATGTGCAGCATGAGCCTGTCCATGTTCTTGTTGCGGAGCTTGTGGTAAATCTGTGCTCCTATCGTGCCTTTTTCGAGCCAGAGTGGCATTGACGACACCCATTCCCAATTGCCGTAATGTCCTAAATAGACGGAAACAGACTTCCCTTGCCTTAGCATGGCGTTAACCTCTTCAACGTTCTTGAACTTCATCCGCCGCCTTATTTCGTCTTGGGACATGAAAGCCAGCTTGCAGCTTTCAAGAATCGTGTCGGCGAAAAAGTGGTAGAAGTCTTTCTCTATCCGCTTTATTTCGTTCAAATTCTTATTCGGGAATGACTCGGTAAGGTTTTTCCGCGTGATTTTACGGCGATACTTGATTAAATAATAAAGCACGTAAAACAAGCCGTCCGACACGATGTACAGCACACGGAAAGGGATGTATGACAGCAGTTTCAGTAAAAAACGAAGCAAATGATAAATCATAATTCTTTGTTTGCTTTTTCTTTTCGAGAGTTCCCTTTTCAGCTGACACCCTCGCCATGGCGGACGTATCTGGAATAAATGGTTATGCGTTCCGGCTGTTCGGCCGGGCTTTTCCCGATGTTAAGTCCGTTGCAAAAGTATGAAATATTTGTCAGTAATACAAGTTTTGTCAGCCATTTTGTGTCAAGAATGTTGGTGTTTGCCGCTATTTGTGCCGTAAAAACACATGCTTAAAGATATATTTTCGTACTTTTGCACAGGAATTTTTAGCATGCCTACGATGCAGAGATATTTTCTTTATTTCAGATATGACGGTACGGCCTACCACGGATGGCAGGTGCAGCCCAATTCGCTTACGGTGCAGCAGGTGCTTCAGGACGCCTTGTCGACGCTGTTGCGTGACGACGTGGCCGTGACGGGCGCGGGGCGGACTGATACCGGAGTGCATGCGCGCATGATGGTAGCGCATTTCGACTTCGACGGCGAACTTGACTGTGCGCAGCTTGTATATAAGCTCAACAGGCTGTTGCCGAGGGACATTTCGGCATATAAGGCCGTGCCCGTAGACGGCGGCATGCACGCAAGGTTCAGCGCAGTGTCGAGGACATATCATTATTATGTCCATTTGCGTAAGGACCCCTTCCTCAGGATGTATTCGTGCGAGATGTTTTACAATCTTGATTTCGACAAGATGAACGAGGCTGCTTCGCTTTTGCTCGGCTATGACGATTTTGCCGCTTTCTGTAAAAGCAACTCTGACGTCAAGACCACCTTGTGCCGTGTAACGGAAGCCCGTTGGGTTAAGGACGGCGATTACAGCTGGCATTTCGTCATCACGGCCAACCGCTTCTTGCGTAATATGGTGCGTGCCGTGGTGGGTACGCTCATCGACGTAGGCCGCGGCCGCGTAGATGTAGACGGGTTCCGGCGTATCGTAGAGGGTGGCAGCCGCTCGGGAGCGGGCGAGAGCATGCCTGCCAACGCCTTGTTTCTTGAGAATATAGAGTACGACGGCATTTAGCCTGATTGAGAGATATGCGGCCGTGATGTGCGGCTGTAGGTAAACGTTTTTTGTTAAGTCATGATGTCACGTTCGTGCCGTACTGCTGTGCGCGGACGTGTGTAATTGTTTTTTAAGGTAATATGTGGTTAGTTTTAGCTTTTTTGTCGGCTGCGCTGCTCGGCTTTTATGATTCGTTCAAGAAGAAGTCTCTTGACGGCAACGCCGTGATTCCAGTGTTGTTTCTCAACACGCTGTTCTCTTCGTTGATATTCTTGCCTTTGATAATAGCTTCGTCGGCTACGGACTGGCTCGACGGGTCGGTGTTCTACGTGCCGTCGTGCGGGTGGGAGGTTCACAAGTACGTGCTGCTTAAGAGCCTTATAGTGTTGCTGTCGTGGATATTCGGCTATTTCGGCATGAAGCATTTGCCGCTAACCATTGTCGGCCCGATTAACGCCACACGGCCGGTGATGGTGCTCGTAGGTGCGTTCGTTGTTTTCGGCGAACGCCTGAACGCTTACCAGTGGATAGGAGTGGCTTTGGCCGTAGCCTCGTTCTTCATGCTTAGCCGCAGCGGCAGGAAAGAGGGTATCGACTTCAAGCACGACCGCTGGATTTACTTCGTAGTGTTGGCGGCGTTGCTCGGGGCCGTGAGCGGCCTTTACGACAAGTTCCTGATGGCCCCGGCAGGCCATGGCGGAGTAGGGCTTGACCGCATGGTGGTGCAGAGCTGGTATAACATTTACCAATGCTTCATGATGGGCATAGTGCTCCTTGTGTTATGGCTGCCTAAGGCTAAGAACACCACGCCGTTCCGATGGGACTGGTGCATCGTGCTGATAAGCATATTCCTCAGCGCGGCCGACTTCGTGTATTTCTACGCCTTGAGCCTGCCCGGAGCGATGATAAGCATAGTGTCGATGGTGAGGCGCGGCAGCGTCATCGTGTCGTTCCTTTTCGGAGCCATGCTGCTGCATGAAAAGAACTTGAAGAGCAAGGTGGTAGACCTCGCGCTCGTGCTGCTCGGCATGCTGTTCCTGTATTTCGGCAGCAATTAAAGCGCATGGCCGGGCGTACTACGGGTTTGTGGATAATCGCAACTGATTATTTCATATTTTCACCTTTTCGGCCTTTTGTTTTTGCGTTTTGATATAAAAATACTATTTTTGCATCTGATTATGATGAAAAAGGCATGTTTTTATGGCATATAACATATTCAAAGGTTTGGGCATAGCCCTCGTCACCCCGTTTACTTCTGACGGTTCGGTAGATTACGCGGCCCTGGAGCGTCTTATTTCGTACCAGATAGCCAACGGCGCCGACTTCTTCTGCATACTCGCCACGACAGGCGAAACGCCTACGCTGACCGCCGACGAGAAGCGCAGGATAAAGGAAATGGTCGTTAGGATGGCCGGCGACAAGATGCCAATACTTATCGGCTGCGGCGGCAACAACACGGCCGAGGTGGTCAAGGAGTTGCAGACGGGCGACTTTTCGGGCGTTGACGGCATACTCAGCGTCTGCCCGTATTACAACAAACCGTCGCAGGAAGGGCTTTACCAGCACTTCAAGACGATAGCTGCCGCCACCCAACTGCCCGTGGTGCTGTATAACGTGCCGGGGCGCACGGGCGTCAACATGAAGGCCGAAACCACTGTCCGCCTCGCCCACGACTGCCCTAACATAGTAGGCATTAAGGAGGCCAGCGGAAGTCTTGAGCAGGTTGACGAGATTATAAAGAACAAGCCTGGCAAGTTCGACGTCATCAGCGGCGACGACGCCCTTACCTTCCCGATGATAGCCTGCGGCGCGGCCGGCGTTATATCGGTGATAGGCAACGCCCTGCCAAAGGAGTTCTCACGCATGATAAGGCTTGAGATGAACGGCGAGATAGACAGCGCGCGCAAGATACACCATAAGTTTACCGACCTGTTCAACCTGCTTTTCGTCGACGGCAATCCGGCCGGCGTAAAAGCCATGTTGCACGAGATGGGCATGATAGAGAACGTTCTGCGCCTGCCACTTGTGCCCACACGCCTTACCACGATGCAGCGCATCAGCGAGTGCCTGAAGTTCAGGCTTTAACCATGTCTTCATTAAGTAACCGCCGTTACCGCATCTGATTGATTATAAGCACTTTAAGATGATATAGCAAAAGGCCGCTTTTCAGAAGCTGAAAGGCGGCCTTTTATCGTGTGAAAAGCGGCAGTTTGCATGGCCGAAAGCGGCCTTTTAAGGTTCATCCGTAGTTTGTTTGGGTGAAGATGTCAGCATTACCCATTATAAAATTAAGTTGTCGCTGTTCTGCCGGACGGCTGAATTTCGCCGTCATAAAACTTATTTTTTTGACCTATAAATACATCCTCTTCAAAGTGAGGTGCTCGGTATTTGTCATCCCGGACTTGATCCGGGATCCAGTTGTATACCGCAACGTTGCCATACGAGGGTGCTTTCATCTGGTTCCCGGATCAAGTCCGGGATGACAAATACCGAGCACCTCACTTGAAAGAGGATGTTTCCCTAATAACGAACTTACTTTATTTAAAAAAAGTTCCTGTACGTAAAAATGAAAAGGGCGTGCCTAAAACATTAGGCACGCCCTTTCTTTTTTGTGGCTTGGCTTATCGCCGAAGCCCTTGCGTGGTGTGTATGATTAATAGTTCTCAGCCTTAATCTGGAAGAAGCTCTGCGGATGGTTGCATACGGGGCACATCTTCGGAGCCTTCTTGCCTATCACGATGTGGCCGCAGTTAGCGCACTGCCAGATGCAGTCGCCGTCCTTAGAGAACACTGTTTCGCTCTCTACGTTGCTGAGCAGCTTGCGATAGCGCTCCTCGTGAGCCTTCTCGATTGCGCCTACCATGCGGAACTTGGCTGCGATTTCCTTGAAGCCTTCCTCGTCGGCTTCCTTTGCCATGCGGTCATACATGTCGGTCCACTCGAAGTTTTCGCCGGCAGCTGCAGCGGCAAGGTTGCTTGCCGTGTCCTTGATGTCGCCGCCCTCAAGATACTTGAACCACAGCTTAGCGTGCTCTTTCTCGTTGCGTGCGGTTTCCTCGAATATGTCTGCTATCTGCTCGTATCCCTCTTTCCTTGCCTTTGAAGCAAAGTAGGTGTACTTGTTACGTGCCTGCGACTCGCCTGCGAAAGCTTCCTGCAGGTTCTTTTCGGTCTTTGTTCCTTTCAGTTCGTTCATGACGCTTTTGTTTTTACTGGTTTATTTTTCTGATTTTGTTCTTCGCGGCTTGCGTGTCGGCTCGTTTTGCCTGTTGCCGACGCTCGGCCTGCTTGTGTACTGCAAAGATAATCAATTAAATCAAACGGACAAGCTTTAATCCGAATTTTTTGCCAATTTTAAGGCCGTATGGGATAAAAATAAGCCTGCCCAAAGCTTTTTCCGGCTTTGCGGCAGGCTTGCTGTCTTTTATGCTTGGTGTTCTAGTTATATCGTTATCTCACCGCATAGCGAGCGGCTCATGTATGACCTTACTATATTATTGTCGGCGAATCTTCCTTGCAGGCACATCAGTTTGGTGACGGCGCTCTCCACCGTACTGTCGAAACCGCTCATTACGCCGGTGGCCTTCAGCGTGTAGCCCGTGTCGTAGCGTGACATTTCCACGCAGCCTGCAAGGCATTGGCTGATGTTGATGACGGTTACGCCCTTGTCGCCGGCCTTCTGCAGCAGGCGGATTAGCCACGGCTTTTTAGGCGCGTTGCCGCTGCCGAAGCTCCTCATTACGATTGACCGCAGTTCTGGGGCGTCAAGCAGATGATGGATTATTTGCTCCTGCAGGCCAGGAAACAGCGAGAACACTACGACGTTGGGGTCAATGGCCGTGTGGGGCACCATCGGTTTGCCGTAGTCGGGCTTCAGGATGTATTCTTCGTGGTAGATGATGTTCACGCCGGCTTCGGCCAGATGGGGGAAGTTGAACGACTCGAAGGCGTTGAACCCGTCGGCGTTGGTTTTCGTAGACCTGTTGCCCCTCAGCAGCTTGCCGTTGAAATAAATGCACACTTCGGGCACTATCGGCGTGCCGTCGTCGTGGGCCGAGGCGGCAATCTCTATGCTGGTGATAAGGTTTTCCCTGCCGTCGGTGCGCAGCTGGTTGATAGGCAGTTGGCTGCCGGTGAGTATGATGGGCTTCGTAAGGTTCTCGAGCATGAACGACAAGGCCGAGGCCGTGTATGCCATGGTGTCCGTGCCGTGCAGGATTACGAAACCGTCGTAGTCGTCGTACCGCTCGGCGATGATTCTTACCAGTTGCGACCACAGGCGGGGCGACATGTCGCTCGAGTCGATGGGCGGCGTGAACTGGTAAGTTTCAATACCTGTCTTAATCATTGAAAACTCGGGAATACAACTTACCAAGTGGTTTAAGTCGAGTGGTTCCAGCGCGCCGGTCACGGGATTCTGCCCCATGCCGATAGTTCCGCCGGTGTAAATCAGCAATACTTTGTTGCTTCTCTTTAAAGGTGAATAAATTGTTGTCGGCATCGTTTACGTATTTTATTTTGTGCAAATATAGCTTAAAATAGTCTGAAATCAAAAAAAATGCAGTATATTTGCATAAATAAAAAGAATGAACTACAATTTATAAATTAACTATTTAAAAGAAAACAAACATGAAGAAATTTATGGATGAAAACTTCCTGTTGGAAACCGCTACTGCGCAGGATCTATTTCATAACCACGCGGCAAAGATGCCTATTATCGACTATCACTGCCACCTTATTCCCGAAATGGTTGCCAACGACCATAAATTCAAGAGCATTACCGAGCTTTGGCTCGGCGGCGACCACTACAAGTGGCGTGCGATGCGTACCAACGGCGTTGACGAGAAGTACTGCACCGGAACGGAAACGAGCGACTGGGAGAAGTTTGAGAAATGGGCTGAAACCGTGCCTTACACCTTCCGCAACCCGCTTTACCACTGGACACACCTTGAGCTGAAGACTGCTTTCGGCATTGACAAGCTGTTGAGTCCTAAAACGGCGCGCGAGATATATGACGAGTGCAACGAGAAACTGCAGCAGCCCGGATACACGGCACGCGGCTTCATGCGCCGTTACAACGTTGAGTGCGTGTGCACGACCGACGACCCCATTGACGATTTGAAATACCACAAGCAGACGAAGGAAAGCGGCTTCGAGATAAAGATGATTCCCGCCTGGCGTCCTGACAAGGCGATGGCCGTTGACAACGCCAAGAACTTCTCTGACTATGTGACACGCCTCGGCGAGGTTGCAGGAGTTACGATCTCGAAGTTCCAGGATATGATTGACGCCCTGCAGAAGCGTCATGACTTCTTCAACGAAAACGGTTGCCGCCTGTCTGACCACGGCATTGAAGAGTTCTACGACGAGCCTTACACCGACAGCCAGATTGAAACAATATTCGAGAAGGCCATGCGCGGTCAGGATTTGTCGGAACTCGAAATCCGCCAGTTCAAGCATTGCATGCTGACCGTGTTCGCCGAGATGGACTACGACAGCGACTGGACGCAGCAGTATCACTATGGCGCAATACGCGACAACAACAGCCTGATGTACAAGAAGCTCGGTCCCGACACCGGTTTCGATTCTATAGGCGAGTTCAATACGGCCAAGGCCATGAGCCACTTCCTCGACCATCTTAACGCTGAAGGCAAGCTCACGCGTACTATATTATATACGCTTAATCCCTGCGCCAATGAGGTTATCGCTACAATGCTCGGCAACTTCCAGGACGGTTCTTGCCCCGGCAAGATACAGTTTGGCAGCGGATGGTGGTTTAACGACCAGCTTGACGGCATGACACGCCAGATGAACGCGCTCTCAGTGCTCGGTCTGCTCAGCCGTTTCGTCGGAATGCTTACCGACAGCCGCTCGTTCCTCTCATACCCGAGGCACGAGTATTTCCGCCGTCTGCTCTGCAACCTGTTGGGCAACGACGTAGAGAAAGGACTGCTCCCCGATGATAAGGAAGCCCTTTACCGCATGGTTGAAGACATCAGCTATTACAACGCCAAGAACTATTTCAAGTTCTAATCGGTAATGGTTTGCATAACCCTCTTGTTTGGCTCGCACAGCCGGCAAGAGGGCTTTTTTATGATTTATTTATGAAATATTTGTAAGTCTCGGAAAATAAGAGTATTTTTGCAAAGTTTTACGATTTCATTACAACACTATTTGAATTATGAAGAAAATACTAAACACGGTATTGTTCGCATTGCTGTGCCTGTTTTTGGGAAGTTGTGGCAGCAGCAAGCACATCGCGTATTTCCAAAATGCAGATTCTCTGAACTATGATGCATCAAGGGGATTGTTCGACGCGCGGATAATGCCGAAAGACTTGCTTACGATCACCGTAAGTACGACAGACCCGAAGGCTGCAACGCCTTTCAACCTGTCGGTAACCAACACGCTTAATTCAACGGGAACATTGTACACTGGAGCAGGATCATTGCAGACCTACCTTGTTGACAATGACGGATTTATCAATTTCCCGGTAGTAGGACAACTGAAAGTTGGAGGTATGACCAAGCGCCAATGCGAAAGCTTCATACGCGAGAAAATACTTCCTTACATGGCAAAGACCGAAAATCCGATTGTTACTGTTAAGATGGCGAGCTTTAAGGTGACGGTGGCCGGTGAGGTGAAATCGCCCGGCGTGTTTAACGTAGACCAGGAAAAAATCAGCGTGATTGAGGCGTTGGCAAGGGCCGGTGACCTGACTATCTACGGACGCCGAGAGAACGTGTTGCTCATTCGTGAGGACGCAACCGGCAAGAAAACCACCCACAGGCTTAATCTTAACGACGCAAATCTGATAAACTCACCATATTATTATTTGCAGCAGAACGACTACATCTATGTTGAACCGAACAAAGTGCAGGCACAGAACTCAGCGATAGGCTCAAGCGTTACCATTTGGTTCTCGGTGCTTAGCGTCGTAACTTCGGTTGCTTCATTAGTCGTTAACGTGATTAAGTGATTTATATGTGCGGAATTGTTGGTTATATCGGTAGTAAGGACGCTTATCCAATCCTGTTGAAAGGCTTGGGCCGGCTTGAGTACCGCGGCTACGACAGTGCGGGAATGGCTTTGCTCAACTCTGACGGCGGGTTGAACGTGTATAAGACCAAAGGCAAGGTTGCCGACTTGGACAGGTTTTGTAACGACAAGGACGTGTCTGGCACGGTAGGCATTGCCCATACGCGATGGGCTACCCACGGCGAACCTTCATCGGTAAACGCGCATCCGCATTATTCGGAATCGAAAAATCTTGCGATAATCCATAACGGCATAATAGAGAATTATGCCGACTTGAAGAAGAAGCTGCAAAGCAAAGGCCTGACGTTCCGCTCTGACACCGATACCGAAGTGCTGGTACAGCTTATAGAGTATATTCAGACGCGGAAGGGCTTCGACCTGCTTACGGCTGTGCAGCTTGCCTTACACGAGGTGATAGGGGCATATGCCGTGGCGCTGTTGGACAAGCGCGAGCCAAGCCAGATTATAGCCGCGTGCCGCCAAAGTCCGTTGGTGATAGGCGTCGGTGACGACGAGTATTTCTTGGCATCGGACGCAAGCCCTATTATCGAGTACACCGATAAGGTGGTTTACCTTGAAGACGGCAGTATCGCAGTCATGCGTAAGGGCGAAGACCTAAAGGTTGTCAACATACTTAACCGTGAACTTTGTCCAAAGATACAGACGGTAGACCTTGATTTGGGACAGATTGAGAAGGGCGGTTATCCGCATTTCATGCTAAAGGAAATATTCGAGCAGCCTGAGTGTCTTACCAACTGCATGAGAGGGCGCGTAAACGTTGAGGCCACCAACGTGACGCTCAGCGCCGTTATTGATTATAAGGACCGTCTGCTGTCGGCTAAGAGGATAATAATAGTAGGCTGCGGCACATCGTGGCATGCGGGGCTTATAGGCAAGCAGATTATAGAGAGCCTTTGCCGCATACCTGTTGAAGTTGAATACGCAAGCGAATTCAGATACAGAAATCCGGTTGTTACGCCCAATGATGTCGTAATAGCCATATCCCAAAGCGGCGAAACCGCCGACACTTTGGCTGCCGTGAAACTGGCAAAGCATTACGGCGCCTTCATTTATGGAATTTGTAATGTAATCGGGTCAAGCATACCCCGTGCTACCGACACCGGCTCTTACATACACGTCGGCCCGGAAATAGGTGTGGCCTCCACAAAAGCTTTCACAGGGCAGGTAACCGTGCTTACTATGCTGGCTTTGGCATTAGCCAAGGTGAAAGGCACCGTAAGCGATGACACTTATTACGGAATAGTTAAGGAGTTAAGTCATATTCCGGCAAAGATGGAGGAAACGCTGAAGCTTAACGGGCAGATAGCTGCGCTGAGCCGTATTTTCACATACGCACGAAACTTCTTGTATTTAGGTCGCGGATACAGTTATCCTGTGGCACTGGAAGGAGCGTTGAAACTTAAAGAAATAAGCTATATTCATGCCGAGGGATATCCTGCGGCGGAGATGAAACATGGACCGATAGCGCTCATCGACTCGGATATGCCGGTTGTTGTAGTGGCGACGAGGAACGCTTTGTATGAAAAAGTGTTGAGCAACATCCAGGAAATAAAGGCGCGCAAGGGCAAGGTTATAGCATTGGTAACAAAGGGTGACGAAACCGTCAGCAAGATAGTAGACGAGGTCATAGAGTTGCCCGATACGCAAGAATGTCTTGAGCCGTTGATTGCCACAATCCCGTTGCAGCTCTTGGCTTACCATATAGCAGTATGCAAGGGCAAGGATGTCGATCAGCCGCGCAATTTGGCTAAGTCGGTTACGGTAGAATGATTTTTATTATTAATTAATAGGAAGCTAAGCAATAATGTTAGAATTTTCAAAAAATCCCGATGTTATGGTTAGCTTTTTAATTTATATATGATGGAACCATTGAAGCATGAGTGTGGAGTTGCAATGGTAAGGTTGCTGAAACCATTGGAATACTACCAACAGAAGTACGGAACGTGGATGTTCGGCCTTAACAAGCTCTATCTTATGATGGAGAAACAGCACAACAGGGGACAGGAAGGTGCCGGTATGGCGTGTGTCAATCTTGACGCTGTGCCCGGTTCTGAATATATGTTCCGTGAGCGTGCCGAAGGCTCTAATGCTATCACCGAGATTTTCGGTGCCGTGCAGAAGAAGTTTAAGAACCTTACTCCCGAGCAGCTGGCTGACGTCGGTTACGCCAAGCGTAATCTTCCTTTTGCCGGCGAGCTGTACATGGGGCACCTCCGTTACTCCACGACCGGTAAGAGCGGCCTTTCATACGTACATCCGTTTCTGCGCCGCAACAATTGGAGGGCGAAGAACCTCTGCCTTTGCGGAAACTTCAACATGACGAACATCGACGAGATTTTCGAGAAGCTTGTAAGGCAAGGGCAATATCCGCGAATTTACAGTGACAGTTACATAACGCTCGAACTGATGGGGCACAGGCTTGACCGCGAGGTGGAGCGTAACTTCGTGGCAGGTAAGGAGCTTGGTCTTAAGGATCAGGACATCACACGTTATATTGAGGACAACGTCAAGATGAGCAACGTGTTGAAGTCAACGATGACTGACTTCGACGGCGGATACGTCATGTGTGGCATAACAGGCAGCGGAGAAATGTTCTCTATGCGTGACCCCTGGGGCATACGTCCGGCTTTCTGGTACAAGAACGACGAGATCATAGTTCTGGCGAGCGAAAGGCCCGTGCTGCAAACCACGTTTGACCTTGAGTGTGACGACATTAACGAGCTTGAGCCAGGTTGCGCATTGATTGTGAAGAAAAACGGCGAAAGCTCGATTGAGAGGATACTTGAGCAGAGAGGTGACTCAAAATGCTCGTTCGAGAGGATATATTTCAGTCGTGGTTCCGACAGGGACATCTATAAGGAACGCAAAAAGCTTGGCGAACAGCTCGTACCTACAATACTTGAGGCCGTCGACAAGGATATTGACCACACGGTGTTCTCGTTCATACCTAACACGGCCGAAGTCGCTTTCTATGGCATGCTTGGCGGTTTCAAGCATTATGTCAACGAGCAGAAGATAAAGCTTATCATGGACATGGACCATAAGCCTTCATACGAAGAGCTTACAAAACTTCTGCATCAGTATGTAAGGAGCGAGAAGGTGGCGTGGAAGGACATAAAGCTGCGTACCTTTATTACCGAGGGCGCTTCGCGAAACGATTTGGCCTCGCATGTGTATGACGTGACTTATGAGTCGCTCGAGCCGTATAAGGACAACCTTGTGATAATTGACGACAGCATTGTGCGCGGTACGACGTTGAAGGAGAGTATCCTGAAGATACTTGACCGTCTGCATCCGAAGAAGATCGTGATAGTCAGCAGTTCGCCGCAGATACGTTATCCTGATTATTACGGCATCGACATGTCCAGCCTTGAGGAGTTCTGTGTGTTCCGCGCGACGATTGAATTGCTGAAGGACAAGGGCCTTTATAAGATAATCGACGAAACCTATAACAAGTGTAAGGAAGAGTTGAAGAAGCCCAAGGGCGAAATGAGGAATTGCGTGCGCGATATTTACAAGCCGTTCACCGTTGACGAGATTAACCGTAAGATTATCGAAATGCTTCGCCCTGACGGCATGACCACTCCCGTAGAACTTGTTTTCCAGTCGATAGAGGGTCTGCACGAAGCCATCCCGGCGCATAAGGGCGATTGGTATTTTACCGGCAATTATCCCACGCCGGGCGGCGTCAAGCTTGTCAACCAGGCATTTATAAGGTTCGTGGAGAATGTTTATAAATACGAGCGTAAATTCTGACTTCATTATTGAATATGACAACAAGCAAAGATATGAGAAACGTAACTTTAGTGTTGGACGATGGGACGAAGTTCCATGGCAAGTCGTTCGGTTATGACAGCCCCGTAGCCGGCGAGGTCGTGTTCAATACGGCCATGATGGGTTATCCCGAGAGCCTTACCGACCCGTCATACGCGGGCCAGTTGATGGTATTGACGTATCCGTTGGTGGGCAATTATGGCGTGCCGCCGTTTACGGTCGGCGCTGACGGCATAGCCGACTTCATGGAGAGCGACAGGATATATGCGTCGGCTATAATCGTGGCCGACTACAGCGAGCGTTACAACCATTGGAACGCCGCAGAGAGCCTTGCCGATTGGCTTAAGCGCGAGCAAGTGCCGGGCATTACCGGCATTGATACGCGTGCGCTGACTAAGGTGCTGCGCGAGCATGGGGTGATGATGGGTAAGATTTTGTTTGATGACGAACCCGACAATGTGCCTGAAGCCGATTATGAAGGTGTGAACTTTGTCGATCGTGTCAGCTGCAAGCAGATAATCCGTTACAATGAAGGGGCGGGCAAGAAGGTCGTCCTCGTGGATTGCGGCGTGAAGAACAATATAATAAGGTGTCTTATAAACCGTGGTGTCGAGGTTGTGCGCGTGCCGTGGAACTACGACTACACGTCGATGGATTTCGACGGGTTGTTCCTTGGCAACGGCCCTGGCGACCCTGACATGTGCGGCGAGGCAGTCGATATCATACGTAAGCAGATGGACCTCTCGTCGAAGCCTATTTGCGGTATTTGCATGGGCAACCAGCTGTTGGCTAAGGCCGGAGGCGCTAAGATATATAAGCTGAAGTACGGCCACCGCTCGCACAACCAGCCTGTACGCCTCGTAGGCACCGAGCATTGTTACGTCACCAGCCAGAACCACGGTTACGCCGTTGACGCGTCTACCTTAGGCGCCGACTGGGAGGAGCTTTTCGTCAACATGAACGACGGCAGCAACGAGGGCATACGCCATAAGACAAAACCTTGGTTCTCAAGCCAGTTCCACCCCGAGGCATGCTCAGGCCCGGTAGACACCGAGTTCATGTTCGACAAGTTCATTGAGAAGGTTATTGCAGCAGACAAGTAGGCGAAGACAGCCGTTTTTTGAAGGCTAAAAAATATACATACGTATGAAATACAACGACATAAAGAAAGTTTTGCTTCTCGGTTCGGGAGCGTTGAAGATAGGCGAGGCCGGCGAATTCGACTATTCGGGCTCGCAGGCCTTGAAGGCGTTGAGGGAGGAAGGCGTAGAAACCGTACTCATCAATCCTAACATCGCCACGGTGCAGACGTCGGAAGGCGTCGCCGACCAGATATACTTCCTGCCCGTGCAGCCGTATTTCGTCGAGCGTGTCATTGAGAAGGAGCGTCCCGACGGCATACTGCTGTCATTCGGAGGACAGACGGCGCTCAACTGCGGCGTCGAGCTTTATAAGAGCGGCGTGCTCGAGAAGTATGGCGTGCGTGTGCTTGGCACGCCCGTGCAGGCCATCATGGACACTGAAGACCGCGAGCTCTTCGTTGAGCGCCTTAACGAGATTGACGTTAAGACCATCAAGAGCGAGGCTTGCGAAAACATAGAGCAGGCCCGCAAGGCGGCAGCCGAGCTTGGCTATCCCGTGATAATCCGTGCGGCTTACGCCCTCGGAGGCTTGGGCAGCGGCTTCTGCGACAATGAGGAGGAGCTTGACCGTCTGGCCGAGAAAGCCTTCTCGTTCTCGCCGCAGGTGCTGGTTGAGAAGAGCCTTAAGGGTTGGAAGGAGATAGAGTATGAGGTTGTGCGCGACCGTTATGACAACTGTATCACCGTCTGCAACATGGAGAACTTCGACCCGCTGGGCATACACACCGGCGAGAGTATAGTCATAGCTCCTTCGCAGACGCTCACCAACAGCGAGTATCATAAGCTGCGCGCCCTTTCGATAAAGATAATACGCCACATTGGTATCGTCGGCGAGTGTAACGTGCAGTACGCCTTCGACCCCGCGAGCGAAGATTACCGCGTAATCGAGGTTAACGCCCGCTTGAGCCGCAGTTCGGCCCTGGCGTCAAAAGCCACGGGCTATCCTTTGGCCTTCGTGGCCGCCAAGCTTGGCTTGGGATACGGCTTGTTCGAGCTGAAAAACTCTGTAACCAAGACCACCAGTGCCTTCTTCGAACCGGCTCTCGACTACGTAGTGTGCAAGATTCCGCGCTGGGACCTCGGCAAGTTCCGCGGAGTAGACCGTGAGCTGGGCTCGTCGATGAAGTCGGTGGGCGAGGTGATGGCCATCGGCCGCAACTTCGAGGAGGCCATACAGAAGGGTCTGCGCATGATAGGGCAGGGCATGCACGGCTTCGTTGAGAACAAGGAACTCGAGATAGCCGACATTGACGAGGCTCTGCGCGACCCGACGGACAACCGCATCTTCGTCATCTCAAAGGCCATGCACCGCGACTACACAATAGACCAGATACACGAGCTTACGAAGATAGACAAGTGGTTCCTTTACAAGCTGAAGCACATCATCGACATCGATGAGGAACTTAAGCGCCGCAAGAGCGTAAACGTGCTCGACAAGGATTTGTTGCGCACGGCCAAGGTCTACGGCTTCAGCGATTTCCAGATAGCCCGTGCCGTCGGCCTTGAAGCAGAGCTTGGCAACATGGCTAAGGCAGGCCTCGCAATACGCCGTCTGCGCAAGACTTACGGCATACTGCCCGTGGTGAAGCAGATTGACACGCTGGCGGCAGAGTATCCCGCCCAGACAAACTATCTTTACGTTACTTACGCCGGCACTGACAGTGACATCACTTTTGAGCGTGACAAGCGCTCCGTCGTAGTGCTGGGCTCGGGTGCTTACAGGATAGGCAGCTCTGTGGAGTTCGACTGGTGCGGCGTTCAGGCCCTTAACACCATCCGCAAGCAAGGCTGGCGCCCGGTGATGATAAACTACAACCCCGAAACCGTGTCGACCGACTACGACATGTGCGACCGCCTCTACTTTGACGAGCTTACGTTCGAGCGCGTGATGGACATCATCGACCTTGAGTGCCCCCACGGCGTGATAGTGTCTACCGGCGGACAGATACCCAACAACCTCGCCATGCGCCTCGACGCCGAGAACGTGCCCATACTCGGCACGTCGGCTAAGGACATCGACAACGCCGAGGATCGTGCCAAGTTCTCGTCAATGCTCGGCCGCAACGGTATCGACCAGCCCGAATGGAGCGCGCTGACCTCGATGGACGACATCCAGAAGTTCATCGACCGCGTAGGCTTCCCCGTGCTCGTGCGTCCGTCATACGTGCTGTCGGGAGCTGCAATGAACGTATGCTCTAACAACGACGAGCTGGAACGTTTCCTCAAGCTGGCCGCCAACGTGTCAGAGGATCATCCCGTAGTGGTGAGCCAGTTCATAGAGCACGCCAAGGAGGTTGAGATGGACGCCGTGGCCCGCGACGGCGAGATTATCGCCTACGCCATAAGCGAACACATTGAGTTTGCAGGCGTACACTCGGGCGACGCCACCATCCAGTTCCCCCCGCAGAAACTCTACTGCGAAACCATACGCCGCATAAAGCGCGTAAGCCGCAAGATAGCACAGGAGTTGCACATCAGCGGTCCGTTCAACATACAGTTCCTTGCGCGCGACAACGACATCAAGGTAATCGAGTGCAACCTGCGCGCTTCACGCTCGTTCCCCTTCGTCAGCAAGGTGCTTAAGATCAACCTCATCGAGCTGGCTACGAAGGTAATGCTCGGTCTGCCCGTTGAGCGGCCTGACAAAGACCTCTTCGACCTTGACTATGTCGGAATAAAGGCCAGTCAGTTCTCGTTCAACCGCCTGCAGAAGGCCGACCCCGTGCTCGGCGTAGACATGGCTTCGACGGGCGAGGTGGGCTGTCTCGGCGACGACACCAACACCGCCCTCCTGAAGAGTATGCTCTCGGTAGGCCATCGCATACCCGAAAAGAACATCCTGCTGTCAACCGGCGGACCCAAGCAGAAGGTTGAAACGCTCGACGCCGCACGCCAGCTGGTGAAGAACGGCTACAGGATATTCGCCACGCCGGGTTCGTCGAAGTTCCTTACGGAGAACGGCGTTGAGAACACCATTGTCTATTGGCCGTCTGACGCCGACCGTCATCCGCAGGCTCTCGACATGCTTCACCGTCACGAGATAGACCTCGTTGTGAACATACCGAAAGACCTCACGGTGAGCGAGCTTACCAACGGCTATAAGATACGCCGTGCTGCCATCGACCTTAACGTGCCGCTCATCACTAACAGCCGTTTGGCTACGGCATTTATCAACGCTTTCTGCCGCGTTAAGCTTGACGACATCGACATTAAGGCTTGGAGCGAGTATAAATAAGCGTGCAGCCCCGGCGAGGGCGACGCTGTTTTCATAAGATTAATGCGGGTTCGGCAGCATGCCGGACCCGCATTTTTTGTTCATCCATAGTTAACGTCAGTTCGTATAAGAAAACAATCACAGTAGGGATATAATTTATTATGTCCATACGTTTCACAGAAACGTTTTTTATTGACATTGACCACTCATACGCTCTTTCGCAGCGTGCGGACATAATAAATTATGTCCCTACCGTGGCTGTTTTCCCACATCGAACTCACGTATATTTGAGATGCATGGAGATATTAGTTCTCGTTATTCCGAACTCGTATGAAAATTGAACACGGATTTAATGTCACAATGTCATGTTTACACGCATCTCGCTGATTGTCAATGATTTAAACCGTGACATTATGCCCTTTCCGTTGTCACTACTATCACAAAACATAAGGTGTGACGATTGTGATAGTGGCCTTTTTCATAATGTCACCACGTAATGTTTTGGTACTCAATGTTTTACGACGTGTTGTGACATTGTGATATTATAATCTTAACTGAAAATCGTTTTCAATTTATGAAATGCCGCTTTTCGTATCCCAGTTTGCCGCTTTTCGCAGCATGAAAGGGCATGTTTTGCATTGTGATTAGCGCTTTCTTGCAACTGCCATTATGTTTTCCTTATACTGAACTCACGACGTTAATCATGAATAAAAAAGTCCCTTCGCCGCACATAGACCGGCGAAGGGACTTTTTCTCATTAATTATGATTGAAATCTTACTCCTTATCGAGCAGGATGTTCATCATCTCACATGCAGCCTTAGCCACCGACGTGCCGGGGCCGAAGATAGCCGCAACGCCTGCCTTGTAAAGGAAATCGTAATCCTGGGCGGGAATAACGCCGCCGGCTATCACCATGATGTCCTCACGGCCGAGCTTCTTCAGCTCCTCAATAAGCTGCGGTATGAGCGTCTTGTGTCCTGCGGCCAGCGAACTTGCGCCAACGATGTGCACATCGTTCTCTACCGCCTCACGTGCGGCCTCTGCCGGCGTCTGGAACAACGGCCCCATGTCTACGTCGAAGCCGCAATCGGCATAACCCGTAGCCACAACCTTAGCACCGCGGTCGTGTCCGTCCTGACCCATCTTGGCGATGAAGATACGCGGACGACGGCCTTCCTTCTTGGCAAACTCTTCCGTCAACTCGCAGGCTTTCTCAAAGTCTGCGTCGTTCTTGTTTTCTGATGAATACACGCCTGATATTGTTCTGATTACTGCCTTATAACGGCCTACTACTTTCTCGCAGGCGTCGCTTATCTCGCCGAGCGTACAGCGTGCCTTCGCACACTCTACGGCAAGTTCGAGAAGGTTGCCCTCGCCTGTGCGTACACATTCGGTAAGGGCGTCGAGCGTCTGCTGCACCTTTGCGTTGTCGCGTGAAGCGCGGAGCTTGGCCAAGCCTTCCTCCTGCTCCTTGCGCACTGCAGAGTTGTCAACCTCGAGGATGTCAATCGGGTCCTCATGGTCAAGACGGTACTTGTTGGTGCCGACAATAGTCTGCGCACCGCTGTCGATGCGGGCCTGAGTACGTGCTGCCGCCTCCTCGATACGCATCTTGGGCACGCCCGTTTCGATGGCCTTGGCCATACCGCCGAGCTTCTCTATCTCCTGGATGTGCTCCCAAGCCTTATGTGCCAACTCGTTTGTGAGGCTCTCAACATAATAAGAGCCTGCCCACGGGTCGATGTGCTTGCATATCTTGGTTTCGTTCTGAATGTATATCTGCGTGTTGCGCGCAATACGTGCCGAGAAGTCAGTAGGCAGGGCGATGGCTTCGTCGAGAGCGTTGGTGTGCAGACTCTGCGTATGGCCGAGAGCCGCCGTCATAGCCTCGATGCATGTACGTCCGACGTTGTTGAACGGGTCTTGCTCGGTGAGCGACCAGCCTGACGTCTGGCAGTGGGTGCGGAGCATGAGCGACTTCGGGTTCTTCGGTCCGAACTGCTCTATGACCTTTGCCCACAGCATACGTGCCGCACGCATCTTGGCCACTTCCATGAAGTGGTTCATCGAAATGCCCCAGAAGAACGACAGGCGCGGAGCGAAAGCGTCGATGTCAAGACCGGCGTTGACGCCTGCGCGTACATACTCAAGACCGTCGGCGATGGTGTAAGCCAGCTCGATGTCAGCCGTAGCACCGGCCTCCTGCATGTGATAGCCCGATATTGAGATGGAGTTGAACTTGGGCATGAACTTCGACGTATAAGCGAAGATGTCGCTGATAATCCTCATCGAGAAGGCGGGCGGGTAGATGTAAGTGTTGCGCACCATGAACTCCTTGAGGATGTCGTTCTGGATTGTACCGGCCATCTCCTCGAGCTTTGCGCCCTGCTCAAGGCCCGTCACAATGTAGAACGCCATGATGGGCAGCACGGCACCGTTCATAGTCATTGAAACTGACATCTTGTTCAATGGAATTCCATTAAACAAAACCTTCATGTTATCAACCGAGCATATTGACACGCCGGCCTTACCTACGTCGCCGATGACGCGGAGGTTGTCGGGGTCGTAACCGCGGTGGGTGGGAAGGTCGAACGCCACTGACAAGCCTTTCTGTCCGCTTGCGAGGTTGCGGCGGTAGAACGCGTTACTCTCCTCTGCCGTAGAGAAGCCCGCATACTGGCGTATCGTCCACGGACGGAACGGGTACATCATGCTGTAAGGGCCGCGGAGGAAGGGCGGCAGACCAGCCGTATAATCAAGGTGCTCCATGCCTTCAAGGTCTTCCTTGGTGTAGGCCGGCTTTACCATGATGTGCTCCGGAGTCCTCCAGTCAGGAGCTATGTTGTTGTCTTTCTGCCACTGGGCGCCGTCAGCAGCCTTTATGTCAGAAAATATGTTGACGTCGTTAAAATTCTTTCTCATTTTATTCCCAATTTAGCGTTATACTCTTTCAATGTTTCAAGCACGTTGCAACGCACGTGGATGAAGTTCTCGATGCCTGCGGCCTTAAGCTCGTCCATGCAAGCGGGAGCGCCTGCCACAACGAACATCGCACGGCCGTCAAGATATTTGAACGCAGGAACTGCATACTCGGCATACTCATCGTCGCTCGAGCACAAGACAACAATGTCGGCGCCAGCCTTCAATGCTGCGTCAACGCCTTCTTCAACGGTGTTGAAACCGAGGTTGTCAACAACCTTGTAACCTGCACAGGCAAGGAAGTTGCAGCTGAACTGCGCGCGTGCCTGGCGCATGGCGAGATTGCCGATGGTGAGCATGAATGCGACCGGAGTCTTGCCGCTCTCCTCAACCTTCAAGCGCAAATCCTCATAATCGGCGGCAAGGCGCGTAGTTTCAATAGCCTTGAACGCTGCCTCGTGCTTGTGGCCGCCGCCGCAAGAGCATGTACATCCGAGAGGACGCTTGCCTTCAGACTTCTCTGTAAAGTTCGGGAACTGGTTTGTGCCGAGAATGAACTCCTTACGCTTAGCGGCAGCCTCATGGCGTTTTGCGTTGGTTGCGTTGACGTCGTCTTGAACCAAGCCTTTCTTCACGGCCTCGAGGAATCCGCCGTTCTCCTCAACGTTAAGGAATATCTTCCAGCCTTCGTTTGCCAATGACGTTGTAAGCTCCTCAACAAAATAACTTCCGGCAGCAGGGTCAACCACCTTGTCAAAATGGCTCTCCTCCTTAAGCAGTAGCTGCTGGTTGCGGGCAAGGCGCTCAGAGAATTCGTTAGGAGTTTCGTAAACGGCGTCAAACGGAGTGACAACGATAGAATGTACACCGGCCAAAGCTGCGCTCATTGATTCGGTCTGCGACCTCAGCAGGTTTACATAGCTGTCAAACAATGTCATATTATATTTAGATGTAACGGCGTTGACGCACATCATGCACGAAGTTTCGTTCTTCGGAGAGTACTTCTTCACGATTTCAGCCCACAGCATGCGTGCGGCGCGGAACTTGGCTATCTCCATGAAGAAGTTATCCGAGATACCCATGTTAAACGTTATCTTGCTTGCCGCCATGTCTGCGTCGACACCGGCCTCGGTCAGCATGTTGAGATATTCGTTACCCCATGCCAATGCATAGCCGAGCTCCTGCACGATGTAAGCACCGGCGTTGTTGAGCGAAACCGCGTTGACGGATATGCAACGGAAACGGGGGTAATCCTTCAACGTTTCAACGATGCGCGGAGCCAATGATAAAATAGGTGTCACGTCGTGACCCTTCATCACGATTTTCTCCATCGGGTCCCAGTCAAGTGAGCCGTTGACCTTTGCCTTGTCGCATCCTTTCTTATCAAAATATTCTGCAAGGATTTGCGCCAGTTCAAGCGTATGGCGCTTGCAAGTGTTGAAGTTAAGTTCAACAGCCTCGCAATCAATGCCGTCAAGCAGAGCCTCTACGAATTCGGCGTTGACGTTGTCGCCTGAAATCTTGAAACCAAGCGAGTCTACGCCGCGTTTCAGTAAGTCGAGAGCCTTAGCGTTAGCCGTCTTAGCGTCGTCGGCCAATATGTCCTGACGCACATACCAGCAATTACAATTCTTCTTATTGCCGCGCACGTAAGGGAACTCGCCCGGCAGTGAGTTGGGTGTGTCTAAGTTCAACACATCTTCCCTGCGGTAAAACGGCGGGACGTCGAATCCCTCGTTTGTCCGCCAAACCAAACGCTTGTTGAAGTCGGCGCCTTTCAAATCGACCTGAATTTTATCAAGCCATTCCTGCCTTGTCGGCGCCTTAAACTCGCTGAAGAGTTTTTCTTTACAGTTTGACATAAATTTGTTTTTAATAATATTACCTAAAAATCATCAAAGGCACGCAAACTTGTTGCATACCTTTGGCAAAGATAAAGGATTTTTCCGATACGCTTTTAAAAAACACGCAGAATTTAATATTTAACCATGAAAAATGCAAAAAGCTTCGTTATAGTTTCAAAATAATTGCACAAAAATTATAATATGAGTAAGAATTTAAGTACTTTTGCAGCACAAAAATAATATCATGGAATGGCTAACTAATTTATTTACTGCAACTGACTCCGTGGCGCACATCGTTGTGCTTTACGCCATCGTCATCGCCGTCGGTGTCTATTTGGGGAAAATTAAAATCGGAGGAATTTCCCTGGGTGTTACGTTCGTTCTGTTTGCGGGCATTGCCGCCGGCCACATCGGCTTTACGGCGACGCCGAGCGTGCTCGCGTTCCTGCAAGAGTTCGGACTTATCTTATTCGTGTTCATGATTGGTTTGCAGGTGGGTCCCGGTTTCTTCGAGAGCTTCAAGCGCGGAGGCGTGACGCTTAACGCCTTGTCAACGGCGACGATCTTGCTGAACATCATAGTGATGTTCGCCTGCTACTACATCTTCTTCGACACGTCCGACCCGCGCAACCTGCCTATGATGGTTGGTACGCTTTACGGCGCCGTAACCAACACTCCCGGTCTTGGTGCGGCCAGTGAAGCCTTGGCGTCGGTGTTCACGAATGGCGACATTCCGCAGATAGCGTCAGGCTACGCATGCGCCTACCCGTTGGGTGTGCTTGGCATTATCGGAGCGACAATAGCCATCCGCTACATCTGCCACATTGGCCTCAACAAGGAAGAAGACCAACTGAACAACGAGGAGAACGAAAACGGAGCGGTTAAGCCCCACTTCCTGAACCTTGAGGTTACAAACTCTTACCTTGAGGGTAAGACCATCATCCAGGTGCACAACTTCTTGAACCGCGACTTCGTATGCTCGCGCCTCCTGCACGACGGCCACGTCAGCACGCCTACGGGCAGCACGGTGTTCCACATCGGCGACCGTCTGTTCATCGTTTGCGCCGCTAAAGACGCCGAGGCCATAATCGCGTTTATCGGCCCCACGGTGGAGGTCAACTGGGAAACCCAGGACGAGCCGATGGTAAGCAAGCGTATAGTTGTAACACGTCCGTCAATCAACGGTAAGACCCTCGGACAGATGCACTTCTCAAGCGGTTTCGGCGTGAACGTAACGAGGGTGACACGTCACGGCATGGACCTCTTCGCCAGCCCCAGCCTCTCGTTGCAGATAGGCGACCGCATTATGGTTGTAGGACGCGAGGGCGCCGTCAACCGTGTGGCAAGCGTGATGGGCAACTCTGTCAAGCGCCTTGACGCACCGAACATCGCAACGATATTCATCGGTATTCTTGTCGGAATTCTCTTCGGAAGTATTCCTATCGCATGTCCGGGCATACCCGTGCCTATCAAGCTCGGTATTGCAGGCGGACCGCTCATCATAGCAATCCTCATCGGACGTTTCGGTTACAAGTTCCACCTTGTCACCTACACTACGACGAGCGCCAACATGATGTTACGTGAAATAGGCCTTGTGCTCTTCCTTGCCAGCGTGGGAATAAAAGCGGGCGGAAGCTTCGTTGAAACGATAGTGCAGGGCGACGGTCTGAAATATGTATATACCGGTTTCCTCATAACCATTATACCTATTTTAATAATAGGCACCATCGCCCGTGTTAAGTTCAAGTTCAACTATTTCACGATTATGGGTATGATTGCCGGTACTTATACCGACCCGCCCGCCTTGGCATATGCCAACTCGGTATGCTCTAAAGAGGCTCCGGCCGTAGGCTACTCTACGGTTTACCCGCTGAGCATGTTCCTGAGAATATTCATGGCACAGATAATAGTACTGTTCTTTTGCGGAATCTGATTTTTAACAGACTGATGATAAAAGCGGCAGGCAGACAAACACAGGTTAGCCTCGTTGTCTGCCTGCCGGCTTTTTTATCAGGCCGCTAACAACAAAGTATAACGAAATGAAAAAATACATTTTCCTGATTTGCGCGTTGTCGCTCGCCGTAACGACGGCGTTAGGACAAGGAGCCCGTAACATCAAGATAAACGAGGTGCTCACCAACAACGCCAACAGCCTGCAGGATGAATACGGCACCAGGGGCGCATGGGTGGAGGTTGCCAATACGGCCTTCTCTACATACAACCTGCGCGGCATGTACATCACGACAGACCGCAGGGTGCTCGACAAGAGCCTGTCCGTGCCCGAGCGCACGGCCATGATGAGCTGCATACCCGGGGGCGACAGCCGCACCGCCCTGTCGGCGCGCGAGCACTTGGTGTTTTTCCTTAACGGCAATCCGGCGCAAGGCACCCTTCACATCAATGCCGAGGCCGAGAGCGGCGAGCCTGTATGGGTTGCGCTTTACGACGGCAACGGCATCGACCTTATCGACTCCGTGTCCGTGCCCGCCCTGCAGGCTGACTTTTCTTACGCACGCGTGAGGGACGGCTCTGACCAGTGGGAGGTGAAAAATCCGAGCAGCGTAACTCCCGGCATTGAGAACTATGTGCAGGCAAGCGAAACCAAGATAGCAAAAATAAAGCGTGAAGACCCGCACGGCTTCGGCATAACGGTGCTGTCGATGGGAATCGTGTTCTTCTGCCTTGCGTTGCTCTACGTGTTCTTCCGCCTGCTCGGATTGTTCATGTCACACAAGCAGGCACTTAAGAAGGCCGGCAAGATACAGCCGATTAAGGCCGCCGTTAAGACCGGCGAGAAGCTGGCTGAAACCGGACATAAGACGAAAGTCATGCTGAAGGACGGCCTGCAGACGGGCGGCATAGACAAGGAGATTTACATCGCCGTAATCGCCATGGCCCTGAAGCAATATGAGGACGACGTCCACGACATCGAGAGCAACATCATTACCATCAAGCCCCACCATACCAACTGGAACGCTTATCCTGAAGAAACAATTATTCCATAATTTTATAGCAGACAAGCAGACAAGCAGACGAGCAAACGAGCAGACAAGTAACGAGCAGACAAGCAAGGCATATTTCTCTGTTTCGGTAGACCGTAGGCTCTTAAACTAAAATCACAAACGAGATGAATAAATACCAATATAAAGTGCAAGGCGTCGACTATGATGTCGAGATTGTCAATGTTGAGGGCAACATTGCCCAAGTAAACGTCAACGGAATACCTTTCGAGGTGGAACTGAAACAACCTATCAACCCCGCTACCATGCCACATAAGCCCGTGGTGGCCGCGCCGCGTCCCCAAGCGGCCGCACCAGCTCCGCAACCCGAGCGCCAGGCCAAGGCTGAAGCGCCGGCGGGCGGCACCAAGGTGACCGCTCCACTGCCCGGCACGATAACCGAGGTTAAGGTTAAGGTGGGCGACACCGTCAAGGACGGCGACACCGTCGTCGTGCTCGAGGCCATGAAGATGCAGAACAACATCGAGGCCGAAGGCAGCGGCACCGTGA
Organism: uncultured Prevotella sp.; assembly: GCA_944321295.1. Classification (GTDB taxonomy): domain Bacteria; phylum Bacteroidota; class Bacteroidia; order Bacteroidales; family Bacteroidaceae; genus Prevotella. Next base: position 59,252 of record CALUKU010000005.1, read on the forward strand.
CCGCCGTGCTCGTCAACAAGGGCGACACCGTCATGGAAGGCGACGCGTTGATAACTATTGGGTAAAATACAGTTGACAAGCAGACAATAACAAGCAGACAAGCCCCAAACGGCCCGTCCGCTCGTCACCGACGACTTGTCAACCTAAAAGCAAAAGACATGGGATTTACTGAATTCATATCAAGCAACTTCAACGAGTTCCTGACTTACACGGGCTTCGCTAACGCCACGTCGGGCAACTTGATAATGATTGTGGCCGGAGCCTTCTTCATCTGGCTGGCAATAAAGAAAGACTTCGAGCCGTTGCTGCTCGTGCCGATAGGCTTGGGCATAATCCTCGGCAACATCCCCTTCCGTGCCGACGCCGGACTTGAGATCGGGCTCTACGAGGACAACTCCGTGCTCAACATCTTCTACCAGGGCGTGCGCCAAGGCTGGTATCCGCCGCTGGTGTTCCTCGGCATAGGCGCCATGACGGACTTCTCGGCCCTCATCAGCAACCCCAAGCTGATACTCATCGGCGCCGCGGCCCAGTTCGGTATCTTCGGCGCCTACATGGTGGCGCTGGCCCTCGGCTTTGAGCCTAACCAGGCGGCCGGCATTGCCATCATCGGCGGCGCCGACGGGCCCACGGCCATCTTCCTCTCGTCGAAGCTCTGCCCCAACCTCATGGGCGCCATAGCCGTGTGCGCCTACTCGTACATGGCCCTCGTGCCCGTAATCCAGCCGCCGCTCATGCGCCTGCTCACCACTAAGAAGGAGCGCCTCATCCGCATGAAGCCGGCGCGCCAGGTCAGCCAGACCGAACGCATACTCTTCCCCATAATCGGCCTGCTGCTAACGACGTTCATCGTGCCCTCGGGCCTGCCCCTCTTGGGCATGCTCTTCTTCGGCAACCTGCTTAAGGAGTCAGGCAAGACCACGCGCCTGGCCAAGACGGCCGGCAGCGCCCTCAACGACATCGTAGTCATGCTGCTCGGCCTTACCGTGGGCTGCTCGACGCAGGCCAGCGAGTTCCTCACGGTGAAGACCATCTACATCTTCTTCCTCGGCGCAATGGCCTTCATCATAGCCACCGCCTCGGGCGTGCTCTTCGTCAAGTTCATGAACATCTTCCTGCCAAAGTCTAAGAAGATCAATCCCCTTATCGGCAACGCCGGCGTGAGCGCCGTGCCCATGAGCGCCCGCATATCCAACAATATCGGCCTCGAGTACGACCGCCACAACTTCCTGCTCATGCACGCCATGGGCCCCAACGTCTCCGGCGTAATCGGCTCGGCCGTGGCCGCGGGAGCGTTGCTCGGCTTCATGTCGTAATAATCCGGACGCGGATTTTAACGTCACAATGTCACATTTGCACGCATGCCGCTGATTATCAGCGGTTTATGCCGTGGCTTTCAATGCCTTACGCCGCATTGTGACATTGTGACGTTAAAACCGTCAATGAAAATCATTTCCGGGTTTGCAATATGCCGCTTTCCGCGTTCCCGTTTGCCGCTTTTCATGTTCCTGTTTGCCGCTTCTTATATTGTAAAAAGATATGTTCGCCGACGGAACGCACAAGAGCGTGAAAACAATGCACGATTAATAATTCTTTTTAATGCATAATTCATAATGCATAATTAGGACAGACGTCGTTGCGCAGGTGATTATGAAACGAAGTTCGGCGTAAGCCGATTATGCATCGTGCATTGTGCATTATGCATTGTGAATTATGAATTATGCATTGTGAATTGTGCATTGTGAATTGTGCATTATGAATTATGTATTATAAATTGAGTACGTCAATATGAACCACGAACCGAAGATAGCCGTCGTCCATCCCGACACGCTCGCCGCCATAGGCCTGAGGCAGCTGCTGCAGGCCGTAATGCCCACGCTGGGCGTCGACGCCTACCGCTCGGCCGGCGAAGTGCCCGCCGGGCAGGCCGACGCCTACGTCCACTACTTTGCCGCCGTGGCCGCCGTGGCCGCCGCGCCGCAGTTCTTCGCCGCCCGCCGGCGGCAGACCATCGTGCTCAGCCCCGTGCCCGGGGCGCCGCTGGCCGGTTACCACTCTATATGCACCTCGGCGTCCGAGCGCAGCCTCGTCAAGGCCCTGCTGGCCCTCGAGCAGAGCGCCCACGGCGGCGGCCGCAACATGCCGCCCCCGCCCGCCGGCGGGGCCGCGCCCAGCCCGCGCGAGGCCGAGGTGATGACGCTCGTCGTCAAGGGGCTTATCAACAAGGAGATTGCCGCCCGGCTCAACATCAGCCAGGCCACCGTAGTCACCCACCGCCACAACCTCATGGAGAAGCTCGGCCTCAGGAGCGTCTCGGCCCTCGCCATATACGCCGTGACACACGGATACGTGGACATATCCGAGATTTAGTGTTTGTCTGTAATTTGGGCATATGAGCTTATGACAATATGAATAGAAAATGAAGATAAACCTCTATCATATGCTTCTAAATTGTGGATAAACCGAATTACGGATTCTTTGGTGTTTTGCCCTCTATCGTACTTGATTTGCGTAACGGCAATAAGGCCGCCCCGTCCGGCGGACAGGGCGGCCTTATGCGATGAATTGATTATCAGTAAGCAATATGCCGGTGGCAGTTTTTGCCTTCGTGCCGGCTCGGGCTTTGCTCCGCCTCGCCGTCGTTACTTGTTGCCCTCGTTGATCTTGCGCAGCAGGGCCTGCTCCTTATAGCTCTTGTCTGACGAGTGCTTCAGCACTATGGCGTCTACGAAGAAGATTATCTCCTCGGCCAGGTTGGTTATGTGGTCGCCGGCGCGCTCGAGGCGGATGAACACTCCCTTGAAGTCGAGGCAGAAGGCGGCCTTGTCGGGGTGGTCGGCGATGTATCGGGCCAGCTCGGCCGTCGTGGCGGCGTTAATCTCGTCAACGGCGTTGTCCTTCTCGAACAGGCTGTTGGCCAGGGCGATGTCCTCCTCCTCGAGGGCCCTCTTGGCCGTTTCGAGCATTTCAAGGACGATGCCGCCCATCTCCTTGAGCCTCGTCGAGGCCAGCAGGCCGGCGTCTATGGGCTCGCCGTCCTGCCTTATCACGAAGCGCGCTATGTTCTCGGCGAAGTCGCCTATGCGCTCAAGGTCGGTGTTGATCTTCAGCATGGCCACGATGAAGCGCATGTCTACGGCTACGGGGTTGTAGAGCACGAGGAAGTCCTCTATGTCGCAATCGAGCTTCAGCTCGCAGGCGTTTACCTTCTTCTCGCGTATCAGTACGTCCCAGGCCTTCTCCTTGTCAACGTTTTCAAGGGCTTCGCACGCGTTTTTCAGCTGGTCGCATACGAGCGTCCACATGTCGAGTACCTCTTGGCGTATCGCCTTGAGTTCGTCATCTACGAATTTTACCATTGTATTGTCGTTTTTTTTGTTGTTTATTCATTGTAGGTCGGGGCTTCCCGGCTTTCCGCAGTTTCACCCTTTCACCCTTTTACCTTTTTTATTTCTCACCTTCTCACCTTCTTACCTTTATCCGAAGCGTCCGGTTATGTAGTTCTGGGTTTCCTCCTTGGCCGGGTTGGTGAATATTTTCGTCGTCGTGTCGTATTCGACAAGTCGGCCGAGGTAGAAGAAGGCCGTCTTGTCGCTTACGCGGGTGGCCTGCTGCATGTTGTGGGTGACGATGACTATGGTGTAGTCTTTCTTTATTTCGTGTATCAGCTCCTCGACCTTCGCCGTTGATATGGGGTCGAGGGCCGAGGCCGGCTCGTCCATGAGCAGCACCGACGGGGCCACGGCCATGGCGCGCGCTATGCAGAGGCGCTGCTGCTGTCCGCCGGAGAGGGCGTAGGCCGACTTCTTGAGCTTGTCCTTCACTTCGTCCCAGAGGGCGGCGCCCCTGAGCGACTTCTCCACGCGCTCGGCTATGAAGCGCTCGTCCTTGACGCCGTTGACGCGCAGCCCGTAGGCCACGTTCTCGTAAATGCTCTTGGGGAAGGGGTTGGGGCGCTGGAACACCATGCCTACGTTCTTCCTCAGCTCGTCTACGTTGACCGAGCGGTCGTAGATGTTGCGGCCGTCGATGTTGATTTCGCCCTCGAGGCGCGTGCCGGGTATGAGGTCGTTCATGCGGTTGAAAAGGCGCAGGAATGTCGACTTGCCGCAGCCTGACGGGCCTATGAAGGCCACCACCTCGTTCTCCTCTATGTTCATGTTGATTCCTTTCAGGGCGTGGAACGACCCGTAGTGGAAGTCAACGTTCTTGGCTTCAATCTTGCTCATGTCTGTATGTTTTTTAGTCCGTTTTCAGTTTTACATTTTCAGTTGACGAGTTCACAGTGACGAGCAGACAAGGAGATTTGTCTTGTTGCTTGTCTGCTGACGGCTTGTCTGCTCGTCTGCTAATTAGTCTTCAGCTTGTTCTGGAAGTAGTTGCGCAGCGCGTTGGCAAGCAGGTTGACTAACAGGATGATTATTATCAGCACGAGCGCCGTGCCGTAGGCTATCGGTATCTGCTTCTCCATGTCGGTGCCGCTGGTTGCCAGCACGTACAGGTGATAGGGCAGGGCCATGCACTGGTCGAAGACGCTCTGCGGCAGCTGCGGCAGGAAGTAGGCGGCGCAGGTGAAGAGTATCGGCGCCGTTTCGCCCGACACGCGCCCGAGGGCGAGTATGAGGCCGGTTATCACGTTGGGCATAGCCATCGGCAGGATGACCTTGCGTATTGTCTGCAACTTGGTGGCGCCGAGGGCGAGGCTGCCTTCACGGAAGCTGTCGGGGATGGCCTTGAGCGCCTCTTCCGTAGTCCTTATCACCAGTGGCAGGGCCAGCAGGCCCAGCGTGAGCGAGCCGGCCAGTATGCTGTCGCCGAAGCCGAAGAAGTTGACGAACAGCGACATGCCGAACAGGCCGAACACTATCGATGGTATGCCGGCAAGGTTGTTGGTCATCATGCGGATGAACCTTACCAGCCGTCCGCTCTTGGCGTATTCGTGCATGTAGATGCCGCTCATTATGCCGAGGGGGAAGGCGAAGACGGCGCTGCCCGCCATCAGGTAGAACGTGCCGACGATGGCCGGCCATATGCCGCCGCCCTTCATGCCGTCGGCGGGCGGCGTGGTTATGAACTCCCAGTTGAGCACGCCGGCGCCCTTTATTATGATGAACGCCAGGATGATGAACAATATCGTGACTATCACTCCGCTCAGCACGCGGAACACGCCGAAGGCTATGTTCTCGGCCAGTATCTTGCTGCGGTGGTTGCCCGCCTGCAGTTTCTTTTCGCTATCCATGGTTAAGTGTCTTTTTGTTAGTGTTTTGTCAGCTTTATTTCTTGTTCTTGGCCGAGATGTACTCGACGCTCGAGTTGATTATCAGCGTGATGAAGAACAGCACCACGCCCAGCAGGAACAGCGACTGGTAGTGGGGGCCTCCGGCGGGAGCCTCGCCCAGTTCTGCCGCTATCGTCGCCGGTATCGTGCGCAGCGGGTCGGTAATCGAGAGGGGTATGACGGCCGCGTTGCCCGTCACCATGAGCACGGCCATCGTCTCGCCGAAGGCGCGGCCTATGCCGAGCACTATGGCCGACGTTATGCCCGAAACTGAGTAAGGCATCACCACCTTATATATAGTCTGCCATCTCGACGCGCCGAGGGCAAGGCTGGCTTCGCGCTGCGAGCGCGGGCAGTTGAGCATGGCGTCCTGGCTGACGGTGATTATCGTCGGCAGCGCCATGATGGCCAGCACAATGGCTCCGGCCAGGCCGCTCTCGCCCACGGGCAGGCCGAAGACGTCCTGCAGCAGGGGCACTATGACGATAAGCCCGAAGAAGCCGTAGACTACCGACGGTATGCCGTTGAGCAGCTCGATCACGGGCTTCAGTATCTTGCGCATCCTCTCAGAGGCCACCTCCGACATGTATATTGACACGGCCAACCCGAATGGCAGGGCGAACAATATGGCGAACACCGTGACCCACACCGTGCCCAGCACGAGCGGCATGAAGCCGAACTGGGGCGCAGGGGTGGCCGTCGGGAACCATTCGTCGCCGAAAAACACCTCCGACCCCGATATGTGGTGGTCTTCGAGGCGCTTGCCCGTGAAGCCGTCGCCGACGAAGCCCTCGGGCACGAAGGCTATTATGCCGCTGTTCTCGTCGACTAATTGCTCGATGCATTTGCCGGCGTTCTCGTAGTTGCTTCCAAGTTCCTCGTCGGTGAAGAACTTCTGCATGTCGTCAAAGCGGAACAGCATTATGCCTTCGTCCTTTCCGCCTACGTCCTTCCAGTTGGTCAGGTCTTCGTCGAAAATCTCCTTGATTTGTTCGGCGTTAAGCTCGTCTACGGGGTTATCCTTATTTACCACGAGCGTGTAACCGTCCTCAATGGTCTTTTGTGAGAACAGGCCGAAGCCTTCGGAGAACAGGAACAGCACGATGAGCAGTATTATCACGCTCGTCAGGAAGCCGCTGCAGGTTATCACTCCCGTTACAATCTTTTCAAGTAGCTTTTTCATATCTCCAAGTTCGTTTTTTCCTTTTCGCACGCAAAAGTAGGCCAAGCGTGTAACGAAGGCGTGACATGCGTGTTACAATGGTGTTACACGGCGGCGTCGGCTTCCGGCGTAACGCCATTGTAACATGTGTGTAACCCCAATGAAAATCCGAAGGTGTTATTTCGCAGCGGAAACAAAACAAACGACAATGGAATTTAAAGCTTTAAGATTAGCGTTGGCCGCCGTAGCGTCGGTACTCGTCGTCGGCGCGGCCGCCCAGAAGATTAAGGGCAGCGACACTGTGCTGCCGGTATCGCAGGAGGGCGCAGAGGTTTATATGAAACTCAATCCTAACGCACGCGTGACAGTTACAGGCGGAGGCTCGGGTGTCGGCATATCAGCGCTTATGGACGGTACTACCGACATTGCCATGGCTTCGCGCTCCATCAAGTTCAACGAGAAGATGAAGATCAGCCGTAGCGGCAAGCAGCTGCGCGAGGCCGTCGTCGCCTACGACGCCTTGGCCGTAATCGTCAATCCTAACAATCCTATAACCCATCTTACGCGCGAACAGCTCGAGGCCATCTTCCGCGGCAAGGTTACCAACTGGAACCAAGTGACCGACCTCTACACGGGCAAGCGCGGCCCCGACCTTAAGATAATAGTATATTCGCGCGAAACGTCGTCGGGCACTTACGAGTTCTTTAAGACAAGCGTGCTGCACGAGAAGAACTACATGGCGGGCGTGCTGTCAATGCCGGCCACGGGAGCCGTAATCCAGTCGGTTAGCCAGACGCGCGGCGCCATAGGCTACGTCGGCATGGCCTACGTCAGCAATAACGTCAAGGCCGTAAAGGTTTCATATGACGGCAAGCACTTCGTTTACCCCAACATGGACACCGGCCGCCGCCGCATTTATCCCATAATACGTGAGCTGTACTATTATTACACGGCCGACAAGGCCGGCGTCGTAGAGCCGTTCATCCGTTTCCTCCTTTCGCCCGAAGGCCGTAAGATTGTGATGAAGAGCGGATACGTTCCCGTTGATTAAACCAGGATAGACATACAAAATAAGGCAAGCCGTAAAGCTTGCCTTATTTTTTGTTCAGCCGTGGCATATATAAGTGTTACGTATTCACGGCTTTCCGATATTTTCGCCCGTTGCGTTTTCTTACTTCTCGATAGCCTCCACGCCGGGCAGAACCTTACCCTCGATGGCCTCGAGCAGGGCGCCGCCGCCGGTTGAGATGTAAGATACCTTGTCGGCCATGCCGAACTTGTTGATGCAGGCAACGGAGTCGCCGCCGCCGATGAGCGAGAAGGCTCCGTTGGCCGTAGCCTCTGCTATGGCGTCTGCTATGGCCTTAGAGCCGCCGATGAAGTTGTCAAACTCGAACACGCCTGCGGGACCGTTCCAAAGTATGGTCTTAGCGCCGCGTATGGCGTCGGCGAACGCCTTGCGCGTTTCGGGGCCTGCGTCAAGTCCTTCCCAGCCTTCGGGTATGTCGTTTGACGGGCATACCTGCGTGTTGGCGTCGTTGGCGAAAGCGTCAGCCGCGATGCAGTCAGTGCCGAGCACGAGGTTGACGTTGTTCTCCTTGGCCTTCTTGATAACGTCGAGAGCTACGTCAAGCTTGTCGTCCTCGCAGATGGAGTTGCCAATCTTGCCGCCCTGAGCCTTGGCGAAGGTGTAAGTCATGCCGCCGCAGAGGATGAGGTTGTCAACCTTGCCCAGCAGGTTCTCGATGATACCAATCTTCGTAGAAACCTTCGAGCCGCCCATGATGGCCGTGAAGGGGCGCTTGATGTTGCCCAGCACGTTGTCAACGGCCTTAACCTCTTTCTCCATGAGGTAGCCCAGCATTTTGTGGTCCTTGTCGAAGTATTCGTCGATGACGGCCGTAGAGGCGTGCTTGCGGTGGGCCGTACCGAAGGCGTCCATCACGTAGCAGTCGGCGTAAGAGGCCAGCTTCTTGGCGAACGCCTTCTGGCGCTCCTTCATCTCCTTCTTTGCCTCGTCGTATTTCGGGTCTTCCTTGTCGATGCCTACGGGTTTGCCTTCCTCTTCGGGATAGAAGCGGAGGTTCTCAAGCAGCAGGGCCTCGCCTGCCTTCAGCTCGGCGGCCTCCTTGTCGGCGTTGGCGCAGTCGGGGGCGAACTTCACCTCTACGCCGAGGCTGTCGGATACGTTCTTAACGATCTGGCTCAGTGAGAACTTCGGGTTCACCTTGCCTTTGGGTTTGCCCATGTGGCTCATCATTATCACGCTGCCGCCGTCGGCCAGGATTTTCTTCAGGGTGGGGAGGGCGCCGCGTATGCGGGTGTCGTCGGTTACGTTTCCGTTTTCGTCCAGGGGCACGTTGAAGTCAACGCGCACGATTGCCTTCTTGCCGGCAAAGTTGAATTGATCGATTTTCATATTTACCTTAATTTATTGAAGTGTAAGTCTTTTTACGGTCTTTAGGTTTCCGGGTCATGCGGTTAATTGGGTCTTGCGGTTGCCTCGCTGCCGGTAGTTTCCGTGTTCGTCATTAACCTTGCGGCGCTACGGCCGTGCGCCTTAACACCCCCCCCGTTTTATTACCCTGCAAATTTAATGATTTTGCACGACAATCGGTAACATCGGGCTGATATTTTTATGATTTTAAACAAGGCCGTCGGCCGAATGTAAAGTCTGCTTTGCAATTCGGCTTGACGGCCTTGTTTTCCCACTTTCTTACCATCTCACTTTCTCACCTTCCAACATATTTCTTTCCGTCCTTTATGTACACTTCTCCCTTGCGAGGAGTTTTCAAGGTTTTGCCCGTTAGGTCATACATTTTCTGTTGTGGTTGCTTGCCGTCGGTTTCGGTGTTGCTTATTCCAACGGAAATACTTTCTGCGAAGAAGTCGTCCCACTCAAAGATGCACTTGCCGTTCTCGTAGCATGCAATAATACATGTGCGCATCTTCATTGTCGGGCGGATGGTACATTCCATGTAACAGTCGAAATTGTAGCCGATCCCCTCAACCCAAACTGCAGGTAGTTGAGCGTCACCGAAACATCTTTCAAAAGTTATGCGTTTATATTTTCTTCCTTTTACTTGTATTGTGTCTATCTTTGTTACGTGTCTGGCGTCTATCGACCAATCTCCAACTTCAACATTGAAATTCAGCAATACCGCTGCTTTGTTATCTCGATCGCATCCGAAGAAACCATATAGGCAACCATCTTTTTCAAAATATGACCGTGTATCAGCATATGAAATGAGAGGGTACCGTTCGCCGACGTACTCAAGGCAGAGCTTTTTACATTTTATTCCTTCATTAACAGTATCTCCACACACGGTTAATGTGTAGTCCTGATATTTATCCCAATTATCGTAAGGGCCACAAAAGTTATCTCTAAACAGCCATGATCTCCCTTCCACCAGCATTGGCTTGTAATTCTCTTGTGCGGCGGCAAGGGTGGATGTAGTACAAAGCAAGGTGAAGATCAAGAATTTATAAAGATATATCGATGGATTTTTCATAAGTTATTAGGTATCAGTGAGTTAATTAGACATCATTTCTTTATCAGTCGTTGAGAGTCGCATAAAGAGTCGTTGACGTATAGGGAAACGACGTATATGCCGGGATTTGACGAAGACATATCTACCGAAACGGTAGGTGTATCAGATGATATTTGAACCTCTTTTACAAATGTTCCAGATATGTCAGCTATGATTATTTTTGCATTTTGTACATTCTTATCAATATCTGTCGTTATATTGACATTTGATTCTGCAGGATTAGGTATGCAGCTTATTATTTTGTACTTCAAATTGTTGTTATACGCTAAGGCGTTGTTTCTTGATAGATATTCTATTTTTTGCGCCTGTGATTCAACAATTGTTTGTAGCTCTTTTACTGCTTGTACGAGCATCGGTATTAACGCCGTGTAGTTGATAAGCTTGTTGCCGCTTTTATCTGTTTTTACGGCCTCAGGTATAATTTGTTCAACTTCTTGTGCAAGAAATCCGTATTGCATTTCATTTGCGCCATTAGGCCCCTTGGCTACAAATGAAGACGTATTTCCTGTTGAATCTGCTTCCATTGTTAATTTTGTGGATTGTGCTTGGTTTTTCCATGTATAACTAACAGGTTTCAAGCTAAGGATAGTGCTTAAACCGTTCGTTATGCCTTTTACGTTTTCTTTGGCCCTTTCGTCGGAAAAATTGTAAACATCTGCAACTTGTATTGAATTAAATGTATTTGTTTGTGTGTTATAAAATACAATGGTGTCATCTGAGCCTGCAAAACGTGGACTTTTGGGTGAAACGTCCAGCTGGAAGAAATGGTTGTTACATGTCCAATACATTATCGGCCACTTATTTACATATAATCCCCAGCAGAAATCTTCATCAGCTTCATTTACATTGAGATTACCGTCAGAGTATGTAATTTGGGCATTTACGCTTTGCGCCATAAATAATGTAATTAATGGTAGTACCATGTTGAGAAACTTTTTCATAATAATTGTTTTTTATTTGTTTGACATTGTTATTTTACTGTTTTTTGTTATAGTGGTTCCATTATCAATGGTTATTCTATCTCCTTTCATTATAATATTTTTGCCGTCGAACGTGACATTGCCGAATGGTTTGGTTGTTGTAACTGATGATCCGGCTTTAATACGGAATCCTTCAAATGTTTGATTAGAACTTACGTTCTCATTTTGGAAATATAGGTTTTTGTATAACCTTAATATTGTAGGGCTATAATTCTGTTTAGTTACACAAATTTGCGCTCTTCTTTTTATGTTGAAAATAGCGTGTCTTGAGTTTTTTCTGACTTCATAGTGGTTTTCATCATTATTATTGCCTTTGGCGCAGATATTGCATCCTACAATGCCTGTATCTACATATAAATAATTGCCGCTAATTCTTGTTGATAAGTCTGAAAAAGATTGCGGTGTATCCGTATATATTTGCATTTCAGGATCTCCTATCGGGTTTAATCCGAATTGAATCCATCTATATGTATCATAGCTTGAACATGAAGGAATTAACGCAGCTTTTGCTGCAGCGACAATTGTACCGTAATTTTTGTTTTCAATTTCATCTGAAAATAGGTATTGATAGAACTTGCTCTCATAAGTAGTTGATGTACCAAGTGAAGCACCTGGTGATCCCCATCCTTCTCTTGAACATCCTAAATAAGCAATAATTCCACTATTACGATTGCGTATAAAGCTTTCGCTAAGGCAAGGGTCGTAAAAATTTGGAATACCATTGTCAAACGCGTTTGTGTGGCATGCAGATGTGACGATAACAGTATATCCATTGTTTTTTAGATTTTGAGCCATATTTCTTTGGTATGAGCCTATTTCCACACTCCAATAAGATGGATACCCGTGCGTTAACATGTCAACGAACGTATAGCCATGAGATAATTGATCTTGGAGATTGTTGGCAGATAAAATATAATCTTTCCCGCCTGGAAAATCCGTACCTGTGTCATAAAACTTTTTCTTTTCTCCTTTCCAATGAGGTTCTATAAATACGTTATAAAGATAATCACCTTGCGCTTCTGCGTCACTTATATTTTTATCTTCATAAGCATAGTCGAACATTTTGACTCCGCACATCAGCATTGTATTGTTGATTTTGCCACGAGGTTGCCTTTCATACATTATTTGCCTACTTACAAATGCTGAAGCGTGGTCGCTTGTTCTTACTGGTATTCTTGTGACAAAGATTGATGGCGTAAGATTTACGTTGTCGTTAATTTCTCCTATAATATTATCTCCGTCTGCATTCCATTCAAAATCACCGTCAAAGCAAGCGTAAAACATGTCTGTCGGCATTTTATTTTCTATGTGATCTTTATCAACTTTTGCATAACATCCAACAACAGGGACAATTGTTTCATCTCCGCCTAAAAGGACATACTTTAAGTCATGGTTTTGATAATAATCAAGGAGGCATGATTTTATTTTTATAGATAGAGAGTTTCCCTCATAGTTTTCATTGATATATTCTGTCGTAATTATTTTGGATGTTACGCCTTTGGTCTTTTTCCAGTTTATCAAATTATTGAAGTCTTCAGCTAAGGCTTGGCTTGTTATTATAACATATTCAAAAGTTTCAGTTGAATTCGAAGTTTTAGCATTAGGCATGCTGGCACTGTAAATGTCATCACCATTCACTACAATGCTTTTCACAACTTCTTGCATAACGCTATTATTACTAACTAAAGTTTTTTGAGGCGATGCGTTTTCTGTTTGAAGTTTTATGTTAATATTGAAGTTGTTTATTAAATACAAGCACTTTTTAATAGCGTCATATTCAAACGGGCAAAGCATAAAACTCATAATGGTATATCCACCCATTATATTTGTTCCCGTATATTCAACATTGTTGGTTGGATAAACAGGAGCTGAGTAATGTATGGTTTTTAATGTGTCATTATTCCATATCTGATTTGTTGGAACCTGTTTAGGGTTTGGTGCTATGTTTACGTTTTTCTTTAATATTTGTTTTGTTGTAGTTGAAGTTACACCTGTAAATGAACTATTTGAGGGTACTAATACATTGATCGGAATGTATGGTAATCCTGGGGATGATTCTTCAGACTTGAAAATTGTAGTTAGACTATCACCATGAATCGTCAATTCATTAGTGTTATTATACGTAAACACAAAATCTTTTTCATTGAACGTCATAGTTATAGACTTTATTTCTTGTGCATGCGATAAACCGATATTAGTAAGCAGCATTAAAAGCATTGTAAAGATTTTATTGGTTTTCATAGGCATTAAGATTTTTAAATTTTTACAAATATACGCAAAACATCTATGAATTGCAATATTTTATGTATTAATTTATGTTAAGTATTGTCATGGGTGTTTTGGTTGCGCACACAGGATTTAATATCATGACGATGGACATATTAACTGCCAGTGAAATTTATGAGGGGTTCATCCGCAAACCTGTTGGATGATGTAGTCGTGCAGTGTGAACAGCCTAAGCTTGAAATATTTACGTTCATTAGCAGTTCGGTTGGATGATAAGAGCCTGTTCTCTTGCGTTCGTTCTGAATTTGGTTTTATGACATTCTGATTACAACAGTGTACATCCTCTTACAAGTGAGGCTCTCGGTAATCGTCATCCCAGCCCTTGAGCTGGGATCCAGATGAATACACCCTCTAATCGCCAACGTTGCTGCCTACGACTGGTCCTGAATCAAGTTCAGGATGACGACGGATCAAGTCCGGGATGAATTTTTATTTTTATACAATGACGATTACCGAGAGCCTCACTTGGAAGAGGGTGTGCTTGTAATTCAAGAGGATAATGTTTGGACTATACCAACATATTCATCCAACAGATTTTCGGATGAACCGCAAGAGGTAACCTTTCATCGCTCAAAAGGTTACCAATTGCACGATGAAAGGTCGCCTTTTGCGACGTAAAAGCTTACCTCTCGGTAAGCGGTTGAAAACCAGAGGGTTATGCTATATGGAAGGATGGGATGTTAAAAAGGGAAAAATCGGGAGCATGTTAAGCTGTTGGTGGAAGGCGAGGGCAAAACTTAACGCTTGATGATATGGCAGAAGGCGGCAAGTCATGCTTAACGGGGCACGCCCTTGCGCCATGGGCAAATGCCTCAGCGGCGTAAGGCTTATTGCATGAAGCTTTTGTAACATTTAGTTTTTCACCTTTCACTTGAAACGATATTTTTGATTAACTTTGCATCCGTTTTAATCGTAAACCGACTTTAGGCAATGAAAGATTCTGTGATAATAATAAGCGGCGGAATGGACAGCACCACGCTGCTTTACGACATGAAGGAGCGCATAGCGCTGGGCGTATCGTTCGACTACGGCAGCAACCATAACGAGCGCGAGATAAGCTTTGCACGGCTGCACTGCGACCGACTGGGCATTAAGCACATCGTGATACGCCTGGGGTTCATGCACGAGTATTTCAAAAGCTCGCTGCTCGAGGGGGCCGACGCCATACCCGAGGGACATTACGCCGACGACAATATGAAGTCTACCGTGGTGCCGTTCCGCAACGGCATAATGCTGGCCATAGCCGCCGGCATAGCCGAGAGCAACGGGCTGAAATACGTGATGATGGCCAACCACGGCGGCGACCATGCCATCTATCCCGACTGCCGGCCGGGGTTCGTCAAGGCCATGAGCGCCGCCACGAAGGCCGGAACATATCCGGGAATAGAGGTGCTGGCGCCTTACACCGACCTTACGAAAACCGACATTGCCCGCCGCGGCAAGCAGCTGGGTATTGACTACGCCGAAACGTGGAGCTGCTATAAGGGCGGCGAACGCCACTGCGGCAAGTGCGGCACGTGCGTGGAGCGCCGCGAGGCCCTGCGCGACGCCGGCATTGACGACACTACGGAATACGAGGAAAGGTGAGAAACAGGGAAAGTGGGAAGGTAAGGAATAATGAGAGGATGGAAAAAGTTAACGGGAGTCTGACGCTTAGCGCCTGGCTCCCGTTAATTATTGATAACTCTTTTAGACTTGTTTAGAAGTTGTAGTAAAGTCCGAGCGTGATGTTGTTGCCGTCGAAGTCGAGGCCCCATTTGCTGGTGTCAGCTGCGCGGCCGTCGTTATCGTTCTTCTCGTATCCGATGAAACCTACGTGTGCAACGAGGCTGAACTTGCTGAGCTTAAGCTCAACGCCTGGCTTCAAGCCTACTGACCATTTGTCGCCTGCGCCGTTATAGTGCTTGTAGCCGAAGCCGCCGTCGCAGAAGACGTTGACAAGGTCGCTGTGGAAGAACGTGTAGCGTGCGTAAGGGTTGATCTCGAACGTGTTCTGAAGGCCGCTGGTGCTGAGGCTTCCTGCGTTGTTTGAGAGGTTGCCCTTTGACCATCCGAACATCACGCCGGCAGCCCAGTTGTCGTTAAACTTGTAGCCGACTTCGGGCAGAAGGCTGTAGACTGTTTCGTCGTCGTGACCGTTGTCAACGCTTGCGATACCAACGTTACCGCCGACGTAAACCTGTGCGCTTGCGCATACCGCGAACATTGCGGCAACCAGTGTCATGTAAATCTTTTTCATTTTCTCTTTTTTTTTAATTAGACAATCAATATACTTTGGCAAAGCAACGCTCTCGTCGCATTTGCCGGTGCAAAGGTATTCATTAATGCGAAAACTGAAAAAGGTTTGATAGTTTTTTTTGCCGGGTTAAGGTAAAATGTGTTAATTCTTTGGGGTAATCGAACAAAATGAATACCTTTGCACGATTTTTTCAGGCATAAAATCATGTATATGTGGCCTTTATCTGTTAATGTCAATGTGCGGTACGCATGCCGGCTGACGGGCTGCATGGCGGATGCCTGCGACTTGCGGCCGGGCGTAAGGCCGTAGTGTCTTAATAGGATATAATAAGGTATGGGAAGATTTGTTTTCGCATTATTGCTTTCGATAGTTTGCTGCGCAGCAGGAGCGCAGACGTCAGATTCGCTGATAGTCGACAGGCTGCGTGACGAGGGCGTCAGCTTTTCTGATAACAATTCGGTTACGCTGCTGATGAGCGGACAGGAGAAGTTTGACGACATGTTCAGCGCCATACGGCAAGCACGCAGCAGCGTACACCTGGAGTATTTCAACTTCCGCAACGACTCTATAGCCTCGCTGCTCTTCAGGCTCCTTGCCGACAAGGCTGCCGAGGGAGTAGAGGTGAGGGCGCTGTTTGACGGCTTCGGCAACGACTCAAACAACCGCCCGTTGAAGAAAGCGCACCTTGACTCAATCCGCTCAAAGGGCATTGAGATTTACGAGTTCGACCCCATACGCTTCCCGTGGATTAACCATGTGTTCCACCGCGACCACCGCAAGATTGTCGTAATTGACGGAAAGATGGCCTATACGGGCGGCATGAACGTGGCCGACTATTACATCACCGGCACGGAGGAAGTAGGAGAGTGGCGCGACATGCACTGCCGCATAGAGGGCGACGAGGTGAACACGCTGCAGGCTATATTCCTGAAAATATGGAACAAGGTGACGGGCCAGGACGTGCACGGGGCCAAGTATTTCCGCGGTTACCGCGGCGCCGACTACATCACGGGACTGAAGCCCGACACGTGCGGCACGGCCGGAAGTAAGATGGTAGGCATAATCAACCGTGAGCCGCGCACGACTAACGCTATAATAAGGACGTTCTACACCGAGGCCATTAACAGCGCGAAGGACAGCATAAAGCTGGTGAACCCTTACCTTACGCTCAACTCCACGCTGAAGCGGGCGCTGAAAAAGGCCGTAAAGCGCGGCGTAAAGGTTGAGATAATGGTGTCGGAGAACAGCGATATTCCGCTTACGCCCGATTGCGTTTTCTATAACGTGCATAGGCTGATGAAGCATGGTGTGGACGTGTGGATTTACCGTAACGGCTTTCATCACACAAAGGTGATAATGGTTGACGGACGCTTCTGCACGGTGGGCAGTGCCAACCTTAATGCCCGCAGCCTTAATTTTGACTACGAGGAGAACGCCGTAATCGTTGACCCGTGCACAACGAAGGAGCTTGACGCCATGTTCGAGCGTGACAAGAAACATTCTTTCAAGCTGACAGAGGAGGTCTGGGACGAGTGGCGCACGCCGTGGCAGAAGTTCGTAGGGTGGTTCGCACACCTGCTTACCCCGTTCTTGTAAAGAAATAAATAAAACATGCGGGCGGCAAGCTTGAAACATAGCTTGCCGCCCGCATGTCGTTATTGCATGGCCGTAAGGTCGGTCATCAGGCGCATGTCGGTGTCGCTGACGCCGTGGGCTGTCAGGAATTCGCCGTCGTTGGCGAATTCTTTTGATATGTCGTAAGGCTTTCCGTCGGTGCTTCTTGACTTTACGAACTCCTTAAACAAAGTCACTGCGCCGGCAGTGTCGCCGGACAGCCATCGGCAGTAGCCGGCGTTGAGCTGGTCGCCGCTTTCGTATTCGGTGCTGTTGAGCAGTCTGTTATACGACTTTTCTGCCTGCGCGTATTTGCCGAGTCCCATCAGCGTCCATGCCAACACGCGTATGACGGGCATTGAGTCAGGATACTCTATGTCAAGCTTGTAAAGCAGGTTGACGGCCTCGTCGTATCTCGCAGACTTTGACAGGGCGACGCAATAGTTAAGGGCGACGGTCTTGTTTGCCGGGTCTTGTGAATAAAGCGTTCTGTAACACTCGGCCGAACGTTCGTAGCGGCCATATTCAAAGTTTGCCCGTGCGAGCAGCGACATGGCCCGTTTGTTGTCCGGCGCCGAGCATATTAGCTTGTCAAGATATTCCACCGCCTTGTCGGGACGCTTGGCGAAGTCAAGCTCATAAATGCCGTGGGCGAATAAGAGTTTGGCGTCCTGCGGGTCGTCGTAGTTCTTCAACAGCTGTTCGAGAGCTTCCTTGTTCTTATGCTTTATCATGAAATAGCATAGCTCAGGCACGTAGTCGCGTACCTTTGTGCCGGCGAACAGCTTGTTTGATATGAACATGAAGTGCTTGTTGTCGAACGGATTGACGAGTTGGGCGCGCTGTGGGAAGAGCCTGAAGAAGCGGTACATGTCTTGCAGTATCATCCGCCTGATGTATGCAGGCTTGTGCATGTCCTCGTCGCTCATTGTCGGTCCTAACGCTTCGGCCGAGTTGAACATCTCTTTCATGTTGTCGGGCAGCTTTCCGATTATGGCCGAAACGGCAAGCGTGAATGAGTATTTGTCGCTGTCGCAGAAAGGTCCGTTGTTCAGGATGTTCACGAGCAACGGCGTATTTTTCAGGTTTTCCACGCAACTTGAAATTTCGGGATGTTCGATATAAAACGGGCAAAACCAGTTTGCAACGTTGTAAAAGAAGGCGAAGCGCTTCATCTGCGAGAAGCCGCCGAAGTAGATGTCAGAACCTGCTTTCTGCATGTTCATCATCTTCTGGAAGCTTTCCTCCATCTTTTCCATTGCCCTGTCAGACGCTCCCGGGTCTAATATGTCGGCCATGGCGTCCTCCTCTTTTTCCGTAATACCGAAGCGTGTGATGTTAAGGTTGTTGTTCTTAATCAGCTCGGGCATTATGTCGCGGCGTATGGTGTCGGCGTCCTGGTCGGTGTTTACGCAGAATATTATCTGCTTCTGCAGGTCCGCAAGTTCGCTTGCCACGTCTTTATCGTCAAGCGCATTGCCGGCAATCAGCTTAATGCTTTTGGCGTATTCGCGTTCAGCTGACAGGGCGAACACCCATCCGATGAGCGCCCGTTGGCGAACCTTTTCGTCGCCGGTGTGAAGGTAAGTATGCAGAAGAATGTCAAACTTGTTGGCGTCAGGGTTATTCATCGTGGCCAAAGTCAAGGCGCTTACGATAAGTTGGGCGTCGTTGGTGTCGGTCGTTGGCGACAGTAACAGCTCCTTGAAAATCGTCGCGTCGTGCTCGTTCCATTGTTTAGATACAACGATATGGCAGAACAGAGCCTGCATGAAGTCGTTATGTTTGCGGTAAAGGGCCTTGCTTTTCTCCGTGCGCTCAGGCTCAACTTCGAGTGACAGCATGGCCGCATCGGTTACGAATCCTTCCAGTTCGGCCTTTATTCCGTCGTTGTCTGGCATTTGTCTTGTGCCGGCTTTGCGTAATGTTTCAGAAAAGAAGGGCATGTTGCGCGTCTTGTAAGCCGTCAGCAGGTCGCTTGTGTAGCGGCGTAATCTTGCGGCCAACTTGGCGTAGATGTCGCCGCGTTGCGGGTCGTTGAAACCCTGCTTCATGTATCCGAGCATTAACTTGTAGTCATTCTCGATGTTCACAAGTTCTTCGTCAGACATAAGTTGCTGGTTGGCGTCGGCGATTTTGCGCACGAACCGTATGGCCTGTCCCAGCGTTCCGTTGTCCAGGCGTTTGAAAACTTCGTCGAATTGTCTTATATTATAATTGTCCATAAGTAATCGTCATTTTAGCCATCTGTCTGCGGCGTCGATGTCCTTTTGCCGTGGAGCCTTGGCGTGCTCGTATCTTGTCTTAGGCAGTGCGTTGATGGTCTTATCGTCAAGTTGGTAATATTTTTTCAGTGTTGACGTGTATTTCCTTATCCCGTTCTTGTTAATAGAGTCGCAGGCGGCGTTGTATCCGCTTATGAATACGGCAAGCTGCCGGCGCCTACTTTCGTCGTTCATGGCGTTTTTGTTGAAAGCTATAACACCGAGCCGTAAGTCTTTATCGCGGCTGTCCATAAGTACGGGGTTCTTATACAGTCTTGCCGTTGTTGCCTGTGGTTCGGGCAGGAACATTGCGTCCATCTCATTGGCGAGCAGCATTTGCAGCCTTAGGTTGATGTCGTTTATCTGTATTTTGAACACCGTTTCGTCTTTCAGCTTGGCGCTGTCTGTTGCAAGGTCGGCAAGCAGTGCCGTTGCCGAGAATCTCGTGATGGCAATCATCTTGTCGTCAAGCTGGTTTATCCTCTTTATTCGTGCGAGGCGGTTGCTGATCAGCTGCCAACCGGCGTTTGTGGCGGCTACGTAGTCAAGGCTTACGCCCCTTTTTGCTTTCATGCGTTGTCCGCGCACGATGTCGGTTACACAGCCTTCCAGTCTTCCGTCTACCAATGCCTGGTCGCCGTCGATTTGCGAGTTGAACGGCTTTAGCCTTATGTCGGCCTTAGTGGAGTCGAACAATCCGCAGTCTTTAGCTACGTAAATAGGCAGGCAGTCCAACGTAGGCAGAACGCCGATTTTCAGCGCCAGCGAGTCTTCATGGCGCAGTTTGGCCTGTTCGGCTTGCGACATCTTCTTCAGGTCGTCATACGACGGGCCGCAGCCGGCGGTCACAGCCACGGCTAAAACCATTAAGATGAAATATCTGATTTTCATGTGTTTGCGTTAAATTCGTTAGTCGTGTCCGACAACGTTGACATGTGTCCTGTTGCGATACGGGGTTTTCAAGGCACGCACTTTTTTCGTTTAAATAAAAAGGGCAGCCCTGCGTTTGAAACACGAGTCGCCCTTCCGAGTTATCATTAATGTGCGATATTAGTCGAACTGTTTTATTTATGATGTTGCAAAGTTAATGATTTATTTTGTAACTAAAAAAAATATTGATACTTTTGTATGACAAAATCAGATAACGCCTGACTCGGCCTGGCATGCGGCAACGAACCGTGCGGCAAGCTTGTTTTTTACGGTCGGTCAAGCGTCGGTATGTTTTTTATTGTTATGGCAAAAGACAAGATAGCTTACGTTTGTTCCAATTGCGGGCAAGAGTCGGCCAAGTGGATAGGCAAGTGCCCTAACTGCGGGCAATGGAACACTTTCAAGGAGATACGCGTTGCGCCGGAACCTGCGGTGCGCACTACGGCAACGTCGGTTGTGGGAAAGGGTGGCGGAAGGCCAAGCCCTTTGTTACTGCGTGACATCTCGGCAAAAGACGAGCCGCGCATCGACATGTGCGACGGCGAATTGAATCGCGTGCTCGGCGGCGGCCTTGTGCCCGGTTCTATAGTCTTGCTTGGCGGTGAGCCGGGTATTGGCAAGAGCACGCTTGTCCTGCAAACCGTGTTGGCCTTGCCGGGACGCATATTATACGTCAGCGGTGAGGAGAGCGCACACCAGCTTAAGATGCGTGCCGAGAGGCTGTTGCCCGCCGGCAAGCAGTCATCTGACGGTTGCATGATTTTGTGTGACACGTCGTTGGAGGACATCTTCAAGAACGTTAGCGAGGTGAAGCCTGACATCGTAATCATCGACTCGATACAGACAATCAGCACAGACAGCGTTGACAGCTCGCCCGGAAGCGTGGCTCAGGTGCGTGAGTGCGCAACGGCGTTGCTGCGTTTTGCCAAGTCGAGCGGTGTGCCCGTCATCCTGATAGGCCATATTAATAAGGAAGGCACGCTGGCGGGGCCTAAGATTCTCGAGCACATCGTTGACACCGTGATACAGTTTGAGGGCGACCAGCATTACATGTATCGCATCCTTCGGTCTACTAAAAACCGTTTCGGCAGCACGTCGGAGCTTGGCATTTACGAGATGTGCCAGAACGGACTGCGCCAGGTGGGCAATCCGTCGGAACTGTTGCTCACCCAAGACCACGACGGACTTAGCGGCATAGCT
The DNA here is from genome assembly GCA_944321295.1 of uncultured Prevotella sp. Taxonomy (GTDB): domain Bacteria; phylum Bacteroidota; class Bacteroidia; order Bacteroidales; family Bacteroidaceae; genus Prevotella. Next base: position 80,756 of record CALUKU010000005.1, read on the forward strand.
ATATCGTCGGCCATCGAAGGCGTGCGTCCGTTTCTCGTCGAAACGCAGGCGCTTGTGTCGTCGGCCGCTTACGGAACGCCGCAGCGCAGCGCCACGGGCTTCGACCAAAGGCGCCTTAACATGCTGCTGGCCGTGCTCGAGAAGCGTGTCGGATTCAAGCTCATGCAGAAGGACGTATTCCTTAATATTGCCGGCGGACTGCGCGTCACCGACATGGCGATGGACCTCAGCGTGATAGCGGCTGTGCTCTCGAGCAACGTCGACACGGCGATAGAACCCGGCTGGTGCATGGCCGGCGAGGTGGGACTTAGCGGCGAGGTGCGCCCCGTAAGCCGCATCGAACAGCGCATAGCCGAGGCCGAGAAGCTCGGCTTCACGCACATAATCGTGCCGAAATACAACATGCAGGGCATTTCAAAGAAGAAGTTCAACATCGAGCTTGTGCCCGTGCGCAAGGTCGAGGAGGCCTTAAGGGCGTTGTTCGGATGAGGCTTTGACTTGTCATTAGTATAGAAAAAGGTAACGCCATGGCGTGTGGTTTTAACACAACGTCATGGCGTTACCTTTTTAATTTCCGGTTATGATTACTGTTTCTATTGTTTCTGTTGCCCTAAACGTGCGGCAATGGCGGCTTCGAGCTGTTCGCCGCGCAAGCCCGCGTCAACGACGCGCCCCTGCCGGTCTACGATTATCGTGAACGGAATGGCCTGTATGCCGTACATCTGTGCGGCGGCGTTGTGCCATCCTTGCAGGTCTGACAGTTGCAGCCATTCCATGCCCATCGAGCTTACCGCGCTTGTCCACTGCTCACGGTCTTCGTCGAGCGACACGCCTATTATGCCCAGCCCCTTATCCTTATACTTATTATAAGTGTTCACAAGGTTCGGCATTTCCTGCCTGCACGGGCCGCACCAGCTCGCCCAAAAGTCGACGACCGTTATTTCGTGCTTGGCGAACTCGTCGGTTACAGCCACCTGGTTGCCGTCGATGTCGGCCATGGTGAAGTCAATCTTGAACTCCTCCTGTCGGCTGGCGGTCTGCTCCGTTGTTTCGGATTGTTCGGCAGGCTGTCCGCCTTCGCGGTTGCCGTTGCCCGGCTTGCAGGCGGCCAATGCTATGGCTATTAAGGTGGCCGTCAACGGCCATTGGCGCAGTTTCATGTTCTTGTTTGCGGTTTTAGGGCGTTATGTATCGTTCGGGTGCAACGCACATGCGTTACACGAGGTATTGCGAGCTGATACTCTCGTTGTTTACGACACGGCGGATTGTTTCGGCAAACATGTCGGCAACGGAGAGCTGCTTAACCTTTGCGCAACGGTTAGAGTAGGGTATGGAGTCGGTGAACACCATCTCTTCGAGCGCAGACTTCTGTATTCTCTCGCTTGCGGGACCGCTCATCACGCAGTGCGATGCGCATGCCCTCACGCTCACGGCTCCAGCCTCCTTCATTATGTCGGCGGCCTTGGTTATAGTTCCGGCCGTGTCAACCATGTCGTCGATGATGACAACGTTCTTGCCCTTCACGTCGCCGATTATCTGCATGCTTTCAACCACGTTCGCCCTGGCGCGTGTCTTGTTGCAGAGCACGAGCGGACAGCCCAAGTATTTTGCGTAGGTGTTGGCGCGCTTGCTGCCGCCTACGTCGGGCGAGGCGATGACGATGTCGTCGAGCTTGAGGCTCTGCAGGTAGGGCAGGATTACGCCCGAGGCGTAAAGGTGGTCAACGGGAACGTCGAAGAAGCCCTGTATCTGGTCTGCGTGCAGGTCCATGGTGATCAGGCGGTCAATGCCTGCCACGCGCAGCAGGTCGGCCACGAGCTTGGCACCGATGCTTACGCGGGGTTTATCCTTGCGGTCCTGGCGCGCCCATCCGAAGTAAGGTATCACGGCGTTGATACTCTTTGCCGAGGCCCTTTTGGCTGCGTCAATCATGAGCAGCAGCTCCATGAGGTTGTCAGAGTTTGGGAAAGTGCTCTGTACGAGGAACACGTCGCGTCCGCGGATTGACTCCTCGTATGACACGGCAAACTCGCCGTCAGAGAATTTTGTGATTAGCAGGTTGCCGAGAGGGCAGCCAAGACTGTTGCAGATTTTTTCCGCCAGGTATCTCGTGTTAGTGCCCGAGAATACCATGAAAGAGTTTTTTTCGCTCATTGTGCCTTTTTGATATTAATGTTTTTATGATCTTAGTCTTAAGATACGGCCTTTCTAAGTTTCTCGAAGTGGCTTATCAGGTCTTTATAGTCAAGCTCGTTGTGGATGTCGAACTTGTCCCATACGTCTTCGCACACCACCACGCCGCCGAAGCCCAGCTCGCGTGCCAGTCCGATGTTGTCGAGGCTTACGCCGCCGAGCGCGTACACGTGCTTGTCGATAAGTCCCTGCCGTGCGGCCTCTTCAAGGGCGGCACGTTCCATGCCACCGCGGCCGAAGGCGTTGGCCAGGAACACGTATTCGGCCTTTTTCTTCATGGCCGGCAGGTCGGCCGTGTCGTAGCATGTGCGGCTGAAGCGGCCCTTGTAGCCTTCGGGCAGGGCGGCCGCCCGGTCGTCGATGTGTATGCCGGCCAGGCCGTATTCGCTCTTCAGGTAATAGTGCCCGTGCACGGTTATCTTAGGGTAAGCACGCTCGGGCAGCAGCGACAGCAGGCGCTCCGAATACATGGGCGGCGCACCCGGCTTTGACAGGTGCAGGTCGTCCATGCCTTCTTCAAAGAGGGCCGTCAGTATCTTGTCTTCTTCGACGAAGAAGGCAGGCTGTGTCATGATAACGAGCTTCATCGCTTATTTGCTTCTTTCGAATTGCAAATGTATGAATTTTTTGCTAAATGCGCAACCCGTTTGTAATAAAGTTGCTTCATTTACGTCAAAATAGGTCATGCCGGGCCGTCGCGGGTGCCTCTGCCGTTGAGGGCGTTTTGGCGGCATAGGCTGTTAGAGGTGGTGCCCTTAGGGTTGCAGGAAGGGTTTATCCGTAGTTTGGGTGGATTATAACGGACTATTCTTTTACATTCGTTTCGTAATATTGTTTTGTGCCATTCTGACGACAACAGCAGTGGACATCCTCTTCCAAGTGAGGCTCTCGGTAACCCGTCATCCCGGACTTGATCCTGGAACCAGACGAATACACCCTCAAATCGCCAACGTTGCTGCATACAACTGGTTCCCGGATCAAGTCCGGGATGACGGGTTACCGAGAGCCTCGCTTGGATGAGGGTGTACTTATAAATCAAGAGGATATGTTTGGACGGTGCCAACATATTCATACAAAAGATTTGCGGATGAACCTTAATAGGCCGCCTTTCGTGCGGCGAAAGGTTACCTTTTGCACGCTAAAAGGTGACCTTTTACAGCGTAAAAAGCCGCCTTTTGTAACGTGTTGATTATCAGCTTATTATTGATGTGGGTTGACTCGCCTGTTTAAGCGTGCCGTTAATGGCTTTTCGTGGGTTACAGATAGAAATCTTTCGTGAGGTCGGCATACCAACATGAGCGCGACATGTCGTCGTTGTTAAGGCAGTGTTCCTCTTCGATTATGTCAGTCGCCGGCCGCTTGCCGTATTCCAGCAGCCAGCGGCTTACGGGCTTTCGGGCCAACGTGCGTATGCCGCACGTGCGCCTCGGAAACAGTCCGGCGAAGGCCGCTTCGGCGTCAAACTCGCTGCGGCATGTTGCTGGTATCACCACCGACATCACCCCGTCGGCACCGAGCAGGCGTGCGGCGTGCTTGAAAAGGTCGGCAAAGGGCAGCGTTGCGGCGCAGCGCGCCATGGTTCGTTGGGCCGTCTTGCTGGCCGGAGTGGCGGCGTAAAACGGCGGATTGCACACGATGGCGTCAAACTGTTCATCGGCTGCGAAGTCCTGCAAGGCCGTTTCCTCCACGCTTATCCTTTCGGCGAAAGGCGAGCGTAAGGCGTTCTCACGTGCCTGTAAGCAGGCGTCAGGCTCGATGTCTATTGCCGTTACGTGCGCCGTTGGATATCTTTGCGCCATCATAAGGGCTATCAGTCCCGAGCCCGTGCCGATGTCGAGCACGCGCCGTCCGCCCTCGGCCCACGCCCCGAGCAGCACGCCGTCGGTGCCCACTTTCATGGCGCACAAGGCATGATTTACCGTAAAACGCTTGAATGTAAAACCGCTTGACATATACTGAAAATTTAAAAAAAGAAAGCGAAAAATCTGTTTGTACGTGCAAATTTAGTGAAATTCAGTCATATGTCAAAATATTACATTTCGCAAGGCTTGCGGAAGCTTATTGCTTTGACCGTTGAAACAAATAATATATCTTTGCCACACGAACAAAATAAACCAACAATTATGAAACAAACCATCACAACACATAATATACGAGATAAAAATCTGCTGTTGCCTGTTTCATATCCGGCAAAAAGCTGAACGCCCTGCAACTTTTCACGCAAAACCTTGCAGATGTTGCCGAAAGCAGTATATTTGCCGTGCCGCTATCCAAGCAGGGGTTTGCAAAACCTAACGCACGGACGGCGGCTATATATGAAAAAGGCGTTTATTAAACGCTTTGTCTTGACGCTTCGAAACTTCGCAACTTTCAGGTATAGTCAAGAACAAGGCAACAGTAGATGTCCTACGTGGTATGTATTCACTCCATATCATATCTTCACGCCTTTCCGGCGTGAAGCATATTGGTGTAAACATATCCGGCGTGGGGTCTCTGCGTTGCTCGTTCTACTATACCGGGCAATGCGAAGGCCTCGAAGCGTGGACGGGCGAACAGTAAGAACTCCCACGCTTTATTTATTTGAATCAAAACAAAGACGCATATTAAAAAATATAAAAACACAAAGTATATCAAAAACTTATAATCATGAAAAATCTAAATAAAAAAATGTGTATAGACAAAACAAGTCTCAACCACACTCTGGAAGAAGTGGGGCTCAACGACTCTATGGAAGAAGTCAGCCTCAACGACGATATGGAAGAAGTGGGTCTCAATGACGATCAGGAAGAAGTCAGCCTCAACGACTCTATGGAAGAAGTGGGTCTCAATGACGATCAGGAAGAAGTCAGCCTCAACGACTCTATGGAAGAAGTGGGGCTCAATGACGATCAGGAAGAAGTCAGCCTCAACGACTCTATGGAAGAAGTGGGTCTCAATGACGATCAGGAAGAAGTCAGCCTCAACGACTCTATGGAAGAAGTGGGGCTCAATGACGATCAGGAAGAAGTCAGCCTCAACGACGATATGGAAGAAGTGGGTCTCAATGACGCTCAGGAAGAAGTCAGCCTCAACGACTCTATGGAAGAAGTGAGTCTCAATGACGCTCAGGAAGAAATAAGTCTCGAAGCAGTCCAAGATGAGATGAACATCGAGGCAGCCCAAAATGAGATGAACATTAAAATTAATGGCGAAACAGATTTGAAACATTAAATGGCAGATAGTGCTAAAAACTGTCAAACTGTCTTTAGCACTATCATTTACAATTTGGAATATTAGCTCTCTCTGAACAAATGAATAAAAAAATGATACGTTTAAATATTTTAATAAAATCCTCACTTAAATTTAAATATGAATAAATTTAAGACAAAATTTACACGTCAACATGCAAGATTCATAAACCTCTATTTATTATCAAATTATAATCCGCATGGTATTTATAAAAGGGTCTGTTTTTGTGAAGATCCAAACATTGCATTTTGTAAAAAATCTAAGAACAATGAAAACGATTATGGATGGGGTTGTGTAAATATGGAAAACCAAATATTAATACCTTTTGTAAATAATAACATCCTAAATTGTGGAAGATTTTTAATTGCGGACTCCATTTATTACGGAAAGAGGCTTTTTAATAAAAAAGGACAAAAAATTTATGAATTTAGCGATGTTATAAAAACAAAAAACAAGTCATATACCATAATTTTAGGAGATGATTTTTCATCATTTAGGATTCTGATTCGAAAAATATCAATTTCTCGATACGAATATAAAGAAATTTATATTACAGATTGAAATTTACGGACGGATTAAAGGTGCGAGAGTGTTAAGGAACTTGTTCGGAATAAGGAGTTACGACAAAAGCATAGTGAACGCCACCGACCCACTGAACAACTCTATCAACGAGAAATGTGCAAGGATAAGGGCGGCTTTCTTGCTGAAGTTCCAAGAAAGCCTTGCCGAAAACTACTTCATAACAGGCAAGCGCGGCGAGCCTAAAATGATAAAACTACCAAGAAACATGGTTGAATGGGAGGAATAAAATATGACGGCACAAGCAAGGGAAATACTTATCTATAAGGGTAAAAAATACGGTATGGCAACAGAGCCATTAGAACCATACATCGAAGCAAACGACATACGGTTTAACTCTATGATTGAATGTTCTGGATGTTGGCGCGGTTACATCGGTACGTGGAGTATTGAGGACAACAGGCTGTATCTCATAGACATAGATACAGACGACAACGGAAAGAAAATAGGACTAGATTATTTATTTCCAGGCCAAACCAAAGTTTTTGCCGAATGGTTTACCGGTGAGCTTCATATTCCATACGGGAAGTTGATGAAATACGTACATCAAGGTTATGCGTCATTGTATGAAAAAGAACTTTTCCTGAATGTACAAAAAGGAATTGTTATAAGTGAACGTGAAATCGACAATACCCATTATTACGATGACTTGAAAGGAATGGAAGAACGAAACATGGACGACCTTTGGGGTGCTATATTTGGAATTAAGCGTAAGAAATCGCAAAAAACTACAAACAGAATAAAACTTTGGCTTAATAAAATCCTAGAACGTTGATGAGTTGAAGTTGACAAACCGTTCTCATTTGAACATAACCATCCTCTAATCACCAATGTGGCGGAATACGACTGGCTCCCGAATCAAGTTCGGGATATTACGGAAACAGACGGGTAATTGCAATAAGGCGCTTCTTACTGTGTGAAACGTGCCTTTTTGCAATGTGAAAGGCGGCAAACGGGCACGTGGAAAGCGGCATGTTGCAAACTGAAATGATTTTCGTTGAATTTTATAATGTCACAATGTCACGATGCGGCGTAATACTTTGGACGCCATGGTGTTACGCCGTGACATTATGGTGCGTGCTACGTTCACGACCGTCACGCCTGGAGGCTTGTGACGTTGTTGAAGGTGGCGACAGACGTAATGTCACGGTTTATGTCATTGACAGTCAGCGGTATGCGTGCAGATGTGACATTGTGATATTTTATCCACGTGAATTTGATATAAGACTTATTTACTTGCAAACATTTTAACAACTAAGCAGGGGCATAATATGTCCCTGCTGTTTTTTATATCGAACTCACGAATACCATTAAGGTGCATAATCTTTCAATAAATGCTAAGTTACAAATACAAATTGAGCAACATTATTTAATGTAAAATATAATGGCACAGGTGCGTTATGTCGATTAAAATGAGTAACTTTGCACCCCAATGTATACCTTGGGAAAGTAATGTAAACAAGTTATGAATAGAAACGTGAATAGCGCATTTTCAATGATAGCAGACTACGAAGGAGATATAACGAAGCTTTTCGAGGGAAATGAAGACGGCGAACTGCCGGTGCTGGCCACGCGCAACCTGGTGTTGTTTCCGGGCGTTGTGTCGCCCGTGCTCGTGGGGCGCACGTCGAGCCTCAACCTTGTCAACCACCTGAAAGACAAGCCCGACCAGGCGTTTGCCGTGTTCTGTCAGAAGGACGCCGACGAGGACACGCCGTCAAAGAAGGAAGCCCTTCATGAGTACGGCGTGCACGCAAAGCTCATACGCGTGCTCGAAATGCCGGGCCAGGGCAACAACGTAACGGTGATACTGCAGGGCCTCGGCCGCTGCAAGCTGACGGAGATTAAGAGCACGTCGCCGTTTCTGAAAGGCGTCGTAGAGGTGGCTCCCGAGCGCATACCCGACGAGAAGGACAAGGAGTTCGTAACGGCGATGGAGGACTTGAGGAACGTCACCATCGACTATGTTAAGAAAAACGACGACATTCCCGACGAGGCGCAGTTCGCCCTGCAGAACATCAACAACGCCATCATTCTGCTCAACTTCATATGCACGAGCCTGCCGTTCGACGTCAGCGAGAAGATAAAGTTGCTGAAGACGAACTCGCTGAAAGACAGGTCGTTCAAGCTGTTGAAGATATTGCACCGCGAGATGCAGCTGCTCGAGATAAAGCACGACATACGCACAAAGACGCGCGAGGACATCGACGAGCAGCAGCGCGAATACTTCCTGCAGCAGCAGATTAAGAACATTAAGGAGGAGCTGGGCAACGGCGAGAGCTATCCCGAGCGCAAGGAGCTGCTCGAGGCGGCCAAGAACAAGAAGTGGCCTGAGGAGATTGAGGCCACGTTCAATAAGGAACTTGACAAGCTCGACATACTCAACCCGCAGAGTCCGGAGTTCAGCGTGCAGCTGACTTACCTGCAGACGATGGTAGGCCTGCCGTGGGAAAGCTACACGCAGGACGACCTTAACCTGAAGCGTGCCGAAAAGGTGCTCGACAAAGACCACTACGGCATGAAGAAAGTGAAGGAGCGCATACTGGAATACATGGCCGTGCTGAGCCTTAGGAAAGACCTTAAGTCGCCCATCATCTGCCTTTACGGCCCTCCGGGCGTCGGCAAGACGAGCCTCGGCAAGAGCATTGCGGGCGCCATGAAGCGTAAGTATGCGCGCGTGTCGCTCGGCGGCGTGCACGACGAGGCCGAGATTCGCGGACACCGCCGCACGTACATCGGCGCCATGCCCGGCCGCATAATAAAGAGCATACAGAAGGCCGGCTCGTCAAACCCCGTGTTCATTCTTGACGAGATAGACAAGGTGACGCAGAACACAATCAACGGCGACCCGGCGTCGGCACTGCTCGAAGTGCTCGACCCGGAGCAGAACTTCGCCTTCCACGACAACTACCTTGACGTGGACTACGACCTGTCGAAGGTGCTCTTCATCGCCACCGCCAACGACCTTAACACCATACCGCGCCCCTTGCTCGACCGCATGGAGCTGATAGAGGTGAGCGGATACATAACGGAGGAGAAGGTCGAGATTGCCAAGCGCCATCTCATACCGAAGGAAAAGGAGAACACCGGTCTGGCCGACGAAAAGCGTCTGATGTTCACCAAGCAGGCCATCGAAAAGATTATTGAGCAATACACCCGCGAGAGCGGTGTGCGCCAGCTGGAGAAGCAGATAAACAAGGCCCTGCGCAAGTTGGCCTTCATGAAGGCTAAGGACGGAGCGCTGCCTTATTATAAGATAACGCCCGCCGAGCTTGAGGAGCTGCTCGGCAACCCGCCTTTCTACCGCGACATCTACCAAGGCAACGAATATGCCGGCGTGGTGACGGGCCTTGCGTGGACGAGCGTGGGCGGCGAGATACTCTTTATCGAAACAAGCCTAAGCAAGGGCAAAGGCTCTAAGCTTACGCTTACGGGTAATCTCGGCGACGTGATGAAAGAGTCGGCCATACTTGCGCTTGAATATGTCAAGGCGCATGCCGACACGCTGAAGATAGATTACCGTATCTTCGACCACTGGAACATTCACATCCACGTGCCCGAAGGAGCTACTCCGAAGGACGGTCCGTCGGCCGGAATAACCATCGCCACGTCAATCGCATCGGCGCTTACGCAGCGCAAGGTGCGCGCCAAGACGGCCATGACGGGTGAGATAACCCTGCGCGGCAAGGTGTTGCCCGTCGGCGGAATTAAGGAAAAGATACTTGCCGCCAAGCGTGCGGGCATTACTGAAATTGTGATGTGTAAGGACAACAAGAAGGATATTGAGGAAATCTCACAGGAATACATAGCCGGCGTTAACTTCCATTACGTCGAGAACATACAGGAAGTGTGGGACTTCGCCCTTACTGACGAGAAAGTAAAGAACCCCGTAACTTTCGACATTGAAGACTGACAATATGTTTTTCCAGTTACAACATACCGACGACGCGAGCGACGCACGCACAGGTCTGATAACGACCGCCCACGGACAGATTAAGACTCCGATATTCATGCCCGTGGGAACGTGCGGCAGCGTGAAGGGCGTACACTTCAGCGAACTGCGCGAGCAGGTGAAGGCGCAGATAATATTGGGCAACACTTATCATCTGTATCTGCGCCCGGGGCTTGACGTTCTCAAGGCTGCCGGCGGACTGCATAAGTTCAACACATGGGACAGGCCGATTCTTACTGACAGCGGCGGCTTCCAGGTGTTCTCGCTGACGGGCATACGCAAGCTTAAGGAAGAGGGATGCGAGTTTCGTTCGCACATCGACGGCTCAAAGCATTTCTTCACCCCCGAGAGCGTAATCGACACCGAGCGTGCCATCGGCGCGGACATAATAATGGCCTTCGACGAGTGTCCGCCCGGACAAAGCGATTACCAATACGCAAAGAAAAGTCTTATGCTGACGCAGCGTTGGCTTGACCGTTGCTTTAAGCGTTTTAACGAAACGGAACCTCTTTACGGTTATAACCAGACGCTGTTCCCCATAGTCCAGGGTTGCACGTTCAAGGAATTGAGGCGCGAGGCTGCAAAATACGTTGCCGACAAGGGTGCCGACGGCAACGCCATCGGCGGACTGGCCGTAGGTGAGCCGACCGAAGTGATGTATGAGATGATTGAGGTTGTCAACGAAATCCTGCCCAAGGATAAGCCCCGTTACCTAATGGGGGTCGGCACTCCGCAGAACATCCTTGAGGCGATTGAGCGCGGAGTGGACATGTTCGACTGCGTAATGCCGACGCGAAACGGGCGCAACGCCATGCTCTTCACTTACAACGGAACGATGAACATGCGCAACAAGAAGTGGGAGAAGGACTTCTCGCCACTCGACCCCGACGGCTGCGACGTTGACAGGATTTACTCAAAGGCTTACCTGCATCACCTGTTCAAGGCACAGGAATTGTTGGCCATGCAGATTGCCAGCATACATAACCTTGCGTTCTATCTGCGTCTTGTGCAGGACGCACGTGAGCATATCGAGGCCGGCGACTTCGTAAAGTGGAAGTCTTCTGTCGTTGACACGCTCGGAAAACGTATTTAACTACATGCAATGAAGACTAAAAACGTAAGGCAGAACATAAAGTCTTTAGGGCTGTTGAGGCGGATGCGCACCCGTTTCAATTGGCTGTTCGTATCGCTGGCTTGGCTGGGTGGGAAGCTCGCATGGATGAAATACCTCAATCCGTCACGTTACCTGAAGATACTGGATTGGTATATCATAAGGAAGTTCATCGGCACATATTTCTATTCAATAGCGCTGATTATCTCTATTTCGATAGTTTTCGACATCAACGAGAACCTTGCAAAGTTCACTCAATACCACGCTCCGCTTAAGGCGATAGTCGTGGATTATTACATGAACTTTGTGCCTTATTTCGCCAACTTGTTCAGTCCGCTGTTCGTCTTCATTGCCGTAATATTCTTTACTTCCAAGCTGGCGGGCAATTCAGAGGTCATATCCATGCTGGCGGCAGGTGTCAGTTTCAAGAGGCTGATGCGCCCTTACATGATTTCAGCGGCGTTGATTTCGATCATGACATTCTTCCTTGGAGCTTACGTCATACCAAAAGGCACCGTCGTAAGGCAGAACTTCGAGATTTTGTATAAGAACAGGAAGAAGAACACTGCGGCCGAAAATGTGCAATTGCAGGTAGGCAAGGGCGTCATTGCTTACATCCAGCATTATGACAACAACAGGAAGAAAGGCTACGGCTTCTGCCTTGATAAGTTCGAGGATAAGAAGCTCGTAAGCCATATGACGGCTTCAGAGATTCAGTATGACACGATTTCCGACTCTAAGTATCATTGGAAAGCCCGTAACTGGCGCATAAGACAGTTGAAGGGAATGAGGGAAACCATAACAAGCGGTTCGGTTAAAGACACCACCATTATGATGGAACCTGCCGACTTGGTTTACTCTAAAGGCCAGCAGGAAACGTTCACGAGTCCCCAGCTTCGGGATTATATTAACAAGCAGATTGACCGAGGTTCAGGCAACGTCGTGCAGTATGAGGTTGAATACCATAAGCGTATAGCCACGTCGTTCGCCTCGTTCATCCTTACCACAATCGGCCTTTCGTTGTCTTCGAGGAAGCGGAAAGGCGGAATGGGGTTGTACCTTGGCATAGGATTGGCATTGAGTTTTACGTACATCATGCTGCAGACCGTGTCGTCAACCTTTGCCATCAACGCCGACACCCCGCCGATGTTGGCCGCATGGATACCTAATATTATTTTCACGGTGGTGGCTTATTTCTGCTACCGCAAAGCACCGAATTAACGATAGATATGGATTTTTACGATTTAGACTTGAGTGATAATACGCTCGACGCAATCGACGACATGGGTTGGACTTCATGTACGCCGGTACAGGAAAAATGTATACCTGAGATATTGGACGGCCGTGACGTGCTCGGCATAGCGCAGACAGGAACAGGAAAGACTGCCGCTTATCTGCTGCCGATATTAAGCATGCTTGACGAGGGAAACTTTCCCGAGGAAGCGATAAACTGTGTTATAATGAGCCCGACGCGCGAGCTTGCGCAGCAGATTGACCAGGCTATGCAGGGCTTCTCTTATTACATGCCGACGGTAAGCAGTGTCGCCGTTTACGGCGGAAACGACGGAAACCGTTACGACCAGGAGTATAAGAGCATGAAGCTCGGCGCCGACATGATTATAGCCACGCCCGGAAGGCTTATCAGCCACATCACTATGGGCAATGTAGACCTTAGCAGGGTGTCGTTCTTTGTTCTCGACGAGGCCGACCGTATGCTTGATATGGGCTTCCATGAAGACATTCTGTCAATAGCCAAGTTGCTGCCTCCTGATTGCCAGACGATTATGTTTTCGGCCACAATGCCTAACAAGATTGAAGATCTGGCCAAGACAATCTTGAAAGACCCATCAATCGTTAAGCTTGCCGTCAGCAAGCCTGCGGAGAAGATAAAGCAGCTTGCGTGCGTCTGTCACGAGAACCAGAAGATAGGCGTGCTTAAGGACATATTCAAGAAGTACGGGCAGAAGCGTGTCATCGTGTTCTCAAGCTCAAAGCAGAAGGTGAAGGAGATAAACAAGTATCTCAGGTCGTCAAAGATTAACAGCGGCGAGATGCACTCCGACCTTATGCAGAGCCAGCGCGACGAAGTGATGTATCTGTTCAAGAGCGGACAGGTTGACGTGCTTGTGGCTACCGACATCGTGGCGCGCGGCATTGACATCGACGACATCTCGATGGTGATTAATTACGACGTGCCTCACGACTGTGAGGACTATGTACACAGGATAGGCAGGACGGCCAGGGCCGACCATGACGGCATTGCCATAACCCTTGTGAGGGGAAAGGAAGTAGGCGACTTCATGCAGATAGAGAAGTTCCTCGGCTATGAGGTTGAGAAGATACCATTGCCCGAAGGCTTGGGAAAGGCGCCCGAGTATAAGGTCGTATCGTCGCGTAAGGACGGACGCGGCGGTAAAAGGGGCGAGCGCCACGGTCGAAGAGGCAAGGGCCGTTCTCGCGGAAGAGGCAAGGGCAAGTCTAAAGAACAGCGAAAGTGAGCACCATTCCGTCGAAAATACGATAAAAAACGCCTGACGTTTCACCGCGTCGGGCGTTTTCCGTATGTATAATTCCGGCGTGCCCGTCGCCGCTTATTGCCGATACGCGCATGTCGTGCAGCGCCAGATGGTCTTCAGAATAAAGTTTGTATATGGTTTCCTTGGCGCACCAGTGCAGCAGCATGTCAAGCTGCGTTGAGGCCCGTTCGTCGGCACGTATGAATTTAGCGGCTACCCGTTTTACGTTGCGGTCGATGCGTTCGATGTCTATCGACACCCTTTTGCCGCCCGATATTATCACCGCAGCGTAACCTTTAGTGTGGCTTATGCTTATGTTCATGCCGTTGCAGAGGTAAGGCTTGCCGTCGGCGTTGTGGCTTAGTGTTACGCCGTTACCCAGCAGTCGGGCTATCGTCGAGCGCACGGCCGTTATCTCCAGTCGGCGTTGCGGCGAGCTAATGCCGGCTATTTCGCCTTGCAGCGCGTCAAGGCTTGCGTCGCCGTTAAGGCCGTTAAGCAGGTCTTCTAAGCTTTCGTCTATTCTCCATATTCCCAACTTAGCGTCGGGTGCGACGTCCTTGATTTTTATGAGCGGCATTTCTTCTGATGAACGGTTTATCTTGTGAAAACATAAAAGCACCGTTTTCAGAACGGTGCTTGGTCTGTAGGGTTGGAATTGTCAGTTGTTTCTTGCGTGCCCTGCGCCGGCTCTTTAGACGGTTTGGGCGACAGCAGCTCCATGTTATCGGCGTAAACCTCGGTAACATAGTGGCGTATGCCCTTTTGGTCGTCGTAGCTGCGGTAGTGTATGCGCCCCTCTACGTAGAGCTTGTCGCCCTTGTGCACGTAGCGTTCTACGATTTTAGCCAGTCCGCGGTACATCACGATGTTGTGCCAGTCGGTCCTGTCGGGCACCTGCGTGCCGTTTTGCAGGGTGTATCCGCGCTCCGTCGTCGCCAGCGGAAAAGTGGCAACGGCCTGGTCGTGGTCGTAATAGCGCACGGCGGGCTCTTTGCCGACATTACCTATAAGCATTATCTTGTTCATCGTGCCTTATGGTGTTTTAGCAAGTGTTAGTCTAAAAGGGGATTACTTCCAGAGTCCCAGATACTTGAACCTGAAGTTCTTGCCTTTGGCCGACGGAAACTGGCTGCGGCTGTCAACGCGTCCGCGCAGGTGCTCAACCATGCGGTTGTAGCAGTCGAGTCCCGACATAGCCTTGCAGTTGACTACGAAATGCGTGTCGCGGTATTCGTGCTTGCCGGTGACGGGCACGAGCACGACGCGCTTGAAGTCGAGCGTGCCTTCATACCATCCCGGGCGCTCCTCCGTAAGGCGTGCCAATGCCGGCGACACCTCATCGCGCTGCTCGCCCTGCTGGTAGTTGGAGCGCAGGGCCTTCTTCTGCTTGAAGTCAAGCATGGTGGCAGCCTCTGTCTTTATGATGATGAAATATACGCGCGGGCGGATTTTGTAGCGTTTGGGATAATAAACGCTGCTTGCGGCATAATCCCTTACGTCGCGTTCGAGTTCGGGGTTCATGCCTATTTCGTCAATCGAGGCAAGGAATGAAATAGCATCGTCGACATTAGTGACTAATGTCTCTTTATCAAAATATCTTAAGTATAAATTCATGATTGTATTTTTCGCTTTGAAAATGAGCGGCAAACGGGACTCGGACCCGCGACCTCAACCTTGGCAAGGTTGCGCTCTACCAACTGAGCTATTGCCGCCTAAAACAATAAAAATTATTATTGTATGTGTGAAGAGGAGGAGACTCGAACTCCCACGAAACAATTTTCACTACCCCCTCAAAGTAGCGCGTCTACCAATTCCGCCACCTCTCCAACATAAAAATATATTCTGAATAAATCGTGCCCAAAACAGGACTCGAACCTGCACGCCGTGAGGCACACGCACCTGAAACGTGCGCGTCTACCAATTCCGCCACTTGGGCTTAAACGGGAAACTCCCGATACTTGGTTTATTCAGAATATTGAGCGGCAAACGGGACTCGGACCCGCGACCTCGACCTTGGCAAGGTCGCGCTCTACCAACTGAGCTATTGCCGCCTGT
>CALUKU010000006.1 GCA_944321295.1 uncultured Prevotella sp.
ACCTTTATTATGTCGATGTTCTTCCACTCGTTGAAGCCGCCGATGTTGTAAGTGTCGGCCGTCTTGCCCTTGTGGAAAATCAAGTCGATGGCACGGGCGTGGTCCTCAACGTAGAGCCAGTCCCTCACGTTCTCGCCCTTGCCGTAGACGGGCAGCGGCTTCTTGTGGCGGATGTTGTTGATGAACAGCGGGATGAGCTTCTCCGGGAACTGGTAAGGCCCGTAGTTGTTAGAGCAGTTGGTAACGATTGTCGGCATGCCGTAAGTGTCGTGGAAGGCGCGCACGAAGTGGTCCGAGCTAGCCTTCGACGCAGAGTAAGGAGAGTGCGGGTTGTACTTCGTTTCCTCCGTGAAGAACTCCGTGCCGTAGGCGTGGTGGTGCTCTGAGCTTGCCTTCGTGGTGAACGGCGACTCAATGCCTTCGGGGTTGGTCAGCTCCAGCGCTCCGTAAACCTCGTCGGTAGATATGTGGTAGAAGCGCTTGCCCTCGTAGCCTTCGGGCTTAGCCTCCCAGTATTCCTTGGCGGCCTGCAGCAAAGTCAACGTACCGATTACGTTGGTATGCGCGAATGTGAACGGATCCTTTATCGAACGGTCAACGTGGCTCTCGGCAGCAAGGTGTATTATGCCGTCGATGTCGTAGTCGGTCATCAGCTTCTTTATCGTTTCATAGTCGCAGATGTCCGCCTTCACGAACACGTAGTTCTCCTTATCCTCAACGTCCTTCAGGTTTGCCAGGTTGCCGGCGTAAGTCAGCTTGTCGAGGTTGATAATCCTGTACTCCGGGTACTTGTTGACGAACAGGCGCACTACGTGCGAGCCGATGAAGCCGGCTCCGCCCGTTATCATTATGTTACGCTTGAATTCCATTTCTGTTTTTCTGTTTGTGTAAGTTAATAATTCTATTTTATAGCTTTCATGTTGCTCATGCATGTTTTCAGCGAGTCGGTCCAGTAAGGCACCTTCACGCCGAACGTCTGCTTGATTTTCGTCTTGTCGAGAACCGAGTATGCAGGGCGCGTCACCGGACTCGGAAACTCGTCGCTGTGGCATGGCTGTATGTCGCATGCCGTGTTGCCGGCAAGCTCGGCAATCTTCTTCGTGAAGTCGAACCAAGAGCACACGCCCTCGTTGCTGAAGTGGTAAATGCCGGTCTTGCTGTAGCCCGCCGTCGGGTTCTCGCCTTCATAATCGGCAAGCACCGTCCTTATAGCGTCGGCCAGGTCGTAGGCGTAAGTCGGCGTGCCGGCCTGGTCGAACACAACGTTCAGCTTCGGCTTCGTTGCCGTAAGGTTAAGCATTGTCTTTACGAAGTTCTTGCCGAACTCAGAGTAGAGCCACGCCGTGCGTATGATTACGTAGTCGCAACCAACGGCCTCTATGGCCTGCTCGCCCTCGAGCTTAGTCTTGCCGTACACTCCGGTGGGCGTTCCCTTCTGGTCCTCGCGGCAAGGCGTGTTATACGGGTCGCCGCCGAATACGTAGTCAGTCGAAATCTGCACGAGCAGTCCGCCGACCTCCTTCATCGCCTCGGCGAGTATCTTCGGTGCGTCGGCGTTGAGCTTGCGGCACAGCGCCTCGTCGCTCTCGGCCTTGTCGACGTTGGTGTACGCCGCGCAGTTCACGATGCAACCAATGCCGTTTTCCTTCACGATGCGCCTTACGGCCTCGGCGTCGGTTATGTCGAGTATTGTCGTTTCAACACCGTCCACCTCCACAACGTCCGTAAACGTGTATTTATCGTCGGTCAGTTTGCTTATTATGCGCATCTCGTTGCCAAGCTGGCCGTTTGCGCCTGTTACAAGTATGTTCATTGTCTAAATAAAGCCCCTCCATACCTCCCCGTGGGGGAGGCTTCTAAGCGGGTGTGGTTATTTTAGGTTATTGTGATAATTAATCAAATTTGCATTTATTTTTCTCCTCCCCAAGGGGAGGTCGGGTGGGGCTAAAACGGGCTTTCAAAGTCTTTCAGCAGCGGGTGCTTCGTGTCCTTCTCGCTCAGTATGGCTTGCTCCGTAGGTATGCGCCAGTCAATGCCGAGGCTGTCGTCAAGTATGCTTATGCCGCCGTCGGCCTCGGGATGGTAAAACTCGTCGCACTTATACTGGAACACGGCCGTTTCGCTCAACACAGCGAAACCGTGTGCGAAACCTTTCGGGATGAAGAACTGGCGGTGGTTGTCCTCGGTCAGCTCAACGGCCACGTGCTTGCCGTAAGTAGGCGAGCCTTTACGTATGTCTACGGCGACGTCGAGCACCCTACCCTTCACGCATCTCACAAGCTTTGCCTGCGTGAACGGCGGACGCTGGAAGTGCAGTCCGCGCATAACGCCGTATGACGACATGCTCTCATTGTCCTGCACGAACTCCACGCGGCCGACCTTCTCGTCAAACTCACGCTGTGAAAAACTCTCGAAAAAATATCCTCTTGCGTCCTTGAAAATGCGCGGCTCGATTATCACCACGCCGTCTATTTCAGTTTTTATTACTTCCATTATTTTTTGATGATTGGATATCCGTAATTTATCAAAAAAACATTAACAATTATATGGTTGCAAAATTATGAAATAAAAACGATATTGCCATCGTCTTTAGCTTCTTTAACTCCTTCGGCCGATTAAAAATCCATTACACTGAATTTCATCATCCATCTTCGTCATTATTTCCACCTAACAACCTTATTCAGGCATACTCGGTAACGCTCAAACGTCGTAGTGACATAAATTACTATGCCCGCACGCTTCAAAGAAACGTATTTTACTGAAATAAATGCGAATTTGATATCAGAAAAACACCCTCTTCCAAGTGAGGCGCTCGCATATCACGTCATCCCAAACTTGATTTGGGATCCAGAACGGAAGCACCCTCATTTGCAACATATACAAACTCACGTGCCAAAGCATAAAACTATTATCCCCAATTTTCAAGCCACTCAACATTTGTCCGTTAACTCCCGATAACTCCGACGCGGAGCGTCTAACTCCCGGTAACTCCTGCTATTTCCAGACATTAATATTCCAGATTTTTCTCCAGCGTGTCGACATTCTCGTCAAGAATCGACATAAGGTACCTGCCGTAATCATTCTTCAACATCGGCTGCGCCACCTCGCGCAGTTTCTCCGCCGTTATCCATCCCTTGCGGTAGGCAATACCCTCCAGGCAGGCAACCTTCAAACCTTGGCGCTTCTCCAACACCTCGATGAATGTCGACGCCTCCGACAGTGAGTCGTGCGTGCCCGTGTCAAGCCATGCGAAACCCCTCGCCATCGTCTGCACCTTCAGTTCCTTGCTTTTCAAGAACTCCTGATTTACGGTTGTTATCTCCAGCTCGCCCCTTGCCGACGGCTTAATATGCTTTGCGATGTCAACAACCTTGTTCGGATAAAAATACAGTCCTACCACGGCGTAGTTGCTTTTCGGCCTCTCCGGCTTCTCCTCAATGCTCAGGCAGTTGCCGTCCTTGTCAAACTCCGCCACGCCGTAACGCTCCGGGTCGCTCACACGATAGCCGAACACCGTCGCCTTGCCGTTCACCTCGGCGTCCTTCACTGCCTGCGCCAGCATGTCGTTCATTCCGGCACCGTAGAAGATGTTGTCGCCCAACACGAGGCATGCGCAATCATCGCCCACAAACTCCTCGCCGATGATAAACGCCTGCGCCAGTCCGTCTGGTGACGGCTGCTCAGCATACTCGAACTTCACCCCGAACTGACTGCCGTCACCCAGCAACCGCTTAAAGCCCGGCAAGTCATAAGGCGTCGAGATTATCAGTATCTCCCTTATCCCCGCCAACATCAGCACCGAGATGGGATAATAAATCATCGGTTTGTCGAAAATCGGTATCAGCTGCTTGCTGATTCCCTTGGTGATAGGATACAACCTTGTACCGCTGCCACCGGCTAATACGATTCCTTTCATGATATAAAATTATTAAAGCTGTCGATTATAAAATATCTTTAAACGAATTTCTGAAACTCGGCACATGCAATCCATGTTTCTGAAAAAATGTTTTCATACTATTAAGATGAAGAAAAGTCTTTTTGCCCAATTTTGAACTGCCACGCAAATGGTTATGCGTCATCACAGCTTCTGGATAATATACTACAGGCCTGTTCAATTTCCATGAACGAAGGCAAATGTCTTCATCTTCCATATACAAAAAATAATCAAGGTCAAAGCCTCCAAGCTCTGCAAACATATCTCTTGATAAGAAAAACGCCGCACCTATAGCCCAATCCACGGCTTGTGTCTTGCTATAATCCAAGTTCCTGCACAAATACTTATCAACCTCTTTATCATCAGCATTATCCTTGCCTTTTGTCCGTATTCGCGCCAAAAGGATACTTAATGAGATGAATCCTCTTACAGAATATTGCAACGAACCATCTGGGTTTAAAAGTTTAGGCACAATTATTCCAACGTCAGAATGGTTCTCTGCAAAATCGAACAACTTGTCTATACTTCCAGGATGCATCACTATGTCCGGATTAATTATTGCGATGTATCTGCCTGTAGAAGCGAAGACACCCTTATTATTGTTTTCACCAAACCCCAATGGTTCTTTATTTACAATAACCTTCACTTGCGGATAATTTGCCTTAATGTATTCAACACTGCCGTCTGTTGAACAATTATCAACATATATCATCTCAAATGGAGTTTTAGGCTGGTTCTCTCCATAAATGGAAGCCAACATGGGCTTAAGGTATGAAAGATGATTCATACCTACCGTAATGATAGATATTTGTATCATAAGGAACTTGAACTAAAAGTAAATTGATTTTATACAAACTTCTACATTTGTCTTTAATGAGAAATCAATGAAGAATAAGACAAATGTTTATTCTTACTCAAACGGTGAGTATTATTTATATTCATTGTGGCAACAAATATAGAGTCACCTCAATGCAACACTATTAGTTGTCTGTTTTACGGAAAGTAAAAAATGTTTTTACTTTCCGGAATAAAGCCATAAAAGCAAGAGAAAATACTATAGCAAAAATCCAATAATAAACCAGAAGCAGAAAAGACTTACCTGCGGGAGCTGTTAATGATGCAAGATCTGTATTAACTCCAAATAAAGATAATATACATGAACCTATTTTAAAACCTAAAAAATGAAGTCCCATTATATAGAATGAATCTTTTCCGCATTTTGACAACAAATGTCCTATATGGCTATTCTCTATTTTCTTAGAAAAGTAACAGACAACGTATAATGCCATTACAGAACTTACAGTTAATGTTAAAACGTCATTATATTTATTAGAATTCAGCGATACCCCCCCCGAAATTGTTGCAATATGATAGATAACAAATAAAGCCATTACACATACATACTTATTACAAAATTGTAATTTTAATCTGTTTTTAAGGATATATCCGCAATAGATGAGCCACATTGCCGTCAACGTATTATTAAAACGTGGAATTGTAAAATCGAACAAATTTGTCAAAGTGCAGGATACGATGCAAAAACATAACAAGACTAAACATCTTACCCATTCTTTGTACTCACTTCTTTTTACCATCCTGTTTACAATCCAGCTAATTATGGATAAGCCACATAATGCCATGAACAATACGTAAACAAACCACATAGCTCCCAATATGGGTTCTCTACCTGCTAAACAGACAGCCAACAACAATTCTTTTAATGTTTTTCCAACACTATATGCTGTTACAAACTTTCCACCATACGAAAAAGATTGGCTATAAAAACCAATATTCAACAACAAGTTATGAAGCAATACAGCTGGTATATAAAAATACAGCAAAAGTCTATACAGCGACTTGATCTTCCCTTTTATAAAAGATACGGGCTGTAGTAAGCGTTCTTCCTTTAAGAAAAAGCCACCTAATAAAAAGAACACGGGAACATGCCATAGTTCACCTAATAATGTTGATAATGGCAAATACTCGCTGTCATAAAATTGATAATTAATATGAAGCAAGACAACAGAAAGAATTGCTAATCCTTTTGCTATATCAACCCAGCGATAACGAACTATTGAAGAGTTCATAGTAGAAAACAGATTAGGTTTAGAATACGGTGTTACATAAAATACTAAAGGAATTCTATGAATCTACATTCTCTATCTCATGAATATATGTAGCTGCAACTTTTTTATCTGTTAAACCTATAGCGGTTTTAATAGCATTTCGGGATATGTTGGTTAATTCATCATTTGTCATATTGTTAATTTTATCTATAATATTTTTTAAAGCAAATGAATCTCCGGCATTACACAAGAAACCGTTCGTACCATTAATTATTACACCATCCATTCCTTCATTTTTTGACGCAATAGTTATTAATCCTTTTGCCATTGCTTCTAAATAAACAAGTCCGAATGTCTCCTTTGCGCTTATCATGATAAAGCACTCAGCTTGAGTTAAGATTTCTTGAACCCTATTACGATCAATATGTCCCCAAAATGTAACATTATTAACCTTTTTATGTTTTTGAAAGATTTGTTTTGTTGCATTTACCAAATCGCCAATACCAACATAATCAATATGCCAATCATTATATGGCAAGTTACATAAGGCTTCTGCTACTTTATGAGGATTTTTTCTCTTTATAAATGATCCAACGTACACAAATCGTTTTATGGGAACTGAAACTTCCTTTTTTAAATCTTTAACCAGATAACTTTCAGGAATACCAGAATAACATTGAAATGACGGTGATTTAATAATATATTTATTTTCAAAATTTTTCTTTAACGGAAGGCTTCTATACCCCCATATATTAATACTGTCCAATAAAATTTGCAAATTGCCGCCATATACCTTATTTAAATTTATACTTTGTTCATGTACAACAATACAACTTTTTGCGCTATATTCTTTTGCAAGTCGATAAACCATTTCAAGATGTGGGTAAAAAAAGTGCGCTATAATAATATCAGGCGTAAAGGAATCTTTTTTATTGGAAGATATAATCTTTTCTATTTGTTTATTTATCACACTCTTTTCAACACCAATCTTAGGCATAAACTTATATAAAGGGAAACGAACAATCTTAACGCCATCCATTTCATATTCAAAATCCTTTGTGATGCGTTTTGTTGTAATATAAGCAGAACCATTACTTGCCAATTTGTTTTCTATCAAACTAGCTATTAAATGAAAAATCGGCGAATAAATGGGATAATTAAAAACGACTTTTACATTATACCCCATCCTTACCCATTCTTTCGCAAAATAATGACAAACATTAGTATTATTAAGCAGATTTAAATCAGGTGCTGGGTATATTGTCGTTAATAGCAAAATATTTTTCCCCATACTTAATTGTTCTTTTGTTTAAGTTCTAAATATCTTATAATTTCATAAGTCCTAGCATTCCAAGTTTCAATGTCTGGCTGAAATTTTGTAAATTGCTTAGTTCGTTCATCCCACATTAATAACTTTAGAGTTGAAAAGATGTGCTCTATAATCAAATCATTATCTTTTCCATTTGATATAGCTACATAAGGCAATTCAAATGTCGGACAATTATATGAATAGCTGTAAACATTAAATGGAATCCCTTTTTTAATGGTTTTGTTCACATCACATTTTTTATTAATGTTATCAATATCCATAGCAAAGCTCACCGCTTTTTTAAATTTCTCAGATGCGAAAATCGGCAAATAATGATATCGTTCTTTCAAAATACATAAGCCATATAAATCAAATATATGATAAGCATATTCCATATATTTAGGGTCTAATTTTCTTTTATTTAGCCATCTAATTGGTGTTAACAAATACTTGATTATCGTTCTTTCTCTGATTTTCTTCGTAATAGGAGTGGTGACATTTATCGTATGTTTAAGCATACCATCTGAATATATTCTTACATCCCTTTCCGAACCATATTTTAAAAAATCAACAATAATATCATCTATCTTATTGTCTGTACAATAATCATTCAATTTATACGAACACGCTGCAAACCAAGACTGATGGTTATAAGTTGGGTCAATGCCTATGTTAGAACCATCTAATTCTGTACGAAACCACAAATGCTTGTTCCAATCATATTTTTGTGCAAAAAAAATCTTTTTTGAAACATCAATACATCTCAAATCTTTTGATATCTCATAATAGTATAATAAAGCTTCTATAACCCATCCTTGACCTATTAGACCGTTTAGATGATCAAAACGGTCTGTTTTCATGCATTGTATAGCACCAGATTTCGATTTACTCTGTTCTTTAAACAGATATTCTGCAAACACCTTACATATTTCCATATATTTATCCTCTTTCGTGATTTTAAAAAGATAAGAATAAATAATCAAATAATGCGAGGTGTTACGTACTGGAGTATCAATGTGTCCGTGGGGACCATTATGCCCAGCAGTTGCGTACCCCTGATGAAGAAATTGCTCATAGTTCATATCAGCAATTCTTCTCATATATATTTCCTGTTGTATCATATTTACAGTTTTATTTAATCCACAAATAAATATTTTTATAAAAATCTGGGTAATAATCGTCAAAGGCCTTCACGCTGTATTCTTTAGTTGCTAACTGGTTTAATCGTTCACACTCGACTTTAATACCTTCACAAATTCGATTCCAATTCCCGATTTCTTGAAAAGGATATGACTGACGATTGTCAATATAAGATTCAACATACTTAAAGGCCTTATCTATTATATCCCTATTATTTACATAATAATTAATACCAATAGATTGGAGTATTTTACACCAATCAACTACATGAATTAAATTATAGTAGCTATAATAATATGACCTTGTTCTATGTTGTTCACCGGGTTGACTACCATCGTCTTTTTTAAATAATACTTGTAACCTTTTTTTTCTGAAATTAGAAACTATCGAATCCGCACGCTGATAATTCTCGGTAAAAAGAGATATATTTAATAATAAAGTATCATAAGCTATTGCATGGTTATTTTTCTGTTTGCTTTCAATTATGCCAAGCTCGTCTGTTGTTAACCAAATTGCAAAGTCTTCAAACCATTTCTGTAGACTTTTAATAAATTTTTCATCGCATTTCTTTATATAATCTAATAGTCGCACACTTTCTATAATATCATTCATTATATATGCGTCTATAATGCCATGAGCTTTTCCTTTATTACCACCACTATTTTTTATAATTTGTGCATATTTGAAATGAGGATACATATAACTATCCACATTTAAAAACCATATGTTGATTTGTTGGATGCATTCATTGAAATATTTTATATCATCTGTTAAATAATAGGCTAAACTCAGTTTCATTATTCTATTAGAAACTTTATTTAAACGTGCTCTATCATCCTTTTTTGTCTCAGGATTCAACATTCCATCTTTTTCTATATAAGGTCCATTGGGATTTTGGGTATTAGGCCAATAATAAGAAGAAAGACTTTCATAATTATGAATATCATTGCTTAGTGAACGTTCCTTTTGTGTAACAGATATATATTGCTTTTGGGCTGCAATTTTTTCTGCTTCTAATATCAAATTCTGCACTCCGTGTATGTGTTTTTGATTCTGCTTTATCAAACGAAGCCTATCAATATTCCAGAGTAATGGTTTAAGATTGCTTGCTTCAATATTTTGCACATACAAGACTATTACAAAAAACAAAGTGGAAATACCTTGAATATTCATCTTTTATTGTTTATCGTTTTAAACAAATTATACAAGATATATTCACAATTGTATTCAAATGTTCCTAATATTATAGCAGTATTAAGTAGAAACCATTGCCATATTGTTAAATGCTCAAACATCTGATAATAAATCTTTAGTGACATACGGTCTCTCCAAAACATTTTTCTATTATTGAATCTTAATTGCTTATGGTCATGAACATACGATGATGTGTTGATTATAGCTGATTTATAGCCTAAGTTTAGTGCCTGATGTCCAAGAATTATTTCTTCCCCATATAGGAAAATGCCTTCAAAAAGATAATTGTTCTTTATTAAGAATTCACTTCTTATGCCAAAAAACGCTCCTGGAACTGCATCAACAAAAATTATCCCATTTGACTTATCAACCTTTTTATTTTGTTCACATAGTTTTGTTCGTTCTATTTTTCTTCTTGTTATAAAAAAACAACTCCTTATGGAATTCCCAATCTTAGGAAATTCAAAATATTGATGTATAGCAGTGTTGTTATGACCAAATCTTTTTGTTGAAACAATTGCAATATCTGGATATTCTTCAAAAGTTTCTTCGATTTTTGATATTGCACTGTCTTCAAAAATAGTATCTGGGTTTGCAATATAAACATACTTACAATGTTTCTTTTCTATCAGATAGCGAAGTCCAATGTTATTTCCTGCTGAATATCCGGAATTAACATTGTTTTTAATGTAAAATATTTTTTCATTATTAAAATCATTGTCAAAATTATCTTTTGAACAATTATCAACAACACAGATTTCATCTACTGACCGAAATGTTGCTATTTTATTTGCAAGTGCAACTGTTAAATCATGTGAGTTATAATTAAGTATAACAACACCACATTTGCTTTCTATTTTCATAATTTATATTTATAGAATTCGACATATTTTTCCGCAATAGATGACCAGCTATTACCATCAGTTTTAGTCCAATTGGCAATATTTATTCTCATCTGTTTCAACGTTTCAGGGTGTGTATATAAATAAATGATTGCCTTCGCTAAAGATTTTGCATCGCATGAAGGAACCAAGACCCCTGTTTTACCGTTTTCAATTTGTTCGCCTAAAGCTCCAACATTTGTTGCAATAATAGGCCTGCTTTTAGCAAAAGATGTCATAATAACTCCACTTTGAGTAGCATCTTTATAAGGACATGCAACAACAGAACATTCATCCAATAAACGTGCTAATTCATTCATTTCAATGTATCTGTTTATGAGTTGTATGCAAGGCAAATTTTGATATACAGAAAAATCAAAATATAAACTGCCGCTTCCTGCAATTGTTAATGTTATATTGGGGTATTCTGAATGAATCGTCCTCATAGCTTCACATAAGTATTCCAAACCTTTATAGGAAGAGATGAATCCAAAAAACAAAATATTAAAATTTATATTTGATTTTTTTGTTGATTCCATTTTAAATGTGTTGATTGTATCATATATCCCTAATTTGTTTATTAAAACTCTTTGAGGATTTATATTGTAGGTTTCTATAAATTTATCTTTTTGGACTTTGTTCAACAATACGATTTTTGGGGTAATAGAAATTGCAATCTTTCGGAAAAACTTTTTCCGAAAGTTAGATTTACCAGAATGCAAGAAAGGGTCATGCATCGTTAGACACATTTTTTTTCTATATTTATACAGAATCATTTCTAATACATCTAATGCTTTTGTCGTATGGACTACGTCAGGATTAAAATCATCAATCATTTTTTTCATTTTTAATAACATCCTGAAATAGCCCAAAGAGAGTTGAGAGTTCTTTATTCTATTAAGAAAATATATACCCTTCAAATCCAAATAATCACTGTATATATTCATTTCCGCATAGCAAGATGCAGGTATGATGCCGTTTTTCTTAATTTGTTGTTTAATATTAAGAAGCGAACCTTTCAGAAAGCAAGGTGGTAAAGGAATAAACACCATAACTTCATTTGCTTTTTGAAATTCACGGATAAGAGGCAAATCACAATCTAAAAAATTAGGTTCTGTAAAATAAACTATTTTCATTTGTTTTCCATATCTTTATAGTACGTACTCCATAAATCCAAGTAATCATTGCCTTCTGAATTCCATACATATAAATGCCTGTACTCTGGTTCTTCAAAAGCCCACATTCTTATTTGCCTTTGAGAATAATACAAGAAAACAATGATTACTAACGCATATGATATATTATTCAATTGAAGTCTTTTTGAAACTAAATAATAATCTATTATATACGCTAAAATTATGAACTGATATATGAAAATCAAATATTGATACCTTAGCGCTAATTCAATTTGGTTGGCAACAGGCAGGATTACAAAACCGATCAAAAATATATTATACAGAATAATATATTTATTATCAAGGTGTTTGCATAATTTATATCCTAATATGATTTCCATAATGTATAATAGTGTTTTATATAATTCTGGAAAAGCGGAAAATACAAGACCTGACGCTCCTCCTGTAAGCCATTGTTCTGCGTTATCAATGTAAAATGTAGATTTATCACTCAACATTGAAAAAACATTTAGATACTCTTTAAGGGAAAGCATAATGCTAGTCTGAAAACTCAAGGCTATCAAAACAAAAAGTGATATGGAGACAACAGGTTTTAGTAATGGACGTTTAAAACGTATTAAAACTATGTAAATTATGGGTATAATTACAATTGCAAAATGGAAGAAAAATGAGAGTAGTGAGAAAAGAGTAAAATATATGTAGTTTTTAATGGGTTTATTCTCTTGTACAATAAACGAGAACCCAATTAGGACAAATGAAAATCCTAAGAACCATCTCATAAGATTTTCAGTTGCAGTATAAAATAAAAGTAAGAACAATGGTAAAGCAAACGGAGCACATTCTTTAAAGTTTCTTATAAATATCAGAACTGATAATATCAGGATAAAACTCATAAGCAAAACAAATGCTTGGAATGGCATACCTAAACTTTGTAAAAGCATACCAATGTAACGAAATCCTAAGTCTCCATTTTCAAAATATTGATTACCTGTATTATATACAAAATCTTTGGCATATATATTATAGTCAATACCGCGTCCAAAGCGTAAGCCTTCATTCAATGTATAAATAATGATGCTAGGCATAGCTGTCTTTAGGTATTTTTTTAGTCGAATACCTTCAGGTAATGCTTTAATCTTTTTACCATTTATGTATAACACATACATGGTAATGAGAAACAATAGTATAAAGATAAAGTTTATGGTTGACATTTATTGCAAATTAATTAATTCTGTTATAGTAGAAATAAATTCTTCGCTAGTTTTTTTTGCAATCATATTGCATTTGTTTTTGTCAAAACAGAAAAGACTTTCGACTATTTCTTTTGTAGTAGGTTGTTGCCCTGATTTTATTGAATATAGATTATCAAGAAAACCAAACTTTTTTACAATATGATAAGTTTTACTTGATTGTATATTTACCTTTTTAACCAATCCGCCTAAATGTCTTTTTATAACACCATATTCATCAAAACTGTAAAATGGAACAGAATTATGTAAACAAACGACAATCGGATGCATACGTTCTCCGATATAACCACAAGAATATTTTATTAATGCATACCAATCAATAGGTGACAATGGAAGTTTTATTGTATTGTCTAAACCAAAATCCCGAAGGGATTCAGGCATAGGTAATGCTACTGGATATAACTTCTGCTTTTTACATTCTGTGATTACACTACTTATATAGCTATTGCTCACATATTTATTGCTAAAGCTTAATAAGACATATTTATCAGGTAAAGAGAATTTTTCTAAGATTTCATTTTTTGAAGGCACATATTTATTGCAATTATTATTGAAAGCAAAAACAGGATCTGGGCTTACTTTGATATCCGATATGTCAGTTAAAAATTCAACCATCTCTTTTGTCCATTCATCCCTCACCGTTATTTTCTTAAATCTCTTTAAAGATTCCCCTATTAAATATCTTTCTTTTTCATTCATTAAATTATAAGGACAATTTTGAGATGATACCGACAAAGCTACGACAGGTATTTTATTTTCAAGACTTTCATAATAGTCACAGAAGAAAGGATTATTTGGAAAATCTTCGCACGAAATAACATTTTGAGTTATATACCTAAATTTTCTCAAAGAGAAATATTTTCTCTTTGCTTTAGGTACATATTTAAATAATGCATCACTTCCTGTTAATATGAAATCAATTTTGTTGTCACTAATTGCTTTTAACAAATCTTTTTCGGTTTGACACAAAGAAGTTACAGGTAAATACTTTCCCGTGTAAAAATTGTGACATAATATTTGTTCTTTGCATATACGGCGAGAATACATCTCTTCTAAATCTTTAGGATACCAATTTAATACAAATGGTGTATGACCTAAACTCTTTACACATTCTACCGTTGATAATACCTGTAATTGCGCTCCAAAATTAGGGACACAATGATATGTTAAAATTCCGATATTCATTATACTCAATTAATATGTGAATAATCTTTTATAGATGTATATCCATAATTGTAGTCTTTCTTTTCACGATTTCCTATTATTTTTGCAGGTATCCCTCCAACAATCGTATAAGGTGCAACATCTTTTGTTACAACAGCACCGCTTGCAACAATAGCCCCTTCTCCAACCGTAATACCTGGTAATATAATTGCCCGACTGCAAACCCATGCATATTTTTCTATTTTTACTGGAGCTCCTTTCCCGCAAAAATGAATATCATTATAATCATGATTTAGAGTCCATATTATACAATCATACGCCAGAACTACATTTTCTCCAATATGCAATCCACATCTTCCATCTAAAAGTACTTTAGGGCCTATGGATACACCTTTTGATATTGAGATGTTGCGTGGATTTCGTATATGAAAACCTTGATAGAAACGAATGTTCTTTTGTAAATTGACACCTAACATTTTCAACCCGAAATAACGAATATGCTTGCTTGGAAAGAAAGACAAAATATAATTTGAAAAGTAAAAAACCAATCCTGATTTTAGTCCGTTGAAATGCTTTTTATACTTTAATAAAATATCCTTTAATACATTCATTTTGTTATTTTTTTTATCAAATATAAAGGTATATTGAATAAAGAAATGAAGAAGAGCTGAGGATTATATTTAACTACTGATTTTAGTGAATGTAACCCATCTTTCCTGTTTCCTTTCCCTATGCAAAT
Organism: uncultured Prevotella sp.; assembly: GCA_944321295.1. GTDB lineage: Bacteria > Bacteroidota > Bacteroidia > Bacteroidales > Bacteroidaceae > Prevotella. Next base: position 14,814 of record CALUKU010000006.1, read on the forward strand.
TAAAACAATACTCTTTATTATCTTGGGAATATATTTTTCTTTTAAATATCTATATCCTTTTTCTCCTAAATCACAATACTTCGTGTAGAAAAAGTCATCAATAAAATTAATACTGTAATCAACATCTTCATTTTGTGTTACACCTCCTTTGTGAATTCTATAAACACACATAGGAGTTGAAAAGCTATGGATTCTTCCCAAATATGAACATGCATTCCTTATTTTAACACTTCCACCAAATGTTGTCGGGATTGATTGAAACTTTTTATAAATGTCACTAAATAGTATTTCTTTACGAAACACCCAGGATGCTGTTGGATGAAACCATTTATTCCAAGTTTCCTCAAAAGTATAATCACAATCTTGCATATCTTCTTTTACGAGCCTGTCTTGTGGCTTTCCTTCCTTATTAAAACTTGTTGCCATGCGTGGAGATGCCCCATCTTCAAAATGAATGTATGCATTTGAGAATACCAAATTGCAATCTGGATGCTTTTCCAACCAATCCACCTGTTTCTGCAGTTTCAGCGGGTCTATCCAATAATCATCACCCTCGCACATGGCGATGTACTTGCCACGGCATGCAGCATTCATTATTCGTGTCAATGCCCCGTCGTGCTTTGAGTATTGGTTTTCTGTTTCGTAGATTGGTTTTATAATGTCTGGGTATTTTTCGGCATATTCACGGATTATCGCTGCGCTGCCGTCGGTCGAGGCATCATCATGGACAATTGCCTCAAAACGAAAGTTCGTCCTTTGCATCACAAAGCCTTCGAGGCATTGACGGAGGTACGGCTCATGGTTGTAAACCAAGCATCTGATGGATACTAATATTTTATTGTCGTTCATTTTATTTCTTCAATATATATATATTTTAAAGTTGTTTCACCGTCACAATGTCACATAACGTTACAAATTATAGGGAATCAACTTTTTACCTTGTGATATTAAGTTGTTTTCACATTCACCATTGTCATCGTGTGTATTCATGTGACAATAGTGTATTGACAGCATGTTAATATCACAGCGTATTCTTTTGAAAACCAACAACATAGAACACAATATGACATTATGACATAAAAATGAAGGTGAAAAATATTTATGTAATTATTTTAATCAAATCGTTACATTTCCCATAAGATACCTTTAGGTGGCTCAAAGACAACCTTTTGCACCATAAGATACGGTCTTTTGCAACGCAAAAAATTATGAATATTTTCTTTCAAGAACATTTATAATTATAGATTTCTAAGACTAGCCGGTTTTCTTGTCATGTGGCATTTTATATCAGAATCACATGTTGTATCAAAACTAAACTTTCTATAAAGCCTTATTGCTCCAATGTTAGAAGTACGAACCTCTAATGAAATAGGCTTATTTTTCATGTCAGCATAATGGCATATATTGTTTAACAATATATCGGCCACCCCCATACCTCTTTTTGAAATACTTACGCAGACATATGGGATATATAATTCTGATTCATTTTCATAAAACGCAACAATGCCGATTATACTACTATCAAATTCTGCAATTTCAAAGTTTGCGTGTTCTGACAATTTACGGCTGTAATCTTCTATATTAACAGTTTCTTCCAAACGTTTTGCAAACATAGGGTCTAACGTACACAGCAAATTGTGCACAACCTCTTGCCCAAGCCTTTTGCGTAATACTTCTATCATGTTATATTAGGTCAAATCGATTCTTATCAAATCCCCCAATTTATTACAATATAGGTTCATTTCATCAACAGAGTCAAAATGAAGGAAAACTATTCCTACTGCCTTTCCCGCACCATCGAAAGCCTCCACCTCATCGCCTTGTTTCTTGTAAAAAAACTTGCGGTAGACATGCGGAGCTATCTCGTCTGAAAATTCAACGTCTTGGAATATTCCGTTGATGTAGCTATGAAGCACGTAGGTAACAAAGCAACCCGATTGCGGCTTGACATCAAGCTGCAGGGATTCGCCCATCGCCACGGCAATGTTTGCCTTCACCAAGTCTATACCGAAAGCGTCAGACAATTGCAATGGTATCATGTTGCCTCCTGCGCGCGGTCCTATTTCAAGGAAATGCACGTTGTCGTCCTTGTCAAGCAGAATCTCTATGTTAAGCTCTCCGAAACGGATACCGAGCATGGTTACGAGACGTTGCAGCTCATGGTGTATGCGGTCGGTTTCTTTCTTGCTTAAGCCGCCCGGCCAACGTTCGCCTATAGGCACAAGTCCCTTGCCGTGGTCGCCGCGAAGACAAGTCATCTCACCGAATAGCACCACCTTTCCTTCATTGACGAAAATATCACCTCCTACAACGTCTGGAAAACTGCGATGGATGAACTCCTCCGCTATTAATATCTTGTTGCGCGAATAGATGTCAGCCCACGCTATGGCCTCAGCCAAGCTGTCCATGCAGTTAAGCGTAGTCACGCCTTTCGAACCTGACGAGTCGGTCGGCTTAACAACTATCGGAAAGCTGAAGTCTTTGACAACTTCCTTTATGTCATCAATTCCATCTGTCGGATGGAACGTATGAAATTGAGGACAAGCAAAGCCGTTTTCACTCAGGAAACGCCTGAACTTATGCTTTACGCCCAATATCTCAACCGCCTGGGGTGGATTCGTCGGGAGGCCGAGTCTGTCGGCAACTATTGCGGATGGCAGTGCCGCAGGGTCGGAGGCGTAGGCGAGTATGCCGCTCACTTGTTCAGTCTTGGCTATTTCATAAACGGCCTCGATGTCGGTCGTGCTCGTATTATAATACTTATCAGCCACGTATTGCCCTGGATTGTCGGGCAGATAGTCGCAAAGCACTGTATAATAGCCCATCTCCTTTGCGGCGTTGATGGCTACCACCTGTTGGGCTGAACCACCTAACAAAAGTATTTTCTTTCTATCCATGTTTATCGTCTGTTCAGTCTTTCCTTAAAGAAAACTCCGCCCGGTGTGTCGAAAATTGAACGGTCTGTTTGCATACAATCAAGAGAAGAAAGTGAATTTATCTCGATTATCTTCACACGGTTGTCATCAGTTATGCAGAAATCTATTCCCATATAAATAAGTTGTGGCATTGTGTCGGCTATCGTTTTGGCAGCCTTGACAACCTCGTCCCAATGCGGTATACGGCCTTTTATTTCAATATTATTGTCTGGATGACGGCTTATTACAACGTTCTTGTTTGTTTTAAAGTCCAATACGTTGCCGTCTTTATATTCGCCGTTCCTGATGATTGTCAGCACGCCTCCGCTATTATAATTTTCAACGAATCTGGACTTCTTCGTGCCGAAACGCATGAACGAATAGATTTCCTGAAGTTCACCATTAAGTCTGCGCCCTATGACGTATCGCAAGCAACCTACGGACTTGTCGCAGTATTTTGCAAACTCGGAATGAGGCAACAGGTATTCTGTCACAAGATAACCTTTCAAAGACTTCATACGCTCAATAAAGTTTTGCCTTGTGAGTTTCTCGCCGTTCAGGAAATATGCGTTACCGTCAAATTCGGCTTTATAAAAACCGACCCCCAAACTGCTCTTCACAAGTTTCAACGCAAGCCGTTTCTTGTTTTCAAGCAACCTGGTCACGCCATTTAGGCCGTCATTCTTATATTCTTCGCCTGCATCCATAAGCGGCAACACCACACCGCCGTCAAGCATGAAATAATAATCGGGCATATATTGCCCAGCTTCTGTGCCGTTAAGGATGTATTTAAGAGTCAGTTTATCGTCTATCCAAAAACTATATGAGCCGTTAAGTGGGTGAAGCGAACAATAGTCACGGGTGGAAAGATAGTCTTTATAGTTATCGTCGGTTATGCCTAATATCGACCAGTCGCTATAACTCCACCCCTTAAGATGTGTCTTAGCTATCGTGCAGAATGAAGCTTTCTTTGCTTTATAATCAAGGGAATAAATATGTGTCAACATCCACCCCCCACGAAAACTTTTCATCCTGTACCGTTTGCAGACAAACCAATGGTAAAGGGTTTTCTTTAAGGAATTTCTCATCTTTCAATTATCGTATTTATTATTCTTTCCACTTCTTCGTCCGTCAGCGCATGGTGCATCGGCAGGCAGATTACGCTGTCGGCCATCTTGTGCGCCTCGGGCAGGTTCACGGGCTTCGCACTCTCAAGTCCACGGTAGGTGGAAAACTCGCTGATTAGCGGATAGAAGTAACGGCGGCCGAGAACGTTCTGCTCTTTCATCTTAAAGTAAAGCTCATCGCGGGTCATGCCGTACTTCTTTGCATCGACGAATATGGGGAAGTATGAGTAGTTGTGGCGCACGCCGGGCATGTCGTCGAAAAAGGTTATGCCTTCTACGTTGCGGAGGGCGTTGCGATATTTTATTGCTACTTGGTGACGAGCTTCGATGGCTACGTCTACCTGACGCAGGTTGAGCAGGCCGTAGGCTGAACGCACTTCGTCCATCTTGCTGTTAATGCCGGGGCCGACGACCGTTGTCTCGTTGGCGAAGCCGAAGTTTTTCAGATAATCTATGCGCTTCTTCATGCGCTCGTCGTGCATCACCATCGCTCCGCCCTCAACGGTGTTGTACACCTTTGTGGCGTGGAAACTGAGCGTACTGAGGTCGCCGGCGTTAAGTATGCTCTCGCCGTCCACCTCTACGCCGAAGGCATGAGCGGCATCGTAAATTACCTTAAGGCCGTACTGGTCGGCAATCTCTTGTATGCGCTGCGTGTCGCAAGGCTTGCCGTAGACGTGTACGGGCATTATGGCCGTGGTTTTAGGTGTGATGGCAGCCTCGATTTTGTCTGGATTGATGTTGCCGGTGCGCGGGTCGATGTCTACGAACACGGGCTTTATGCCATTCCACCAAAGGGCGTGGGTGGTGGCTACGAAACTGTAAGGCGTGGTGATCACCTCGCCCGTTATGCGCAACGCCTGCAGGGCCGTGATGAGCGGCAGCGTACCGTTGGTAAACAGGCTGATGTAGGGCACTTTCAGATATGCGGCAAGTTCCTTTTCAAGTTGTTTGTGGAACTGTCCGTTGTTAGTTATCCACTTGCTCGCCCATATCTGTTTGAGCATTTCGTTAAGGTCGTCGAGATTTGGCAGTAACGGCGACGTTACTGTTATCAGTTTGTTGTCCATGTTTTTGGAATTTAGAGAATTTAAAGGAGTTATCGCTCGCTTCACTCGCTAAGAAGTTAAAGCCATATGCTTAACAAAATGAAGAGAGTGAGATATTTATAGGAGTTATGAAGTTAATAGAGTTAAGACAATTGCATTGTTGCTTGCATTCCTTGTCTGCTTGTCACTGACTACTTGTCTACTTTTTACTCTTTTACCTTTTTACTTTTTTACCTTTAATAAATAGGCTTGTCAGTTCTGTGAGTTCGGAGAACTTAAACAGGCGGCTTGTAAACGTATAAAATATTACGCCGATGACAATTCCGGCACAGAGCTTTATTATGTCGCCTGTGATGAAACTGTTTACTGTCAATATCAGAGCGAACATCACGAGGCAGAGAGCTATCGTAGGCAACAGGTCACGCATTTGCCTAATAAAACCGACATTAATCAGCTTGCCCGTATAATATGTGTTTATAACTAATGCCACAAGCGAATTGAAAATAGATCCGTAACACATCACTATCAAACCGAACGGGGCTGTGATGCAAAGGACGCTTACGCCGAGGATTTTCTTTATTATCTCAAGACGCAGGAATAGGTCTGAACGGCCTTTAACCTGTAAGAGGTTGAGGTTGATGGCGTGGATAGGGTACCACATCATCGAAAAACAAATAATCTGCAGGAGTTGTCCGCAGAATCCCCACTGCTGACCGAGCATAATGTTAACAAACGGCTTTGCAACGGAAGACAGGCCTACCATCAACGGGAAGATGATAAAGGCCGAGAGTTTAAGGAAACGGCGGTAAATGCTCGCAAGGCGTGCGTCATCGTTCTGTATCTCGCAAAGCACGGGATAGGTTACGCGCTGGATTATTCCGGTCAGATTGGATGAGGGGAACTCTGAAAACTGGTGCGCACGGGTGTAGTGTCCCAGACTCGACGCACTGAAGAGCTTACCAATTACGATGGGATAGATATTGCGGTAAATGGTGTCAAGCAAGCCAGAGGCGAGGAGCTTAGAGCCGAAGGCAAAAAGCTCGTGGAACGACCGCCACGAGTACATAAGTCGAGGCCTCCATTTAGACAGCAGCCACAGCAGGCCTGTGTTTATGCCGAGGTTAAGCAGCTGTTGGGTGACGAGCGACCACACGCCGAAGCCGTGGTAAGCCATCGTTATGCCGACTGCGCCAGACGTTACAGCGGCCGTCAAGGCAGCCTTTGCCTGGGTCTTGAAGTCAATCCTTATAGTAAGCAGCGCACGCTGTACGACAGCCAATGAGTTGAAGATTATGCTAAGACACACCACACGCATGACGGGACACAGCTGCGGCGTATTGTAGAAGTCGGCCACGAACGGCGCAGAGGCATACAGGATAAGGTAAAGAAGCGTGCTGACGACGATGTTGAAATAGAACACCGTGTTGTTGTCAGCCTCGGTCCTGTCCTGCTTGCGTATCAACGCCTGCGAGAAGCCGCTGTCTATCAGCGACTGCGCCACGGCAATGAAGATAGCCAGCATGCCGATGAGTCCGTAGTCATGGGGTGTCAACAGGCGCGCCATCACAATCATAATGAGGAACTGCACGCCCTGCACCGAGAAACGCTCGACAGTGCTCCACAACACGCCCTTAGCCGCCTTTTGCTTTAATGAGTCAGGCATGAATCAATAAAATAAGTTATTATTAAATGAGACACCGTCCAAATTTTTGTGTAAATGGAAACAGAATTCAGATGTAAGATTTTGCGTATATTTGGATTCTTTTTTCAAATGATGTGCCTAATTAAAAGAAGTGAATTTAGCTTTTTAACTTGTTTGCGCTTATTGATAAATGGGAACCTCTGCAAAACTCAAAAAACTGCTGTATATCAAGAGTTTATTTGGTGGGAAACGGACTTTTGCAGAGGTCTTGAATAAGAAAAATTTAATTACTGTTCTGTCTCTTCTGTAATTTTGTACATATAAACTACAACAGATTGGTCATTTCCACCATTTCCTCCATCAGCATCACCAATATTAAACCCCTTTTCTCCTAATATTGTTTCGACATCGGAAGCTATTTCTGCATTATCACATTGATAGGCAACAAGATAACGGGTTATATTATGTCTTGCAAGATTATCAGACACATCTTCTTGTGTAATTCCACAATAATAATCTTTTTTTATTTCACCATTTTCAAAAGTTGACGTATAAACGTCTTCCATTAATTCTGCAATCTGTTTTGCTGTGAAACCTATTGCATTCTTTACTCCATAATTGTTACACATAATATATTATTTTTTAGTCTCTTCTAAATATGTCCCTCGTATAAACCTTCTCCTTCACATCATCCAAGCAAGCGTCGTAGCGGTTGGCAATGATTGCCTGACTCTGAAGTTTGAAGGCGCTCAAGTCATTTACGACCTTACTTCCGAAGAATGTGCTGCCGTCTTCAAGCGTAGGCTCGTAGATTATCACCTCCGCACCCTTCGCCTTGATACGCTTCATGACGCCTTGGATTGACGACTGGCGGAAGTTGTCGCTGTTTGACTTCATCGTAAGGCGGTAAACGCCGACTATACAACGACGCTCTTCTGAAGGATTGAAGTCGCCACGGTTGTAATAATCGTAATAACCGGCTTTACGGAGCACACGGTCGGCTATGAAGTCCTTGCGGGTGCGATTGCTTTCCACGATGGCTTGGATGAGGTTCTCGGGCACGTCGGCATAGTTTGCCAAGAGTTGCTTCGTGTCTTTCGGCAGGCAGTAGCCGCCATAACCGAACGAAGGGTTGTTGTAATGCGTGCCGATGCGAGGGTCAAGGCAGACGCCGTTGATGATGGCTTGGGTGTCAAGTCCTTTCATCTCGGCATAGGTGTCAAGCTCGTTGAAGTATGACACACGCAGGGCAAGGTAAGTGTTGGCAAAGAGCTTTACGGCCTCGGCCTCAGTAGTACCCATGAACAATGTTTCAACGTTTTCCTTGATTGCACCTTCCTGCAACAATGCGGCAAACTCGTGTGCAGCCTCGTCCAAACGTTCGTCGCCCTCGGGGCGGCCTACGATGATACGACTTGGATAAAGGTTGTCGTAAAGTGCCTTGCTCTCTCGAAGGAACTCGGGCGAGAAGATGATGTTGTCGCTCTGCATCTTCTTGCGTATCATCTCGGTATAGCCAACGGGGATGGTGCTCTTTATCACCATTATCGCGTCAGGATTGACGCTCTTTACCAATTCGATCACCTCCTCGACATGGCTCGTGTCGAAATAGTTCTTTACGGCGTCATAGTTTGTTGGTGCGGCTATCACGACAAAGTCCGCGTCCGCATACGCCTTTGCGCCGTCAAGCGTCGCCGTTAGGTTCAGTTCCTTTTCCGCCAAGTATTTTTCTATATAATCGTCTTGTATCGGCGATTTGCGTTGGTTTATCAAGTCTACCTTTTCAGCAATGACGTCCACGGCCGTCACCTGATGATGTTGCGACAGGAGGGTCGCTATACTTAATCCTACGTAGCCTGTTCCGGCCACGGCTATTTTTACATCATTTATCTTATTCATAATTATTGAGATTTTACAATAAGAATATATTAAAAGATACCTGTTCTATTGAAAAATGAAAAATTAGAAATGAAAAAACGAAAAGTCCAATGGTTCCTAAGATTTACCATTTTTACCTTCCCACTTTCTCACCTCCTCACCTTCAAAATTTGCCGTTTTTCCACCGTAAATCACCGTATTCACCGTAAAATGGGTTCAAATGGTTCTGCACCCCTCACACACACACGCGCACGTGTATAATAAGGTGTAATTAGGCAAAAGAGTACTTCTTCCATCTGTTTTTACCGGGAACACGGTTTGATAATACGGATGGAATGTATTCGGCGTAAAGCCGTTTATAGTTGAATATAAAAATGATTTAGATTAAACCCTAATCACGTATATGTCTGAATATTAGCGTATTTCGCTAACTCTTCGCCTGCATACGTGTTCCTGCCGCCATCTTGCTGTCAGACATGAACACATAAGCAGTCTGAAGTCTAATGAACGATTTGGGTTGAATATAAAATTATTTAGATTTCAAACTATCTGCTGATGCACAAAAGTATAATCACAAACTTACATCTTTAACACGATGATTAACGTCGTGAATATAGCAAAAGGAAAATACTTACGACGTCCGCCGTTCTGAAACAAAGTTCGCCGAAAACAAAGAATGTTAATTACCACCTACTTATGTGAAAGCCATGTGTTTATGCTTTTGTATAAGGCTGTTTTATTATAATAATCTTCGGTGAAAGAATCTTTCAGCGAATTTGCAATGTTTTGCGCTTTGACATTCTTTCGGCAACAAGCATGGATTTTATGCACTATGGCGTCAACCATATCATGACCGCATACGAGTTTGCGGATTTCATCTTTAGCTATCGGATTATTACGCTCAAACTCGTTGACATCCTTTTCACTAAAGTTTATTTTACCCGTATTAGCCGAACGGGCGTAAATCTTACTCAGCCATTGCGATATATCAGTACATGACATTCCGTCGTAACAACTGCCCACCTTGCATGTATCCTTGAAATTAAGCTTTGCGCCCGTCTTATCGTTCATCCATTTTATGTACGATAAGTGGTGTATGTCATTTATGGCAGTGTTTACCTTTCCCCAACCATCTTCTACTGAATAATCACGTTCCATCTGCCTTATGAAGCCATCAGTCAACATCATTGTTTCGATGTCGTGCGTGTCAGTAAGGAACATGTTAGGAATGTCTGGATAGTTTACGCCATTAAGATGATCGAAATCGGCGTCCTTAATAGCTATAAGTTTGTCTGAATACTTTTTGTTCAACCCTCTCAGCATGCCAGCCAAACCCAAACAGCCCGAATATTTGGCGCTGAAATGCACATGGTATTTCTCCTTTGGATAAAAACGTGAATATATATCCTTATCAGAACTGCCTTCAACAACGATGAGCAGCTTGCCGTCAGCGTAATGGGCGCGTATAAGAAGGGCTATCTCTGCCGAGCGGCCACTTGGATTCAGAACTAAAGCCTTCTGTATGCTGTTCATTTACTTACAAAGTTCGCACAGGTCATAACATTCATCCCATCTGTCACCGATAATCTGCGGCGAATGTGTAGCGACAACCACTTGAAGTTTATTGTTTGACGCTATTCTTGACATCATGTTGAGAAATTTGTTCTGCCATGCCACATGCAAAGATATTTCCGGTTCGTCTACAAGCAATATCGTATTGTCAGCCACATCGAAAATCATCTCATAAAGCATGACTATCTCGTTTTGCTCGCCGCTCGAAAGCTTGTTTGCGTCTAAGAAAAGTCCGTCTTTAGTTTTTATTATCAATCCTTTTTCAGGACTGTATGAAATTGTTTTGTTGACAAAATCCAGCGAATTGACAATGTTGCTGAAAAGTTTAAGTTTTGACAGAATATTATCATAAGTCTTCAGCTTTTCGTCCATATTCTTTAAATAAACCGACAATATATGCCCATGTTCATTGTCGTATGGCTGGATAGTTATATTGCCTACTAAGCCGAATGACTTTAAATCAGCTATTTTTTTGCTTACTTCATCCTTAAGTTTATTATAATCATGCTCATCAAAAGACCACACATCTGCCAACAAGCTATCAATCAATTTACTGTCGATATATTGTGACTTGCTAAGAAATGCAAGATTTTCGCCTCTAAGCCGGTCCTTAATAAGCCGCGACACCTCTGACATCTTAGGCTTACGGATAGTTTCAGTGAACGGGAAATCATCATCTAACTCTTCCTCAATCGGGTCTAACCTTTGTGCCGTTATAAACGTCACTTTCAGGCTATCCAACATCATGGATATAAAATTAAAGTCCTTATCCTTTCTGAAATATCCGTAAAACGCCTTGTTCTTCAATGTCTGCTCGTAAAAGCTATCAGAATTTACGTCATATTTTGAAGAAGGATCAATTCCTTGCATGTATTTAACGACATCGTTAATTTCAGTCCTTCCTAAATTGAACGTATATACAATTTCCTGTGAAGACGTCCAAATGAATTTAACCTCACGAGGAATTGTCAGGTTGTAATCCTCATCGCCCTGCTGTTGCTGAGCTTTTTCCTCTACCGAGAGGATGTCAATTTTGGCGTCGTTGTCGAATAAGACTGAAATTTTGTCAAAGGGCAAACGATAGAAATAAAAGAAATCTTTTTCTGACAACCGCTTGATTATCGTAAGGATTGTTGTCTTTCCATAGCCGTTAAGTCCGGTCAAAATCAATGGCGACCGATTGGCGGACAGGCTTATTTCATAATTAAAAGTCTTGAAAAGCCCTTTAATGATCAAGGTATCAATTTTCATCTTTACTGATATTATATAGCTTGTCAAGCTTTGCCATCAATGAGTCATTAACCTTAAACTGCGACTCTTCATGTATATTATCGTTCCCTTCCGCCCTAACCGCACCATTATAAACAGGAAAACTACTGCCTTTCGCTACGTTGTTTTCCCACTGCATAGGCCTTAGGTTCTGGATGTTATCATCACCGCCTTCAGACAAAGGGTAAACGTGGTCTATTTCCCAACCGAATTTGCTGTTACGGTTGCCGAATTCCGTTTTCAGAATCAACGCGCCGCAACAATCCTTACGGATAGTATCAGGATCAAAGCCATCAACCCGGATAGCTTTTTCCCATACTGTTGCTATTATTTTTTCATCCATCTTTTTGCACATGAAACAAACCACCTGCAAATGTAATCATTTTATTTAAAATAACAACACTTTAATTTTTAAATCCCACATCCAATGTGGATATTTTTTAACCACTAAACCATTGCTTTATAAAGAAAAACCAATGGTTTTCATGATGAAAAGCGGCGGTTTACGTCACGAAAAGCCTAATAAAGGGTAAAAAAGTAAAAGGGTAAAAGGGTAAATAGTTGACAAAGCAATTGTCTTAACTCCTTTACTCCATAACTCCTTAACTCCCAATATTAAATTAAATCACTTCCCCTTCGGCAGCTTTATGAAATTGCAGTCTACTATGAGCGCGGCGCAGGCGATGAAGTCCTCAATCTTCACGATGAAGCGTTTCTGGCGCTTGCCCTCTATGCGCTGGTAATAACCCTCAAGGCCTTGGAACACTCCGTCGCCTATGACGACGCGGGCGTTCTCCTTCAGTCCGTGTATTTCGTCGGGCGAAAGGTAGACAAGCTCGTCGGGCATTGACATGTAGAGGCGGATGAAGTCGGCCATCTGCTTGTCGGGTACTATCACGGGCACCTTGTTGCCCGCAGGCGAGGGACACATCAGGAATTGTATCAGCTGGTTCATCTGCGACTTCAGCAGGCGCATGCCGTCCTCCGTTGAGCGCACAAAGATGAGGTTGCGTATCACGGGTACGTATCTTACGACACGGTTGCTCTTGGCGTCGATGGTTTCGACACGTTTTTTAGGCACGAAACATTCTACGTTGCGCTGCCTCAACGCCTCCTCGGCCATGCGCTCCCTGCCGTAAGGCGAGCTCATGGCATACCACAGCAACGGCCGTCCGTGCGTTTCACAGGTTGTCGTCATCAAGCGTGAAATTGATTGTCATGCCGTACGCAAGCATATTATCTTAGCTCCTTGACACGTCCGCAAATGCTTGTTTGTCAAGTAGTTATGTGTGTTGGATGTATTTTGTCCCGCGTACATGACCTCTTAGCGTGTAAGAGATGTATCGTTCACTTTTATGCAAGATAATGCAAGCGAGAGGAAAGAGAACTTGTTCTTAATTTCCCGAACGCAGCTTATCTTCTGCAAAGATACAACATGTTTCGTAATATATGTGTTTGTTTGTGTTTTTTAACCATTTGTTTTTACCTTTCAACAGTAAGCAAAGTGTTAAACCATTTAAATCTGCCATTTTTACAATAAATTTAAACTAACTTTGTGATTAAAATAGCGTCTGTTAACTTGTAGACTCGTCAAAAAATATAACAAGCTGCATAAAATGGAAAAGCAAAAACTTACCATTGAAAAACTTAGGACAATGCGTGAGTCATAAGACCATGTAGAGTTCAAGAAATGTAAAGAAGGCAATATGGCATTTAACGGAGGCTCAAAACCGAAACCGGCCGACCGCCGTAAGTGTATATTGGGCTACGTTGTAGCATTGGCTAATGAAGGAGGCGGATATTTAGTTCTTGGGCTTGAAGACGCTTATCCACACAATGTTGTGGGGACGAAGCAAAATCTTAACAGCCTCGGCGAACTTGAAAGTAAGATTTATAATGAATTGGGCATCCGCACGTTTATATACGAAATATTTGACAAAGATGGTAATCGTGTGGTTGTGATAGATGTGCCGTCACGTCCTGTTGGTATTGTCTACACATTTGAAGACGTGCCACTAATGCGTGTTGGCGAAGACCTTCTGCCTATGGACCAGCGTACCCTGCTCGCAATATTGCAAGAACATGAACCTGATTTCTCACAAATGTTCTGCGATGATGTCACTATAGATGACCTTGACCATAACGCCATACGTATCCTTAAAGAAAAAATATTCCCGCAAACAGAAGAATCCAGCCTTTATCTCTTTGCCTGACCAACAGGCGTTAAACGACTTAAAACTAATAGTAAATGGAAAGGTTACTAATGCTGCGGTATTGTTAGTGGGTAAGGAAGAAATAATCGCCACCCATTTCCCACAAGCCAAAGTAATGCACGAATACCGCAACGTAGACGGTCAAGAACGCTTTGACAAGCGTATCGTCTTCGGACAACCCTTTTACATCCTTATTGATAAATTATGGGAAACCATTGATGCAAGAAATGGGAATGTGCCTGTACAGGAAGGGCCGTATCTTTTCGACATACCATTCTTCAACGAACAAGTGATACGAGAGGTTGTAAACAATGCTTTCGCACACAGAAATTACCGCATTGGCAGCGAAATAGTAGTTAAGCAGTATCCGAACAAATTATGTGTGATAAGTCCTGGCGGCTTTCCGCTTGGAGTCACCCTTAATAATATGCTTACTGTGTCAAGCACGCCACGTAATAGGTTATTGGCTGACGTTCTGGCTAAAACAGGTATAGTGGAACGTTCTGGACAAGGAATGGATATTATCTTTCGTCTGACACTCTCAGAAGGGAAACAGAAGCCAGACTACGGAAAAACAGATGACTATCAAGTCACAGCCATTTTGTCTGCAGTTGTCAAGGAACCCGCCTTTGCTCTCTTCATACAGGCCATACAACAAGAATTGCCTGAAAACCAAAAACTTTCGGTTTTCGATATAATGACATTTAGCGCTATTAGGGAAGGCAAACAACCATGGGACAAGGATATTGCAAAACGCCTATATGAACTTGGTTATTTAGAGAAACGGGGTAAAACATCCGCCGTTAGGTATATCATGCCACGCAGATATTATGAACTCACGGGTAATATGACAGAATACTCAAATCTTATTGACTGGGACGACGAACAAGTATGGGCTGTTTTATTTCCGTATCTCAATAAATATGGCAAAGCAAAAAAAACAGACATATCCAAGTTGTTGATGAGCCACATATCCGACAGCCAGTTAAGAAGGGTTATAGAAAGGTTTACTGATAAAGGCCTTATAATTAAAAGTGGCAAAACTGTAAATACAGTATACACTTTATCGCCAGACTATTTGCAAAGAATTGAAGTTCTGAACCAAGCAACAAAAATAGGTCTGACACAAATGCTGAATGGGAATATAGGAAGTGACGGAATAAATGACGGAACAAACGTTAAAAGTCAAGCGAATAACGAGGAAAAGCGATCGTAATTTCCCCATAAATACTTGATAATCAGCAATATATAAGTAGCAGAACAAGTGACGGAATATATAAGAAGAAAAGTGCATGAGGTTATAACAATATAAACATTCCATGCGGTCGGTAATCGTCATTGCCTTTCAGCTATCACCGCCTTATTTGAAAGAGGAAATATTCATTATTTTATAATAACAGAAATATGAGGATAAGCCTCTGTCACATATACCTATACTGAAGATGCCCGCAGCCCATCAGACTTCGGTAATTTTACGGATTTGTAATACGTCACCTTTTGCAGTGCGAAAGGTAACGAAACGTAACACAAAAAACAACCTTTTGCCGTCTAATATGCCACGTATTGCATGCGTGATAAAAGCTACATGCCCAATTATACCATGTTTCCATATAATAATGTTCGCGCGTGTGTGTGAAGAGTGCTGAACCAATTGAACCCATTTTACGGTGAATACGGTGATTTACGGTGGGAAAACGGCAAAAAGCGTGAGTTCGGTATAAGGGAAACACCTCACGTAGGGACATAATTTATTATGTCCGCACGCCGAGAAAAGGCGTATTCAGTTGATTTTGTACATAAAAACGTTTTTACAGAACGTGCGGACATAATAAATTATGTCCCTACTTTGTTGTTTAAAATGTTTGCACGTAAATAAGTCTTATACCGAACTGACATTAACTTAAAGGTGAGAAGGTGAGAAATAAAAAAGTGAAAAGCGAAAAGCCAATCGGAAAGCAATTGGATTTTTTCACTCTTCACTTTTAATTATTCATTTAAAACAACTTATGATATAAGCAGCTCGGCAATGGTCGGATGGATGTGGGTTATTTGGTTAAGACGGTCAACGGTGCATCCTAACGACATGAGCGCCGTAACCTCCTGCACCATGTCGGCGGCGTGGAGGCCGCAGACGTGGCAACCCAATATCTTGCCCTCAGCGTCGTATATAAGCTTCAGCAAGCCGCCGTCGGCCTCGTCGGCCACGGCGCGTCCGTTGGCACGGTAAGGCGTCTTGCGCACCGAATACTCCAAGCCGGCCTCACGGCATTTCTCCTCGGTGAGTCCAACAGAAGCGGCCTCGGGGTTTGAGAACACGGCCGATGGAACGACGTCAAGACACAGGTCGTCGTCCTTGCCCAATATGCGGTTGACGCAACGCATGCCCTGCACGATGGCGGCATGGGCCAGCATGCAACGGCCGTTGACGTCGCCTACGGCATACACGCCGCAGACATTTGTCTGCATACTGTCGTCAACTACTATACAGCCGCGCTCGGTGGCAATGCCTACGTCCTCAAGGCCGAGACCCTCGGTGTTGGCGGCACGACCCGTAGCGATGAGCACGGCGTCGGCAACCACCTGGCCGGGCTTACGCTTGCACTCGAAGCTCACCTGCAGCTTGCCGTCGCATTCCTCGATAGAGCTTACGCCGGCCTGCATGTAGAACTTTATGCCGCGCTTCTCCATGGCCTTGCGCACACGGCGCGAGATGTCGCCGTCGTATGGCGGCAGGCACTCTTTCATGAATTCCACCACCGTTACGTCGCAGCCGAAGCTGTTGAACACGGAAGCGAACTCAAGGCCTATGACGCCAGCGCCTACGATGCACAAGCTCTGCGGCAGGACGTCGATGTCAAGAAGTTCGGTTGACGTCATCACGCCCGGAAGGTTGATGCCCGCAACAGGCGGCATCTTAGGACGGGAGCCTGTGGCGATTATGATGTTTTCGGCCGTGTACTCTTCACCGCCTACGATAACGGTATGGCTGCTTGTGAAGCGGGCCTCGCCACGCACGAGCGTTATGCCGGGCTGTGACATAAGCGTCTCGACATCCTGGCGCAGCTTGCTCACCACCGTGCGCTTTCGCTCGGCGATCTTGGCGAAGTCAACGGCGGGTCTTGCGCCGCACACCCTGACGGCAGCCTCAACGGCTTCGGCGTCGTGGCACAAGGCTTTAGTAGGTATGCAGCCGCAGTTAAGGCATGTGCCGCCCACGTCGCCTTTCTCTATTATGACTACGCTCAGTCCGTTATGGGCGGCATAAGCCGCCGTGTGGTAACCACCCGGGCCGGCGCCTATTATGATCAAGTCTGTTGTCATGTCTTTTACGGTTATAAGGTTATGGGGTTGTGAGGTTATGGTGTTTTACGATGTGGGGTTGTGAGGTTTTATGGTTATGAGCAAGGATTTGTGGTTTACACATAAACAATAAACCATACAACCTCATAACCGTAAAACCTCACAACCATATAACCTCACAACCATAATTTAATACTTCAGCACGGGGTGCTTAGCTGCCAGCACGTCGTCAACACGGCCGATGGGAGCGTTGTGGGGAGCACTCTTTACCGTTTCAGGCTCTTCAGCGGCCTCACGTGCTATCTCACGCATTACGGCGATGAAACCGTCGATGGTTTCCTTGCTCTCGTTTTCGGTAGGCTCTATCATCATCGCCTCGTGGAACAGCAAGGGGAAATAGATTGTGGGCGCGTGGTAACCGAAGTCGAGCAGGCGCTTTGCAACATCCATAGTGGTAACGCCCGTGCTCTTGTCCTTAAGGCCGTTGAACACGAACTCGTGCTTGCAGAGGCCTTCGATGGGCAGTTCGTAAACGTCCTTCAGGCACTCCTTGATGTAGTTGGCGTTAAGCGTTGCGAGCGGACCAACCATCTTGACGTTCTCACGGCCGAGCGTAAGGATGTAAGTGTAAGCCTTGACGTCAACACCGAAGTTGCCGAGATAAGCGCCTACGTGTATGCCGTTGTCCTGCGTGTCAAGCTCGTACCTGTCACCGTTCTTAACGACCCTCGGCTTGGGCAGGAACTGCTCCAGGCCGGCCCTTACGCCTACGGGACCGCTGCCGGGACCGCCGCCGCCATGAGGCGTAGAGAACGTCTTGTGCAGGTTGATGTGCATAACGTCGAAGCCCATGTCGCCGGGACGGCTTGCCCCGAGCATAGGATTAAGGTTTGCTCCGTCGTAATACAACAATGCGCCGCAGTCATGAACGAGCTTCGCAATCTCGGGTATGCCTGTCTCAAAGAGTCCGAGCGTGTTGGGGTTAGTCATCATTATTGCCGCAACAGTGTCGTCGAGCAGGCTGCGCAGGTGCTCGATGTCAACCGTGCCGTTGTCAAGGCTCTTCACCTCAACCACCTCAAGACCGCAAACGGCGGCAGAGGCGGGGTTGGTGCCATGGGCCGAGTCAGGCACAATCACCTTGACACGCTTCATGTCGCCGCGGCTTTCGTGATAAGCGCGTATTATCATAAGGCCGGTAAGCTCGCCATGGGCGCCGGCAAAGGGATTAAGCGTAAACTCGCTAAGGCCGGTCAAGGCCGACAGCGACTTCTGCAGGTTATAATACACGGCCAAGGCGCCCTGGCACGTATCCAGCGGCTGCAACGGATGAATGGCCGAGAACTCCTTGCGGGCTGCCATCTCCTCGTTGATGGAGGGATTATATTTCATCGTACAGCTGCCAAGGGGGTAAAAGCCGTTGTTCACGCCGAAGTTGTTGCCGCTCATGTTGGTATAGTGGCGTACTACGGTCAGCTCGTCACACTCGGGCAACTCGGCGTCAGCCTTGCGCCTCATGCTTTCGGGCAGTTCGTAATCACCGTATGTGTTTCGTGGCAAGGAGTAAGCCCTGCGGCCTTCGTGCGAAAGCTCGAATATCAACTTGCCGTAAAGTTTGTTGTTCATTTTGCTCTGTCCTTAAAATTAAAGAAACATCTCTTCTCTCACACCTTGATTACTTGGCAAGGCTGACAAGCTTGTCAATCTCTTCCTTAGTGCGCCTCTCGGTTACGGCGAACATTATCACGTCGTCGGCCACCTTGACGCCGCCCAAGATACCGTTGTCGGCAAGCTTGCGCTGCAGCCCGTCAACGTCGCCGTCATACTTGACGCAGAACTCGTTGAAGAAAGGACGGTCGTAAGCAAGCTTGAAACGGCCCGTCTTCAACAGCTCGTCACACAGGTAGTGAGCTCCGGCATACGACATTGAAGCCGCCTCCTTAATGCCCTGCTTGCCCATGATTGACATATAAATAGTGACATAGAGCGCCATGAGGCTCTCGTTAGAGCAGATGTTCGACGTGGCCTTCTGGCGACGGATGTGCTGCTCGCGGGCCTGAAGGGTGAGCACGAAGGCGCGGTTGCCGTTGCTGTCCTTCGTTTCGCCTACTATACGTCCTGGCATTTTGCGCATCAGCTTTTCGGTGCAGCACATGTAACCCACGTAAGGACCGCCGAACGACATCGGCAAACCGAGTGACTGGCCGTCGCCTACGGCTATGTCGGCCCCCCACTCGCCCGGCGTCTTCAGCAGGGCAAGGTCGGCTGCAACTGAATTCATTATCATCAGAGCCTTGTTGTCGTGGCAAGCGTCGGCCACGCCGTCGTAATCTTCAACGATACCGTAACGGTTAGGCTGCTGCACTATCACGCCCGCAACACCGCCCTCGGCAAGACGCTGCTTCATGGCGGCGATGTCGGTGGCGCCGTTGTCCTGGGCTATCATCTCGATGTTTACGCCGTGGAAGTGGGCGTAGGTCTTTACTACGTCAACCGTCTTCGGGTCAACCGTATCGGAAACGAGCACGGTATCAGCCTTCTTTGCCGACGCAACGGCCATCATCATAGCCTCGGCCGTAGCCGTAGTGCCGTCGTACATCGAAGCGTTTGAGATGTCCATGCCTGTGAGGCGGGTCATCATCGACTGATACTCGAAAATATAATGAAGCGTGCCCTGCGAGATTTCGGCCTGATAGGGCGTGTAACTCGTAAGGAACTCTGAGCGCTCAACGATATAAGGGATTACCGACGGCGTGTAATGGTCGTAAACGCCGGCACCGGCAAAGCAGGTGAGCTGCTTGTCGTTACGGCAAAGCTTGTCGAAAAACTGCCTTACCTCAACCTCGCTCATTGCCTCGGGCAGGTCATAGTCGCCCTTCCAGCGTATCGACTCGGGCACGTCCGCGTACAAGTCGTCAAGCGACTTCACACCGACACGGGCCAACATCTCTTCAATGTCACGCCCTGTATGCGGAAAATATTTGAATGACATAATTTAATTTAAGGTTAAATGATTTTAGGACGCATCAAAATCAGGAAGTTATCGTGAGTTAACAGAAGTTAGGCTCGTCGCACCCGCCGGAGTTAACTGACAATAGCTTGAAATTCAGCAACTTGGCATTTGTCCGTTAACTCCCGATAACTCCGACGCGAAGCGTCTAACTCCTGTTTACTCCATTTCAATACATCCTTAAGCACGAACACTCTTACTTGTTGCAGAACTCCTCGTAAGCCTTGGCGTCCATCAGGTTGTCAAGCTCGCCCTTGTCTGACAGCTCAACCTTGATAATCCAGTTGGCGTAAGCGTCCTGGTTAATCAGTTCGGGAGTGTCCTCAAGCTTATCGTTAACCTCTACAACCGTACCGCTAACGGGAGAAATGAGGTCGCTGGCTGCCTTTACGCTCTCAACTGCGCCGAACTCTCCTTCAGCCTCAATCTCGTCGTCAACTTCAGGCATGTCAACATATACTACATTGCCGAGCGCGTTCTGTGCATAATCGGTTATGCCGATGTAACCATAGTCACCTTCAACTTTCACATACTCGTGTGACTCTGAATAATAGAGTCCTTCAATTACTTTTGCCATATCTTTATTTATTTAATTGATTATTAATTTTTAATTGGGAGTAATCAGGATAAACGGAAGCGGAGCAGGCTTCACACGCCTTTTATAAGTTTTACGTTTACTTACTCCTACCCTCCTTACTCCTTCTTTCCTAAACTACTTACTTCTTATAATGCTTATCGTAAAATCTCTTCTTTACTACCGTTCCGGCGAAAGTCTTCTTACGTATCTGCACCTCAAGCTCAGTGCCGAGCTTTGAATAAGCTGCGTCTACAAGAGCCATGCATACGCTCTTGTGAGTAGAGATTGACTGATAACCGGTAGTAACCGTACCGATGACATTGCCGTCGGCAACTACATTATAGCCATGACGCGGAACGGCGTGCTCATGCAGCTCTATGCCTACAACCTTACGGCTTACGCCATTGGCCTTCTGGGCGGCAACAGCTTCCTTGCCGATGAACTCTTCCTTATCGAGCTTGCAGAACATGCTGAGGCCTGCCATAACGGGGCTGATGTCCTTGCTCAGCTCGTTGCCGTAAAGCGGCAGGCCTACCTCGAAGCGCAAGGTGTCGCGGCAACCCAGTCCGCAAGGCTTGCAACGGCCGCTCTCAACAAGCTTGTCCCAATAGCTGCGGATGAGTTCGTGGCTGCAGTATATCTCGAAACCGTCCTCGCCGGTATAGCCGGTGCGGCTGACAATAACCTCGTCACCGTCGACGTTGATTATCTTTGAGGTGTAGAACACCAGCTCCTTGCACTCAAGACCGAGCACTGACTCAACTACGGCCTCAGCCTCGGGACCCTGCACGGCAATCTGGCCGTAACGCTCAGAGGCGTTCTCGATGTTTACGTCGAAGCCCTCGGCGTTTTCCTTCATCCAAGCGATGTCCTTATCAACGTTTGACGCATTGATTACGAGGAAAAAGCTGCCGTCGGCCATCTTATAAACCAGCAAGTCGTCAACAGTTCCGCCGTCAGGATAGAGCATCATGCCGTAGAGCACCTGCCCTGCGGTGATGGCGTTGACGTCGTTAGTGAAAATGTGGTTTACGTAACGCTCGGCGTCAGGACCGGTAACAACGGCCTCGCCCATGTGTGACACGTCGAAAACGCCACAGGCCGTACGCACGGCGTTATGCTCGTCGATGATTGACGAATACTGGATTGGCATGTCAAATCCTGCAAATGGCTGCATCAAA
This sequence comes from uncultured Prevotella sp., assembly GCA_944321295.1. Classification (GTDB taxonomy): domain Bacteria; phylum Bacteroidota; class Bacteroidia; order Bacteroidales; family Bacteroidaceae; genus Prevotella. Next base: position 36,547 of record CALUKU010000006.1, read on the forward strand.
GCTCCTAAAGCCACATGCTTGTCGTGAAGACAGGTTTTCTTATTTTCCATATTTTTAAGGTATACAATTAAATTATTCATTATCATCGGTCAGAAGGCTAACGAAGTCCTCCTTACGCAAATTCATTATCACGTCGTCAAGCCTGGCGGGCAGGACGGCCGCCACGGCCTCGGGCGTAAGCTCAACGTTCTTAAGACGCCGGAGCAAACTGCCGTCGACGTCGCCCGTAGCGAAGAAGTCGCCGCTCAACGTGACGTTCCTTATAATCCGCCCCTTAACGTCGATGTGGGCCTCAACGCCGCCTACGCCGTCAATCCGCCGCCTGCGCACCACCGTGTGGCGCGGCTCGCTGCCGTAGATGAAATCCTCTGACAGGTAAACGCTGCGCTCGATGTCCTCTATGCGGCGCACGTCGTCGGCGGTAAGCACCACCTCGCCGTCGCACAGCGTCTGCCTCACGCTCTGCTTGAAGCCGTCAATGCTTATGTCGACATAATCTTTCAACAAGGCCACGCGCCGGCGCACGCTGTCGACGCCGTTGCTCTGCAGCTTGTCGCCCGGGGGCGTTATGCTGCGCACCATGTGCTCCATGTCGGTGTCAAAGAGCATCGTGCCGTGCACTATGCTCCGGCCGGGAAGATGGTAAAAGGCGTTGCCCGACACCTTGCGGCCGTCAACCATTATGTCGTTGCGCCCGGTGGCGACGGCGTCGACGCCCATCTTGCGCAACATCAGCACCATCATGTTCATGTAGCGGTTGAACGTAAGGTTGACGTTGTCGCCGTCGGTGACGAACGAGAACATTACGTTGTCCTTGTCGGCGTAAACACATCCGCCGCCGCTCTTGCGCCTGAACATGGCTATGCCGTGGCTGCGGCAATAGTCTACGTTCACCTCGTTGGCAATAAGCTGGTTGCGACCGAACACTACCGACGGCTCCACCTGCCAATAGAACAGGTAGTCGCCTCCGCCGAGAGCGCGGGCGACATATTCCTCCATTGCCAAGTAAAACGACACTTTTCGTGTCTTTTCTTCAGGCAAAACAACGTAGGACATTCCGTTTTTCATCTTATACGTCGGTTCAACGTGTCAAAAGGTTAGCACCGGGCCTGAACGTAATTATATTGACCCGCACAAAAGTAACAAAAAATAACGTAACATCCGAACAAAAAAGCGATAAAAATTTGATGCGCCGAACATGTTTTTACACAAATAAGCCGAAAAAGCCATTTCTTTAAGCAAAACGAACGTCTTATCAAAAAATTTAAGTACTTTTGCAGATACGGAAAGCATATCCGCAACCATAAAAACAAACGAAAAAAATGAAAAGCGACCCGAAAGACTGTCTTTACTGTCAAAACAACGCAACGCAGCACAACCTTATGATTGAGGTTGCGAAGCTGAGCGTATCACGCGTGTTCATATTCAAAGAGCAGACATACCACGGACGTTGCCTCGTGGCATACGACCACCACATTGACGACCTCAACCAGCTGAGCGACGAGGAGCGCAACGCCTTCATGGCCGACGTGGCCAGGGTGACGAGAGCCATGCAGAAGGTATTCAACCCGGCTAAGATAAACTACGGAGCCTACGCCGACACGCTGTCGCACCTACACTTCCACTTAGTGCCCAAATACGTCGACGGACCCGACTTCGGCGGCGTGTTCCAGATGAACCCGCAGAAGGTGTATCTCACTGATAATGAATATGCCGAAATGGCCGAAGCCCTGAAAAAGGAACTGTGATGAGGATTGACATTATCACCGTGTTGCCCGAGATGATTGAGGGCTTCGTGCATGAATCCATACTCGCCCGGGCGCAGAAGAAGGGACTGGCGGAAATCCACCTGCACAACCTGCGCGACTACTCGACGGACAAATGGCGGCGAGTGGACGACTATCCTTACGGGGGATTCGCGGGGATGGTGATGCAATGCGAGCCTATCGACCGCGCAATATCCGCGCTGAAGGCCGAAAGGGACTACGACGAGGTTATATACACGTCGCCCGACGGCGAGCAGTTTAACCAGCACGTAGCCAACGACCTGTCGCTGAAAGGCAACATCATCATACTCTGCGGCCACTACAAGGGCATTGACCAGCGCGTGCGCGACCACCTGATAACGCGCGAGATAAGCATTGGCGACTATGTGCTGACGGGCGGCGAACTGGCTGCCGCCGTGATGGCCGACGCCATCGTGAGGCTTGTGCCCGGAGTGATAAGCGACGACCAGAGCGCCCTGTCAGACTGCTTCCAGGACGACATGCTGTCGGCTCCTATTTACACCCGCCCCGCCGACTACAAGGGCTGGAAGGTGCCTGACATCCTGCTGAGCGGCAACGAGGCAAAGATTAAGGACTGGGAGATTGAACAAAGCTACGAGCGCACGAAACGGCTGCGCCCCGACCTGCTGAAATGATTAATACTTATTTAGGAGTTAAGAAGTTAAGGAGTTAAGACAATAGCTTTCTCTTTTTCACCTTCAAATTCAGAAACATCAAACAATAACGACATGGAAAACATTAAAAGACTGCCGTCAATGACTATCGGCGAATCTGTAAAAAAGGTGTTAAGCAACCTTTTTAACTTCAAGGGACGGGCACGCCGCTCTGAGCTTTGGATGTATTGGCTGTTTTACTTCCTCGTTTCAATGGTGCTCATGTTCATAGTGAAGCCGTGGCCTGTAGTGAGCTTCATCGTCTACACCCTGTTGCATCTGTCGTTGTGGTCTGTCACGGTGCGCCGCCTGCACGACCGCGGACACAGCGGCTGGTGGGTAACAATAGCCATCTTGTTAAGCACGTTTTTACAGGCTTATTACTTGGACATGGGATATTACGAAATAATTGAAACAATAAATCCCGACCCCGAAGCAGCTATGGCCATCATGATGGACCCGATATTCAACATCGGCCTGTTAGTGTCATTCTTTGTAAACATTTCAATCCTTATCTTCTGCGTGCTTGACAGCAAGCCTGAACCTAACAAATACGGTCTGTCGCCCAAGTATGTAGTAGAGGAATAATTAATGAAAAAATGAATAATGAAAAAATGAACAATGAATAATCAACGGCCCAAAAAGTCAAAGAATTTGGATTGTTCATTGTTCATTTTTTCATTATTCATTTTTCATTTTAACCTTATTGTTCCGTCGCTGACGGCGACGGCTTCTTCGCTTATCAGAAACTCCAGCGTTTCCTTAATGATGTCACGGTCGTAAGCCAGTCTGCCGAGGTCGGTTACAGGATGTGGCCTTTCGTCGGCCAAAAGACCGCGAATTGCAGCCTCAACGGCGGCCTTTTGCGAGGCGGAAGACGGCCTTTTGGAATGTGCAAGGCAAACGTCGCACTGGCCGCAGTCCGCGGAGCGCTCCTCGCCGAAATACTTAAGCAACTGACGGCTGCGGCAAACGTCGTCGTTCTCGGCATACTGCGTGATGGCGTTTATGCGCTCAACGTACTCGCTCTTGCGGTCGTCGTAAACGTCCTTGCCGAACACCAACCGCTCCGACGCCTCACGGCGCTGCACGTAGCGGACGTGGGGAATGGCCTTGCGGGGAATGAAGCGCAGGATGTGGCGGCGGTTAAGCTCCTTAAGAATGTCGTACACCTGATTGCGGTCAATGCCCGTTTGGCATGAGATAAGACTCTCGTCGATATAGCAGAAATCAGAAAAAAGACCACCGTAATTACGCAACAGCGACGTTATGACGGCGTTCTCGTCACCATCGAGGCCGTCGAGGCGGTAAAGGTCGTCACGACCGAGCAGCATTGTCAGTTGCGACATGTTGTCGCGCTCGTCCTCATAGTCGATGTAGCCGGCGCGCGCCAATATCTTCAGTGCGGAGTTGACCTGTATCGGGAAGTGGTGGAAATACTGGCAGAACCTGTCGATGTTGAACTCAAAGCGGCAACCGCCGCCGCTGCCCAGACCGATTTGGTAAAAATAAGCCAAGTGCTCGTAAACCGTGCGGATGTCGTCCTTGTCGGGGAAGGTTTCGCTTATGCGCCGCTGCAGCTTGGCGTGGTCGTTGCCGTCATATAGCAGCACGGCGCGCGAGGGCTTGCCGTCACGCCCGGCGCGGCCCGCCTCCTGGAAGTAGGCCTCGATGGAGTCAGGGCAGTCAATGTGGACAACCAGGCGGACGTCGGCCTTGTCAATGCCCATGCCGAAGGCGTTGGTGGCCACCATTACGCGCGCCCTGCCCTCCTGCCAGTCGCGCTGGCGCTGGTCGCGCACGGCCGTTTCAAGTCCGGCGTTGTAAAACGTCGCGCTTATGCCGCCGTCGGTCAAGGCCTTGGCTATCTCCTTGGTGCGCTTGCGGCTCCTTACGTAAACGATGGCCGCGCCGTCGGTGCTGCCCAGCAGGCGCAACGTTTCGTGCCACTTGTCGCTCGTCCTGACTACGAGGTAGGCAAGGTTCTTGCGCTCGAAACTCATGCGGAAGACGTTCTTGCGCCTGAAGCCGAGCTTGTCCTGGATGTCGTCTACGACGCGCGGCGTGGCCGTGGCCGTGAGCGCAAGCACGGGGGCGTCAGGATGAACGCTCCTTATGTCGCTTATGCGGAGGTATGACGGACGGAAATCGTAGCCCCACTGGCTGATGCAGTGGGCCTCGTCGACGGTGATCAGGCTTACCTTCATGTGGCCGAGCTTCTTGCGGAACAGCTCGGAAGAGAGCCTCTCGGGCGACACGTACAGTATCTTCACGCCGCCGAAAATGGCGTTCTCGAGCGTGGCTATGACGTCGGCGTGCATCATGCCCGAATACACGGCGGCCGCCTTAATGCCTCTGCTCCGAAGGTTGTCAACCTGGTCTTTCATCAAGGCTATGAGCGGGGTTATCACCAAACACACGCCTGGCATTGACAGGGCGGGCACCTGGAACGTGACCGACTTGCCTCCGCCCGTAGGCATAAGCCCAAGAGTGTCGTTGCCGGCGCAGACGCTCTCGATTATCTCGCGCTGTATGCCGCGGAAGTCATCGTAGCCCCAATAATCATGAAGGATTTGCCTGTATTTGTCCATAGGAAAGAAGATATTAAACGAAGAGTGAAAAATGAAGAGTGAAGAATTCAATACTTTACTTTATGACGGCACTTGAATTCTTCACTCTTAACTTTTCACTCATCACTAACCGAAGGCCTTATGTCTTCAATCTGCAGCTGCACGCCGTTGTGCTTGAAGATGTTGTCTTCGATGGTGTAAGCTATGTCGAAACTGCGCTTCGACTTAATGTAACGCGCCGAACCGCTCTGGCCGAAGGCTATGCCGTTCATCACGTTGTTTGATTTTGAGTCGACAAGCTCAAGCTTGATGTGCTCCTGCTCGCGGCCGACCACCTTGCTCGTGCCGAAGTCGTAAACGTCGTTGGTGCAGAAGAGCGGCTTCTGGTTCATCGGGCCGAAGGGTCCGAACTTGCGAAGGTCTGAGTGGAACCTGCGGGTAACGTCCTTAAAGTCGATTACGGCGTCGATGTTGAGCGTAGCCTCGGTCTGCTCGGGCAGGATGTGCTCGTCGACATATTGCTGGAAACGCCGGCGGAACTCCGGCACGTCCTTCCATCTAAGCGTGAGTCCGGCGGCGTAAGTATGTCCGCCGAAGTTGACTAACAGGTCGCGGCAGCTCTTTATCGCCGCGTAGACGTCGAAGCCTGTGACGCTGCGGGCCGAGCCTGTGGCGAAGTCGTCCTCACGGGTCAGCACGATGGTAGGACGGAAGTATATTTCAGTCAGGCGCGAGGCGACTATGCCGATGATACCCTTCTTCCAGTTCTCATCATAGAGCACAATGCTCGAATGGCGCTTCTGGCTCTCAATGCGAGATATAATCTGGTTGGCCTCCTCGGTCATCTGCTTGTCGATGTCCTTGCGTTGCTCGTTGTACTCGTTGATGTGCTTGGCACGCATAAGCGCGCTGCCGTAATCTTTCTCAACAAGCAGGTCTACGCTCTCGCGGCCGTTCTCCATGCGTCCCGACGCATTGATGCGCGGCCCTATCTTAAACACGATGTCGCTCATGGCAAGCGTGCGCCCGGCCAGACCACAAATGTCGATGATTGCCTTGAGGCCGATGTTGGGGTTCTGGTTGAGCTGCTTCAGACCGTAATAAGCCAAGATGCGGTTCTCTTCTATTACGGGCACGATGTCGGCGGCTATGCTCACGGCACAGAAGTCAAGCAGGGGAATGAGCCGCGAGAATGGTATGCTGTTGTTCTTTGCAAAGGCTTGCATGAACTTGAAACCTACGCCGCAGCCGCTAAGATGCTTGAACGGGTAAGCGTCGTCGGCCCGCTTGGGGTTGAGCACGGCCACGGCGGGCGGCATGACCTCGTCGGGCACATGATGGTCGCAGATGATGAAGTCGATACCGAGGCTCTTGGCATAGGCAATCTCGTCAACGGCCTTTATGCCGCAGTCGAGTATTATCACGAGCTTTACACCCGTTTCGCGCGCGTACTCTATGCCCTTGCGGCTCACGCCGTAACCTTCGTCGTAGCGGTCAGGAATGTAATAATCGATGTTTGAATAAAACTGCTGCAAGAACTTGTAGACGAGCGCCACGGCCGTGCATCCGTCTACATCGTAGTCACCGTACACCATGATGCGCTCCTTGCGGCCCATCGCGTCGTTAAGCCTGTCGACAGCCACGTCCATATCCTTCATAAGGAACGGATTGATGAGGTCGTTAAGCTGCGGACGGAAGAACCGCTTGGCTGCCGACTCCGTGGTTATGCCGCGGCGGAGCAGTATTCCGGCGAGAATGGGGCTTATGCCCACCTTGGCGCCAAGCTCCTCAGCCGCCTTCGTTTGTTCTGATGTCGGTTTTTCGTAATTCCATTTGAAGTGCATTATGTCGTTTTTTATTTTTTCAGTACCAAGGCTGCTTTATCGGCGATAAAGAGCGTGTAAAGTTACAAAGAATTTTCAATAAAACGACTAAATGCGGCGGAAAAGTAACATTTATAAACCTTTGCGCCGGCCTCCGGGCAAAAGGCAACCGTGCCAGCAAAAGCCTCTTTCACGTAAGGCTCTTGCCGGCACGGCCGTGTAAGATGTGCTGTCAGCAAGCGGGAATTAGATACCCAGCTTCTTGCGGATGTCCTTGGGAATGGCGTTCTTGTTAACCATGAAGTTCATGGTCTTGTAAGCAATGTAGTTCTTGCTCATGTACCAAATTCCCTTGTAATTGCCGAACTCGCCCCAAGAGTTCTTAACCATGTAGAACTCGTTGCCGTTCTTGTCCTTTGCAATGCCGTAGAGGTGCATGCCGTGGTCGTCGGTAGTTTCCCAGTTGTCGAAAGCCTCCTGACGCATTTCCTGCGTGGGAACGATCTCGGGAGCGTCAACTCCGAGAGAGTCGAGCATGCTCTTCTTCTCAGTAGCTGAAAGCTTGAACCAGCGGTCAGCGTCAGTGCCGCCCATGCTGCGTGCCTTCTTCACGTCGTAAGCCATAGCGATACCCTTGCGTGTGAAGCCGTCCTCGGTAACGTCGCCGCCCCAAGCGATGGTGTAGCCTTCGTTGATGGCGTTGTCGATGATACGCATCATCTCGTCCATGGGCACGTTGTAAGAGGGCTTCCAGCGCCAGTTGTCCTGCACCTCGATGGCGAACTGGGTGTAGAAGGGATGGTGGGTGTAGCTCGTGATTGAAACGTAGTCGTCAAGGTTGATGCCGAGGCTCTCAACGAAAGACTTCGGAGTGTACTCCTTGCCCTCGTAAACGAACTTCTCGGGGCACTCGCCGAGGTAAGCGTCGAGTATACCCTGGAGGCCCTTCTGCCACTGCTTAGATATTTTCTTAGCCTTGCTGTGAGAGATGGCAGCCACGTAGGGGTCCATCACGCTGAACAGCTCGTCGAAGTTGGCGAGAGAGTCGCCGGTGAGCGTGCCGGGTGCCGGCATTGCCTCTTCGGGGCAGATACCGTAGTTCTTCATTATAGTTACAACGTCAGCGAAGCTTCCGCCCTGGGCGAACTGGCTGTCGCCGTGCATCCTTACGGTAAGGATGGCGCGGTCCATATAGTCCTTATTGGCGATGAACATCTCGCAGAGGTTGTATGTCTTGCCTGTGTTCTTGAGGATTTCGCTCTCAAGGAAGCTCAGCGTAGAGTAAGCCCAGCAGGTGCCGCTGCGGTTCTGGTCCTTAACGCTGGTAATCTTGTTCTCCTTCACGACGGTGAAGACAGGTTTCGTCTGGTCGGCAGCGACTTTCTTGTCCTGCGCGTTCACTCCGCCCGCCAGGCATGCCAGCAGGCACAGGGTAAATAGCTTTTTCATTTCTTGTTGTTGTTATTTGTTTGGTTAATTGTTTGCCATGAATTCCTCAACGTCCTTCGGGTGGTAAGGTATGCGTTCCTTGCCGAGGAAGCGGCAGCCGTCGGCCGTGATGAGCACGTCGTCCTCTATGCGTATGCCGCCGAAGTCCTTGTATGTCTCGAGCTTGTCGTAGTTGATGAAGTCGGTGTGCAGGCCCTTGGCGCGCCAGTCATCGATGAGGTCGGGAATGAAGTATATTCCGGGCTCGTCGGTAACCACGAAGCCTTCCTGCAGCCTGCGGCCCATGCGCAGGGCGTTAGTGCCGAACTGCGTCGAGGGGCGTGTCTCGTCGTCGTAGCCTACGTTTATCTGTCCGAGGCCTTCCATGTCGTGCACGTCGAGGCCCATCATGTGTCCCAGTCCGTGGGGCAGGAACATGGCGTGCGCTCCGGCGGCTACGGCGGCGTCGGTGTCGCCCTTCATGAGGCCGAGCTCCTTAAGGCGTGCGGCCATGAGTCGGCAGACGCCCAGGTGGACGTCCATGTATTTCACGCCGGGCTTCGCCACGTCGAGCACGTAGTCGTGGCAGGCCTCTACAATGCTGTATATCTCAAGCTGGCGCTGCGTGAACTTGCCGTCGACGGGGTACGTGCGGGTGTTGTCGGAACAGTAGTTCATGCGGTTCTCGGCACCTGCGTCGCAGAGCACGAGGCGTCCGCTCTCGAGCTTGTCCCAGCGGGGCACGCCGTGCATGATTTCGCCGTGCTGCGTGTAGATGGTGGCGAAGCTCACCATTGAGCCGTAGGAGTTGGCCACGCCGTTAACCTGTCCGCCGATGTACTTCTCCGTCAGTCCGGGCCGGGTAAGGCGCATGGCCGTCGTATGCATTTCGTAGCCTATGCGGCAGGCGTCCTCAATCTGGTCAATCTCTTGCTGCTCCTTCTTCGAGCGCATTTCAACGACGGCGCGTATGAGGTCCATCGAGGCGGCGTCCTTCTGCTTGTCGGGATGCAGGCCGAGAAGGTCGTGCAGCTGAATCTTGGTGTCGTGGCGGTAAGGGGGCAGGAAGTGCACCTTGCGGCCCTGCTTCAAGGCTGCGGCGCAGATGTCCTTAAGGGCCGCCATGGGCGCCGTGCGGGCCACGCCGACCGAAGCTGCCATCGAGGCAACGCTGTCAACCGAGCCGAACCACACTATGTCCTCTATGTCGATGTCGTCGCCGACGAGCGTTTCCGTGCCCTCGTCAATGTCGATGACGCCTACGAGGCCGTCGCGGTTGAGGCCGAAGTAGTAGAGGAACGACGAGTCCTGGCGGAACGGGTAATACACGTTCGCAGGATAGTTGACGGGTGAGTCGTTGTTGCCGAACAACACTATTACGCCGCTCTTGACAAGCTTGACGAGCTGTGCGCGGCGGCTGACGTAAGTTTCTTTACTGAACATATTTTTCAAAGTATTATATCTCGCGGGTATCGACAGAACCCCACTTTTGTTCGCAAAGATAAGTAATTTAAGCATAATGTCACTATATTTGCACCGCTTTTTTATAGTTTTTTAATGTGTAACGGTAGAAACACGTTACTTGTGCCCGAAGGGGACGGCATGCGCGGGGCGTTCGCCGGCGGCGTGCACGGCGCCTTCACGTAGCGCAGACGCTGCTTCGGCTGCACCGTGGCGCACGTCCGCCGCCACGAGGAAGGCCTCTACTTGGGTCACAAATTATGCCCCGAACACCTGCACGACAACACCTTAATATAAACAAGAAGCGGCCGCACGACGAACGTGCGGCCGCTTCCCTGGCTTCAAGGAACCGTTCATTGGAGTGTAAGAAGCCGTTCCTTGGAACGTAAGGAACGGTTCCTTAGAACGCAAGAAGCCGCCCCTTGCACTTCAAGGGGCGGCTTCTCTCATACAATAAGCATAGCCATCGGCAATCAGAAACCCTGCGGGCGCCGGCCGTGACGTGCCGCAATACGGCCTGACGGCAGACCTCAGCGGGGCACGGCCGTGACGGCGCAGCGGCAAACCTCGGCCTCGGCACCGTCGGCCGACTGCTTCATTATCCTAACGAGGATGGTTCCGTCAGCAGCGTCCTCACGGTAGAAGTTGAGCCTGTCGCCGTAGTAGCTCTCGGCAACGTAGGCCACGTCGATACGCGCCACACGGTTGGCCGAGTGCCAGTCGAGGCTGAACAGGTTGAGCACGTGCTCTATATACTTCACGCTGTTTATGTGGCCGTTCACGTCGACGTCGCTGTAACGCGTGTCTACGCCCGCCACGAGCTTCGCCCCGGCCGACATCTTGACGCGCGACGGGGCGGCAATCGGGCACTCGGCGCCCTGCTCCACGTAGCGAGCCACCTCGCCGTCCTTCACGGCCAATATGTCCTCGGGCTGGCGCGAGCCCGTGTCAATCATCGCCCAGACGCTCCGCCCGTAGCCGTACACACGCCCGGGGTCGGCTGCGTCGGCTACGCGGAAGTTACGGTGGGTGAAGTATTTCATCACGCCCTCTATCCACGTTTCAACACTGAAGCGGGCATACTCGCGCGGCATGTCGGTCATCTCGATGGCAAGGCGCGACAGCACCCACGTCTTGTGCACGGGGTTCAAGTATGTCATGCCGAACCCGCGCGCCGTGGCATGGAAGTCGGCGGCGTTGAGCATGTGGTTGCCCAAGTGGCCCATGAACAGCGTCTTGGTGAAGTCGCAGTGGAACGGCTCCGCCGTAAACTCGTATTTTCCTATCTTTTCAAGCATTTCGCATCTCCTTTTAAATGGTTTCACGCAATAAGCCCGCAGGCACACCGGCCCGCAGGCGACATTGGCTTGCGCAAAGATACACCTTATTCGCCAATCCTGCAACAAATCGCCCGTTCTTTTCGCGCACGCCCCACCCCAGGCGGCATGAGGCCGCCCGCCGGCCACACGGCAAGCGCCACGCCATGCGCCGGCTGTCAGCCGCCTGCCACAAAAAAGCGGGGCGCGCCGTAAAAGGCCCGCCCCGCTCGGTTATTAATATAAGGAATTATCTTACTTTGTGTTGTCGTTGAACGTAGCAACGCGGTTGAACTCAACCTGCTCGAACAGCTCGTCAGTAGCGCCGCAGCCCTTAGTAGTGAGGCGGTCGGCAGCAATCTTGTACTTGTTAACGAGAATCTTCTTAACGGCAGCCGCACGCTCCTCTGAAAGCTGCTGGTTGCGGGCTGCTGAACCCTCGGGTGAAGCATATCCCTTGATTTCAACCTTAGCCTCGGGATGGTTCTTCATGTACTGTGCGATAAGCTCGATGGGAGCATACTGAGCCTTGTCTACAACTGACTTGCCCTGACGGAAGAGCACCGTAGGCTGCAGGTTAGTAACCGTAGCGGGCTTCTTGTACTCGGGAGCGGGCTTGTTGTTGCACTCGTCGAGAGCCTTCTGCAGGTCGGCAATCTGACGGTCCTTAGCTGACAGCTGGGCGTCCTTGTCGTTCAGGTTGCCGCGCAGGTCGTTGATCTTAGCGTTGAGGGCGTCGATCTCTGACTGGTCGCGCAGTTCGGCAATCTTGAAGTTGTGAGTGCCGTTAGAGTTCTTGAACTTGTAGATGAAACCAACGTTTACCTGGAAACCGGCCTCGTCGATGTCATACTGTACGTTGTTGTCGGGACGCAGGTCGTTGCTTGCCAAAGTCCAGATCATGGCAGGCTCGATGTAAATCTGCCATGCCTTGCTCTTGCCGAGGTTGAAGGCGAAGTCAACGGCAGCCTTAGACGTAAGCGTATTGTCGCTGGTTACGTCAGACGGAGTGCCGAACACGTGGCCCCAACCGAAACCGTAGAGCGCAGAAACCTCGAACAGCCTGGGTTCGCCCTTATATCCGCCGAACCAGTTGCTCAAGTTAACGGTACCAAGCAAAGAGGTGTTCATCGTGCGTACGAACGTGCCGATAGAGGGATAAGGCTTGTTGCTGAAGTAAACATTGCTCTCCAACGCAAGACCGAATACCGGAGTGAAGTAACGGCCAACGCGCAGACCCAGGTTCGAGTTCATGTTCTCAAACCAAGCGCGGCCGGTAGCCTTAGTAGCCACACCGCCGTTCACGCCAATGTAAAAGTTATCAAAAGTCTTGCTTTCCACAACTGTCTGTGCAGACACTGACGCTGTAGTTGCCACAGCAAAAAGCATTAAAAACAACTTCTTCATTTTCATAAAAAATTTAATTAATAAAACAATCTATTTGCTCGTCGTCATTTCAACGACGGTGCAAAGATATGAATATTTATTTACAAAACAAGCTTTTTCATCCAAAAAGGCCCCATAACCGCCAAATATCGCAAATAATATGAGTTTTAGGACAAAATGGCGGCGTGCAAACGTTTGTTTATTAACATCACAACGCTAAATTCATGTTTCCGCCTGCCACCTTAATTATATATGGCTCATCAGCAATTCTGATGTAAAAGTGGATGACAATATTAACAGAAACGTGAATTCGGTATAAGAGAAAGAGGTTCATCCGCAGTTCGGATGAAAGTATATGGTTCTATTCTCTTACGTTCATTCTGAATTTTGTTTTATGCCATTCTGATGACAACAGCAGCAAACATCCTCTTCCAAGTGAGGTTCTCGGTATTTGTCATCCCGTGCTTGACACGGGAACCAGAATGAAAGCACCCTCGTTCGGCAACGTTGCGGCATACGTCTGGATCCCGTGTCAAGCACGGGATGACAATTTGTAAGTGCCTCACTTGAACGAGGATGCAGTCGTAATCAAGAGAACACTATTTAAAGAAGATGAAACCCGAACATCCAAAAAAGCTGCGGATACTCTCCAAGAGGCAGCCTTTTACAACATGAAAGGTTATCTTTTACATTATAAAAGGCGGCCTTTTATGCGGCAAAAGACGACCTTTTATAACTCGTTAATTATCAATGCGTTACGCAACAACATTGTTAGCTGTTTCATATTACCGCCGTCATGGCGTATGAATAAAAGCCCGTTTCTACGCCTTTTATTTTGATTTACGCACGTTTTAGATTACCTTTGCATATGAACACAACCCTTTCATCCGGAAAATGAGGAAAATAATAATGATAACGGGCGGGCAACGCTCGGGCAAAAGCGTTTACGCCGAGCGGCTGGCGCTGGAATTATCAGACAATCCCGTCTACATTGCAACGGCCCACGTATGGGACGAGGAGTTCGCGGAGCGCGTAAGGCGCCACAAGGAACGCCGCGGCCCGCAGTGGATTAACATCGAGGAGGAAAAGCAGCTGAGCCGCCACGACATTAGCAACAAGGTGGCCGTGATTGACTGCATAACGCTGTGGTGCACCAACTTCTTCTTCAACCGCGACACTTACGGGCAGCAGCCAACCGTAGACGGGGCGCTAAGCGAGATTGAAAGAGAGTTCGACCGCTTCACCGACCAGGACGCGACGTTCATCTTCGTGACTAACGAGATAGGCTGCGGGGGCGTCAGCGACAACGCCGTGCAGCGCCGCTTCACCGACATGCTGGGCTGGATGAACCAATACGTGGCGGCCCGGGCCGACGAGGTGGTGCTGATGACGAGCGGCATACCGATGAAGATTAAAGGCGGAGAAACGGCCGACCGTACATCCGGCAAACAATAAACAAGGATAAGGCATGAGAAGATATGACATACGCAGGCCCGACGACGGCCTCAGAACGGCCATACAGGCCAAGATTGACAACCTTAACAAGCCCAAAGGCTCGCTGGGAAGGCTTGAGAGCCTTGCCGCGCAAATATGCCTAATACAGCAGACGCTCGAGCCGCGGCTCGAACATCCGTGCCACCTGCTGTTCGGTGCCGACCACGGCATTGAGCGTCAGGGGGTGAGCGTGTCGCCGCGCGAGATTACGTGGCAGCAAATGCTCAACTTCGCCGCCGGCGGCGGAGGGGTCAACATGTTCTGCCGCCAGCACGGCTTCAAGCTTTTCCTTGTCGACGTTGGCGTTGACTATGACCTGTCGTCGTGTAACGCAATAATCAACAGGAAAATAGCCCCGGGCACGCAAGACTTCCTCTACGGGCCGGCCATGAGCCACGACGAATACGAGCGGGCGTTGGCCGTCGGGGCCGAGATGGTTGACGCGTGCCGCGCCGAGGGGTGCAACGTGGTGTGCATAGGCGAGATGGGCATAGGCAACACGTCGCCGTCGAGCGTATGGATGAGCCTCTTGGGCGGCGTGCCGCTCAGCGAGTGCGTAGGCGCAGGCGCCGGACTTAACGACGCTGGCATACGCCACAAGCTTGACGTGCTGACCCGAGCCGTCGACAAATTCAAGGCGACGGCGCAAGGCGACGGCGGCGCGGAGGAGGTGGTAAGATATTTCGGAGGCTTCGAGATGACGGCCGCCATCGGCGCAATGCTCAGGGCCGCCGAGCTTCACATCATCATCTTGGTTGACGGCTTCATCATGACGGCATGCGCCCTGGCCGCCACGCGCCTCTGCCCCGAAGCCCTAAGCTACATGATCTTCGGCCATGCCGGCGACGAGAGCGGCCACAGGCGGCTGCTCGATCTGCTCGGGGCCGAGCCGCTGCTGAGCCTCGGCCTGCGCCTGGGCGAGGGCACGGGAGCGCTCTGCGCCTACCCCATCGTGGAGAGTTCGGTAAGGATGATTAACGAAATGAACAACTTTGACAATGCGCATATCACTCGATACTTCTAAATGGTTCGACCGCCCCTGGGCGGCGTTCATCTTCTTCACGCGCCTGCCCCTGTGGCGGCTGCACGAGCCGCCGCGCGAGAGTTACCGCGCCGTGGTTGAATATTGGCCGCTGACGGGCTGGCTTACGGGCGCGGCGATGGCCGCCGTGATTTACTTCGGCAGCCTTGTCTTACCCTACTCCATAGCCGTGCTGCTGGCCATAGCCGCAAGACTGCTCATAACCGGAGCGCTGCACGAGGACGGTCTGGCCGACTTCTTCGACGGCTTCGGCGGCGGTGGCGCCGACCGCCAACGCATACTCGACATCATGAAAGACTCGCGCATCGGCACCTACGGCGTAATCGGCCTCGGGCTTTACCTGCTGCTGCTGTTCTCCTTGCTGGCGTCAATGCCAGCCAAGCTGGCGGCGCTGACGGTGATGGCGGCCGACCCGTTCAGCAAGATGGTGTCGGCGCAAATCATCCTGATGCTGCCCTACGCACGCAGGGAAGACGAGGCGAAGGCCCGCGTGGTTTACCGTAAAATCAGCCTTAAGGCCGGCGTAGGCCTCTTCATACAGGGCATGCTGCCCTTCGTCATGCTGATCTACGTCACGGGCGGAGCCATGCGCTGGGACCTGCTCCTGTTCGCCCCGTGCCTCGTGATGTACTTCATGTACCTGCTGATTTGGCACAGGCTGAAGGGCTACACGGGCGACTGCTGCGGCGCGATGTTCCTGCTCACGGAGCTGTCGTTCTACCTATGCGCTACATACCAAACCTTCAACAATAAAGCATTATGGACGTGGTTTTGATAAGACACACAAGCGTAGGAGTGCCCAAGGGCACCTGCTACGGATGGAGCGACGTGCCCGTGGCCGACACTTTCGAGGCCGAGGCCGCCGAAACGAAACGTAACCTGGGCGACACGGGGTTTGACGCCGTGTTCTCGTCGCCGCTGACAAGGGCGCGCAAGCTGGCCGCCTACTGCGGATGGGCCGACCCGATAGTGGACGAACGCCTGAAAGAGATGAACATGGGCGACTGGGAGATGAAGCTGTTCGACGAAATCGAGGACGAGAACCTGCACAAATGGTATGACGACTACATGCATCTGGCCGCCACGAACGGCGAGAGTTTTCCCGTGCTTTACGACCGCGTGGCTGCGTTTCTTGACGAACTGAAGACCAAACCTTACCGCCGCGTGGCCATATTCGCACACGGCGGCGTGCTGATTTGCGCCGGTATTTACGGCGGATTGTTTCCTAAGGAAGACTGCTTTAAGCACCTCGTGGCTTACGGAGGCATTGAGCGGATTGTCATTTAACCAAGAACAGGCTATACACTTATGACCGACAACGACCTCTTAGCCTTGTCCGAGCGGACACGTAACCGTGCGGTGGACGTTATCAGACGCACCGATGTCATCGGGATATGGCGCCGGGCCGGAGCCGAAGTCAACATAGTAGGCTCGCTGGCGATGGACCTGATGATGACGCATCGTGACATCGACCTGCACGTTTACTCGTCGCCGCTGACCGTAAACGAAAGCTTTGCCGCCATGGCACGCCTCGCCGAAAACACCAGCATAGGCAAGATTGAATGTCGCAACCTGCTGCACACCGACGAGGCTTGCGTTGAATGGCATGCTGAATATTACGACCCAAGCGGCGAAACGTGGCAAATCGACATGATACATATCCTGAAAGGCTCGCGCTACGACGGCTATTTCGAACGCATGGCGGAGCGAATAAAGGCCGCGCTGACCGATGAAACACGCCTCGCCATACTGAGGCTGAAGCATGACACGCCCGAAAGCGAGCATATTCCGGGCGTTGAATATTACATGGCAGTGCTGCGCGACGGCGTTAGAACCATGCCCGAATTCAAGCAATGGCGCAAGGAACACAGCTGCGAAGGCATAATAGAATGGCAGCCTTGACGGCTGGCATACATGCAGAAAGCCACCTCCACACGGCGCAACGCTTTTGTATTACGCCCGTGAAGGTGGCTTTCTTTTACCTATAAATATTCCTGAACGTCAGGATTTACTGCTTGGTGATTATCTCACGACCGGCCTTTATTGCCTCCATGTTCAGCGGAATAAGTCCGTGATGGCGCTCAGGCAGAGTCTTGTAGAGAGCCTTCTCAACGCCGGCGTCGCTAACAACGGGGCAAACCTTGAGCAGTCCGCCGAGCACGATCATGTTGAACACCTTTGAGTTCTTCAGCTCTGCAGCCTTGTCCATGGCGTCGATGCGGTAAACGGTAATGTCCTTACGCGTAGGAGGATTAATCACTCCATAGCTGTCGTAAATAAGTATTCCGCCCTCTTTGATTTTCGGCTCGAACTTGTCAAGTGACGGCTGGTTGAGCACGATGGCAATGTCGTACTTGCTGAGGATGGGCGACGAAATGCGCTCGTCGCTTACAATTACGGTCACGTTGGCAGTACCGCCACGCTGTTCCGGGCCGTAAGCCGGCATCCACGTAACTTCCTTGTCTTCCATAAGTCCCGAATAAGCCAAAATCTTACCCATCGAAAGGACGCCTTGGCCACCGAAACCGGATATTATTATCTCTGTTTTCATAATATTATTATTTATAATTGGGAGGACCGAAAACCGCTGACCAGCAGCTTGGCTGCAATGTTCCATAAATCATCAGCTTCAGTCCTTCATTCTTAAATGTTATTCACCAGTTGTGTCTTTAAGGTCGCCTTTGGGATAGAACTTGAACATGTTCTCCTCCATCCACTTGTTAGCCTTGACAGGTGAAAGCTTCCAGCCGCTGTTGCAGGTGCTGACAATCTCGACAAGGCTTGAGCCCTTGCCTGCCATTGAAGCCTCGAAAGCCTTACGCAGGGCCTTCTTTGCCGAACGGATGGCAGCCACCGTTTCAACGCTCTGGCGCGTAACGTAGCATGTTCCCTCAAGAGTTGCGGCAATCTCGGTCATCTTCAAAGGATATCCGTGCAGCTTCGGGTCACGTCCGTAAGGACATGTAGACGTCTTCTGGCCGATCAGCGTAGTAGGCGCCATCTGACCGCCGGTCATACCGTAAATAGCATTGTTGATGAAGATAATGACGATATTCTCGCCACGGTTCAACGCATGGATGGTTTCGCAGGTACCGATACAAGCCAAGTCGCCGTCGCCCTGGTATGTGAACACCATGCGGTCAGGCCAGCAACGCTTGATAGCCGTAGCAACGGCGGGAGCACGTCCGTGGGCAGCTTCCTGCCAGTCGATATCGAGGTAACGGTATGCAAACACCGCACATCCTACAGGTGACACACCCACGGTCTTGTCTTCCATGCCCATTTCCGCGATGACTTCAGCCACCAACTTATGTACAACGCCGTGTGAACAACCCGGGCAATAATGCATCTGGGTGTCGTTCATCAGTTCCGGTTTCTTGTAGACCAAGTTCTCCGGAGATATTATTTGTTCGTTCATTTTGTGACTATTTTGATTTTTCCAGTCGGCATGCATGCTGGCACGAAAGTGCTTTCACGCCAATTCATGCCCGGCTGTTGCCTTCTATATTAAAACTTCTCCTTCAATGCCTTAACGATTTCATCCGGCTCGGGCACGATACCGCCCAAACGTCCGAAGTGTTCAACAGGCACCTTGCCGTTAACAGCCAAACGGATGTCCTCAACCATCTGGCCGGCATTAATCTCTACAGAGAGTACTCCCTTCTTGCCTTCAGCCATAGCGGCAACCTCCTTCGACGGGAACGGCCACAAGGTGATAGGACGGAGCAGGCCTACCTTCAAGCCTTCGTTGCGTGCCAGCTCGATAGCCTTTTCAGAAATACGTGCTGCACTACCGAAAGCTACAATCAAATAGTCGGCGTCTTCGCAATGTTTAGTTTCATACCTAACTTCATTCTCCCTAATCGTCTGGTATTTCTCCTGCAAGTGGATGTTACGCAATTCCATCTGTTCGGGCTGAAGCTCAAGAGAAGTTATGATGTTGGGCTGACGGTCCTTAGTGCGGCCGAAGGTTGCCCAAGGGCACTCTTTCTTGATTTCCTCCTCGGTGCGGCGGGGCTTGTAAGGAGGCAGAACCACGCGCTCCATCATCTGTCCGATGACACCGTCGCTGAGAATCATTGCCGGAATACGGTACTTGAAAGCAAGGTCGAAAGCCAATTCCATGAAGTCAGCCATCTCCTGTACCGAAGACGGAGCAAGCACGATTACATAGTAGTCACCGTTACCGCCGCCGCGTGTAGCCTGGAAATAGTCGCTCTGTGAGGGCTGGATTGTGCCCAGGCCGGGACCTCCGCGCTGAACGTTCACGATAACGCCGGGAAGCTCGGCACCCGCCATGTAAGAGATACCCTCCTGCATGAGCGCAACGCCGGGGCTTGAAGAAGACGTGAACACCCTCTTGCCTGCGGCGGCACCGCCGTAAACCATGTTGATTGAAGAAACCTCGCTCTCAGCCTGCACTACGACCATACCGGTCTTTTCCCACGGCTTCAGCTCAGAGAGGGTTTCGATGATTTCACTTTGAGGCGTGATAGGATAGCCGAAGAAGGCATCAGCGCCACAACGTATAGCGGCATGAGCTATCGCCTCGTTGCCTTTCAATAAAGTAACTTCTTGTTCTGCCATAACTCTTAGTCCTCCATCTTTTTTTTGTAAACTGTTATACATCCGTCAGGACATACAATTGCGCACGAGGCACACCCGATGCAGTCGTCAGGATTGACCGCCTCCACATACGGATAGCCATGAACGTTGACTTTCTTTGCCAATGCGATGACGGTCTTGGGGCATGCCTCCACACAGAGAGAGCAGCCCTTACAACGATCGGTGTTCACCACAATGGCTCCTTTGATTTTACCCATATCTATTAGATTTAATTAACCCGGAAGATTTTCTTCGGCCGGGCTTCCGCCCGACCGGTAAAGCCGCCCCCGAACCGGCTTTACGGATTATACATGTCTTTACAATAGTAGTTAAGGATGTCGTCGAGCATTTTCTTGGCTTCGACGGCCGGACTGTCCGGGTCGAGTTCGATGGCCTCAATGTAGTTGTTGAGGGCCTCCTGCCAATTGCCTTCCTTGCGGAACTTGTTGCCCAACCGGTAATATTCTTCTGCAGTCATCACTTATAATATTCTTTTTTGCCTGCCGCCAGGGTGTTCTTCATCAGCGAACAGATAGTCATCGGTCCGACGCCGCCCGGCACAGGAGTTATGAACGAGCACTTCGGAGCAACCTCGTCGAACTTAACGTCGCCGTTAAGGCGGAATCCGCTCTTCCTTGACGGGTCGGGAACGCGCGTCGTGCCTACGTCGATGACAACGGCGCCTTCCTTCACCATGTCGGCCGTAACGAAGTCGGGCTGCCCTATGGCCGCTATTATTATGTCGGCCTCGCGGCACTCCTGCTTAAGCGTTGACGAATGGCTGTGGCACACGGTGACGGTAGAGTCGCCGTATTGTTTCTGCATCATCAGCTGCGCCATCGGCTTGCCTACGATGTTGCTGCGGCCAAGTATGACGCACTTCTTGCCCGACGTTTCCACGCCGTAACGGCGCAGCAGGGTCAGTATGCCAAGCGGTGTCGCCGAGATGAAGCACGGAAGTCCTATCGACATCCGTCCGACGTTAATCGGATGGAAGCCGTCAACGTCCTTGCGGTAGTCTACCGCCATTATGATTTTCTGCTCGTCGATATGCTTAGGCAAAGGCAGCTGCACGATGTAGCCGTCAACGTCGTCGTCCTCGTTGAGTTCCTTTACCTTAGCGAGAAGTTCTTCCTCGGTAACGTCGGCCTCGAAACGTATCAGCGAGCTTTTGAATCCGCACGCCTCGCAGGCTATTACCTTATTCTTAACGTAGGTTTCACTGCCGCCGTCGTGCCCTACGAGCACTGCCGCCAAGTGAGGACGCTTGCCGCCTGCGGCGACTATGCGTTCCACCTCTTCGGCTATCTCCTCCTTAATCTTGGCCGCGGTGGCCTTGCCGTCTATCAGTTGATAATTCATAATGTTGTTCCTTCTTAATGGCCGTAGGCCGTCAAGCCGTTGCCGGCATTACATTTTCGGCATGTTCTTCATGCCCTTCATGGCTCCCATCATCTGGCTCATCTTCGAGCCGGTCACCATCTTCATCATCTTGCGGGTCTGGTCGAACTGCTTTATCAGGCGGTTGACGTCATCGACCTTCGTGCCCGAGCCTTTGGCTATCCTAAGCCTGCGGCTCGTGTTAAGTATCTCGGGATTGGTGCGCTCCTTGGGCGTCATGCTGAGGATTATGGCCTCAATGCCCTTAAAGGCGTTGTCGTCAATGTCGATATCCTTGATGGCCTTGCCCACGCCGGGTATCATCGACGCCAGCTCCTTGATGTTTCCCATCTTCTTGATTTGCTGTATCTGCCCGAGGAAGTCGTTGAAGTCGAACTTGTTCTTCTGTATCTTCTTCTGCAGGCGCTTGGCCTCTTCCTCGTCAAACTGCTCCTGGGCGCGCTCCACAAGGCTGACGATGTCGCCCATGCCGAGTATTCGGTCGGCCATGCGCGACGGATGGAACACGTCTATTGCCTCCATCTTCTCGCCCGTACCGATGAACTTTATCGGCTTCGTCACCACCGTGCGTATGCTTATCGCAGCACCGCCGCGCGTGTCGCCGTCGAGCTTCGTGAGCACCACTCCGTCAAAGTCGAGCCTGTCGTTGAACTCCTTCGCCGTGTTGACGGCGTCCTGTCCGGTCATCGAGTCTACGACGAACAGCGTTTCGTCAGGATGCACCGAGTTCTTCAGCGTTTCGATTTCGTTCATCATCTCCTCGTCCACGGCCAGGCGTCCGGCGGTGTCTATTATCACCACGTCGTTGCCCTTGGCCTTGGCCTCGCGGATGGCGTTCTGCGCAATCTCCACTACGTTCTTGTTCTCCGGCTCCGAATATACGGGTATGTTGATTTGCCCCGCCACGACCTTAAGCTGCTCTATTGCGGCCGGACGGTAAACGTCGCAAGCCACGAGCAGCGGGTTCTTGCGCTGCTTTGCCTTCAGCATGTTGGCCAGCTTGCCGCAGAACGTGGTCTTACCCGAGCCTTGCAGTCCCGACATAAGTATTATCGCGGGCTTGCCGTCAAGCTTAAGGCCTACGCTTTCGCCGCCCATCAGCTCCGCCAGTTCGTCGTGCACGAGCTTAACCATCAT
This sequence comes from uncultured Prevotella sp., assembly GCA_944321295.1. Lineage (GTDB taxonomy): Bacteria > Bacteroidota > Bacteroidia > Bacteroidales > Bacteroidaceae > Prevotella. The sequence goes on from CALUKU010000006.1 coordinate 58,650, forward strand.
CTGTCCCGGCTTCACAGCTGTGAGGACGTTCATGCCGAGAGCTTTCTTCTTGACAGTGTCGGTAAACGTCTTGGCCACCTTATAGTTGACGTCGGCGTCGAGCAAAGCGCGCCTTACGTCCTTCAGCGTTTCGGCCACGTTAATCTCGGTTATCTTACCTTCACCTTTAAGTATCTTGAAAGAGCGTTCAAGCCTTTCACTTAAATTGTCAAACATATAATCAATGTATCCTTTTAAAATCCAAAATGTAAGCCGAGCGTCACTAAACAAGATGTTTCATATCCTTGTCCGCTTTATTATTTTAGCATAACCTGCGTTATGCCCGACAAAATGGAAATAATCACCTATTCCACGCTCGCCTTTTTTATCCCTGCAAATATAATCAATTAATGACAAATCCACCAACAAAACACTTTGTATTTAAAATATTTTAAAACACTTTTCGGCAAAAGTGCTCAAGCTTTGTGAAAGTGTGCAGATTTAAGTCCGCGACGCCGCCCCGGGGCGGGCCATTACGGGGCAGCAAACAAGCGCAGGCGCGCCCTCGGCAGCATGCCGTTCTGCAAAAGGCCGCCTCTCACGCCGTAAAAGGTAAGCTTTCGCCGCCCGAAAGGCCACCTTTCACAACGCAAAAGGCCGCCTTTTAGAGAACAGAAGGTAAATATCTGATTTTCAAAGGATTACAAGCCACGGCGAAAATCGGTTGAAGGCACGCCTGTACCGCTCGTCATAATATGTTTTTGTGGTATTAAAATAAAATACGTATATTTGCATAAGATAAGTCTTTAAGCAACAAACGACGATGACAACCCTGTACATCAAGAACATGGTGTGCGACCGATGCAAGGCCGCCGTGGCAAAAGTCCTGGCCGACTTGGGCCTGACGCCGCACGCCATAGAGCTGGGAACGGCCGAAGTTGAAGGGACTCTTGACGACGCAAAACTCGGCCTGCTGCGAGCAGCCTTGGTCCGGCAGGGCTTCGAACTGCTTGAAGACAGGCAACGGCAGACCGTTGAACGGATTAAAAGCGAGATAATAAAGCTCGTACATTACAACGACGGCGCGCCTGCGGTGAACCTCTCCACCTTCCTTTCACGCAAGCTTAACGTCGACTACAGCTCGCTGAGCAAGCTGTTCTCCGAGAACACTGGCATTACGATAGAGCGCTACTTCATCCTGCAACGCGTCGAAAGGGTGAAGGAACTGCTGTTCTACGGCGAGATGTCGCTCGGCGAAATAGCCTCAAGGATGAACTATTCGAGCACGGCATACCTCAGCTCGCAGTTCAAGAGCGTCACGGGAATGACGCCTACGCAATTCAAGGCCATGCGCAAAAAGGAGCTGAAACAGCTCGACAAGATTTGACGGAGCCGCTACGAACCACGAATTTATAAATCTTTTCCATAATTCCGTAACACTCGTAACGGCGTTTTTATGTACTTTTGCAAAAGAGCAACCAACTTTAAGGATATGGAAAAGAAAACGATAGCTGTATTAGGAATGGCGTGCGCCGGGTGCGCCGCCAACGTAGAGCGCAGGCTCAACCAGCTCGACGGCATACGCTCGGCCAGCGTCAACTTCGCCGCCCGCACGGCCTTGGTTGAGTATGACCCGAAGGTGATAACGCCCAAGACGATGAAGGACGAAATCATCAAGGCGGGCTACGACCTCGTCATCGACGAGGACGAATCGGTGGAGGCCATCGAACGTACGGCCTACCGGCGGCTGGTGAAAAAGGTGGTGGTGTCGTGGGTTCTGGCGCTGCTCACCATGGGAATATCAATGGAATGGGTCAACATCGGCAGCGCCGACACGGCCAACCAGACTATGCTCATCCTGGCCCTGCTCAACCTTGTTTACTGCGGAAGCCAGTTTTACGCCAGCACATGGAAGCAGCTGCGGCACGGCACGGCCAACATGGACACGCTGGTGGCCATGAGCACGGCCATATCGTTCGTCTTCAGCGTGTTCAACACGTTCTGGGGCGACAGTTTCTGGGGTTCGCGCGGCATTGAGAACAACACTTATTTCGACGCATCGGTAATGATTATAACGTTCGTACTGACGGGACGCATGCTCGAAGAGCGCGCCAAGAAGGGCACGGCCTCGGCCATACGCGCCCTCATGGGGCTGGCTCCGAAGACGGCGCACCTGGTCAGCGGCGCTGAAATCAGCGACGTGCCGATAGCTGCTCTTGAGAAGGGCGACACCATAGAGATACGCCAAGGCGAGAAAGTACCCGTAGACGGCATTGTGACGGCCGACGAGGCTTACATCGACGAGAGCATGATTACGGGCGAGCCGACGCCCGTGCTGAAGAAGACCGGCGACAGCGTGTTTGCCGGCACTATAGTAAAGCAGGGGCGGCTGCGCTTCTGCGCCCGTCAGGTGGGAGCAGAAACAATGCTCTCGCAGATAATAAAGATGGTGCAGGAGGCCCAGGGCAGCAAGGCGCCCGTGCAGCGCACGGTAGACAAGATTGCGCTGGTGTTCGTTCCGGCCGTGCTCTGCCTCTCGGTGCTCACATTTATATTATGGTATGCCATAGGCGGAAGCGCACAGCTGCCCCATGCCATACTGTCGGCCATGTCGGTGCTCGTGATCGCCTGCCCGTGCGCCCTCGGCCTGGCTACGCCCACCGCACTTATGGTGGGCATAGGCAAGGCGGCGCGCAAGAACATTCTTATCAAAGACGCAGCGGCGCTCGAGGACATACGCAAGGTTGACGCCTTGGTGATTGACAAGACGGGAACGCTGACCATACCCAACAAGAATGTCGACTTCACCAAGGCCGACAGACTGTCGCTCGAAGAGCGCGAAACGCTGAAACCCAACGCCCGCGAGGCCATGGAGGCCCTGCAGCGCGAGGGCGTGGAAGTGTACATGATGAGCGGCGACAAGGACGAGGCGGCGCGCTACTGGGCCGAAAAGGCCGGCATTAAGCACTACCGCAGCAAGGTGTTGCCGCAAGACAAGGAGGACATGGTAAGGAAACTGCAGGCCGAGGGCCGCCACGTGGCTATGGTTGGCGACGGAATTAACGACACGCAGGCGCTGGCCGCGGCCGACGTGAGCATTGCCATGGGCAAGGGTACTGACATTGCGATGGACGTGGCGCAAGTGACGCTGATGGGAACCGACCTGCGCCGCATACCCGACGCCATAAGACTGTCGCGCCAGACGGTGGGCATGATAAGGCAAAACCTCTTCTGGGCGTTCATCTACAACGTGATATGCATACCCCTTGCGGCAGGAGTGCCCTACCTGTTCGGAGCCGAATGGCAGATAACTCCCATGTGGGCGAGCGCCATGATGGCGTTCTCGAGCATAAGCGTGGTGATGAACAGCCTGAGGCTTAATTTAATTCATAATGCATAATGCACAATTCATAATCGTGCGAAGCCGTTCTTTAAGATAATTAATAGCCATAGCGCGCAGCTTAATTATACGTGAATTCGGTATAAACTTTTATGCCTAAAATACAAGCGAGCACCCTCGCGTAGGGACATAATTTATTATGTCCGCACGCTCTGAAACGAAGTTCGCTGAAAGCAAAGAGCGTATGAGTGGTCAATGTTAATAAAATACGTTTCTGCGAAACGTGCGGACATAATAAATTATGTCCCTACCGTGGGTGTATTCTTATACCGAACTCGCGTTAATTATGCATTATGCATTGTGAATTATGAATTAAAAAGCGCAGCCGATTATGAATTATGCATTGTGAATTATGAATTAATCAAGGTCTTTTCTCGGCTTCGACGGTCACCTGTATGCTGAAGCTGGGATTGAAGTTATATTTTATCGCGGCGCCGATGCGGTCGCCGATGCGGCCCATGTCGTAAAGCGGCATGGGCATGCTTTTATTCAGCAGCGACTTCTGTCCGAAGACGTAGCCCTCCCAATGCTCGTCGAACTTATATCCGAGCACGGCGTTAAGACCGGCGTCGTGGTAGGCGTCGTGCGCCCAATAAAGGTTGTTGAGGTAACCGCCTACGGCCAGCGACAGCCTGTCGGTCAAGGGCACGGCGTACATGGCGGCAACGCTTTGGGTGAAACCGGCGCCACGCCACGGCCCGTCGCCGAACGAGGCGAACACCGACGCGCCGAGGCTGACGTTGAGTCCGCGGTGCAGCTGCCAGTCGTACAGCCCCCACCACGAATATGGATACATATTTATATATGCCTGGCCGAAGCGGTTAAGCGCCGGCAGGCGCAACGAGTCGGCCTCGGCGAGCGGCTCGCCGTGGTATCCGTCGTAGACAAACATGTCCGTAGGGGCGTCGCCCGCAACTATCGTAACAGGCCCTTCCTGCGGCACGGCCGGGGCCAAAGTGTCGGCTGCCATCGTGCCCGTCTTTATCTCTTGCGCCCCGGCGGCCACGCATAAGGCGCACGCCAAGGCCATGAAAAACAATCTTCCCATCACCAGCAAATTTAGTCCTGCACACCGTAACGGCCAAACATGAGGCCTCGTTTTTTGCCTTTATTATCCTTTCGTGCCGTCGTTTTTTGATTAATTCACAACCTGCTGTGTTTCAGCATGTTACCTTATCAGTTGCAAAAGGCCGCCTTTTAGCCTGCAAAAAGCGGCCTTTTAGCGTGTGAAAAGCGGCCTTTTACAACCCGGAAAGCGGCCTTTTATAAAACGGCAGTCAATGGCGCTGATTGCGTCATGCCTAAACTTAAGCCACAATTATAAAAAACATGCAACGCTTGCACGTTTGGAACGAAAACATTATCTTTGCATAAGACAATGTTCATCCGAGCATTAAACAAGCTTATCAACGGGCAAGCATTTAACCGGTCGTCACGGCCCAACCGCGCGTGACGGGCATATCAATATGGCAGGCTTGCACGACTAACCATAAAAACATGACACATGAATTTCTTTAAGGCATTGTTCGGCGGAAAGGAAGAGAAGCCGGAAGAGAAGAAAAAGGAAGACGAAGCTAAAAACTTCGACGTGCTTAAGTATGACGGCGTGCGCGCCCTGCGCTCAGGCCAGGCCGACTACGCCATAAGGTGCTTCACCCACGCCCTCGGAATAAAGGAGGATCTCGAGATACGCGACTACCTATCGCAGGCCTGCATACGTGCCGACCTGCTGCCGGAGGCCTACGACAACCTGCTGAAAATTGCCGAGGCGCAGCCTGACAACCAGCAGGTGTTCGTGCGAATGGCCAACGTGGCCTACATGATGGAGGACTACACGGCCATGGCAGACGCCTGCGAGAAGGCAATACTAATCGACGCCGGCAACGCCGAGGCCACCTACCTCTACGCCAAGGCTTGCATTGGGCACGGCGACACGACCAACGCCGTGGCACTGCTGACGAAGGCCATATCGCTGAAGCCCGACTACGGCGAGGCTTACCTGCTGCGCGGCGAAACGCTGCTTAAGGACGGCGACGCCGAAGGCGCGGCCGAAGACGCCGACCATCTGCTTGCGGCCTACCCCGAAAGCGAAGACGTGCTCATGCTGAAAGCCCGGGTGTGCAGGGCAAAAGGCGACACGGGCGAAGCCATCGGGTACTACGGCAAGGTGACAGACCTTAACCCCTTCCACGCCGACGCTTACCGCGAGCGCGGCGAACTGCGCATGGCTACGGGCGACGAAGCCGACGGACGCGACGACATCAGGCACGCCGAGGAGCTGACAAGCAACCCCGACGACGGCGCGAATGACGGCAACATCGAAAAGAAAGTGAACGAGGCGTACAAGAACGTGAACCCGCTTGGACTTTAGTAAATTAAGAATTATGAGATAAGAATTAAGAAAATTACCTATGATAACTGATTAGCGAAACATAAAGAGGCAATTCTCTTAATTCTCACCTCATAATTCTTAATTAATAACCGTTTTTCTTGCACATTTAAAACAAAAACGTTATTTTTGCAACGAATTAATAAAAATTACGTCAATGAACAGGCAAAACGCATCTTTCTTTTACTTTTATTTTTACTTTGCAAGCAATTGCGAAGCGGGAAGTTGCGTGTAATTTCAACTTAAGACAAGGCAATCTTACAGAAAAGATACAGTCAAGTCCCGCTTCACGACAATGAGGCGGGATTTTTATTTAAAACGAACATTATAAAAAACGATAAATGAAAAGAATAGCAATACAAGGCTCCATAGGGTCGTTCCACGACATAGCGGCCCACCAGTATTTCAATGACGAGCAAATACAGCTTATCTGCTGCGAAACGTTCGAGCAGGTGTTCGAGAACATCAAGCGCGACCCCACCGTCATCGGCATGCTCGCCATCGAGAACACCATAGCCGGCTCGCTGCTGCATAACTACGAACTGCTGCGCAACTCGGGCACGACAATCGTAGGAGAGCACAAGCTTCACATAGAGCACAGCATTTGCTGCCTGCCCGACGAGTCGTGGGAAACCATCCGTGAGGTGCACTCCCACCCCGTAGCGCTAATGCAGTGCCGAGGCTTCCTGGCCAACCATCCCAGCCTGAAGGCCGTAGAAGCCGCTGACACCGCCGGCGCGGCAAAATACATCTCTGAACACCAGTGCCGCGGATGGGCGGCCATCTGCAACGCCAATGCCGCCCGCCTGTACGGCATGAAAGTGCTGCAAGAGTCGATAGAGGACAACAAGCACAACTTCACCCGCTTCCTCGTGGTGAGCAATCCCAACAAGGCCGACTTCCTGCGGCCGCTCGAGTCAACCAACAAGGCAAGCCTCGTATTCTCGCTTCCGCACGAGGAGGGCAGCCTGTCGCAGGTGCTCAGCATACTTTATTTCTATAAGATAAACCTTACGAAGATACAGTCGCTGCCCATAATCGGCCACGAGTGGGAATACATGTTCTACGTCGACGTGACCTTCGACAACATCACCCGCTACCGCCAAAGCATAGACGCCATAATGCCGCTTACCAAGGAACTTAAAGTATTAGGAGAATATAAAGATGACGGAAAACAACCAACCATCCAACATAAAGCCAGCTAATAGGCTCTCGGCCGTCGCCGAATATTACTTCAGCCGCAAGCTGAAAGAGGTTGCCAGGCTCAACGCCGAGGGCAAAGACATCATAAGCCTTGCCATCGGCAGTCCTGACATGCCGCCATCAAGGCAGACAATCGACAAGCTGTGCGAGGTGGCACGGCAGGACGACGCACACGGCTACCAACCCACAATGGGCACTCCCGAGCTGCGCCGGGCCATGGCCGGCTTCTACAAACGCTGGTTCGGAGTGGACCTGAACCCTGACACAGAGATTCAACCGCTAATCGGCTCGAAGGAAGGAATACTGCACGTGACGCTCGCCTTCGTAAATCCGGGCGACAAGGTGCTTGTGCCCAACCCGGGATATCCTACCTACACGTCGCTCAGCAAGATACTCGGCGCAGAGGTGGTGAACTACAACCTGCGCGAGGACGACGGCTGGCAGCCCGACTTCGACGAACTTGAGAGCATGGACCTGACCGGCGTCCGCCTCATGTGGACTAACTATCCGAACATGCCTACGGGAGCTCCTGCACGCATGGAAACCTACGAAAAGCTCGTCAGCTTCGCCCGCCGCCACTCCATCGTAGTAGTAAACGACAACCCGTATTCGTTCATCCTCAACGAAAATCCTGTTTCACTGCTGCAAGTTCCGGGGGCGAAAGACTGCTGCATAGAGTTCAACTCTATGAGCAAAAGCCACAACATGCCCGGATGGCGAGTAGGAATGTGCGCCTCGAACAGCACGTTCATACAATGGATTCTTAAGATTAAGAGCAACATCGACTCTGGAACGTTCCGCGGAATACAGATTGCCGCAGCCGAAGCGTACAACAACAGCGACGCATGGCACCGCCAAGCGAACATAGAAACTTACCGCCAACGCCGCAAACTGGCAGAGATGATAATGCGGGAGCTTGGCTGCACGTTCGACGAAAACCAGGCGGGAATGTTCCTTTGGGGAAAGATACCGGACGAATACGCCGACGCCGAAGAGCTGACTGAAAAGGTTTTGCACGAAGCAAGGGTGTTCATAACACCCGGATTCATTTTCGGAAGCAACGGCGAACGCTACATACGAGTGTCGCTCTGCGCCAAAGACGCCAAGATGGAAGAGGCCCTTGAGCGCATAAAAGCCATGAAGCGCGGCGACAATTGACACATAACATGACAATAAACTAAAAACAACGATATTATGGAACTTGAATTACAACCGCTCAACCTGCCGAGCGACAACGAACGACTGACGGTAATCGCAGGTCCATGTTCAGCCGAAACGGAAGAACAGGTAATGTCAACGGCAACGCAGCTCGCCTCGAAAGGCTGCCACATATTCCGCGCCGGAGTGTGGAAACCGCGCACTAAACCGGGCGGATTCGAGGGCAACGGGGAGAAAGCCCTGCCGTGGATGAAGCAGGTGAAGGAAACTACGGGCATGCTGGTGGCCACCGAAGTGGCTACGCCGGAGCACGTGGAGCTTGCCCTGAAGTATGGTATCGACATCCTGTGGATTGGCGCACGCACTTCGGCCAACCCATTTGCGATGCAGGCTTTAGCAGACAGCTTAAGGGGAGTTGACGTGCCCGTGCTCGTGAAAAACCCCGTAAACCCAGACATCGAGCTGTGGATAGGAGCGATGGAACGCATCAACCAGGCCGGAATAAAGAAACTGGGAGCCATCCACAGAGGTTTCTCGAGCTACGACAAGAAGATTTACCGCAACATGCCCATGTGGCAGATACCCATCGAACTGCGCCGCCGCATACCAGACCTGCCCATACTTTGCGACCCGAGCCACATCGGCGGACGCCGCGAACTGATAGCTCCCTTGTGCCAGCAGGCCATGGACATGGGCTTCGACGGCCTCGTAATAGAATGTCATTGCGACCCCGACAAGGCATGGAGCGACGCCAAACAGCAGGTAACACCTGACGTTCTCGACTACATACTGAGCCTTATCGTGATACGCGACCAAACCGTTACGACTGAAGGCATAACCACTCTGCGCAAGCAAATCGACGAGATAGACAACCAACTGATGGAAATACTGTCGAAAAGAATGCGCGTAAGCCGTGAGATTGGCCAATACAAGAAGGAGCACAACATGACGGTGCTGCAGACATCGCGCTACAACGAAATTCTTGACAAGCGCGGAGCGCAAGGCTCTCTGTGCGGAATGGACCCGATGTTCATCAAGACCGTGTTCGAGGCCATCCACGAAGAGTCGGTAAGGCAGCAGATAGAGATTGTGAATAAGTAAAATTCTTAGATGTTAATGAAGTTATAGAAGTTAAAGAAGTTACAGCCATTACCAACAATGGTAAAGCTGCCTGACATTCGGCTTTAACTTCTATAACTTCTTTAAATTCTATAAATCCAAACATAACACCATGCGAATATTAGTAATGGGAGCGGGCAAGATGGGCAGCTTTTTCCTCGACCTGCTCAGTTTCGAGCATGAAACGGCCGTCTACGAGAAGGCTCCTGAGCGGCTGAGGTTTACGTTCAACACGTTGCGCTTCACGTCGATGAAGGAGATTGAGGAGTTCAAGCCCGAACTGGTTATCAACGCCGTAACCGTGAAAAACACCATAACCGCATTTGAGGAAGTTATCCCCCACCTGCCCGAAGACTGCATAATAAGCGACATCGCGTCTGTAAAGACCGGCCTTAAGGACTTCTACACGCAGTGCGGACGCCGCTACGTGTCCACCCACCCGATGTTCGGCCCGACCTTTGCAAACCTCAACCAACTGAGCCAGGAGAACGCGATAATCATCAGCGAGGGCGATTATATGGGGCGTATTTTCTTCAAAGACCTGTACAGCCGCCTCGGACTGAGCATTTACGAATACACTTTCGAGGAGCACGACAAGACCGTTGCCTACTCGCTCAGTATCCCGTTCGTCAGCACCTTCGTGTTCGCAGCGGTCATGAAGCACCAAGACGCGCCCGGCACTACGTTCAAACGCCATCTTGACACGGCAAAGGGCGTGATGGGCGAGGACGACTACCTGCTGCAGGAAATACTCTTCAACCCTTACACGTCGGGACAGGTTGAGCGGATAAGGACTGAGCTTAAAGACCTGCTTGACATCATAGAGCGCAAGGACGAGGCGGGAATGAAGGCGTATCTTGGGAAAATCAGGGCCAACGTCAAGGCCAATTCATAATGCACAATTATTAATTCATAATGCATAATGCACAATTATTAATTGTTATAATGCACAAATCTTAATTACGCCGCATGGCTGATTATTCATTGTTAATTGTTAATTTTTAATTTAAAAGATGGGCTTTTCATTGCTCCTTGCATCGCTGCTGACGTTCGTGCAGCTGAACTGCGAAAACCTGTTCGACTGCCGCCACGACAGCCTTAAGCAAGACATCGAGTACACGCCCGACGGCGACCGGCGCTGGACCGAGCGCAAATACTGGACCAAGCTGAACAACACGGCAAAGAGTATCATATCGTGCGGCGACGGCCAAGACGACTGGCGGCTGCCCGACATGGTTGCCCTGTGCGAGGTGGAGAACGACAGCGTGATGCGCGACCTTACCAAACGCTCGCTGCTGAGGGGAGCCAACTACGAGTATGTCGTGACGTCGTCGCCCGACGTGCGCGGCATTGACGTGGCCCTAATCTACTCTCCGGGCAGCTTCGCGCCCATAAGGCACTACCCGCTGCGCATTAAACCTATTGACGGCATGCGGCCTACGCGCGACATTCTCTACGTGTCGGGGCGCGTCGTCAGCGGCGACACGCTGCACGTGTTCGTCGTCCACGCGCCGAGCCGTTACGGCGGCGAACGGCTCACAAGGCCCCACCGCGCGCTCGTGGCCGACAGGCTTTGCGCCGCCGTCGACTCGCTGCGGGCCGCATGCGGCGACCCAAAGATAATCATAGCGGGCGACTTCAACGACGGCCCGTCAAGCCAGGCGCTGGCTAAGATATGCGCCAAAGGCATGACCGACGTGTCGGCCGGGGCGGCAGGACGCAACGGAGCCGAGGGCACATACAAGTATAAGGGTCGCTGGGAGCGCATCGACCACATAATCGTCAGCGGCAACATGGCCGACCGCCTGCGCTCGTGCGAGGTGAACGACGCCGCGTTCATGCTGGAACCTGACGACAAGTACGGAGGCGTGCAGCCGCTGCGCACATACCGCGCATGGAAATACCGCAAGGGCTACAGCGACCACCTGCCGCTCGTGGCACGCTTCGCATTGTGATGAAAAACACGCTACGCCAACATGAATTTTGGCTAAAACTTAGCTTACTGCTACGCCTTTAACCCAAAAAGGCTTAACTTTGCACCGTCGAAACATTCTTATTTTAATATGTTTAAACGGTTTATGAACAAAATAATCTTATCAATCATGGCATTATTCACAGGCTGCATGGCCGGCTGCGGACAGCAGGCGTTCAGGACGGTCGACGCCGACGAGTTCGAGAAAGCCATCCTTACGGACAGCGTTCAGCTGGTTGACGTGCGCACGGCCGAAGAGTTCAGCGAGGCGCGCATAGGCTCGGCCGAGGTTAAGAACATAGACATGAAGCAACCAGACTTCATGCGGCGCGCCGCCGAAGAGCTTGACAAGGGCAAGACCGTAGCCGTCTACTGCCGCAGCGGAAGGCGCAGCGCAGAGGCCGCCGGATGGCTGGCCGGGCAGGGCTACAAGGTTATCGACCTGAAGGGCGGCATACTGGAGTGGCAGGAAAGGGGCAAGAACACAACGAGGTAAACCGCCGGCTGTAACCCATTCGCGCACGGGCGCAAATATGAGAGGCCGCCTTTCGGATTGTAAAAGGTAACCTTTCACGCTGCAAAAGATGGCCTTTTGCAGACTGAAAGACCGCCTTTTACAACACATTGAATATCAACGCATTACATCAACAATAAATAACAACAGGAAATATGATGAAACTCAAGCGCATGATAACGCTCAACATGCTGCTCATAATGGTTGCGCAGCTGTCAGCCCAAGGCCCTAACGGCACCGGCACTTACTATCAGGCGGCCGACGGAACGAAAGGAAGCGGCCTGAAAACAGCCCTCGGAAAAATAATCAGTCCTCACAAACAGCTCGCCTACAAGGATTTGTGGGAGGCCTTCATGACGACCGACAGACGCGACGACGGCAAGGTGTGGGACATGTATTCTGGCGTAACAAACTATGACTTCGTAACATCGGGCATCAACAGCTACGGCAAGGAAGGTGTCGGCTACAACCGCGAGCACTCCATGCCCAAGAGCTGGTTTAACGACGAATACCCGATGTACACCGACCTCGTCCACCTCGTCCCGACCGACGGCTATGTAAACAACAAACGCAGCAATTACCCCTTCGGCGAAACAGAAGCCCCCACATACACATCGGAAGGCGGTTTCAGCAAACTTGGCCCGTCGTCAATAGAAGGCTACACGGGCACCGTGTTCGAGCCGAACGACGAGTATAAGGGCGACTTCGCACGCATTTACTTCTACATGGTGACGTGCTACGAAGACAAGGTTTCCGCCTGGGAGAGCGACATGCTGGCCGGCAACGCCTACCCCGCCTTCACCGGCTGGGCGCTCGACATGCTGATGAGATGGGCCGAGGAAGACCCCGTCAGCGATAAGGAGATTAACCGCAACGAAGCCGTCTACGGCATACAAGGCAACCGCAACCCTTACGTAGACTATCCGGGACTTGAGCAATACGTCTGGGGCGACAAGCAGGACGTGGCCTTCAGCTATGACGGCGAAGGCACGGACACGTCGATTTTCGTACCGACGACAGACGTACAGACCGTCGACGTCTACACCGTTACAGGTCTTAAACTTCGCTCCGGCGTAAGCAAAAGCGAGGCAACGAAGGGTCTTATGAAAGGCGTCTACATCATAGGAAAAAGGAAATACGTAGTAAGATAAAACCTAAAAAGGCAGTCGGGCCGGCATACCATAAGGCAAACACTTAATTCATGTCTTATGGTATGCCGGCCCGACTGCCTTTTTAGGTTGCTTGTAGCTTCACGACAGGTGTTCCGTCCTGTCTTCGTTCCTGTCAATAACGGTGCCGTTGGCCTGGTGTGTCGCCAGCACGAGCACCTCGGCTATCTGCACATGTTCAGGCGCATTGGCCGCATATAACACAACATCGGCAATGTCGTCGCCCGTCAGCGGCTGTATGCCCCGATACACATTGTCGGCCCGCTCGCGGCTGCCATGGAAGCGCACGACGCTGAAGTTCGTTTCAACCAGTCCCGGCTTGACGTTCGTCACGCGCACCGCAGTGTGCGCAACGTCAATGCGCAGGCCGTCGGTCAATGCCTTCACGGCCGCTTTCGTTGCGCAATAGACGTTTCCGCCGGCGTAAGCGGCGTCGCCGGCCACCGAGCCAATGTTGATTACATGTCCCCTGTTGCGCTTCACCATCGACGGAACAATCAGGCGGGTCATCGTCAACAGTCCCTTGATGTTGGTGTCAATCATCGTTTCCCAGTCGTCCATGTCGCCCTCATATTCCTTCTCAAGCCCCAACGCCAGTCCTGCGTTGTTCACCAATACGTCTACGACGGCCCATTTGCCCGTCAGCGATTCCACGGCAGCCGTGGCCGCCTTGCGGTCGCGCACGTCGAACAAAAGCGGCAGGACGTCGGCTCCCAGCCGCCTTGCCTCGGCCTCAACGGCTTTCAGCTTGTCGGCGTTGCGCCCCGTGAGAATGAGGTCATAGCCCCCGCCGGCCAACTTTCGGGCGCAGGCTTCGCCTATTCCGCTCGTGGCGCCCGTTATCAATGCAATCTTTCTTTCCATGAGTTTATGTTTTATTTTAGGAGATGAGGAGTAAAAAGAAAAGGAGTAAGAAGCTATGTCTTGCCAATAATTATTCCTTAAACATCGGCCAAAACCATAACTGCTTACTCCTTCCCGTCTTGCTCCTTTACTACTATTTTAATTCAAACAATATCTGCAAGATGCGCTCGGCAGTGCGTCCGTCCCATCGGTCGGGCAGCGAACACTTCTTCCATTGCCCCTTAACAATGTCAGCAACGGCCTCTCCCAGCTTCACAGCGTCCTCTCCCACGAGCACGTTAGAGCCGCACTTGACGGTTTCGATGTGCTCGGTATAGCTGTTGAGCGTCACGCACGGCACGCCGTTGAACGTCGCTTCCTCGGCAACATTGCCCGAGTCGGTCACTATTCCCTTGGCGTTGGCCGTGAGATAACCGAACTCAAGATATGAGAGCGGCTGTATTATGGTGAAGTTGTCGTAACCGGCTGCAAGCCTGCCTACGACCTCCGCCGCCACCGAACGCAGCGGAGCAAGTATCCTCACGCCGCCGGCCGCGCGGCACATGGCGCCGAGCATTGCCCCGAGATTGGCCTCGTCGGCGAGCAAGGCCTTACGGTTGAGCGTGAAGACGACGTACTCTCCCTCTTTCAAAGACATCTCGTCGAGCACCGACGGGCGCACAAGACGCGAGCGGTTGAACCGCAACGTGTCCATCAATATGTTGCCTACCATGTAGACATGTGACAGCTCCGCCCCCTCACGACTCACTATACTGGTGCTTCCCATGCCAGCGGTGAAGAGCAGATCTGACAGTCCGTCGATGACAAGACGGTTGATTTCCTTCGGCATTTTGATGTCAAACGAACGCGTGCCGGCAACGAGATGTGCCAGCGTAAGCCCGTGTTTCTTTGCAACTATGGCCACGGCCATGGTCGAGGCGAGGTCGTCGACGACGATTACGACGTCGGTCGGGTTGGCGTCAAGATACTTCTCAAACTCCGACATGACACGGCCTGTAAGCTCATTGAGGTTAAGGCAGTCGACGCCGAGATAAACATCGGGCGCGCTAATGCCAAGATCTTCAAACAAGGTAGGCTCAAGCGTAGGGTCGCCCTCAGCCCCGGTGTACACCAGGCGGTAGTCAACATCCTTGCCGCCGGCCTTTGCCTGCTCGACGGCACGCACCAACGGAGCCACCTTTATGAAGTTAGGGCGCGCTCCGGCTACAATACATATATTCAGCATATCCATTTATTTCTTTAATAGAAAACCAAAAGTGAAGAATGGAAAACCATGATTACCGTATTCCATCCCGACTTTAATCGAGCAAAGGTAATCATAATTTTCCATTCTCCACCCTCAAAATCAAACTATATTCACTCTGACTTGAACAAATCCTTTATGCCGCCTATGCTACCCATAAGGTTGGTGGCTTCATACGGCAGGTAGACGGTCTTGGTCTTGTCGCCCGTCGCCACCTCCTGCAACATCTGTATATACTTCTGCGCCAACAGGTAGTTGGCCGGATTGGTGCTCTTGCCTACGGCCTCGGTTATCTTCTCTATGGCTATCGCCTCGGCCTCAGCCTTGCGTATGCGAGCCTGCGCCTCGCCCTCGGCATTTAGTATAGCCATCTGCTTGTCGGCCTCGGCCTTGTTGATGATGGCCGTCTTCTCGCCCTCCGACTTAAGTATGGCGGCAGCCTTCTCGCCCTCGCTCGTAAGTATGGTGGCACGCTTGTTACGCTCGGCCTGCATCTGTTTCTCCATCGCCTGGAGCACGCTTTCGGGCGGGGTGATGTCCTGCAGCTCCACGCGGTTGACCTTAATGCCCCACTTGTTGGTAGCGTCGTCGAGCACGGCGCGCAGTTTCGTGTTGATGGTGTCGCGCGAGGTGAGCGTCTGGTCAAGCTCAAGCTCGCCGATGATGTTGCGCAACGTGGTCTGCGTAAGCTTCTCTATGGCGTTGGGCAGGTTGTTAATCTCGTAGACGGCCTTGAACGGATCTACTATCTGGAAGTACAGCAGGGCGTTGATTTGCGTCTGCACGTTGTCCTTGGTGATTACGTTCTGCTTATCGAAGTCATACACCTGTTCACGCAGGTCGATTGAGTCAGTGTAAAGATACCTGCCCCGGCGCACGGCCACAATCTCCTTGGCACGGTCGATGAATGGGATTATGATGTTAATGCCGGGCCTCAACGTGGCGTAATACTTGCCGAGGCGTTCGATTATCTTGGTTTCAGACTGGGGGATGATGACAAGACTTTTCTTGACAATCACCAGCGCGCAGATTACCAGCGCGATAAGGACGATGACGAATGTGTTCATATTTTTATATTTTTAAGTTGACAAGTTTACAGCAAACAAGCAAACAAGGAATAAGCAGACAAGCCGTCAGTTACGAGCAGACAAGCGGATTAGCCTGTCCCTTGTCTGCTTGTCTGCTCGTATCTTGTTTGCTTATTCACGCCTTTTCCACGGTCAGTATTATGCTTTCGCGGCCAACCACGCGCACGTTCTGCCCCAAGGGGATGTACTCGCCGTCGGCCGACACGGCCTTCCAGTCGTCGCCGTCGATGGCCACGCGGCCGTAACCGCCCTGCTCAATGGCCTCGCTCACGCGGCCGATGCGCCCCATCAGGGCGTCGGCGTTGCTCAAACGCTCGCGCCGCTTGCCGTGAAGCGCCTTGGCGAGCCGCGGCCTCACGAAGAAGAGCGACAGCAACGAGGCTACCACGAACACGGCCAGCTGGCCGTAAAAGCCGACGCCCAAGGCGGAAACAACCGCCGTAACGAGCGCTCCTATGGCAAAACACAGGATGAAGAAGTCGCCCGACGTCAACTCGAGTATCACGCAGACGATGGCCGCCAGCGCCCAAAACTGCCAAAGGTTAGCCGCAAAATATTCTATCATATTATAAGGTCTTACGGTTTTACGGTAATGCGGTCATAAGGTCTTACGGCCTCAACCGTTGTTTTTGCGAAGATAATCATTTTCGGCGTTACATACAAGAAATATGGCGAATAAATTAATTCATACGGACAAACATTGGCCGTAAGCAAGCGCGCGGCACGGCATGAAGACATGCAACAGCCTTTGGCGTCAACGTCAAACGGCATGGTTTGCAGCACGCCCTGCAGCGCACGCGCAAACGCCTGATAATCAACGGATTAGAAAGAGGTTACCTTTTAGGCTGCAAAAGGCTACCTTTCAGACGATAAAAGGCAACCTTTCACAACGTAAAAGGTTGCCTATTGGAAAACCGGCAGCCGGCGCCATGACGCCCGCTGGACTAAAAGATGTATTGGATACGTGCCTGAGCAAGGAAGAAGTCCTTGTCGTAGAAGCTGTTGCAACCGGCGCCCACCCACACGTAACTGGCGTTGAACTTCAGACCGACGTACTTGTTAAGGTAGAAGTTGACGCCGAGCGAGAGGTCTTTTTCCTCGCCGCCGCATATCCCGCTCTTGCCGTCGTTAAGGTCGGTATAGTTGAAACGAACCGTAAGCTCCACGGCACGGTCTGACAGCGGACGGCCGGGTATGCCGTACATGGCGTCGTAGTCAAACCCCTCGCCTACGATAAGACAGCTGCCCTGCAGGTATCCGCCGTGGGCGTTGTAGGCCTGGCGTCCGCCCGTGCGGTTAATGCGGTCGTAGAAATACTCGCCCTGCAGGAGCACCTTGCGCGACGTGTAGAGCACTTCGGCAAGGGCTTTAAGCTGGCTGCCCATGCCTTCGATCTCCGCCCCGAGCAGTTCCTCGGGAAACATCGACGTAACGCCGGCGCTCACAACCGAGCCTGTCGGGAGTTTTTTGTTGACGTCTTTTGTGCGTAACGACAACGCTCCGCCTACATGGAACAGGCTGCCGCACGGCTTGTTGCGCTTGCGCCATACGGCGCGCGACGTCGATACGAGCGAGTTCGCTTGTCGTCGCCCAGCTTGTTGATGTCGTTGTTGGTGTAAACGCCCGTCGCCAGATACCAATGGTCGTTGTAACAATGGCAGGTAACGCCCAGCTTGCGGCCGTCGGTGAACGCCAGCACCGACGACGCCGACTGGTGAAAGCGCAGGTCGGCCGTGCTGATGAGCATGTCCATCGAGAACGGCTCGTAGCCGTTTCCTATCGAAACAACGCCGTGCTTGAAGTTATAGTTCAGCTGTAAGTCCTTCACCGCCACCTTGCCTCCGCCGAGTCCGATGTCGGCTTTCAGCTCCAACTTGCCGTAACCGGCCTTGAAACCGACTCGGAAATCCTCAAGGCGGTAATATCCCTGCACGTCGTCCTTGCCGTAGCCCGACGCCGTAGCATCGAGAAGGGCACGCGAACGGAACTTCACTTTAAGCGTGTCGGCGGCCTGCGCCGTGGCGGTAAGCGCCACTGCCAAGGCCAAGACGGCAAACCTCAGCCGCGGCATACGCTTTATTTTGATGACTTGTTTCATTTCGATTATACGTCTTTTGGTTTCTGCCGGCAAAATTATTGCGGCCGGAAATCTGAAAAAATGAATTATAGATGTATAATCGTACTGAAAAAGTGGGTGTCAAATTAATTAATGTTTATGTTGCACCCGTGAAAAATGTTTGCAACAAACGCCACACGTTTGTAACACACATTCAGCCCAATAACACGCCACTGCCTAACACGCTGACAGCCAACGCATTTGCCATATGCCGCCTTCCGGCCTGCAAAAGGCGGCATATCACAACGCAAAAGGTTGCCTTTCGTGCGGTGAAAGGCAACCTCTTGAAAAACCGTTTGCCGGCGCCTTGGCGCCCGCAAGACTAAAAGATGTATTGGATACGTGCCTGGGCAAGGAAGAAGTCCTTGTCGTAGAAGCTGTTGCAGCCGTCGCCCACCCACACATAACTGCCGTTGAACTTAAGGCCTACGTACTTGTTAAGGTAGAAGTTGACGCCGAGCGAGAGGTCTTTTCCCTCGCCGCCGTATATCCCGCTATTGTTGTCGTTAAGGTCGGTATAGTTGAAACGGGCCACAAGCTCCACGGCACGGTCTGACAGGGGGCGGCCCGGTATGCCGTACATGGCGTCGTAATAAAAGCCGTTGCCTTTCAGCAGATAGCTGCCCTGGACGTATCCGCCGTGGGCGTTATAGGCCGGACGCCCGCCCGTGCGGTTCATGCGGTCGTAGAAATACTCGCCCTGCAGAAGCACCTTGCGCGACGTATAAAGCGCCTCTACTATGCCTTTAAGCTCGCTGCCCATGCCGTCGAACTCGGCGCCGTACATCGGTTCGGGCAACAGCGACGTCACTCCGGGGCTGCTAATCGAGCCGGAGGGGTTGTCCTTGTTGACTTCCTTCGTGCGGTATGAGAAGCCGCCGCCAACATGCAGCAGCTTGCCTGCCGCCTCGTTGCGCTTGCGCCACACGGCACGGGTGGTTGAAACGAGCGCGTTCTTCTTTTCGTCGCGCAGGCGGTTCATGTCGTTATGGGTGTAAAGACCCGTGGCCAGATACCAGTGGTCGTCATAATAATGATAGGTAATGCCAAGCCTCGGACTATTGGTAAAGGCCGTAACCGAGGGCGCCATCTGGTTGAAGCGCATGTCGGTGGTGCTGATGAGCATGTCCATCGAGAACGGCTCGTAGCCGTTTCCGAACGAAAGCACGCCGTTCTTGAAGTGGTAATTGAGCAGCAACACTTTCATCTCGAACTTCTTTCCAGCCATCTCAAGGTCGGCAATCATCTCGTAATTACCGTAATTGGCAAAGAAACCCGCCCTGCAGTCTTCCAGATGGTAATATCCCTGCACGTCTTCCTTGCCGTAACCCGTGGCCGTAGCGTCGATAAGGGCGCGCGCGGTGAACTTGACTTTAAGCGAATCGGCATGCGAAACTCCTGCGCCATAAGCTAACATGGCGGCAAAAACCAATAATCTTAACGCCTTCATAGGTTTAAAATTCCATAATATTAGGATTCAACTGCAAAATTACTGCAAGGCCGAATAAGAAAAAAATAATTTATCAAGTTTAATAAATGCAAAAGCGCGGCTTTATGGTTATTTAACATTTATGCAGTTTTTATGCATGTGCAAGAGGCCGACAAAGCCTCAAAATGCCGCCATGACAACGCATAACACCCGGCGGCGGCGCAACCGGAAACACCCCGGCAGGCAACGGCGGGAAAGACGTATGGCCGACTTCACAGCCGGCCATACCCCAGTTATACAAAAACATTATGAATTTTATTTAGCGAACAAGATTTACAAAAAAGTATATCCTTGGGTAAAATCACGAAAAGTCATTGCGCCTTCTTGCAGCTGCGGCACTTGCGCTCGCAATATCTCTCACACTGTGCGCAGATGTCATAGCCGAGCATTGCGCCGAGAATGAAGTCCTCTTCGGGCGAAAGCATGTTGAGGGGGCGGTTCAGCATGAGGCGTATGGCCTTGAGGCACTCGCCCCGTCCGAAGTAAAGGTTGACGCGATCGTTGCCCACCGGCTGCAGGATGTAGTCGATGTTCTGGCGGCGCAGGCGTGCCGTGGCGTACTGCTCGTACTTCTTGTTGAACGTGAAGAGCACCATCCGCCGCACTCCTTTCTTGTATTCATATATGTGGTTGGTCAGCACCTTCATGTCGGGTGGCAATATCTCAGTCTGCATAAGGCTCGATTTTTAGGAGGCAGAGTGGCCGCGGGGGGCGCAGGGCGGTGCATGTAAGCAAAGGGCCGCGCCCCCGATAACCACAAAACCAATTTATTATTAGAGATTGTCTTTTATGCTCTCGGTCCATGCCGCGATGCGGTCGTCGGTCTTGTCAGGCTCGTTCACGTCGTCGAGGGCAAGGCCGATGAAGCGTCCGTCAACAACGGCGGCCGAATCGTCGAACGTGTAGCCGTCGGTTGAAACGCACCCTACGAACTCAGCGCCGCTGTCCTTCAGGGCGTCGTATATCTCGCCCATGGCGGCGCAGAACGTGTCGCCGTATGACTCGCAGTCGCCGCAGCCGAAGAGGGCGACGGTCTTTCCCGAGAGGTCGGCCTGCTTAAGCTTCTCCAGTCCGTCGTACCAGTCGTCCTGAAGCTCGCCAGCTCCCCATGTTGAAGTGCCGAGCAGAACGTTCTTGTAAGGCGCGACGGTGTCGGCAGTTACCTTCGCAACGTCGTAGACGTCGGCTCCGCCGACTCCCAACTTGGCGGCTATCTTATCGGCAATGGCCTGGCAGGTGCCCGTAGACGAGCCGTAGATTATACATGTCTTCTCCATATCCTTTCAGTAGTTTAAAGTTATTATTCGTATTTACGGTTGCAAAGTTAAGCCTAAACCGTAAACCGTGCAATACCTAAAAATAGGGTTTCGGCTGATACCTAAAAACCATTAGTTACGAAAAAGACCGCCAGACACAAGCGTCTGACGGTCCTTGTTATAATAGATATGGCTTATTTTGCCAAACCACGGTTGTTGAACGTTGCGTTGAGCAGCCTAAGATACTTGTGGTACTGCTCTTCGGTGAGCACGTAACGCATGTACTTGAGGTCTTTCTCCACGGCCTTCCTAACCATCGACTCACGCTCTTCGGCGTTGGCTGCGGCGGCGTTCATCATGTCGGCGCAGAAAGACGAGTGGATGTCTTGTATCGCTTCTGCCTGGTCTACCGAAAGCCCGAGGCTCTCTGACAGCCTGCCGTAATTGACGGCCATGTTGTAAGCACTTGCGCCTGCGGCGCCGTTCAACTTCTCATTCTCTGCAAATGCCATAGTCATGCTGAGCACGGCTACGACGGTTAAAAACAATCTTTTCATAATCCTTAAACTTTTCTTTTTACCTTGGGCTCCGGTTCTTTCGTCACGAACGGCCTCGGCCCGTTATCCTGTTAATTATCTCTTCTTGTCTTTCGACGGTGCAAAGTTACGGCCGTTTTAGGCAACTTGGAACGCGAAACGCCCGCTGTTTGCGTTAACAGCGCGCTTTTTTGACCTAAATCAAAGAATAAGTATTGTTTTAGTATGAATGTGTCAGCATACGCACGCCATTATATCACAATATGTAATCAGTTTGTCATAACTTCGTATCATGCCCGCCGGCAACGGCCATGCTTACACCTTAATACACAGCACGCACGCATCGCCGTCGTGACATCCTGCCACGCAAAACACGACAGCTGCTTACATATTGGTTTTGGAAGGCGCTCCGAGAAGGGCTTCGGCCTGAAAAAAGCAACGCTTTGACTGAAATAAGGCAAGGAAAAGTGTGCAAACATAACAGCCTGAGCTATAATACGTTAACACAGAAGCGCATCATCATGTGCAACGCAGTGAGCCGCCAAAAGCCTAAAAAGCGGTCTTTTACGGCGCAAAAGACCGCCTATTGCAACGCCGAAGACGGCTAAACGCAAGGCAAAAAGCGGCCTTTACGCATCGTAAAAGCACGCCTTTGGCGGCATATAACAACGGAATTAGGGGTAAAAACGGCAGTTACGCCCGCCCGAACGGACTCAACAGGCCATGCCACGGCCCTGTTTCCGCTAAAAGGACGCACGTTTGCCGAATGTCATTGTGTCACGAAAAGCGCCTTACGTGCTTCATAATGAGCGGAACGTCAACAATTAGAGGCTATTGGCTTATTGGCAACAACTAACTCTTGCGCTGCCTTTTGACAGCGTTAGCCCCTTATAAACTTTCACGCCTAAAATACATATAAACACCTTCCCGTAGGGACATAATTTATTATGTCCGCACGTTCTGTAAGAACGTTATATGTAAAATAATTATTAAATACGCCTCTTCGCGGCGTGCAGACATAATAAATTATGTCCCTACGAGGGGATGTTTTCATTATACCGAATTCACCATTGGATAAGGTAGGCGGCATCTCGGAATTGAAAATAAAAGCTCGTTTCACTCGTTTCTATTTTGCATTTCACTCGATTTGCACTACCTTTGGATTAGGTAGGCGGCATCTCGGAAATGAAAATAAAAGCTCGTTTCACTCGTTTTTATTTTGCATTTCACTCGATTTGCACTACCTTTGCCGGGAAACTAACAATAAAACAAGAAATGGGAAGCAATCTGAACAGATACATCGCGGTGGCTTACAAACTGTACACCGTGGACAACGGAGTGAGCGAACTTGTAGAAGAGGCTACCGATAAGGAGCCGTTCCAGTTTATAAGCGGCTACGGCGTGGCGCTCGACGCCTTCGAGAAAGCCGTCGCCGGACTTGAAACGGGAGCCGAATTCGATTTCACCCTGCAAAAAGACGACGCCTACGGCGACTATGAACAGGAGCACGTGCTCGACCTTGACAGGGAGGTGTTCTGCATCAACGGCCACTTCGACCACGAACGTATATTCAAGGACGCCATCGTGCCGCTGCAAAACGAAGACGGCAACAGGTTCCTGGCCAAGGTCGTTTCAGTGGACAACAGCAAGGTGAGGGTTGACCTCAACCACCCGTTGGCCGGCAAGACGCTCAACTTCAAGGGACACGTAGTGGAGGCGCGCGAGGCCACCAACGAGGAGATACAGGGCCTCATAAACCGCATGAGCGGCGAGGGCTGCTGCTGCGGAGGCCACCACGACGACGGCGAGTGCTGCCACGGACACGACCATGAAGGCGGCTGCTGCGGTCATCATCATGACCACAAGGAAGGCGGCTGCCACGGACACGGCCACAAAGAGGGAGGCTGCTGCCACAAGAACTGATTATTTTTTCACACAATCAACCGTTTACAATGAAGAATACTTTCGGCAACCTGTTCCGCCTTACGACCTTCGGCGAAAGTCACGGCGAGGCCATCGGAGGCGTGGTTGACGGCCTGCCGGCCGGCATTGACGTCGACATGGACTTCATACAGCGCGAACTTGACCGCCGCCGCCCGGGCCAAAGCGCCATAACGACAAGCCGAAAGGAAGCCGACAGGGTGGAACTGCTGAGCGGAGTGTTCGAGGGCAAGTCTACGGGCTGCCCGATAGGGTTCATCGTAAGGAACGCCAACCAACGCTCGGCCGACTACGACGAGATGCGCACGGTGTTCCGTCCGTCGCACGCCGACTATACCTATACCGCCAAATACGGTCTGCGCGACTACCGCGGCGGAGGGCGTTCGTCGGCCCGGGTGACGATAAGCCGCTGCGTGGGCGGCGCGCTGGCAAAGCTCGCCCTGAGGCAGATTGGCGTCAGCGTGCAGGCATACACGTCGCAGGTAGGCGACATAGCGCTTGAAAATGACTACCGCAAATATGACCCGGAGCTGGCCGAAAGCAACATCGTGAGATGTCCCGACGCGGCCAAGGCCGAAGAGATGATAAGGCTGATAAGCAGCGTAAAGGCCGACGGCGACACCGTCGGCGGCACCGTTACATGCGTAATAAAGGGTTGCCCTGCAGGCATTGGCGAACCGGAGTTTGACAAGCTGCACGCCGCCTTAGGCTATGCCATGCTGGGCATTAACGCCGTCAAGGGCGTAGAGTTCGGCGAGGGCTTCGCCATGGCGGCCATGCGCGGCAGCCAGGCTAACGACATCTTCGTGAACGACAACGGGCGCGTTTCAACGCTGACAAACCATAGCGGAGGCATACAGGGCGGCATAAGCAACGGCCAGGACATATATTTCCGTGTGGCGTTCAAGCCCGTGGCAACGCTGCTAAAGGAACAGCCGACGATTGACACCGACCACAACGAAACGACGCTGAAGGCCCGCGGGCGCCACGACCCTTGCGTAGTGCCGAGAGCCGTGCCCATTGTGGAGGCCATGGCGGCCATGACTGTTCTTGACGAATATTTAATCGGGAAAACCATTAAAATGTGATTTTTTCGACAAAAATGAAATAAAAGTTTATCATTTACTTGTTTGTATGGTATTTATTCTGTACATTTGCATCGACAATACGGGGGTTGTGAAATTCTTGTATTTGTCTAATTAAGTCTAGTTTAGTTTTTGTGTTGGTTGAGAGCGGCCAATTGGCCGCTCTCTTTTTATTTCACTTAAAATCACGATGTTGGACCGTTACTCAGGCGTTTTTCTTATAATTGAACTGTTGAAAAAAGCCGACTACACCGTTGAAAGCGTCAAATGACTTTACTTTTAGCAGACAAGCAGACGGTAGAAGCAGACGAGCAGACAAGAAACAAGCAGACAAGGAGATTTGCCATATAGTTTAAATCCTGATTATCGGCAAAACAAATCTCCTTGTCTGCTTGTTTCTTGTCTGCTCGTCTGCTAAAAAGCTCTCCTTGTCTGCTTACAAAACAGCTCCGATTATCTCCTTAACTGACTTGCATCCGTGGCTGTCAAGCCACTCATTGATACCGTCACGCACCTTAATAGTGGCCTGCGGATCGATGAAATTGGCCGTACCAATCTCCACAGCGGTAGCTCCCGCCATGAGGAACTCTATGGCGTCACGGGCGTTGCAAATGCCTCCAAGGCCCACTACGGGTATCTTCACGGCCTTCGCCACCTGCCACACCATGCGCAAAGCCACGGGTTTCACCGCCGGACCGCTAAGTCCTCCAGTGCCGATACTCAACATTGGGCGGCGACGTTCGATGTCGATTGCCATGCCCATCAGCGTGTTGATAAGCGACACGCTGTCAGCTCCCTCAGCCTCAACAGCACGCGCTATCTCGGCAATATCGGTCACATTGGGCGACAACTTCACGATGAGCGTCTTGTCATACCTGGCCCTTACGGCCTTGACAACGCTCGAAGCGCCGGCACATGTGACGCCGAACGCCATACCACCGTCTTTCACATTGGGGCACGAAATGTTCAACTCAATGGCCGGTATCTTGTCAAGCTCGCCGATACGGGCGGCACATTCGGCGTAATCTTCAGGCGAAGAACCGCTCACGTTGACGATAAAATTAGTGTCGATGTCCTTTATTTCGGGATAAATATGCTCACAGAAATAATCCACGCCCTTATTCTGCAGCCCCACGCAGTTGAGCATGCCCGAGGCGGTTTCAACCATACGGGGGTAATCATTGCCCTGACGGGGCTTTAAGGTGGTGCCCTTCACTATTATGCCTCCAATGCCTTCAAGGGGCACGAAATCAGCAAATTCGGGGCCGTAGCCGAACGTTCCCGAGGCCGTCATCACCGGATTCTTAAGCCTCAAGCCTTTAATTTCTACACTTAAATCTGCCATAATAACTTGTTTATGTTAACCACGGGACCTTCCTTGCACACACACACGTTGCCTTCTGTCGTCTTTTCAACGCAGCAGAGGCAGGCGCCTACGCCGCAGGCCATCTTGTTCTCAAGCGAAACCTCGCACTCAATACCGTTCGCCTTGGCGTACTTTGCCACGGCAACCATCATCGGCTTGGGACCGCATGTTGATATCCGGTCGAAGCGTATCTCGCCCAACACCGAATGATTGGTGACGAAACCGCGCTCACCGGCCGTTCCGTCCTCGGTCGTTACGCACACCCGACCGTACTTGCTGAACTCGTCAAGCATGAGCAAATCCTTCTCCGAGCGCGCACCGAGCAAGAAGACGGGCCTGCAACCCATGTCGCAGAGCTTCTTGCCGAAGTAAAGCAACGGTGCCACTCCTACGCCGCCGCCAACAAGCAGCACTTTCTCGTCCTTACCGGCGGGCATGGTAAAGCTGTTGCCGAGCGGAAACATGCAGTTAAGCACGTCACCCGTCTGCAGACGGGCGAGGCGCCGCGTGCCGTCGCCAACGGCCGCAACGAGCAGCCAGAGCTGGTTGGCGTCGTAATCAACGAAATTAACCGAGATGGGACGACGCAAGAAGGTAGAGGGCGAACCGTCGACTCTCACCTCGACGAACTGCCCCGGAAGCACCTCGGGCAGCCTCTCGTCCTGCGTCAGTTTGATGAGAACATACTTATCGGTAATATGCTCCACCGAAACGACACGTAAGTCAGAAACGTATTTTTTCATTCAAAAAAAAGATTTTCTCAATAATAAAATAAACAATGTGGGTTTACCCCTGCAAAAGTACAAAATAAGGCTTCTGCATGCAAGCAAAACACAGCCAAACATCAAAAAACAGCTTCCCTTAGGCACGGAGGAAGCTGTTTATAACCTGAATTGTCACTTTTTAGGCACGAAACTTTCGTATGTAAGGTCGTCAAAGTAAACCCGTATCTCGGTGATTTGCCGCTGCGGACGCTCAACATACCTGATTTCGGTCTTGGCGGGCGCGGCATAACCGCGCTGCTGCGGATGTTGCGCGAGGGCGTCGCCGCCGCCTCCGAATAGGTCGGGCACGCGCCCTTCGGCTGCGGCGTGCGGCGAACCGTGCGCCGTGCCGTCGTCGCCAGTAGGTACGTCGGCGTCGGGCTTATCGTCGTTGAACATCTGTCCGTGACCGAACATCAGCCAGTCGGTGTTAAGGTTGGGTATCTTGCTCTTAATGGCTTCAACCGTGTTGAGGGTGGGACGGGTGCGGTCGTTGAAGATACTGCTGAGCGACGCGGCGTTAATTCCTATGAAGTTGGCAAAGGTCTGTTGGGTCATGTGTTGAGCCTCCATTATCTGCCTGATTCTGTCTTTCATCTCTGTCATAATTGTATGCTTAGCTGTTTTTAGCCGTTTTTTCTACGACTTTACAAAGGTAAATCATTTTTTTTACATACACAACAAATCTAAAAGAAATATAGAAATATTGATTTTAGATTTAGATATTTATATTTCTAAATTTAAATAACAACAACTTCGCCTTTTTCATTTATAAATACAAACCTAAATTTACGCTTCTAAAAGCGGCATAAAGCTAATATTTGCGATTATAAAGCAAATAATTCATTATAAATCAGTTATTTATCCGAAATACAAACGAATTTCGCCTGTTATGCATGATTTATATAAGAAAAAGGCCATTTGTTGCCTGGCACACTTTAATATCTTAGTATTTATGGCTGAAAATCAGCAGTTTACATTACAAATACCTATTTGCATAAATATTCCTTGTGATTTATTAATCTGAATATTTTAATAAACAAACCTATATTTAACCACGTAATAATACACAATTAAATGTAAATTTACATCTTTGTATTTGCAAATCACCAATACATTTCTAAATATTTAAAGGTTTAAAGTTTAGCGTTTTATATATTAATAAATGCTAACGCTAAATTCGGAGGATGTTTTCAGGGCCGTTTTCAGCGATTTTCGGATATTTCGGAACGGCGGAAAGAACGCTCGAAAATACGCGATTCTGAGAGCGTCAAAAATCATAAAAGTGCCTGATTTTTAATGGTTTTACCCTTATTTTTTATGTTCGGGAAAAACGATGAAATAGAAAAAATAAGCACTGAAAAAGGCTTTTTTCAGTGCAAAATGAAGAAAATAAGCTCCCTCAAAAGCTCTCCTATGGGCGTGTTTGGGTTGTCAAGTCCCTTGCTTTTGGCGTCGGTTTCCCTTATTTTCGATATAATCTGCATTACTTTCACGCCCGTGTAATTTCTCATGCCCGTGAGATAATCCCTCGCGGCCCACCCTCCTCTCAGGTCGAGCCAGCGCGCCACGCCGTCTTCGGTATGCGGTTTCGGGGCGTAATACGCAATCAGCAAATTCTGGAAATAAGAGAACAACATCGGCACCAGCATGTATGCGTTGCCGGCCTTCGGGTTGCCGTTGAAGTAGTCGAGTATCCTGTTCGCCTTCAGCACGTCGCGGTTGACGATGGCCGAGCGCAGCTCGAAGGCGTTGAAGTCTTTGCTCACCCCTATCCTCGCCTCCACTATCTCGGGCGTCACACGCCGGTCGTCGTCGGCGAGCGACAATATCAGCTTGTCAAGCTCACCCGTCAGACGGCTGAGGTCGGCGCCAATGTGGTCGGCCACCATCTGCGCTGCCTTATTTTCGATGGTAGCGCGGCCGTACTGCTTCAGGTAGTTCTCGATGAAGGCTGGCAGCTCATAGTCGCGCTTCTTCTTGCTCTCAAACACCACTCCCACTGCCGCGGCCTTGGTCAATATCTTCTTGCGGCCGTCAATGGAGCCGTTCTTGTAGCAGATTACGAGCACCGTCGTCGCCATCGGCTTCTCCATGTAGCGCTCAAGGCGCTCCCAGTTCTTAATGTTCTGCGCCTCCTTCACTATTACCACCTGCCGCTCGGCCATCATCGGGTAGCGGCGCGCCATGTCGACAATCTGGTTGGCCTGGACGTCTGAGCCGAAAACCACCGACTGGTTGAAGTCGCGCTGCTCGGGCGCAAGGGCGTTGCCCTCGATGAACGACGAAATCTTGTCGATATAATAAGACTCCTCGCCCATCAGTATGTACACCGGGGCGTACTTGCCCGCGCGCAGGTCGCGCATTATGCTGTCGTAAGTAGCAATGTTCTTTTCGGCCATTATATCAGAGGTTTACGTGCGCACGGACGGCAAAAAACGTGCAAAAACAAAGGTTTTCAGTTGTTATTCATTATCTTTGCCGACGCTTAACGCGCTTTCAGAATGCAAATTTAATAAAATGTACCGATTAAACCTACCACAATACGAAATAAAAATAACACAGCGACAGGGCAAGCCTTACATCCTCGACACGCTGCGGCGGCGCTACGTCAGCCTGACGCCCGAAGAGTGGGTGCGCCAGCATTTCGTCCACTTCCTCACCGAGCATAAGGGCTATCCGCCGTCGCTCATGGCCAACGAGGTGGAGCTTCGCACGGGCGACAAGCGTCTGCGGTGCGACAGCGTGCTGTACGACAGGGCTGCGCAGCCCGTGATGATAATTGAATACAAGGCGCCTACGGTGCAGCTCACGCAGCGCGTGTTCGACCAGATAACGGCCTACAACATGCTGCTGCACGTCGATTACCTCATCGTCAGCAACGGCCTGCAGCACTACTGCTGCCGCATGGACTACGCAAGGCGCACGTACACGTTCCTTAACGACATACCCGACTACGCCGAAATATCCGCCGCCGACAATCCGTAGGCGGCGCCATTTCATGCGCTTGTCTTCCGTTCACACAACGCATTGATAATCAACATATTACGAAAGGCCGCCTTTTAGCGTGCAAAAGGCGGCAAACGGGAACGCAAAAGGCGGCAAATCGCGATGCGATTTGCCGCCTTTCACATAACTGACGCTCATCACTCAGCTTTCAGTTACATTCCCCTGGCCTTATATATGCGCTCCTTAGCCTCGTTTATTTCCTGGAATTTCTTCTCCGCGGCGCGGCGTATGTCGTCGCCGAGGGCGGCCACGCGGTCGGGATGATGCTTCAAGGCGAGCTTGCGGTAGGCGGCGCGCACCTCGTCGTCGGTGGCCGTCGGCTGCACGCCGAGCACGGCGTAGGCGTCGTCAAGCGTGCCTCCCGTTAGCTTGAGCATTGAGTCAAGGTCACTGTCGGCCATGCCCATGCCGCGCGCCACGTCCCTAAGGGCCTCAACCTCGCTGCCGGGCACGCTGCCGTCGGCCTGCGCTATCATCACAAGGAAGTTGAGCAGCTGCAGCCGTTGCGGGTAATCCATGTTGGCGGCAATCTGCGCACAGCTCTCGCGTATCACGCTCTTGAACGCTCCGGGGCGGCCGGCCTCCATGCGCTTCTGCTCGTCGAAGAGGCGCAACAGGATGGCGTTGCCCTGCTCCACGGCGTCGTCGCCGAAGTTAATGCGCAGGAAACGGCGCACAAACTCCATCTCAGAGTGCATCACACGGCCGTCGGCCTTGATGATATACGACGCCAGCACGAGCAGCGAAAACAAGAAGCTGTTGCGCTGCCCCTCGTAATACTGCTGCCGGCGGGCCTGTTCCCAAGCCTCGCCTCCGCCCGTAAAACCGCCCGAACGGCCGTCGTCGTCGCGGTTGACGGCCTTCAGGCCGTAATCAAACAATGCGCCCAAGGCCACTCCGGCCAGTGCTCCTAATGCGCCACCCGACACGAAGCCGAGTATGCCGCCTATCCATTTTCCTGCTGACATATTATTATTTAGTTACGAGTTGACAAGTGACGAGCAGACAAGGAAAGTTTTCCAGTCGACAAGTCACGAGTGACGAGCAGACAAGGGAAAATCTCCTTATTGACAAGTCACGAAAAACAAGCAAACAAGTGAACTGTCTTTAGTTTCAATGTAATGCCGTTTTATCATATCATACAAATATAACACCAATATGACAAAACGCCTGTGATTTTCTTAATTCTTAACTCTTAATTCTTAATTTTTCACTCTTTCCACTCCAGCAACGCCTCATCTACGCCCTTTATGAGCGCCGGCAGCCCTCCTGCCGCAAGCGTAACGGTGTTGATGCGCTGCCCTCCGCCGCGCAGGTTCTTCGTCTGCGTTATGTTAAGAACACGCCCGTCGCCGCGCGCCACGAGGCCGAACGTCACGTCGCCGCTCAGCGACGCGACTGAAAGCTCTGCCGGAACATCCTCTCCCTTAGCCAGTTTTCCGTCAACAAAAACCGCCGCGTCGCGGAAGGCGGCCAGCTCCTTGCGGTCGAAAAACAGCTTCTGCCTGACGCATCCGCCGCCATCGGCCGCCGTGCCGTGGGTTATCTTGAAATACGTTTCGGCCCCGCTGTCGTTAAAGTCAAGGTAAATCGTGCCGTCGCCGAGCCTCAGCCGGCGGCTCCATTGGCTCAGTCTGCTGCGCTTAGGCTCCTCCCTTGCAGGCTCACTCTTAACCTCTCCGGGCATTTTCAGCCACGGCTGGCCGTTCTCGAGGTGCTCCACGTTGTCAAAACCGGCCAGCGCACGCTCCAGCTTTCCGCCCTTAGTGCAGTAGCCTACCACTATCTTTTGCGCCAAAGACATCATCAGTACGTTCCTGTCAAACGCCGAACGGACCGTCACGCCGTGCACGCCGGCGTCGCAGTGAGTCGCTATGAGCAGCCTGCCCTCACGCAAAGCCTCGTTCACATCGTCGCCGAACACGGCCGGCATGGCCTCTGCCAGCATTAATACGGACGGTATCCTGCGCTGCAGAAGGGTCGTGAACACGGCGCGCTCCATGGGCGACTGGTTGCCGCACATAACGCAGTCATGCTCCGGCGAGAGGCCGAGCAGCCACTTGCCCACGAGATATTCAAGCCCGTCGGGCGTCTTCCGTGAGCACACGAAAGCCGTTTTCTCGCGCTGCATCAGCGCCTCGTTACCGAGTTTTGACAGTATTTTCATAACGCAAAAATAGCAAAAAGAATTAAGAATTAAAAGCTTTAAATTAAAAATTAAGAGTTGAGAATTAAGAAAATGTGCGTTGTTGGTAATTTTCTTAATTCTTAACTCTTAATTAATGCGAATCCGGTAAAAGGATGATTTCCTCTCATATGAGCATAAACACCCTCTTCCAAGCGAGGCTCTCGCTAGTTGTCATCCCGTGCTTGACACGGGATCCAGATGAAAACACCTTCATGCGACAACGTTGCAGCATACGACTGGATCCCGTGTCAAGCACAGGATGACAACTAGCGAGAGCCTCGCTTGGAAGAGGTGTATTCTTTACGTATCCTCTTATACCGAATTCACGTTAATCAGCTTAACGCCGACCTTCGGTTCTTAATCGGCTTACAATCGGTTCTTCTGCCCCTCTCCGGCGCCCGTTCCCTTGTATTTGTTGCTACCTACGTTGAACTTGTAGCGTACGGTAAGGTTTATGTTGCGCAACGCTTTCGACTCGTAGATAGACTCGCGCATTGCCCCGTAGTACTTAACATTGCTGTACTTGCCTGTCTTGAACAGGTCGGCTACGTAAAAAGAAACCGACAGTTTGTCCTTCATGAACGACTTGTAGAGCGACAAGTCGGCGCGGAACGACGGCTTGCGCATGTAGGCGTTAATGTCTGAGCCGGTCGTCGTGCAGCGCATGTTCAGCGAAATCTCACACCACTTAGTCACGACGGTGTTGTCAAAGCGGAACGTAGCAAATGGATTGTCCAACGGATTGTGGCCGTGTACGGCCATCTTGAACCACTGCTTCTGCATCCCGAGCATGAGCGAAGGATGCCATATGCCGAACGTGGGGCGCAGGTTGAGCGAAACGTATACGTTGTCGCAGGCCTTGCCGTTTACCAAAGTGAACAACGCCACGGCAGGGTCGTCCTTATAAGTCTCACCGTGTTCCAGGAGAGGGTCTATGATATGGGAATAGACTGCGCTGAACATCAGCCACTTATACGAGGCCGCAAAGTTGACGTTGTGCGACTTCGTGGGCCGCAGAAAGGGGTTTCCGCCCTCATAGGTATAGCGGTTGTCATAGTTTATGTTGCTGCGAAGCTGGTCATACGAGGGGCGGCGTATGTCGGCCGAATAGCCTAACTGAAGGCCTACCTTGCCAAGCATGGCAGAGAAGGCGACCGACGGAAACCAGTCGCCATACGTGCGGCTCTGCTCCGCCATGCGCTTGCCGTCCTCGTAATAGTCGAAGTCTACGTTCTCATAACGCAGCCCCACTTGCGCCGCCACGGGGCCTAACTGACGGCCGTACTCTACGAACGCCGTGGCAAGCCCCTCCTCCGTGCGGCTGCGGTCATCGTCTATTATGCCCTTGGGCAGCACCGTATATACAGACTTACGTACCGAGTAAGAATATTCGCCGCCGAAAGACAGCTCGCCGCCGAAGAGCGGAGCCGTAAAGACGAGCTTCGAGGCGACGAGGTTGCTGCGCGGAGTGTTGCTCGTCGTAACATCGTTGTGCTCAGTGGGTTGCCCCGTTTCCGTATAATCCTCGACGGTGTTCATTGTCGAGTTCGACTTCGTGTACATCCAGTCCGTATTGAAATCTATGCTCCACCGGCCTATCTTGCTCGTATAATAGGCGTTGCCCTGCAGCGTGGTAGCCTGCACAGAGGCGGTATAATCACTGCGGAGCTGCTCGGTGAGCGTGCCGTCCTGCGTGAGCGTAGACTCAATCCATCCGCCCGGCTTGTTCCACGGCTGGCGGCTGTAGCTTGCGCTTACGCCGACTGAATGGTCTTGGTTGAACATATAGCTTACGGCTAAGCGGGCGTACAGGTTTTCTTCCTTATACACCTGGTCGATTTCGCTGCGCTGCCGCCAGGTGTCCTCCAGATGCGTCACTTGCTCAATGGTCTTCGGGTCGGGGCTGGCCCATTTGTTGGCGCGGAGCGTCGCGCCGACGTCAAGTCCGCCCGCACGGTAGTTCATGTTGAGGTTGTCTTCGCCCACGAGATAGCCGTAATCGTTAAGCTCTCCGAAGAGGCGGTTGTCAAGGCTGAAGCCGTCGCCGACGGCCTTCTTCGTGCGTATGCGTATGACTGACGTCACGCTGGCGTCGTAACGCGCGCCGGGGTTGGTTATTACCTCCACGTCGCGTATGTTGTCAGGGTTAAGGCGGTCAAGCTCCGACTTGTCCCTCACCTTGCGGCCGTTGACGTAAAGCTCGGGCGTACCACGCCCGAACACCTCTATTTCGCCGTTTCCGGCCGAAACGTTGGGTATGCGGTCGAGCAGGCGCTCCATGGTTCCGACGTGCTCGAGTATCGTTCCGCCGACGTCCGTTATCATGCCCTCGCCCTTAAGGCGCGTCTTGGGCAGGTCGCTCTTTACGACAATCTCGCCCAGCACCTGCGCCACCGAGGCCATGCTCACCGTGCCCATGTCGCTGCGACGGTCGGCGTAAAGCGTCTTGTAGCCGAGCGAAGAGAACCTTAAGAGGCGTCCCTCGCCCTTGGTGTCGAGGGTGAACGTGCCGTCGTCACGGGTCATCACGCCGGCAACGAAGGCCGAGTCGGGCAGCGAGAGAGCCACCACATTAGTGTAAGGCAGGGGCCGGCCGTCGTCGCCGACGACACGCCCCGTCACCGTTTGTGCCGCTGCCGAGTGCGCCAAGAGCGCGCAGCAGCACATGGCTGAGAGTCTGGTAAATGTATTCATATATGTCATTTGTTGTGATGTTTCTTATTTTTCGGACGTAAATTGCAGTGAAATCGTCACAGCCTTAAAGCATATTTCTGCACCTACACATTCGCAACAGCCGTGCCAAAGTCGCCAAACAGCTGACAACCAACGATTTACGACAAAGCCATACTCGCCCGACCGTCTAAAAATTAGACAATGGTGACAATTTATTAGACAACCGAACGACGTTGTTCTGTCGGATTTGCAGATCTTACGAAACATGTTACCAACGGCCCGACTTGCAGCAGTAAATGAACGGTATGAACTTTTATAACCATCCACCCGACTGCGGATGCACCTCATCGGCCGTCTTTTAGCTTCCAAAAGGCGACCTTTTGCAGCCTAAAAGGCCATCAATCGCACGCTAAAAGACGGCCTTTTGTAAGGCCATGATTGCCAATGAGTTACACGTCGGTATCAGCATAGCGCCCCAACGTCCCGTTTTCAACAATGCTAAGGTAAGAACATCACGTTTTATATGCAACAAGAAAAACGACATTTCACCGTTTACCCCCCCCGAAAATTTAACATAAATCAACACTTAGCGGCAACCATTTCCCCCATAATCACCTATATTTGCATTATCAAAAGCCTTGCACGTAACCATGAATTTCAATTCTCAATCATCCATTCGCTGATTAAAAGCAATGATAATCATCAACTGAAAATGAAGACCGAACTTGAAAAATGCCTCGCCGGAGAGCCTTTCTTCGGTGGCGACCCGGAAATCGCCGAGATTGCGGCGAAGGCCAAACGCCTGACGCGAGAGCTTAACGAAACAGCCTATACGGACATAGACAGGAAGCGCGACATCATGCGCCAATTGTTCGGCCGCGTGGGGCGGCGCGTGCATATAGACGTCGACTTCCACTGCGAGTACGGCCGCCACATCCTCATAGGCGACCGCGTAATAATCAACATGAACTGCACCTTCGTTGACAACAACATCATCGAAATAGGCAACGACGTGCTCATAGCCTCAAACGTGCAGATTTACACCGCCACGCACTCCACCCGCTACGCCGAACGGATG
>CALUKU010000007.1 GCA_944321295.1 uncultured Prevotella sp.
CCGCTGAAAATCAGCGACTTCATTATAGTTGGTTCTAATTCGTTGCAGTTGATTACAATATCCTACTTGCCGATGCAGAAATGTTTGAAGATGTTTTGGAGTGTTTCCTCGCTGGTGATTTCGCCGCCGGTTATTTCGGCTAAATGGCCGAGGCAGTCGCGCAGATCCTGCGCAACGAGGTCGGAGGGTAGGGCGTCGGCAAGGCCTTGACGCACGCGGCGGATGTCTTCGAGGGCGCGTGCGAGCGCTTCATAGTGGCGCAGGTTAGTCACAACAATGTCGCTTGATGATATCTCGGGTATGCCGGCAGCGTTGACAAGCAGCTGTTTTAGTTCGTCAAGATTAGTGCCTTGCTTGGCCGATATTGATATGCTTCGTGTGCTTTCGGGCATGCCGCACGAGGCTGCGTGCGGAGTGTGTGTGGCGATGTCAGCCTTGTTGTACACAATAATAAGTTGCTTACCGTTGCATAATGGTGCTATTTTCTCTGCCAGTTCATTTGTTTTTGACGTATTGTCGGCAGCGTCGATGAGCCATAGCACGATTTCCGCCTGACTGATTTTTTTGAACGTGCGGTCTATGCCGAGGCGCTCTATTGTGTCCGATGTGTCGCGTATGCCTGCGGTGTCGATGAAGCGGAACGTCGTGCCGGCGATGTTCACCGTGTCTTCGATTACGTCGCGTGTGGTGCCGTGAATGTCGCTGACGATGGCACGGTCTTCACCGACGAGTGCGTTGAGAAGGGTTGACTTTCCAGCGTTGGTTTCGCCGACTATGGCTACGGGCACGCCGTTCTTTATCGCGTTGCCGAGCGAGAAGGATTTTACAAGTCGGCTTATAACCGTTTCTATCTGTCCGGCCGCATTGTCAAGTTCGGTGCGGTCGGCGAACTCAAGCTCTTCATGGTCGCTGAAGTCGAGCTCGAGTTCCAAGAGAGACGTCAGCCTGAGCAGCTTGTCGCGCAGCGCTGACAGCTCACGGCTGAAGGCTCCGCGCATCTGGTTCATCGCCAGGCGGTGTGTGGCCTCTGTCGACGAGGCTATCAGGTCGGCCACGGCTTCGGCCTGGCTAAGGTCCATCTTCCCGTTGAGCAGCGCCCTGCGTGTGAATTCGCCCGGTTCGGCCATGCGGCAACCGTTGTCAATAAGCAGCCTCAGCACCCTCTGAAGGATGTATTCTGAGCCGTGGCATGATATTTCGGTAGAGTCTTCGCCTGTATAAGAGTGCGGCGCACGGAAGAGGCTTACCAGTACGTCGTCGACGGTTTCGCCGTTATCGTCGTATATGTGGCCGTAGGTTACGGTGTACGCATCCCTTTCCGCCAGCGTCGCCTTGTTGCTGCCTGACGGACGGAATATCCTGTCGGTTATCGTGACGGCGTCGCGGCCTGACACCCTGACGACGCCTATTGCGCCGCCGCGCCCTGTGGCTACGGCGCATATCGTATTCTCGTTATCCATTTCGTGAGTCATTTGTCATTTGCAAAGGTAGCGCAAAAATCCGACATTCATGCCGTTGTAGCCTATTAAGCGGAGTTTTATTCGTAACATGGCAATTTGGGCTTGTTCCTGATGTATGCGGCAGGCTGATTTTGCCGGTTATGCAAAACATGGCATATTGGCTTCTGAAAGCTTACCTTTTGTGCCGCGTTTTGCCACCTTTTACAATGCAAAAGGTAACGTTTCGTAAATTAGTGGGTTTGACGTTAAATAACATGAAATGCTATTGCTTTTATGCGGTTGTTGTGGTGAGCATTTCAGTTTTTATTATAATATTTGCAAATAATTTATAAATTAGTTCATCTTATTGAGATTATGAAGATAATGATGTTGTTGTTTTGCATGTTAATGCCGCTTCTGGCTGACGCAAACATATGCGGTGACGACGGTTCGGACATTGTTTTCCGCGGTGACCATATCGTGTATAATGGAGAGCGGATAACGCTTGACGCCAAGAACTTATACGTTGACGGAAGGCTTTCTGCCGCTGAGCTTCATGGCAGCAAGTATGCCTTTACGTCGTTTAACGACGCCGTAATGCATCTTACGGCAGGAACGTCAGAGGCGGACAGAATGACGGTGTATGTAGCTCCGTATGTCTATTGGATTGACAATCCTGACGACCCTGCCGTGCGCATGCCGGCGACGGCCGGCGAACCGCCGTTCGGCTTGGTGGTTGACTGTCCGTGGCTGAAGATTGTCGGGCTGTCAGACAACCCGGAGGATGTTGTGCTGGCCTCAAACCGCGGACAGGCGCAGGGCGCCGTCGGCAATTTCACTATGTTCAAGTTCATGGGCGACGGCATTTCGCTCAATAATGTCACGCTCGGCAATTATTGCAACGTCGACCTGGCGTATCCTGCCGATACCTCGCTCAATCGTAAGAAACGTTCGCCGGCCGTCACGCAGGCCCAGCTGGCTTTTGCCGACGGCGACAGGCTTGAGGCGCATAACGTGCGCTTCGTCAGCAGGCTAAACACCTGTCCGCTCAACGGCGGCCGCCGCACGCTTTTCGAGCGGTGCTATTTTGAGTCGACCGACGACGCCTTGTGCGGAAACGGGGTTTATCAGGATTGCACATTCATGTTTTATGGCTCAAGGCCTATCTACTCCACATCGGGCACAGAGGCCGTCTTCCTTAACTGCGATTTCCACGTCATGTCGGGTCAAGGGCAGTACCTTACTAAGGTTGAAAGCCCAGTCACGTTGGTCGACTGCCGCTTTCATTCTGATGTTCCTGTATATTTAGGCTGGACGCCTTCGCCGTCGCCAATGTTGCGCTGTTACCAGTCAAACGTCACGTGCGACGGCCGCCAAGTGACGCTAAGCCCCGACGTGTCGGGCGTGACCGTCGACATCACAGACAAGCCTCTGCTTCGTGCTTACAAGATAACGCACGGCGGTAAGACCGTTTATAACACATACAACCTGTTGCGCGGCAATGACGGTTGGGATCCAATGAATGTTAAGCATGACGTCATGGCTGCTTCAAAGGCGATGCAGCTTGATTTAAGCCGTCTGCCTGTTAGCCTGGCGCTCTTGTGCGGCACGTCCGTGCTTGAGGCCGGTCAGCCGGCACGCCATGTTTCGGTTAAGGCCATGCGCCATAATGCTTATGATGCGCCTTTGCCCGAACTCGGCTGGCTGTGTGACACGTCGTTGCTGAAGCTTGACGATGTCGGCGGCACGAAATACGTCAGTAGTGTGAATACCTGTGATTCCGCCAAGTCGGCAACGCTTTGCGTCACCTCAGCCTTCGGTCTTGAGGCGGCTATGCGTTTTATGGCTTATCCGTCACAGTTTGATGCGCCCGCCTTTATCGAAGAACCGGTTATAACGTGCGACGATGAGCGCCGTGTGCTGTTGTTAAACTATAGCCTTGATTCGCACGGACGTGCTGACCAATCATATATTACATGGTATCGCCTCGCTTCGCCCGACGACACCTGTGCCATTCCCGTAAAGGTGAGCCGCGACGGCGTTATTGCGAAGACATACCATCTGACCGCCAACGATGTGGGCTATTATATTGCCGCAGGCATACGGCCGAAGCATGTCCGCAGTTTGGCGGGTGACGAGCGGCGCGTGGTTTATCCGGTAAGGATAAGCGGCGGCATGGTTGTCCCGGCAGACACTTTTTACACTGATTTCACTGACTTTCCTGTCACATGCCAACCTAAGGTGCTTGCGGGGTGCTGGACCGTTGACGGTTATAAGCCTTCTGATACCTCTGACGTCGCATGGCAGCCAGATCCGTTTAACAGTTGGTGCTATGGCGAGGGACTCGATGGTGCGCGCGGCTACAAAGGCCTTATGCAGACATCACGCGGCGCCCGCCTTATGTTTACGCCTGCCCGTAAGTCATGCGGCGACATGGCGGTCAAGCTGGTCGTAGCTCCGTGTAAGCAGGCCGGACAAGGCTTCGGCAGCCCAACGAAACAGTACATGGATGTTTGCCTTAAGTTTGACACCCGCACGCTGACGGGCTACGGTCTGCGCATAATACGCACCACAAAATATCATAATGCCGTAGATTTCGTCCTCGTTAAATACGCCAATGGCGTCATAACGCCAATAAGCGAGCCGGTTACGGGCATTTGCTATCTGCCGGAGTGCTCAATCCGCATAGACATTACCGACGGCCGCCTTACTGCTCATGTGGCTACAACGTCTGCCATGCGCCATGTTGACGACCCGCGCCTGCATAAGGAAATAACCATGTCTGCCGACGTTGGTGACGGCAGTCATGCCGGCGGCGTATGCATCCAGCACACAGGCAGCGGCGGTGCCAACGCCACCGTGCTCACGTCATTGGAGATAATCTGGCGTTAGGTTATAACGGAGATGGTAACCTGTTAGTCATAAGCCTAACCTATTGATACGGCAAGTAAAAAAACAATAAAATTTTATTTATACTTTTGTGTGTGAAGACAAACATTATAGATGTAATATGAAGAGCTTATTGGTTTTATATTTGTGTATTCTTGCCAATGTCGCATATTCAATGGATTATGATACATTGGATTCAAATATTGACAGTGTTTTTGTCATGCGTGTAAAATGGAATAGTGAAGCGTTGTATGACCCTGCATTTACTTGCATGAATTTTGGAGAAGACGTGAACTATGCCGGGTATATGTTAAGGAAGAATACGGATGATAGAATTATGCGTAAGCTTTTTAAGGAATTGAGCAAGTTGAAAGAGGGTAGAGGACACATTATGGATGTAAGATGTAAAATGCATTTTTATTCATCTGACACGTTGGCTTTTACCGCGTGTGTGGATGAATATAGCACTCTGATGGACGGCTGTTTTTATCGTACGACAAAAGGGCTGATAAAAGTGATAGATAAGATATCAGATGAATATGTTTTGGAAACATTAAATAATAAGTGTAGTACGAATAAGGTGTGTGATGAAATAATCTCAGGTAAAGATAGTTTGGAAAGATATCTGACAGAAATGGTTTCAACCGTTTTTAAGAATATAGAGAAAACAGACACTTTAATATTGGGTGGTATTGTTAGGATTGATAAAAGCGGGAAAACAAAATATGTAATGATGGTTCAACAGAGCAGACTCGACAATAAAATTCCGAAAAAAGTAATTGATGAGTTTTGTAATGTTTTCAAAAATATAATAATTTGGAATCCCAATAATGAACGCACTTCTTTTGAAAGTAAACCTATGCGTATAGGTGTGATATTAGTTCCTCCCAATAATTGAGGAGTTATCATAAGTTTGTAAACGGCTGTTTTTATGTGCATTAATGGGGTTTTATTACGATTTTAAATGTTATGGAGAAATTTAAATTTTTGATGTTTGTATTGTTTGCTTTTACTTGTCAGGCAAAAGCATTTGATTATGTGCGTTTACAATTGTTAAAATGTAATGTTATGGATTCCGCACTCGTTACCGACATTTTTAATTCATATGACGAAGAGTGTAAGAAGCTTCTTTATACGTTCGGATGTGACGGAGAAACATCGTCAATAGTTTTTATTGAAGAAAAAGGAAAGACATATTATTTTATAATTAAGAGGGATAGTGTTCCTGAAATCATAACTGATGAATATTTTGAAAAAGATTTATCTTATGTTTGGAAAAGTGGAGTTGTTGAAAATTATACGATTTTTTCATAGTGATTATATGAAAACGGGTGTGACGACGGATGAGAATACTTTGAAGTTCACACCGCCAATGTATGTAACGAAAATAGTATATTATGAGGATTTAATGTCGAATTTTTATTTTGAAGATGACATTAGTCCTGTAAGTTATCACCCTGATAGTAAAAAGGTTGAGTATCGAACAATGTGGTTGGAAAGAATACATTGTGTTATTGATGAAATTTTAAAGGGTAAGATCTAAATGTACGTGAGTTCGACATTAATAAATTTTTCTTATACCGAATTTACGTTAATGAAAAACCTATGGTTTTCATCATGTAAACCATAGGTTTATATGTCGTGAACCGATGGTTTGTTCTGGTAAAATAAATCGGTTTTATTTTGGTTTGACGGTAATTTGCATTACCTTTGCAGTTTAATGCACATTGT
Organism: uncultured Prevotella sp.; assembly: GCA_944321295.1. GTDB lineage: Bacteria > Bacteroidota > Bacteroidia > Bacteroidales > Bacteroidaceae > Prevotella. Next base: position 6,060 of record CALUKU010000007.1, read on the forward strand.
TTAGGATTAAAATTATTTATTATGTTGACAGAACAACGAAGCAGTATGCTTCACGGCGTGTTGCTCATCACGCTGTTTTCATGCGCCGCGTTTTATATCGGCGACATGGGATTTGTAAAGAGCTTGTCGCTCAGTCCGATGATTGTCGGTATCATTTTAGGCATGCTTTATGCCAATAGTTTGCGTAACAACCTGCCCGAAACGTGGGTGCCAGGCATACAGTTTTGCTCAAAGCGAGTGTTGCGCATCGGTATCATACTATACGGCTTCCGCCTGACGTTCCAGAACGTGGTAGAGGTGGGTTTGCCGGCAATAATCATTGACGCGATAATAGTCACGGTGACCATTATCGGCGGTATACTGATAGGCCGTTTGCTTAAGATGGACCGAGGCATAACCTTGTTGACTTCTGTCGGAAGCGCCATCTGCGGTGCTGCTGCCGTGCTCGGCACGGAGTCGGCCATCAAGGTGAAACCATATAAGACGGCCGTGGCCGTGTCGACGGTGGTGATATTCGGTACGTTGGCGATGTTCGTCTATCCTATACTTTACCAGAGCGGCGTATTCGACCTTACGCCTAAGGAGATGGGCGTGTTCGCCGGCTCTACGATACACGAGGTTGCCCACGTCGTTGGCGCTGGCAACGCCATGGGCAAGGAAGTGTCAGACTCGGCCATAATCGTAAAGATGATACGTGTCATGATGCTTGTGCCCGTGCTGCTGATAATCAGTTACAGCGTAATGCGTGCCGCTTTGAAGAACGGCGACCATGAGGGGCGCGGCAAGATTTCGCTGCCGTGGTTTGCCATTTTGTTCCTCGTGGTGATAGGGTTCAACTCGTTCGACCTCCTGCCCGTGCCCGTAGTCGATTTCATCAACACCTTTGACACGTTCCTGTTGACGATGGCCATGACGGCATTGGGCGCCGAAACGAGCATTGACAAGTTTAAGAAGGCCGGATTTAAGCCTTTCCTCTTGGCGTTCATATTGTTCATATGGCTTATAGGCGGTGGATATTGCTTGGCTAAATATCTTGTTCCAATATTGGGGTAAACGTTTTTTGACGGTTAATGGTTGAAAGCCAAAAACTGAAAATCCAACACCTTAATTTATTTGCAGGTGTTGGATTTTCAGTTTTTACATGTTCGTTCATCACTAAAAAAGCATATTTTGCGTAAAATGATTTTCGTAGTTCGTAAAAAAGCAGTAATTTAGCACGCTGGAAACGGCGCAAAACGCCTTAGAACGAAAGGAAATGGCCTTAAACGGCATTTTGCATGAAATAAATACCACTAAAATAAATGGATAATAACAATACGTTTGACCAAGACAGGATAATTAAGATTAACATCGAAGAGGAGATGAAATCCTCTTACATCGACTATTCGATGTCTGTGATTGTCGCCCGTGCCTTGCCTGACGTGCGCGACGGCTTCAAGCCCGTGCACCGCCGCATACTTTACGGTATGATGGGCATAGGAAATACGAGCGACAAACCGTATAAGAAATGTGCGCGCGTAGTAGGTGAGGTGTTGGGTAAATACCATCCCCACGGCGACAGCTCTGTTTACGGAGCGTTGGTGCGCATGGCGCAGGACTGGAACATGCGTTACACTCTCGTCGACGGACAGGGTAACTTCGGTAGTGTCGACGGCGACTCGCCGGCGGCCATGCGTTATACGGAGTGTCGACTATCGAAGATGGGCGAACACATCATGGACGACCTTGACAAGGAAACGGTCGACATGACTAACAACTTTGACGACACGCAACAGGAGCCGACCGTCATGCCGACTAAGATACCCAACCTGCTCGTCAATGGCGGCAATGGTATAGCCGTAGGTATGGCAACTAACATTCCTACGCACAATCTCGGCGAGGTGATTGACGGCTGTTGCGCTTATATAGACAACCCTGACATCGATGTCGACGGTCTTATGCAGTACATAAAGGCGCCCGACTTCCCTACGGGAGCCTATATTTACGGCATGCAGGGCGTGCGCGACGCTTACGCTACGGGCCGCGGCCGCATTGTGATGCGTGCCAAGGCTGAAATTGAGAGCAGCGAGTCGCACGACAAGATTGTCGTTACGGAGATACCTTATGGAGTAAACAAGGCTCAACTGATAGAAAACATTGCCGACCTGGTTAAGGAAGGCAAACTTGACGGCATAAGCAACGCCAACGACGAGAGCGACCGCCACGGCATGCGTATCGTGATTGACGTGAAGAAGGACGCAAACGCTAATGTCATACTTAATAAATTGTTTAAGATGACAGCTTTGCAAAGCTCATTCTCAGTGAATTGCATCGCATTGGTTAAAGGTCGTCCGCGCCTTCTTACACTGAAAGATTGTGTACGTTATTTTGTCGACCACAGGCATGACGTCACAATCCGCCGCACTAATTATGAGCTTAGGAAAGCCCGCGAGCGCGAGCACATACTGCAGGCTCTCATTACGGCGTGTGACAACATCGACGAAGTGGTGCATATCATACGCGGCTCTAAAACTCCTTCAGACGCACAGCGCAACCTTGAACAGCGTTTCGGCTTCGACGAGGTGCAGTCGAAGGCAATCGTGGATATGCGCCTCAGTCAGTTGACAGGCCTGCGCATGGATCAGCTGCATGCCGAATATGAGGAGATAGAGCGCCGCATAGAATATCTGCAGTCAATACTTGACGACCCCGAGCTTTGCAAGAAGGTTATGAAGGACGAGCTGCAGGAAGTAAAGGAGAAATACGGCGACGAACGCCGCACGGAGATAAAGTACTCAAGCGAGGAATTCAACCCCGAAGACTTCTATCCCAATGACCCTGTAGTCATAACCATCAGCCATCTCGGCTATATCAAGCGCACGCCCCTGTCAGAATTCCGTGAGCAGGCGCGCGGTGGAGTGGGCAGCAAGGGCGCCCACAGCCGTGACAACGATTTCACGGAGTACATCTATCCGGCCACGATGCATAACACCATGATGTTCTTCACGAACAAGGGACGTTGCTACTGGCTGAAGTGTTACGAGATACCCGAAGGTGCTAAGAACTCGAAGGGACGAGCCATACAAAACTTGCTGAACATAGAGAGCGACGACAGCATAAAGGCGTTCTTGCGTCTGCGCGGCAGTCTTAACGACGAAGAGTTCATCAACAGCCATTACGTGGTGTTCGCAACCAAGAAGGGCTTGATAAAGAAGACCAGTCTTGAGGCGTACAGCCGTCCGCGTGCCAACGGCGTGATAGCCATAAACGTGCTTGACGACGACGAGGTGGTAGGCGTTCGCCTGACTAACGGCCATAACGAGTTGCTCATGGCTGACAGGAACGGCCGTGCCGTAAGGTTCAACGAGAGCACCGTGCGTGCAATGGGACGTGTGTCTACAGGTGTGCGCGGCATGAAGCTTGACGACGGTGACGACGAAGTCGTAGGTATGGTTGTAGTCAATAAGCCTGAAACCGAAACAATCATGGTTGTCAGCGAGAACGGTTACGGCAAGCGCAGCCAGGTTGAGGACTATCGTGTGACCAATCGTGGCGGCAAGGGCGTTAAGACGCTGAACATCACCGAGAAGACAGGTCGTCTTGTCGCGATAAAGGTTGTTACCGACGACAATGACCTGATGATCATTAACAAGAGTGGTATCCTGATACGCCTGAAGGTTTCAGAGTGCCGCATAATGGGACGTGCCACACAGGGCGTAAGGCTTATCAACCTCACCAAGAAGAACGATGTTATTTCAAGCGTCTGCAAGGTTATGAGTTCAGACCTTGAGGCTGTAGCCGAGGCGGAGAGCCGCAAGGAATGGAATGTTACGAGCGAGGCCATAAGGAATGACGCCTTGGCCGTAGGCGGACAGAATGACGAAGGTGGCTACGCTGACGGCAGTGCCGCAGGCGGAACGACGGACACCGAAGACAATAATTAAGTTTAACCAAATATCGTTGATTATGAAAAAGTTGACAACATTGGCGCTTGCTGTAGTTTTCAGCGCGTCGGCTTTTGCACAGGACGTGTATAAGCAGATTTCAAAAATCAAGGATTATAACGAGGCTTATAATCTCTTGAAGGCTAATCTCGGCTCTATGTCGGCCGAAGAGAAGGCTAAGTGCTATAATGCCTTGGTTGACCTTGCTTATGACAAGGTTGTAAAAGAGCAGGGCACGATAACTGAGAACCAGATGGCGGAGCAGTTCAAGACTGAAGTGACTCCTTATGACACCATCGGCCTTTATAATGCCGTTATACAGGCTTTGGAAAACGGTGTTACGTGCGACGAGTTCGACATGCAGCCGAACGAGAAAGGCAAGGTAAAGCCTAAGTTCCGCAAGTCAAATTCCGACCGTCTGTATGCCATCCGTTACCATCTGATTAACGCCGGTATCTATTATCAGGGCAAGGACGAGGCTCTATCATACAAGAACCTTGCGACTTATGTTGACAGCTCAGAGTATCCCCTCTTCGCCGACAAGGACAAGAGCAAGGACGAGAACCTTACGCAGATAGCATATTATGCAGCCCGTGGCGCATATTTTGCAAAAGACTACGCAAAGGCTGAGAAGTATGCTGACATAGCCCTTAATGACACGGCAATGGCAAAGAACGCCATGCAGCTTAAGTTGGCCGTTATGCAGAGCCAGCTGAAGACGCGTCAGGACACTCTCAACTACGTAACCAAGCTGAAGGAGATTTACGCAAAGGACGAGAGCAATGACATCATCCTCAGCACAATCTGTTCTATGATGCTGTCGCTTAACGACAAGGCCGGCATCGACCAGCTCATCAAGGCAAAGCTTGCGAAGGATCCTAACAACTTCACGGCGCTGACGGTGCAGGGCCAGGTTTACATGGGTGACAAGAAGTGGGACGAGGCCGCACAGGTTCTTACGAAGGCTTCAAACATCCAGCCTGACAACATTGCCGTTATCTCGTCGATAGGTAACTGCTACATGTACAAGGCACAGGACGAGGTTGAGAAGGCCACAGCCAACGGCGGCCGCCTTACTCCTGAAGCAGAGAAGGCCATCATAGGTATCTATCAGCAGGCTATAGGCTACCTTGAAAAGGCTAAGGATATGGACAAGACAATGGAATTCAAGAGCTATTGGGCATATTCACTTTACACTTGCTGCTACAGGGCTCTCGGTCCTGATGACGCAAAGACTAAGGAAGCCGAGCTTCTTACGAAGTAATCTGACGTAAAGTCATCAATCAATAATGTGGGTGTGCCGATAACGCTGAGCTAAAACATACGCTTTGCTTGTTGGCACACCCCTTAAGTTTAGGTGTTAATTTTTTAAGAATTCATATTTGTTTTCATGATGCGTCTTTTATCATTGTTTTTTGCCGTATTGTTGATTGTGCCTGTTTCGGCGCAGAAGAAGGAGATAAGCCAGGCACGTTCTGATATAAAGAACCGCACTAACCTTGACAAGGCTGAGGCTTCCATGCGCTCTTTACTGAACGACTCTGCCAATAGGTGTAATGTGAAGATTTACGTTACGTTGGCCGAGGCTGTGCGAGCGCAATACGAGGTGGCAAATGAAAAGATGTATCTGAAGGAGAAATATGACACAGTCGCGTTTTTCAACACTGTCCGCAGGATGTTCCAGGCATATGAGAGTCTTGACAGCGTTGAGATGTTGCCCGACCGTAAAGGACGTGTAAAGGTGCGTTTGCGCAAGAAAAACGCCGTATATCTTAACAGGTACAGACGCAACCTGTATAATGGCGGAATATTCTTTGTGGCAAAAAAGAACTATGCTGACGCTTTCAGCTTGTTTGACACATATATTGACTGCCGCCGCCAGCCGTTGTTCTCTGCAAGTCCTGACGTCGAGTCTGATTCATTGTACAATTCCGCGGCATTTTGGACGGTTTTCAGCGGATACATGCTTAACAGGCCTGATAGTACGTTGATGTATTCTGGCTTGGCCTTGTCTGATAAACGTTACAGGCAGCGCACTTTAATTTTTGTCGCCGATGCGTATCTTCAGAAACGTGATACCGTAAAATACGTTGAAACATTACGTAGCGGCTTTTTTGAGAATAAGAACTCAAAATTCTTTTTCACCAGGTTGATGGATTATTATAACAGCACCAACAGGCTTGATTCGGCGATGAGCATTGTAAATGCCGCGTTAAGTAGTGACGGCGGCAATCCGTTGTTCCTGTTTGCCAAAAGCAATCTTTTGCTCAACATGGGTGAATACGCCGATTGCATCGCCATCAGTGATACTTTGATAGCCCGTAACGACACCGTGCCCGAGGTTTATCTTAATGCCGGCGTTTCATACATGAACTTGGCTTTGGCGTTGGAGAAAGATTTAAAAGCCGGTAAATATGAAAACAAAAACATAATAGGCTATTATAAGAAGGCTTTGCCTTATATGGAAAAATACAGGGCTTTGGCTCCTGAAGACAAGGAGCGGTGGGCACAATCGCTTTATAATATATATCTGAAGCTTAACATGGGACGCCAGTTTGAGGAAGTGACGGCCATATTAAAGAAAATGCGCAAATAGGGCTCATTCTCTTTGATAAATAATGTTATTTTTTTTGACGATACTTATTTTTAAGTTATCTTTGCATAAGATAAGCTGCACCTCGGCAATAAAAACAAACGAGTTTTGTTTTCATATTGCTCTCGGTTTGCGTTATCTTTGCATAAGATAAGCTGCACCTCGGCAATAAAAACAAACGAGTTTTGTTTTCATATTGCTCTCGGTTTGCGTTATCTTTGCATAAGATAAGCTGCACCTCGGCAATAAAAACAAACAAGTTTTGTTTTCGTATTGCTCTCGGTTTGCGTTATCTTTGCATAAGATAATACGCATGCTTGAGGCATTTGCTAATCTACTTGTTTATGGTGTGTTTGGTTTTATGAAAGGAGAAGTATCGGCATATGAATCTTAAAGTTCGTTTGGCACTCATGAACTTCCTCGAGTTTGCGGTTTGGGGTGCTTATCTTACATCAATGGGGCGCTATCTCGGGAACATCGGGATGAGTACCGACATCGGTTTGTTTTATTCCATGCAGGGAATAGTGTCGATATTCATGCCTGCGTTGATGGGTATAATTGCCGACAGATGGATACCTGCGCAGCGTTTGCTGGGTTTATGTCATTTGACGGCCGGTGTGTTCATGTTTGCGGCTGCGATGTATGGTTCATACCAGGGTGCTGATTCCGAGTTTAGTGTCTTGTTCACGCTTTATTCCCTTTCAGTAGCGTTTTACATGCCGACTTTGGCGTTAAGCAATTCCGTCGCTTATAACGCCCTTACTGTTGCCGGCATGGACACGGTGAAAGATTTTCCTCCGATACGCGTTTTCGGAACCATAGGTTTTATCTGCTCCATGTGGTTCGTTGACTTGATGGGGTTCCAGGCTAATCAAAACCAATTTGTCGTTTCCGGCGTGTTGAGTGTCCTGCTCTTCGCTTATACGTTTACGCTACCTCATTGTCCGGTGTCTTCAGGCGAAGCGAAGACAAGTGTTGTCGACGCTTTGGGGCTTAGGGCTTTCACTTTGTTCAAGCGTAAGGACATGGCTATATTCTTCATTTTTTCCATGTTGCTGGGTGTAAGCCTTCAGATAACCAACGGATTTGCCAATCCGTTCATAAGCAGTTTCGCCGCTATTCCCGAGTATGCCGACACCTTCGGCGTGCAGCATGCCAACATATTGATATCACTTTCACAGATAAGCGAAACATGCTGTATCCTGCTCATACCGTTTTTCATGAAGCGTTACGGCATAAAGAACGTCATGCTCATAGCCATGTTCGCTTGGGTGTTGCGTTTTGGACTTTTCGGCTTAGGCAATCCCGGTGGCGGCGTGTGGATGTTTGTTCTGTCGATGATAGTGTATGGTGTGGCTTTCGACTTTTTCAACATCAGCGGCTCGCTTTATGTTGACAAGAGCACCGACTCTTCCATACGCTCAAGCGCCCAAGGCCTGTTCATGCTCATGACAAACGGTGTCGGCGCAACCATAGGCACGTTAGGTGCTCAGGCCGTCATTAATGCTTACACGTCGGGCGTTCAGATAGGAGATGATTTTTACACGATAGGCGATTGGCAGGCATGTTGGTTCATTTTTGCAGGTTATGCGTTGGTGATAGCATTGTCTTTCGCCTTAGTGTTCAGGCCTAAAAAAGAGCATGTGAAGTTCTGATTTGTTTAAATGATGAAGTTATGACAAAGGAGCGGTTGTTTTTTAAAGGCGTGTCAGAGATTGTCGGCACGGAAGACTTGGGATTGTTGATTTTGACCAATGAGTCATGCGAACGTCAAATCACCATAGTCTGCGATAAAGCCATGGCCGTACAGCTTGAACTTAGGATAAAGAACATCCCGGTCACCAAGATAATGTTTCCCGAAGTCCTTTGCAAGTTGCTGAAAGCCAATACCGCTTTCAATTACGAACTGGTGATGGACGACATAATCGACGGTCAGTACCGTACTATCCTTTACGATAAGGACACCATGGAGCCTACGGTCATCAGGGCTTCCGATGCTGTTCTGTTGTCATTAGTCGGCAACATACCGTTATATATTGAGTCGGGCCTTATGAGGCGCCAGTCTGTTGCTTACAGGGAGAACTCAAGGGGCGTGTCGCTGCCCGTCAATACTATTAGCGACGAAATGCTTCAGGCCGCATTGGATAAGGCCATTGCCGACGAGAACTACGAGCTTGCCTCGCATTTGCGTGACGAGAAGCAGAGGCGCATGAAGCGAAACGAGAAGAAAGATAATCTGAATTAGATAATTATTATGAAAGAAATAAGGTTTTTTTACGTACCTTCGGCGCCTGAACTTACAGAGCTGCCTATGGAAGAGGCTTTGCATGCTTTGCGTGTGTTACGCCTTAAGAGCGGCGACGAGATGTACCTTATGGACGGTGATGGTAGTTTCTATCGTGCCGAGGTTACCATAGCGGCCACTAAGCGTTGCATGTACGAGATAAAGGAAGTCCTGCCTCAGGAAAAAGCCTGGAAGGGCAATCTGCATATAGCCATGGCTCCCACTAAGATGATGGATCGTGTCGAGTGGTTTTGCGAGAAGGCTACCGAGATAGGTATTGACGAGATAACGTTTTTAAACTGCAAGCAGTCCGAACGTAAGGTCATGCGTACCGTCCGTCTTGACAAGATTGTGGTTTCGGCCGTCAAGCAGAGCCGCAAACCGTGGAAGCCTAAGCTTAACGCCATGATGTCGTTTAAGGATTTTGTCACGGCTCCGCGTGGAGGCAAGAAGTATATAGCCCATTGCAACGAGGAGATTGAGCGTAAGGATTTCTTCACCGAAATATTTCCTTTGGCCTCTACCGAAAGCGGCGACGACGTTACGGTGCTCATAGGTCCTGAGGGCGATTTCTCGGTTGATGAGGTGCGCATGGCTCTCGACAATGGTTACGAGTCGATAACGCTTGGCTCAAGCCGTCTACGCACTGAAACCGCGGCCTTGTCTGCTACGATGATAGCTCAGCTTGCGTTGCGTAAGTAACGTTTTTCCTTATGATAAAACTATCTGGCTTATAAAAGTATTGATGAAAAACATTTCTATTAAGTCGCTGTGCGTCAGCATGGCGTTATTGCCTTTGATGTTAATGTTGGCGTCATGTTCGGGCGACGATTATCTTAACGCCATTCCCGATGACAGCACGGCCTTGGTTGCGTTGGATATGCAGCGTTTGTCTGCCGACGGCAAGACCGATGTCCTTAACGGTCTGCTCGGTGTTGACGACGTTGACGGTTGCGGTATCGACTTGTCGTCAAAGCTTTACGTTTTTACCACTGCTGAAGGCAATGTCGGCTTGGTAGTCAAGGTTGATGACGACGGTGCCCTTGACGAGTGGTTGGGGCGCATGTCGCAAAAAGGTTTTTGCGTGCAGACATCAAAGCGTAAAGATTTCGGCTTTACTGTTATCAAGGATTCTTGGGTGGCAGGCTTCTCTTCAGGAGCGCTTGTCGTGCTCGGTCCGGTGTTGCCGTCGCAGCAGGCAGACGCCCAGCGCCGTATTATAAAATATCTTGAGCAGGATGAAGAACATAGCGTAAAGGCTACGCCCATGTTCGCCCGTCTTGACACCATTGGCGCTCCCGTGGCTTTGGTCGCCCAAGCTGCGGCTTTGCCCGAGAAGATGGTTGCTCCTTTTACGTTGGGTGCGCCTAAAAACGCTGATGCGTCACAGATTATGATTGCGGCTGAACTAAATCCTGTCGATAATGGTTGCGTGGTTGTAAACGGTGAAACGTTCTCGTTCAATAAGTCTGTTGACGAAGCCCTGAAGGCAGCCCGCGACGTGTTCCGTCCCATAACTGATAAGTATCTTGCAAACATGTCCGACTCGGCGTCGTTAGGCGTGTTTATGAATGTCGACGGAACAAGGTTTATTGAGCTGCTCAATGCCAATAAGAGCTTCCAGGCTTTGCTTGCCGGGGTTAATACGGCTATCGACATGAACAACATAATCAAGAGTATCGACGGCGATGTTGCCGTAATGTTACCCGATTTGTCTAAGGGCATGTCCGGCGTGCAGATGTGCGCCAAGCTTAAGTCAAAAGCTTTTCTTGCCGACGTAGGTTATTGGAAGCAGTCATGCCCTGTCGACAGCAGGATAACCGACTGGAAGAAGGATGCGTATTGTTTCACTAACGGTGACATTTCATATTATTTCGGTGTTACGCCCGATTTGCAGTATTATTCAGGCATGTCCGAGGCCATGGCCGAAGGCGTGTTGTCGGCAGCGTCAAGTCCGTTGTCCGCAGCCGTCCGCCAGTTGGTTGTAGGGCGTCGTTTAGTCATGTTGCTCAATGTCGGTTCACTTAAGGCCGGCGGTGTTGATTACGGCAATTATCTTAAGACGTTGTTCGGCGGCGCCGATACCGTCATATACATAATGAAGTAATGGAAAGTATAGGTTTTCATAGCGTAGTTCCCGACATTTTCGCCACGCGTACCGACTTGGTGTCTGATGTTTGGAGCAATGACGCGGTGCTTGTTAAGGGAGGACTTTATCTTGTCGAGGCTGACAGCGGTAAGGGTAAGAGCACCTTTTGCAGTTACATTCTTGGTTACCGTCATGACTTTTCGGGCCGTGTCTTGTTCGATGACACGCCTACGTCGTCGCTTAAGGTCGCCGATTGGGTGGCGTTGCGCAAGAGCCATATCAGCTACCTGTTCCAGGAGCTTCGGCTTTTTCCCGAACTTACGGCATATGAGAATGTCGAGATAAAGAACAAGCTTACAGGCTTTAAGAGCCGTCAGCAGATTGAAGCCTGGTTCGATAAGCTTGGCATAGCCGACAAGCTCAATGCCAAGGTCGCCCACATGTCGTTCGGCCAGCAGCAGCGTGTCGCCATGATGCGCGCCCTTGTGCAGCCGTTCGACTTCATTCTGGCCGACGAGCCTATCAGCCATCTTGACGATACCAATTCGCATGTCATGGGTGAGCTTATGATGAGCGAGGCTAAGGCGCAGGGTGCGGGCGTCATCGTTACGAGTATTGGCAAACACATGGATTTGAACTACGATAAAGTTTTCAGGTTATGACATTGGTTTGGAAATTGTTGCGCCGTCATATCAGCGTGCCTCAGTTTGCGGGATTTGCTTTCGCCAATCTTTTCGGCATGCTCATCGTTCTTCTCGGTTACCAGTTCTATTGCGACATACTCCCTGTTTTTACGTCGCAAGACAGCTTCATGAAGTCCGATTACGTCATTGTCAGCAAGAAGATGGGAGCTGCCAGCACCCTTTCTGGACGTGCCAGCATGTTCACCGGTGCGGAGATTGACGACCTTAGTTCGCAGAAGTTTGTCGGTAAGCTTGGCCGTTTCTCCTCGGCAGAGTATAAGGTTGACGCTAAGATGGGCATTAACGGTCAGCCGATATTAAGTTCCGAGTTGTTTTTCGAGAGCGTTCCTGACGGATTTGTCGATGTGCCGTTGGCTGATTGGAAATATGAAGAGGGCAGCCACGAGGTGCCCATCATTCTTCCGCGCACATATATAAACATGTATAATTTCGGCTTTGCCCGTTCCCATTCGCTTCCGAGCATAAGCGAAGGACTTGTCGGCATGATAGATTTCCATATCTACATCCACGGCAATGGCCGTCACGACGAGTTCAAGGGGCGTGTGATAGGATTCTCCAGCCGTCTTAACACTATTCTTGTGCCCCAGGCGTTCATGGATTGGAGCAACTCCGTTTACGCTCCTGACAAGCAGTCGGCTCCGACCCGCCTTATCGTAGAGATGGCAAATCCTGCCGATGAGAACATAGCCGAATATCTTGACGATAAAGGGCTTGAGGTTGAGGATGACAAGCTTCAGGCAGAGAAGACTACTTATTTCCTGCGCATGACGGTCACCGTAGTCATGGCCGTTGGCGCTGTCATCAGCCTTTTGAGCTTTTACATTCTCATGCTCAGCATATACTTGCTTGTGCAGAAGAACACCACAAAGCTCGAAAATCTCCTGCTCATAGGCTATAGTCCGCTGCGTGTCGCCATGCCTTACTGTATTCTCACGGTGTGTCTTAACGCTTTGGTGCTCGTCGTCGTGCTGATTGCGGTAGCTTTCGCCCGCGATTATTACATGGGCGTCGTTGAAACGTTGTTCCCGCAGATAAGCGAGGGCACGATGTTCCCCTCAATCGTTCTCGGTTTCGCGCTTTTCATTATAGTGTCATTGCTCAATCTTGCCGCCATTTACCGCAAGATGATGAGGATTTGGCAGAGGAGAGAATAAATTAAGAATTAAAAATGAAAAATTAAGAATGAAGAATGAAGAATTGAAAGTGAAGAATGAAAACATCCTCTTACAGGTGAGGCTCTCGCAAACCGTCATCCCGGACTTGATCCGGGAACCAGTTGTATGCAGCAACGTTGGCGATTTGAGGGCGTATTCGTCTGGTTCCCGGATCAAGTCCGGGATGACGGTTTGCGAGAGCCTCACTTGAAAGAGGATGTATTCATCGATTCATTGTTCATCATTAATTTTTCATTCTTCATTTTTAATTTTTAATTTTTAATTTTTAATTCCCATCAGTTTCCTTCCCTGAAAAAGTCAAGGGCTTCGAGCAGTTCCTCTTTCGTTGCCGTTTGGTTAATCCTTATGTCGCCGATGTCGGCAAGCAGGGTGAAGTTAATCGTGCCGGCCGTGTTCTTTTTGTCGTGCTTCATCAGTTCCAATAGGGTGGGGTAATCCTTACATGTGATGTTAAACGAGCCGTATGCCTCTTTAATATAGTTTACCGTCTGCCTCATCTTTGCTGTCGGAAATCCGACCTTCACGCAGCTGAGGTAAAGTTCGCAAACCATGCCGAAGGCCACGGCATAGCCGTGTAACAGCGGCTTGTCCGTGTGCATCGAGAACGATTCAAAAGCGTGACCCATTGTGTGTCCGAAGTTGAGCGCCTTTCTCAGTCCCGTTTCATATGGGTCTTGCCTGACGATGTTTTCCTTCACGCTAATGCTGTCTGCCACCATCCGTTGCAGTTTCCTGTAGTCGGGCTGTAGTATGTCCAGCGCCATCAGCTCGCTCCACGTCGCTTCGTTGCTTATCAGTCCGTGCTTTATCATTTCGGCGTATCCCGAACACATGTTCCCGTTGTCAAGCGTCTTCAGGAAGTCAGTGTCTATTATCACCGTTCTTGCGTCGTTGAACACGCCTATCTCGTTTTTCAGCCCGTTAAAGTTAATTCCCGTCTTACCGCCAACCGATGCGTCCACCATGGCGAGCAGCGTTGTCGGTATGTTGATGAAGTTCACTCCTCGCTTGAATGTCGACGCGGCAAATCCCCCCAAGTCGGTCACCATGCCTCCGCCCAGGTTCACCACGCACGAGTGGCGTGTTGCTCCGCCGTCGCTCAGCCTTTTCCATACGTAAGCCAGCGCGTCAAGGTTCTTGTTCAAGTCCGACGGTTTAATGCTTATCACTTCCGCCTCCTTTATACCTTCGGCGTTTGCAATCAGTGGCAGGCAGTGCTCCCTTGTCGTTTCGTCGGTAATAACGAACGTCTTGTCGTGTTCGCATCTGCTAACGGCCTTGCCGGTTTCCTGTTCGATACATTCCGAGATTACTATCTTTTGGCTCATTTCGTTTTAGCAATAATAATGAGGTAATAACTATATTCCTTTGCAAAAATAATGGTTTTCGTCGATAAAAGTAATTAAAAAGCTTTATATTGTGATATTATGATTAAACCATGGGCTGATTATTTAGTCTAAGTCATTAAATTTTTATATTTTTGTGGGGTGAAACTTCACTTAATCATATTTGTTTCTACGATGAAGAAGTTATTAATCGCATTATGCCTTACGCTTACGGCTGTTGTGACGGCCTCGGCCCAAGGGTTGAAAATCTCAGGAACGCTTGTCGACCGTGACACCAAGGAGGGCGTCATGCTCGCCACGGTGCAGATGTTGAAGTCAGACAGCACTTACGTCAAAGGCGTGCTTAGCGACGACACGGGTAATTTCACCATTACCGCCCCCTCGGCCGGTACGTATATTCTTAAGTTTACCAGCGTGGGCTACACTCCGTTGACAAAGAGCGTCAAGGTCGACGGCAAGTCAGACGTAGCCCTTGGCAACATCACGTTCGGTGCCGACGCCATTATGCTTAAGGGTGCCGTCGTTGTGGGCCAGGCGGCCCGTGTCACCGTGAGTGAGGATACGTTCGTTTACAACGCCTCCGCCTACCGCACTCCCGAAGGCTCCGTCATCGAAGAGCTTGTTAAGCGTCTGCCGGGCGCCCAGGTGAGCGACGACGGTACTGTCACCATCAACGGCAAGGAGGTGAAGAAGGTGCTTATCGACGGTAAGGAGTTCATGACGGGCGACACTAAGACGGCTCTTAAGAACCTGCCCGTGTCAATCATCGATAGGATAAAGGCTTACGACGAGAAGAGCGACCTTGCCAAGGTCACCGGCATTGACGACGGCGAGGAGCAGACCGTGCTCGACTTTGGTATAAAGAAGGGCATGAACAAGGGTATGTTCGGCAATGTAGACGCTTCCGCCGGCACGCACAGCCGCTATGCCGAGCGCCTTATGGGAGCTTTCTTTAAGGACAACACCCGCATAATGCTCATGGGCAACCTCAATAATGTCAACGACCGCGGTTTCCCCGGCGGTGGCGGTCGCGGACGCTTCGGAGGAGGTCTTAACGGCCTTAACACGTCAAAGATGGCCGGAGCCAACTTCAATCTTGAGCCTTCCGATAAGTTTAAGCTTGACGGCAGCGTGCGCTGGAACCATTCCAACGGCAATGTCCGTACGGAGCAGTCGACAGAGAACTTCGTCAGCACCGTGGGCTCGTTCTCCAACAGCCTTAACCAGAGCTTCACCCGCTCTGACAGCTGGGACGCCCGCATGCGCCTCGAGTGGAAGCCCGACACCATGACTAACATCATGTTCCGTCCACGCTTCAGCTATTCTACGAGCGACGGCCGTTCGTCAAGCACCAGCGCCTCTTACAATGACGATCCTTACGATTATGTCGACAATCCATTGTCAGACGAAAGCATATCGCTCCTCGACGCCGACGGCCTCATGGTCAACACGCGCCGTAACAACTCCATCACTTACTCTGACAGCAAGCAGGTGGGCGCCATGCTCCAGGTCAACCGCAAGCTCAACAGCCGCGGCCGCAACGCCACCGTGCGTGCCGACGTAAGCTACAGCGAGGGCGACAGCAAGAATCTCAGCACGTCGAACGTACATCTATATCAGGTGCTCAACGAGCTTGGCAACGACTCTACGTACCAGACTAACCGTTACAACACCACGCCGACGAAGACCCTCAACTATAGCCTGCAGTTCACTTACAGCGAGCCTATCTTCCGCGCCATGTTCCTGCAGTTCAGCTATAAGTTCAACTATAAGTTCAACAAGAGCGACCGCGCCACTTACGACTTCAGCAACCTCGGCGAGGATTTCTTTGCCGACGTAGCCAACGAGTATCGTGGCTGGGGCAACTACTTCTCGCGCCTGCAGAACCCCCTTGAGTCGTATCTTGACACCGACCTCAGCCGCTACTCAGAGTATAAGAACTACATTCACGAGTTCCAGCTCATGTTGCGCGTCATACGTGAGAAGTATAAATTCAACGTCGGCGTCATGGTGCAGCCGCAGCGCACGCGCTTCATCCAGAATTACCAGGGCATTAGCGTCGACACCGTGCGCAACGTCGTCAACGTTACGCCTACGCTCGACTTCCGTTACCGCTTCTCTAAGCTCAGCACCCTGCGCGTAAACTACCGTGGAACGACGTCGCAACCCGGCATGACCGACCTTCTTGACATCGTCGATGACAGCGACCCGCTCAACATCACCATGGGTAACCCCGGCTTGAAGCCGTCGTTCACCAACACCCTGCGCGTGTTCTACAACAACTACATCCAAGACCACCAGCAGGCCATGATGGCGCATGTCAACTACAGCAACACGCGCAACAGCATTAGCAACATGGTTACTTACAACGAGCAGACTGGCGGACGCACCACGCGCCCCGAGAACATCAACGGCAACTGGAACCTCTCCGGCGCGTTCATGTTCAACACCGCCCTCGACTCCGTCGGAATGTGGACGGTCAACACGTTCACCAACATTAGGTATAACAATTATGTCGGTTATCTTGCGCTCGACCGCAATTCCGATTCGCAGAAGAACACCACGAAGACCGTACAGGTTGGTGAGCAGTTGGCCTTGAGCTATCGTAACAGCTGGCTTGAGGTGTCGCTTGACGGTTCGCTCGACTACACCCACACACGTAACCTCTTGCAGAGCCAAAGCAATCTTGACACGTGGCAGTTTGCCTACGGCGGCAGCTTCAACTTTTACCTTCCGTGGGGCATGAGCGTGTCAACCGACCTTCATCAGAACAGCCGCCGCGGCTATAGCGACGCTTCTATGAACACTAACGAGCTGATATGGAACGCGCAGCTTAGCCAGAGCTTCCTTAAGAACAACGCCCTTACCGTGTCGTTGCAGTTTTATGACATCCTGCACCAGCAGAGCAACTTCAGCCGCACCATCAATGCCATGCAGCGCAGCGACACGCAGTATAACAGCATTAACAGCTACGCCATGCTCCACGCCATCTACCGCGTCAACATCTTTGGCGGCGGCAGCAAGGGCATGCAGCGTTCTGATCGTCCCGGTCCTCCTGACGGCGGTCCTCGTGGCCCCCGTATGGCCGGCGGCCGACCAATGGGTGGTCCCCGCGGTTTCCATGGCGGCTTCGGAGGAAGATAAATTAATGGTTATTTACTTGTAAACATTTAAAGAGGGTGTGCCGAAATGTAGTAAACAGGAGTAAGACGCTTCGCGTCGGAGTTATCGGGAGTTAACTGACAAATGCCAAGTTGATGAAATTCAAGCAATTGTCAGTTAACTCCGGGCGAGCATAGCGAGCCTAACTCCTGTTAACTCCTGCTAACTTCTTAATTTTGATACTAATTAAGTCATCCCGTGCTTGACACGGGATCCAGAATGAAAGCACCGTCGAATTGCAAACGTTGCGGCATACGGCTGTCCTGAATCAAGTTCAGGACGACGAATCAAGTTCGGGATGACGGGATATGCGACAGCTTGGA
Organism: uncultured Prevotella sp.; assembly: GCA_944321295.1. Classification (GTDB taxonomy): domain Bacteria; phylum Bacteroidota; class Bacteroidia; order Bacteroidales; family Bacteroidaceae; genus Prevotella. The sequence goes on from CALUKU010000007.1 coordinate 23,659, forward strand.
TTGGAAGAGTTGGATGAGGGTCATTCTTTATATTCAGATGTGTTTTCTTATATCGGACTCACGTTAATTCTTCATTCTTAATTTTCCTTTCACACTATTTAACTATCGGGGGGGGTAAAATTAAAACTTCTTTGTACTTTTGCAACGAATTATGCATACTCACGAGGTTGCGGATCAGTCTTCTGGGGTATTGAAGAAGCCGAAGTCCTGAGAGGCCGGTAATCCGGCGGTACAGGCTAACCTTTATGCACGGCACGTTGTGGCTTAACGCCACGGCGTGGAGAGGAGAGAATGTCCTTAAGCCAAATAGGTCGTCAGACCGCTCTTATGGCTGTTTTTGCCTTTGGGAGAAGCTCTGAAAAAGCTTGATGACGATTGGGTAAATGAAAAACTGCAACATGGAACTAAACAACATATCACCAAAGAAACATTGGTTTGCGCTGCACGTCTTCCGCAACAAGGTGCCAGACGTGGAGTACCGCTTGCGTCAGGCCTCCGTTGAGTGCTATGCGCCTTGGCGTGTTGACGAGGAGCCGCAACCCAAGCGTGAGCTGTTGGTAAGTTCGCTGTTGTTTTTCCGTGCCACAAAGAAGTTTGTTGTTGAGTTGCGCAAGCAGCTCGGCGACATCGGCTATGTTTATACCGACCCCGCTTGTGACGACAAGCGGCCAGCCGTTATCCCCGACAGTGAGATGCAGATGTTCATTCTCGTAACCTCTAAGGGCATGGCCGGCTTGAAATATTTCGAGTACGACAAGCGCACGTTCGCCAAAGGTCAGCATGTACGCGTCATCGACGGCCCGTTTAAAGGTCTTGAGGGTTATGTCCGCCGCGTTAAGCATGAGCGCCGCCTCTTCGTCAGCGTCCGCGGCGTATGCGCCGTCGCCCTGGCCTACATCCCGCAGTGCTTTCTTGAGAAGATTTAGACAATTCATAATTCATAATTCATAAAGTACAATTCATAATTCATAATGCATAATCGGCTTACGCCGAACTTCGTTTCATAATTGTCTACGGGTGCAATGACGTCAGTCTTAATTATGCATTATGCATTGTGCATTATGAATTAATAATCGTCTACGGGTGCAATGACTTCAGTCCTAATTATGCATTGTGCATTATGAATTGTAAATAATGCATCCTCTTTCAAGTGAGGCACTCGGTAGCCGTCATCCCGGACTTGATCCGGGATCCAGTTGTATGCAGCAACGTTGACGATTTGAGGGTGTATTCGTCTGTCCTGAATCAAGTTCAGGATGACGAATCAAGTTCAGGACAATTACCGAGCGCATCATTTGTAATGAGTGTGTTTTCATTCTTCATTTTTAATTTTTAATTTTTAATTTTTCATTTAATATATAATGCTTCCATCATTAAGTCTGGCGGCGCTGCTGCAAAGCCGGCTGTTGGAGATATTGAAGAGCGAGGAAGCCAATGGCTCGTCGCTACATATCTACACCGTGGGCGACTTCATTGTGGCTTTCGAGAAGTCGGCCTATTGGCTCAGCCGCATCGTTCCGGAGTGCGGCACGGCGGTGATGCGTTTCGCTTCGCTTCCGTTTCCCGTCATTATGGCGAGCACTGCCGCCTCTGACGTGTCGAGGGTAAAAAGCCTGTTCGCCTCTGACGGAGAACATGAAGGGCGCATGACGTTCCGCACGGATGAGATACCACGGGATAAGTATATGAAGTGGCACGATGAGAAGGCGTTTGAAGGTGAGAAGGTGAGGAAGTGAAAAGGTGAGGAAGTGAGAATTTAAGGGTAAATAAAGTGAATCTCACCTTCTCACTTTCTCACCTTCTCACCTTCAAACGCCTTACCTCAAAGCACGGACATGCTTTCTGTGAATTAAGGTCGTGGTGGCCAACGACAAGGGCTTTAGGGAAGCGCTTTTGCAGGTCACAGAGCAGTGAGGCCATCGAGCGCTTCTGGGCTTCGGTGCGCGTGTCTTTTGGATGAGAGTAGGCGTCGAGGCCGCCCTCGTAGCATACGCCGATAGAGTGTGAGTTGTGCCCCTTGCAGTGGGCGCCCGGCTTCTCTACGGAACGGCCCTTGTGCACCACGCCGTCGCGCGTTATGTAATAATGATACCCTATGTCGCGGAAGTGCCTGTGCGTTATGTGGTCGCGGCGACATTCCTCAAAGCTCAGGCTCTTGCTCTCGGGCGTGGCTGAGCAGTGGATGATGATTAGTGTGATTGTACGCATGATTTAATTTAGAAAGGATTAAAGGTAAAAAGGTAAAACGGTAAAAAAGTAAAAAGGTAAAACATCGGCGGTTGGATTTTAATTATTGATTATTAATCGTTTAATTTTTAATTGTTAATTGTTAATTGTTAATTTTTTAATCGTTACCTGCAGCTCTGCAGCCCGAAGGCTGCGGCTACGGCGGAGAGGATACTGATGGCTGTCTGTACGATGATGCGGATGATGTCTTTCTTTTTCTCTTGCATGTTTTTGTTGTTTTAATGTGGGTTTTTGTTAAAGGTGAGAAAGTGAGAAGGTGAGAAGGTGAGGGAATGAATTTTTAATTCATCATTCTTCCGCTGTGCTTTCGGTTGTTGTGGAGTATTGCGTCAGCTGTTTCATGACGGCCTCGGCCTTCAGCGCCGAGCTTGACAGCTCGCCCGTTGCGCGTGCACGCAGGCGCACGCCCTTGATGTGTTCGTTTACGCTGAAGTCCTCAAGGTTGGCGGCTCCTGCGCTTTTCAGTCCGACGGAGAATATCGCCAGGTCGTTCAGTTTAACGTTCTTGCCGTCGAGCACAAGCTCCTTGATGCAGTTGATCATGTCTTTCAGCACACCGTGAATGACGCCGGGCGAATACGGCGTGTTGTGTTCAGACATGTGGCGGGCCAGCTTCTCGGTGTCGTAAGTTTCGTCGCACACCGCGCGTGCGTACCAGTAACCGTTGTAGGCGCTCGTGCGCATCTTGTTTTGATAAAGTTTGAATCTAATCATAAGTTTTAATTTAAGGAGTTAAGGAGTTAAGACGATGGGTTTGTTAATGAAAAGTGAAAAATCCAATTGCGGAGTTTTACATTTTTACCATTTTACTTTTTTACTGTTTTACTTTTTTATCTTCTCACCTTCTCGTCTTGCGTTGCAAAGATACAACTTCGCGAAAGCCCGTTGTCACTTGTCGTGAAATTCGGTGAGTTATGGTGCGTTATAGTGATAAAAACATTTGCGTAAGTCGTTGTTTTTTAGTAACTTTACACCTATGGAAGAGTTTAAGATAAGAACATACGGACGCACCGAACTGGCGCAATGCTATTGTCCCACGATGAACCCTCGCGCGGCTTACCGCAAAGTGATGCAGTGGATTGACATGTATCCCAACCTCAGGCAACATCTTGCCGACCTCGGCCTTGACCCTAAGTCGCGCACATACACCCCGGCACAGGTGAAAGCCATCGTCGACGCGCTGGGAGAACCTTGAATGATGCATAATTTTTTAATGCACAATTCACAATGCATAATGCATAATTAGGACATACGTCATTGCGCGGGTAATTATGAAACGAAGTTCGGCGTAAGCCAATTGTGCATTATGCATTGAGCATTATGCATTTTGAATTGTGAATTATGCATTAAAAACGGAAGGTTTTCGGGTGCTAAAGCGGTGGGTTATGACCGTAAAGCGCCGGTTTTTCACCGTAAGGCGCCGCTTTTCACCGTAAAATGGGTTCAAATGGTTCAACACCCCTCACACACACACGCATGCGCGTACATTATATAATGGACAATTCATAATGCATAATGCATAATGCATAATGCATAATGCATAATGCATAATTCATAATGCATAATTCATAATTCATAATGCACAATGCATAATGAGCAATGCACAATGCACAATGCATAATGCATAATGAGCAATGAATAATGAATACGTCCTCTTCCAATTGAGGCACTCGCACATCACGTCATCCCGTGCTTGACACGGGAACCAGTTGTATGCAGCAACGTTGGCGATTTGAGGGTGTATTCGTCTGGTTCCCGGATCAAGTCCGGGATGACAATTACCGACAGCCTGGATTGAAAGAGGGTGCCTTCACAATTTACTATTCATAATTCATAATGCACAATTCGTAATGCACAATTCATAATGCACAATTCGTAATGCACAATTCATAATGCACAATTCATAATGCACAATTCATAACGCATAATTAGGACATACGTCATTGCGCAGGTGATTATGAAACGAAATTAGGCGTAGGCCGATTATGCATTATGAATTATGCATTAACTCATCCTTTTCGCCCATGTCAGTGCGGTTTGCCTGTTGATTCCCATTTTGTCGGCGGCTTGCATAAGGTCGTGGCGGGTGAAGTCACTGCCAAGGGTGGCAAACAGGGCGTCACGATCGGCGTTGGTGCGGCGGCGCACCTCGGTAGAGGGCAGGAACGAGAGGATGTGTGTGGCGTGACGGTATAACGGTTCTACGAGGGCCATTACGGCGTCGAAGTCGGCCGGGCTTACGCTTACGTCCCAACGACTGATTATGCCGTCCTTCAGGTTGTCGGGAGCGGTGTCGCGGGCGGGCGTCTTCAGCCTCGGGTCATCAAACGTGCGCAGCACTGCCACTATTGACATCATGCGGCAGACGTTGATGGCCAGACGGGCTATCGAGCTGCTCATCTCGTTGCCGTTGACAAAGCCCGAGCGCTCGAAAAGCGTAGTGAACTTCTCGTTGAACGCCCGGCGCTGGGCGTCGTTCAGCTTCAGGTCATACATGCCGCTCTGCTTCAGGGCGTCGAGCCGCTTCTTCCAGCGGCGTCCCATGTCGGTGAACACGGCTTCAAGGTCGGTGTCGTCACGGTCAAACTGGTTGCGCCATTCGCGTATGGCCGGCATGTAGTAAAATAGCTGTCGCGAAAAGAGGCCGTTCTCGGCCGAGGGTATCAGCGGCTTCACCTGTGCCGGCGTGCCAGACAGCAGCACGGAGAGGTAAGTCTTCTTGACCTCACGATATTCGCGGTCGGTGCGGCGGTTGTACGACAGGCGGTCATGGTCGAACGCCTTGCGCAGCGTGTCGCTCCAGTGGCCGTAGTCGGTGCCGATGGCCGTCGTCACGGTGTCGGCCTCGCTCTCGCATATAATTCCCGTGCCGTCAGAGTCGATGATGTTCTGCAGTATGCCCGTGCCCGTGTTGTTGCCTGATATGATAAACATGCGGTCGGCGGGCATTTGCGGCGGCTCCTGCCTCGCCCGGTCTTTGCCGAGGGCGTCGTAGGCCGCCTTGTCATGGCGGTATTGCTTCATCTGCTCCTGCACTTCGCGCCGTATGGCGTCGTGAATAGGCTCAACCATCAGTCTTGTAAGCGACAGCACGCCCTTGCCCGACGCCGGCGGGGCCACGACGAACGTCTGCAGGCAGGGCGACACGAGGCGGCCGCCGTAAGTGCACCTAACGTAAGACCCCATGCCGGCCCCGATGACGGTCAGCCCGCCAAGCAGGAGCACGTCGCGCTGGGCGTCGGTTTCTCCGTGGGCTATGATGTCGGCCAGCGGCCACGGCCAGTCATAACGGCCCAGCGTGGGCAGGGCCTTGACGGGGTCGCTTCCTTCCACGATGTCGTCGCCTCCGTCGGCCGACAACATAAAATCATCATCCCCTCGCGCATACGCGCGTGTGTGTGTGAGGGGTGCTGAACCATTTGAACCCATTTTACGGCATTTGCGGTGAAATTCCACCGTTACGCCGGCTTTTTTTGCCAGATGGAACGCCGTTCCGATGTGAATATCGCCCCGACCGTCGTTAAGCGCGGAGGTGAAAAGGCGCTCGGCGCCTTCATAATCATACTTGTCTGACAGGCGGCACAGCCTGTGGAACAGCTCTCGGCCTTCCTCGCCGCAGTCGGTAGCCACGGCGAAGGCCAGTTGAACATAAGCCGCATAGTCAGGGGCGATGTCAACCCCGGCGGCCTCTACAGCCTCAGTGAGGCGGATTAAGTTGTTGATCATAATGCTATTTTAAAGGTGAGAAGGTGAGAAGGTGAGAAGGTGAGAAAGTGAGAAGGTGAGAAAGTGGGAAGAATGTCCGCATTTTACCAAATGCGTGTAGTTACCGGTAGTAAACTGGAGTTATCACTCGCTGCGCTCGTTCAGGGAGTTAACAGACGTTACCTATGCTGGCTATTGTCAGTTAACTCCGGGCTCCCATAAGGGAGCCTAACTTCCGCTAACACCGGATAACTACTTGGCTCTTTGCGGAATTCGTTTAATTTTTAATTGTTCACTTTTCACTTTTAATTTTTAATTTTTAATTTTTAATTTTTAATTTCTTATCGTATCATCGCTTCCCCGTCATGGCATAGGAAGCACGCACGTGCAACGTCCTTGCCCGAGGCGTCAACACTGGCCCCGCCCGGCAGGTCGCCGTAAGCCATCCTGACGTAGTTCATGGCCCAGCGCGTGTTCTCGGATATGTTCTTGAAAGTGTTAGGGTTACGCAATATAGAGTAGGGCACGAAAGCCTTGACGCCCAGTCCGCTCGGACTGACAAACACCAAGGCGGGCCGCAGGAAGGCGTCGCCGAAGAGCCTCTCTTTCAGCCTCTTGGCGTCGTCGGCGCAGGGCAGATGGTCGATGTCGATGACGACGAGGCCCGAGGGCATGACGAGGCCGTCGGCCTTACGCTTGGTGAACACACCGCACGGCGTTACGTAAGGCAGCAGCGACGCCTTAGCCGCACGCATGTCTTTGGCGGAGCGCACGCGGCAGGTCAGCTCCTTCAGCTGCTCGTCTTCGGTAATCAGTTTGAATACTTGCTCAAGGCTCACCTCGGCCACGGGTGTTAGCGAGGCGTTTTTTAAGAACTGTCCGATAGCGTTGCGTTGCGGAGCTATCGGGGCATTGAATAATGACATTTTAATGTTTTCCATTTTTATGCTGTTTTGTTTTAAGCGGTCGCAAAATTACCGCTTCTGCTCTGAACCGCTTAACATCAGTGTATGTTCGAAAATAAACGGATGTTAACATATCCAGCTCTGTTTACGATTAGTTAACACGGAATTGGTTGTTAAACTTCAGACTGATAAAAAGATATATACGATAGTTGCAATGTATCGAAACTTTATTTATTTTTGCATAAGATAAGCTGCACTCGGGAATTAGTAAGCAAGCTTACATTCCTCTCGTTTGCATTATCTTTGCATAGTATATATAAAATGAACTGATAGCTATGGATAAGAATAAAAATAAACCAAGAATGAAAACCAATAGTCAGGACGTGTTGGATTTTCTTGAAAAGATAAAGAAGAGCAGCGGAAAAAGAAAACTTAACAAGTTGGGCGAGTGGCTTGAAAGCCATCCCGAGCCGTTGTTCACATGGGACGATAAAGATCTCAAATACATAATGAAATGAGGCTTTATCTTGACACTAATATACTTGCTTTTATAGTAGGGCAGGATAATGGGGCTTCTATAAGCAGCGATGTGAAGGAGATAATAAAAGATTATGAAACGCTGTTGTTTTCAAGTTCCGTGTGTTTTGCCGAATTAGTACATCTTATACAGATAGGAAAGGTTAAAATCGGGGGTGTCAAGGATGTGCGTCGTGCGGCAGACATGGCAATGAGGAAGCTTGACGAATTGGGTGTTTGCATGGTTGCTACGTCGGAAGCGCATATTAAAACGTTGATCGACCTTCCTTTTTATGAAGACCATCGCGACCCTAACGATCGCTTAATTGTAGCTCAGGCTATAACAGATCGTTTGCCTCTTGTAAGCTCAGACAGAAAGTTTTCACGGTACGAACGTTACGGCCTCGATTTCATATTTAATGAACGGTGAAACGTTGAGCTGCAAGTGAAGAGCAAAAGTGAATAATGAAAAGTAAGTAATTAAGAGTGAAAATGGGGCAATGGAAATTTCAATTGCCGTTTTTACTCTTTTACCTTTAATTTTTACCTTCAAGTTCTTCTTGAATAATTATTCTATGTAAAGATAATGCAAATGAGCGGAATGTAAGCTTGCTTGCACATTCCCGAGTGCAGCTTATCTTATGCAAACGTGAGTTCGGTATAAGTTTTTATGTCGAAAACAGGTAAACACCAACCAAGTAGGGACATAATTTATTATGTCCGCACGTTCTTTAAAGAACGTTTATGTACAAAATCAATTAAATACGCCTCTTCGCGGCGTGCGGACATAATAAATTATGTCCCTACAGTGGCTGTTTAAAATTTTTACAAGTAAATAAGTCTTATACCGAACTGACGTTAATTTATTATGTCCGCACGTTTTGTAAGAAACGTATGTTACTGACAATCAATTGATTAAATGCACTTTTAGAGGTGCAAACACATTTAACCCAAATCGGTCATTAGACTTCAGACTTATTGCTTGTTCATGTCAGACAGATTGTTTTTAGTTTCGGTGCAGGCGTAGCGGGCTACGTCAAGGCGGAACTAAAAGCAAGATGGCGGCAGGAACGCACAATAAGACGAAGAGTTGGAGAAATACGCCAATATGTAATCATATACGTTCTAATGACCGATTAGGGTTTAACCAGATGTCATGTAATAGTCAAGACTTGTTCTGACAAGTTCTATACAATCAGACAAACGAATTGTCCGATGTTTTCTGCGAAGATATGCAATTATTCCCAGTCTCACACCGAGAAGAGTCAATAATCTGCTCTTGAGGTTGTATTTTTCCTGCATCCTGTAATTGGTATCTTCTCGCCACCTCAATGCCTTCGAGGAAAGTTTGCATTGGAGTTTTCCCGAAGCAGTATCTCCCCGAGTGCGTTCTTTGAGTGTTATAGGAGTTCATCCAGCAGTCAAGATCTTCCTGCAATTGCTCTATCGAAGAGTATATCTTCTTTCTGAACGCAATGGCATAGAACTCGTTCTGTACCGTTCTGTTGAAGCGTTCACAGATGCCGTTCGTCTGTGGGCTTTTCGCCTTGATTTTGGAGTGGTCGATGTCCTCAATGGCCAGATACAATTCATATTCATGTGTTTCCCTGTTGCCACAGTATTCAGTTCCCCGGTCAGTGAGCATCCTCATGAGTTTCAGGTCATGCTGCTCGAAGAAGGGTACCACACGGTCATTGAGCATGTCCGCCGCCACGAGCGCATTCTTTCTGTCATACAGCTTGGCAAAACCGATTTTGGAATAGGTGTCGATTACCGTCTGCTGGTAAATGTGTCCTACGCCTTTGATATACCCTACATAATAGGTGTCCTGCGCCACAAGGAATCCGGGATAATATGTCTCTATTTCCCCGTGCGCCTGTTTCTCCGCCTTGGCCTTTTCAAGGGCGGCAACCTGGTTCTCGTCAAGCACGATTCCTTCCTGCTCCACCTTGGTGGAAAGCGCTTTCAGGCGTTTCCGGAAGGTCTCCATGTCATGCCTGAGCCATATAGACCGTACTCCGCCGGGGGATACGAGGATGCCTTTCTTGCGCAACTCGTTGGATACACGCACCTGCCCCAACGCAGGATTGTCTATGGCCATCTGTACGACAGCCTGCTCTATATGCTCCTCTACACGGTTCTTTATCACCGGCTTCTTACGTGAGATTTCCTGCAGGGCAAGTTCACCACCTTGTTCGTACAGTTCTTTGAAGCGGTAAAAACTGTCACGGCTGTATCCCATGATCTTGCAGGCACGTGACACGTTACCCAACTGTTGGGACAACTCAAGCAATCCAAGCTTGTTCTTGATGATTTTCTCTGATGTCGTCATAACTTAATCTGTTTTATGTCGCAAAATTACTATTTTTATGCTTAACTGTCAGATTAAGTCTTGACTAATTCATATAAGAAAAACATCCTCTTTCAATTGAGGCTCTCAACATATCACGTCATTGCCAAGATTGGAAGAGGGTGTATTCAATTATCCATACGTGTGTTCCTTCTTCCGAACTCACTTCAATTTATGCAAACACACAACAGCAATCGAGGTTCTCAACATATCATGTCATCCCGGACTTGATCCGTCCTGAACTTGATTCAGGACCAGTCGTATACCGCAACGTTGCAAAATAGGGGTGTCCTCAATTTGTTTCCAATATTGACATAACACAAATAAACTATCATAAAATTTCGCATGAATTCTAATTCTGCAAACAACAAACGCATCGCCAAGAATACGCTGCTGCTTTATTTCCGCATGCTGCTGTTGATGGTAGTGTCGCTGTACACCAGCCGCGTGGTGTTGAACGCCCTCGGCGTAGAGGACTTCGGCATTTACAATGTCGTAGGCGGCGTCGTTGCTATGTTCAGCGTCATTTCCGGCTCGTTGTCGGCTGCCATAAGCAGGTTCATAACGTTCGAGCTTGGCAGGGGCGACGGTGCGGGCCTGAAGAAGACATTCTCCGCCGCCGTAACGATACAACTGATATTGTCGCTGGTTATCGTCGTATTGATTGAAACGGCAGGCGTATGGTTCCTTAACGCGAAGATGACGATACCGGCTGACAGGCTTGCGGCTGCCAACTGGGTGCTGCAGTTCTCGATAGTTACGTTTGTCATCAACCTCGTAAGCGTGCCTTACAACGCCACCATCATCGCCCACGAGCGCATGTCGGCCTTTGCCTACATCAGTATCTTTGAGGCCGCCGGCAAGCTCGCCATAGCGTTCCTGATAATGGCGTCGCCGGTCGACAGGCTCGTCTTCTACGCAATACTGATGTGCGCCGTAGCCGTTTCCGTACGCCTGATGTACGGGCGCTACTGCAAGAAGCATTTCTCCGAGTGTACATACAGGTTCAATTGGGACAAGGAGCTTTTAAAACGGATGTTCGGCTTTGCCGGCTGGAATTTCATCGGGGCCTCGTCGTCCGTGTTGCGCGACCAGGGCGGCAACATCGTGATAAACCTTTTCGCCGGTCCCTCCGTCAACGCCGCCCGCGGCATAGCTTTCCAGGTGAATAACGCCATTACCGGTTTCGTGCAGAACTTCATGACGGCCTTGAACCCCCAGATAACCAAGTCATACGCATCGGGCGACAGGGAGTATATGATGACGTTGATATACCAAGGCGCGCGCCTGTCGTTTTACATGCTGCTGTTATTGTCGCTGCCGGTGCTTGCCAATACGCATTACGTCCTGTCGCTTTGGCTGAAGACGGTGCCGGAGCACGCCGTGCTGTTCGTCCAGCTCACGCTGCTGTTCGCAATGAGCGAGTCGATTTCAAATCCGCTGGTTACGGCCATGCTCGCCACGGGCAGGATACGCAACTACCAGATTGTGGTGGGAGGGCTGCAGATGATGAACCTTCCCGTGTCGTACGTCCTTCTTCGTTACGGCTGCATACCTGAAACCGTGCTGATTGTGGCGGTCTGCATCTCGCAGTGCTGCCTTGCGGCCCGTCTGCTGATGTTGCGCGGTATGATAGGCCTCTCGGTGAGGAAATACCTGAGAAACGTTTATGCCAACATAATATCCGTAACGGTGGTGGCCGCTGTCGTTCCTTTCGCCGTAGCACTACGTATGGAGGAAACGTTCATCTCGTTCATCATAGTTACGTGCGTAGCCCTGTGCTGCTCGTTCCTGTCGGTGTTTTATATCGGCTGCAACAGGCGCGAGAGGGATTTCGTAAAGGCGAAAGCAAAGTCGGTGATAAGAAAAATAACTAATAAGTAACATGATAAGGATTACAGACAAGGCCGATTGTTGCGGCTGTACCGCATGTGCCAGCATATGCGCGCACGACGCAATAACGATGAAGCCCGACGCCATGGGCTTTCTTTACCCCGAGGTGGACGGGAGCAAGTGCGTTGATTGCGGGCTGTGTGAAAAGGTGTGCGCCTTCAACGACAACTATGACACGAGCCTTAACCTGCCTGTGCCGCAGGCTTACGCCGCGCGCCACAAGGACATGCGCGAGGTGGAAACGAGCCGCAGCGGGGCGGCGTTCATCGCCATCTCCGACTATGTGCTTGAGAACGGAGGCGTTGTTTACGGCGCGGGCTATACAGACCATTTCCGTGTAGTTCACAAGCGGGCCGTGACAAAAGAGGAGCGTGACGAATTCAAGGGCAGCAAGTACGTCCAGAGCGATCTGACGGGAGTGTTCCGTCAGGTGAAGAAAGACCTGAAGGACGGTCTGACGGTGCTGTTTTCAGGCACTCCGTGCCAGACGTCGGGACTAAACTCTTATGTGGGCAGGAAGCTGCGTGCTAACCTGATACTTGTAGACATCGTGTGCCACGGCGTGCCTGGGCCGTACCTGTGGCGCGACTACATCGCGTATCTGGAAAAGAAACAGGGCGACAGGATCTGCTGGGTTAACTTCCGCGACAAGCAGGAGTACGGATGGACTGCGCACCACGAAACGTTTAAATTTGTTAAGGGGGGGGTAAAATGAGCTTCACATATCTATTCTATCAGCACATAATGTTCCGCCATTCTTGCGGAAAATGCCACTTTACTAACACGAAGCGGCCGAGCGACATCACGATTGCCGACTTTTGGGGATGGGAGAAGACCGCCCCGGATATCAATAAGGACGACAAGGGCGTGTCGCTGATACTTGTGAATACGGAGAAAGGCCGCGAGCTGTTCGATAAAATCAAAGACCGGATGAACGTTGTTCCCGCAAATCTTGAAGACTGCCTGCAGCCAAACCTGCGTCATCCGTCTGTCATCCATCCGAAACGCATGGCTTTTGAACGCGACTATCAGCGTAAGGGCTTCGAGTATGTGATGAAGAAATACGGCAAAGACAGCGTAATGAAGAAAGCAAGAAAGTTTGCGGGTAAGATAAAAAGAACAATTAAACGACATTTAGGATTATCATGAAAATAGGAATACTTACATTCCATTGCGCCTATAATTATGGTGCAGTATTGCAATGCTATGCCTTGCAGGAAACATTGAAGAGCATGGGGCACGATGTTCATATAATAAATTATCGGCCAAACTATCTTGAAAGTAGACATCCATCAATAGGTTATCGTTCGATATTAAGTGTTAATTTCATAAAGAATATTCAGCATTATAAAATGGCACAGGAAAGCTTTCGCTTATTCCAGTCTTTTGAAAGATGTCATTTTATGCTTACAGATATTTGTGTAACAAAAGATGAGCTGATAGATCTTATCCAAGATTTTGATTATATTGTCATTGGAAGTGATCAAGTTTGGAATAAAAAATATAATGGAAACGATTCAATTTGGTTAGGGGCAGGATTTAATAGAAAAGGAGATACCCCTAAGCTTATTTCGTATGCCGCAAGCTCAGGAAACGTTGATTTTGACACAGATGATGAAAATCTGTTGATTGACAATTTGTCACATTTCAAAGCTATTTCAGTAAGGGAGAAAAGTCTGAAAGATAAATTATGCTCTTTGTTGCCAAATATTAAAGTCGTACAAACTTTGGATCCGTCGTTAATGGCTGATAAGAATATTTGGGCAAAATGGTTTAGACCTATACTGAATGATAAATATATATTAGTTTATCAAGCAAGACCAGATAACAATGTATATCGTATAGCAGAAGAATTTGCATTGCAACTTAAAGCAAAGGTTTTGACTGTAGATTTTTATAAAAACAGATACGCTTTCAAATGTGAACAAATTGTAGTTTCACCGTTGGATTTTCTTTCAATAGTAAGAAATGCTCAATGTGTAGTTACAACATCATTTCATGGTACAGCATTTTCCATAATAACAAATACGCCGTTTTATACAATAAAACTAAATGATGGTGCGGATGAACGAAGCATGAGTTTATTAGAAATGTTAGGATTGAAGGATAGAATGATTGAAAAGAATTCGAAACCACAATTTACTCCAATAGATTTCAGTAAAGTGGAACCATTCCTAAATGAACAGAAAATCTTATCTCAATCTTTTTTGAAAGAAAATATATTATGAATGTAGTATTGTGTGCGGATGATAAATATGCAATGCCGTGTGGTGTATGCCTTACTTCCTTGTTTGAGAACAATAAAAATATATCTTTTGATGTATATATTTTTACAGAGAATCTATCGGATCGGGAATATCGTAAATTTGAAAATTTAGCTAAGGCATACTCACAAAAATTATCGATTATTAGAATAAGTTCGGACTCTTTTGAAAATTTAAAAGTCAGTGAACGTTTTAGTAAGGCTATTTATTATAGGTTTTTAATTCCAAATATACTCGTACAAGATAAATTTGCATTGTATTTAGATTGTGACATCATAATTAATGGATCTTTAAGTTTCTTTGAAACTATCAATATTGAAGATTATGCTTGTGCTGTAATAAAGGATCAAATGTGTGATGATATTCGTTTATCGAATAGAATTCAAATTAATACACCATATTTTAATTCTGGAGTAATTTATATGAATCTGGATTATTGGAGGAAAAACAATATATCTATGAAATGTATTAATTATATCTATGAATACCCTGAATTATGTTTATATCCTGATCAAGATGCATTAAACAAGATATTGGGTGGTAAGGTCATTTATATTCCGATTAAATATAATTTTCAAGAACTATTTTATGCAAATAAAGAAAAAGTCTTTTTTCGTAGAGATTTATGGAATGAAGTTGATGAATATAAAGAAAACCCTGTAATAATACATTATACAAGTAATATAAAACCGTGGTATAAAGAGTCAACACATCCATTAAAAAGAGTTTTTATTAAATATAGAGATTTGAGTCCATGGAAAGGTAAAGAACAGGTTTATTTTAATATCAAGCGTAGATATCTGTTTTTGAGAAGTAATTTGAAGAAGATCTTTTATATAGTCATATTAGGAAAAAATATCAGTTAAACATTTTATGTCATAATTATATACCTAAAAAACAAATAATATTTAAAATCCTTATTTGATATTTCTGTCATTAAGTTTTTGGTAATAGTTAAAGGTTTAACATAATAAGGCCTTAATATTTTATAGTGATGAAAGACGTTAATCCCATAATATCCGTCATCGTTCCCGTTTACAACGCCGAGAAATACCTTCGGCGTTGCGTTGACAGCATACTTGCGCAGACATTCACAGACTTTGAACTATTGTTGATTGACGACGGCAGCAAGGATAAGTCCGGAGAGATATGCGATGAATATGCAAGGAAAGACAATCGTGTAAAAGTATTTCATAAAGAAAACGGAGGTGCATCGGCTGCAAGAAATTTAGGATTAGATCATGCTAATGGATACTATGTTGCATTTGTTGATTCTGACGATTATCTTTCAACTGAATATTTGCATAGTTTTTATAACATAATTTATGTAAAAGACAGGGTTGATTTAATAATTCAATCACCTATATATACGTATCAAAATGGTATTATAAAAACAAAAAAAATAACCAATAGAGTCTATGATGGAGAAAATATGCTTAAAGATTTTATCAATGATGGAAACTTGGACTTTACAGAACCTCATTCTAAATTGTTTAGATTGAGTTTAATAAAAGAAAATAATATACATTTTAATGAAAAGGTTATAATAGGAGAAGATGGTATATTTATTGCTCATTTTTTACGTTTCTGTAAGTTTATTGATTTATCGGAAGATGTAGGGTATTATTATGTAAAGTCTGGTAACTCCATCCAAAATAGATTTTATTCACCAGAAAAAGAATTGTATGGAGTCATAGAATGGAAAAAATCTTTGATGCAGTTGTCTGAATATGCAAAGATAGGGTATGATGTTCCTAATATTTGGAGAGTCTTAACTTTTTTAATTAAAAGATATTTGTTTGCTGTTGTAAATAATAAATCCCTTTCTCATAAAGAAAAAAAAGTATGGATTAAATATTTAGATGAAGATTGTTTTACTAATTATGGTAAGGGGTGCTCTTTAAATGTTTTTGGTAGGCTATTTTCAATAGTTGTTCATATGCGTTATATTGACTTGATAATTTTCCTTATTAAATTGAAATAGAATGATGACATTAATCTATCTTTTTATAATTATATTTTTTATTATATTTTCGTTTAAGAGCTTTAAAAAAAGTTTTTTGACATATGCTGCTGTAAGTGTGATTTTTAATGCCGCAATGGCTTTAAAATATTCACCTCCAGCTATTTCTTGTGAATTTGTATTGGCTTTTTATTTTTTGATAATGTTCTTTTTTAAAAGAAAACATTTTAGGATAGATGATAATTGCTTTTTTAAGCAAGCTTTTGTTTGGTGTAGTATATCTTTAATTATATCATCATTAGTTACATACTTTACAATTGGTGGTATATCTGGATTTACTAGCTCATTTCAGAAAATAATTACATTATATGTATTTATATTCTTATTTTATATTATTTGTAAAACAAAAAAAGACATATTGTATTTTTGTAATACACTAATATCTTTATTTGTAATAATTTTTATATATGGATTTTTTGAATATGTAACAAAAACAAATCCAATATTGGATATTATAAATAATAATATGCCTATAGAATTTGCTCAAGATAAGTTATATTTGAGTGACTTGGAACATTTACGGGATGGACGTTCTCGTTGTCAGTCATTATTCTCTATATCTATTTTATATGGTATAATGTCTGTTTTGTTTGGATTTTTTTTAATATATCTACGTGCTTTAAATTTTATTAGAATTAATGATATAAAGTTTTATATGCTTATTGTTTTATCATTATTTGGCTGTTATGCATGTAATTCAAAAACACCGTTAGTGGCTTTGCCTGTATTTGTTATACCGTTATTGTTAAGAAATAAATTTTTATTGTGCTTAGATATATTTATTTGCTTTATCATATTATTGCTTCCTGATACTTTTTTGGCATTGTTGGGTAATATTATTGATTTGCGCGCATTTGATGCGAATGATAGTAGTGTTGAAGGCTCAAGTTTGTATCTACGATTAGTTCAGTTGGAAACTTCTATTGATTTATGGTTGAGAGCACCATTATTTGGTAATGGATTAAAATCTGCAGCTATTTTTGCCGATAAAGGATATGATATTTTCGGTGCAGAAAGTGTATGGTTTAGATTAATGATTGAGCAAGGAGTGTTGGGATTGATTTCTTATATACTATTGATAATTTCATTTATAAAAGCTTCGTTTAAAACATTGTATATAAGGAAGGCTTTATTATTTTATACATTGGGTTTCTTTTTAATCTGTTCAATAACAGATATAAATTATACAATGTTTTTTATGTGTTTTATTATTTTATATAAGTTAGATAGATTTATACGCAAAAATCATAAAGCATATAGTTCTGTTGTGGTTAATTAAAATGCGATAACTATACTATGTGTACAATATTGACACATAAATTATAAACAAATTATTGGTGTACTCTAAAAATGATTGGAAGCATATAATTTGTTAATTAATAGATATTTACATAGTTATTAGCATTAATAAGCATAAATGTAAATATAAATATACGAATACATAAATCTTCAGCTATAAGTCGGCTATTTAATCACTTTTAGAGCAAATTTTCTATAACATTGTTTTACAGAAGTTTTAGCGGATATCCAATAAACAAATTATTACGCATTAGCTAATTATTTAAATGTTTAAAGTCGAATTTCTATATTGATAAGCTTATGAAAAAATTATCATTAATACAGACATCGCAAAATAGGAAAGACGAATTGGAACGGTTTGTGAAATCTTTGAACAATCAAGTTGGTATAGACTTAAATCAAATACAACTTATATTTGTAGATCAAGAAGACAATAAGCAAGTGTTTAACGGTTTAGATGAGAGGATAGATTTTGTTTATATAAAGTATCATCATTGCTCATTGTCGCATGCGAGAAATATAGGCTTGAAATATGTTACGGGGGATTATGTCGGTTTTCCGGATGATGATTGCTGGTATGAGCCGGAAACGTTGAGTAAAGTCTTAAAATGCTTTGAAACAACAGGGATTGACGGTGTTGTAGCAAAAGGGACGGATGAGCATGGACGTTTAACCAATATCTTTCCCAGCGAAAAGAAAATTCTAACGAAATATGACAGGTGTGGCGCAATATCATATACCATCTTCGTTCGATTTGATAAGACTGTTTCGTTTGACGAAATGTTGGGAGTTGGTAGTCAGTATGGTCTGGGCGCAGGAGAAGAGACAGACTATATATTGAGGCTGATGGAAGAAAAGGGATTTGCGTTTGAGTATGATCCGAATATAATTGTGCATCATCCTTCTTTCGCACCTGTGATAAACAAGAAAACATTAGATAAAATCAAGAGCTATTCCCGGGGAAACGGATATTTGTTGAGAAAGCACAAATTTCCTGTAACGTATGTATTGAAACAGTTTATAAGGCCGATGATGGGCTCTATGTTTTATTTACTGAAGGGCAATTCACGCCGTTCGCAACATTCGCTTAACATATTAGTAGGACGCATCCAAGGATATTTTTATAAAGGGTAAATTTTATATATCATGATACAACTTGCAGACAACAAACATTGTACAGGGTGTTCGGCATGCATGAACGTATGTCCGCATAAGGCAATATCAATGCAGCCTGATGTGGAAGGATTCTTGCAGCCTGTGATTGACGATGAGAAATGTGTAGAATGTCATTTATGCGAGAAAAGATGTCCGGCTATTAATCCATTACGCACGGATGGTAATACGCCCAAAGCATATGCTGTAATAAACAAGAAGGACAGAAATGTAAGCTCTTCGGGCGGCGCGTTTTCATTATTTGCCAGGATGGTATTGAATGACGGAGGCGTAGTGGTTGGAGCAGCTTATGATGATAGGCTAAGAACAAGGCATATTGCGATATCTGATATTAATGATTTGGATAAGCTTAGGGGTTCAAAATACGTGCAGAGTGAAATAGGCGACAGCTATTCACAGGTTAAGTCTTATCTGAACGACGGGAGAAAGGTGTTGTTTTGCGGTACGCCGTGCCAAGTTGCTGGCTTGTATAAATACTTGAACAAGAGGTATGACGGTCAGCTTATTACGCTTGACTTGGTTTGCCACGGCGTACCGTCGCCATTGGTTTTTGAAAAGTATCTTGAAAAACTGAAAAAAATCGACCGCCCCAAGGGCGGGAATATAAAGGGATTTCGATTCAGAAAACTTGACAGCTGGGCGATAATCCCAGCTGTCAAGTTTTCTGAATCGAAATGGCGGATATTGGAACAGGAGCGTAACGCTTACATGAGCGCCTTTTTCAAAGGATGGACTTACAGGGAATGTTGTTTTAATTGCCAATATGCCAACATGAACAGGGTTGGCACATATACAATTGCCGATTTTTGGGGCATAGGTAAACATGGCATGCCGTTCAAGAAAAATGTCGCATCAGGCGTATCGCTTGTGATTGACAATTGCGGCAATTTTAAAGAAACCATTTCGACAATGATTAATGATGTTTATGTTGAGGAAAGACCGTTAGAAGAGGCTTTATATGAAAACCATAATCTGAAAGCTCCCGTAAAAAGAGAGAAAGAACGCGATACTGCAATATCAGATATGATTGATAATGATTTCTCCTTACTGGATTTTGCAAAGAAATACGGCCTGCTGAAAAAGGAAACTCTGAAGTCGAGAATGAAGAAGCATGTGAAAAATGCAATTTATGCTTTGGGGCTATATAATGTTTATAAATCAATAACTTATAGACTGAAATGAAAATAGGTATCGTAACTTACGTAAAGTGTGATAACTACGGCGCAGAGCTACAAGCTTTTGCCCTACAATGGAAGCTGAATTCGTTAGGGTATGACGCCGAGGTTATAAACCTTGAAAAAAGGAATATTGACATGAAGCGCAACCAGGACGTAATAATGGGTGCAATAAAACAACGCTTCAAGCAAGAGGGAGTATTTGCAATAGTGTCGATAGTAAGAAAATTTCTTGAAACAAAGAAAAGAATCACGGATGAAGATAAGTATAAGGCCATAAACGAAAACAAGCATAAGCTGTTTGAAAACTTTTTCGAAAACAAAGTAAGACATTCGGAAAAGTATTATACTCTTGATGAAATATCGAACGCTACGGACTTAAAGTATGATGTTTATATCGCCGGCAGTGATCAGATATGGAATTACATCCATACGGACAGACTTGACGTCTACTTCCTAATGTTTGCCAACAAGTTTAAGGCTAAGAAGATTTCATACGCCGCGAGCGTTAGTATTTATGACATTCCGAAGAAATGGCGTGCCGCATATAAAACGTATTTTGAGAACATTGACGTTTTGTCGGTAAGGGAATTGCATGGTGCTGAATTAGTAAGTAAATACAGCAATAAGAAAGCCGAGGTGGTTTTAGACCCGACATTTCTGTTGACGAAGGAAGACTGGGTAAGGGAAGTGGCTAATGACTGCGGCATTGAAGGCGACTATCTGTTGATATACACCTTATCTGGTTCGCCGCATATAAGGAAAATGGCGCACGACATAGCAAGACGTCTTAACCTGAAGGTTGTCAACATAAAATCCGGGTATAGCGACGAACCTGACGACGGAACGATTAACGTTTATGAAATAGGTCCTGCAGAATGGGTAGGGTTATGGTCGAAGGCAAAATATGTGGTGACGGACAGTTTTCATGGCACGGCTTTCTCGATAAACTTCAACATCCCGTTTACCACGCTGGTTAATCCTAACAGCATGATGAACAGCAGGGTGTTGTCGATATTGAAGATAATGAACTTAGAGTCACGCATCGTTTATGATACCTTAAAAGGTGATTTAAAGCCTAACGATGTAGCTCTTGACTTTACTGAAACAAACCGAATATTGAAGCAATGGAAAGAGAAATCGCTGAAATTCCTTTTGCATGCGTTAAATTCAAAATAAATAACCAACATGAACATCTTATTTCTTTACCGAGTCTACCCGAATTATGGCGGAGTGGAAGTTGTGACGACCGTACTTGCCAACAGGTTTACGAAGGACGGACATCATGTTACGATAGTGTCTTTTGAGCAACCGCACATGGAGCTGGCCGGACAACTTGATGAAAGCGTGAAAATAGAGAAACTGGATTATCCTGTAATATCAAAGAAAAATATTGAACGACTGCATTTGCTGGTTGAAAAGGACAATGTAGACTTGATAATAAACCAATGGGGATTGCCATTTAATACGACGATGTTGTGCAATAAGGCGATTAAGGGTACTAAATGTAAACTTATTTCTGTTCTTCATGGTTCGCCAAATACATCGAAAGTCATAATTATGGCGCAAGACAAAGTTAAAAATGCGGTAAATCCAATTTCAAGACTTTTTTATAAAGCCGTGCAATATGCCAAGGAAGAAGTGATAAAAGCAAGCATTAGGTATAATTGCGGACATAATGAACGGTACATATTATTGTCGAACGGATTTATCAGACCGTTGGTTGATTACGCAAGGATTAAGAAAACTGGGAATATTATCGCAATTGGAAATCCTGTGACTATACCTGTTGACTTGACAGGATTCAACATAGAACAAAAGAAAAAACAACTGCTCTATGTGGGAAGAATGGACTATGAGAATAAGCGCGTAAACAGAATAGTGGAAGCGTGGCAGGATGTTTATGAAGATTATCCAGACTGGGAACTTGTGCTTGTCGGTGATGGCCCGCATAAGTCAAAACTGATGGGATATGTCAGCGATAATAAGATAGAACGTGTCCGTTTTGAGGGTTTCCAGGTAGAGCCTCCTATAAAATATTATAAGGATGCGTCTATATTCATGCTTACGTCTGATTTGGAAGGCTTTGGCCTGGTTATTATCGAGAGTATGAGTTACGGTGTTGTTCCTGTGGTATATGGAAGCTATGAGGCTGTGTATGATATTATCAGGGATGGTTATTCCGGCTTTATAACGCCTTTCCCTTATGATAAGGAGTATACTATTAATAAAATAAAGTTCCTGATGGATAATGATGGCAGAAGAAAGGAAATGGCCGGTGAGGCCATGCTTGACGCAGGAAAATTTACTATTGATGCGATTTCGCAACAATGGTATGATGTTTTTAAGGAAGTCTTGAAATGATTACCGGTATGGATAAGCACGCATATTGCATAATGGCGCATGGAAACTGGAAGCAGCTTCAAATGCTTGTTAATGTGATTGACGACGGGAGAAACGACATATACCTTCATATTGACGCTAAGTCGTTAAAGGATTTTAACAAACGGGGGGGGTAAAAACAAAGTTCTCCAGTTTGATTTTAACTGAAAGTATTGATGTAAGGTGGAGTGATGTTTCTCAGGTGGATGCAGAGCTTCTGTTGTTTAAACATGTGATAAGGTCCGGAAAAGGGTACAATAGAATACACCTTATTTCAGGAAGTGATTTCCCTTTGAAATCGCAAGACGAATTACATAAAATGTTTTATAACGATGATCGAGAATATCTTTCTTTTGGGAAAGATGTGCATTTGATGTATAAAAGATTAAAGTATTATCATTTTTTTGTCAGGTGTAGGCGCAAGTGGCGTATCGCAGAGCTGTTGAGGCGTATTTTGTTAGTGCCGCAAGTTCTTTTTGTTAACAGATTAAGAAAATTCAATTTGAAATTCGCTTACGGACAGAACTGGTGTAGCTTGACATTACCGGCAGTGAGGGAAATTATTGGGAAAATGGTTGAGCTAAGACCAAAATTAAAATATACGACAAGTGCAGATGAGGTGTATAAACAAATGATTATAGGAAGTAATGATAAATTCAAAATCTATAATAAACCTGTAAGTTATGCTTGCTTTTCTCATGGATGTGCTTCACCTAAGACATTGACAATGGCCGATTATGACAACATCATGTCTTCGGGGTGTCTGTTCGCCCGCAAGTTTGACGTGAATATGGATGAAAACGTAATTAATAAATTAATTTCAACTTTTATATGAAAATTACAAAAGATAAAAATCATATCGGAGTTGGAAAGGTAAAAGGCTGATTACCGACTGTCTGGATTAGGACGGATATAATAGAAAAATAGTGATAAGTTTCTATCACATGCACCAGAACTGTGGATGAACCCTTTTTGATTATAGGATAATTTAATTCTGCCGACGGGTATGTAGATGAATATATGTGCATAAGATAAAATATTAATATAATTTACTTTGAGTTATTATTATTATTGTTTATCTTTGCATAAGATAAGCTGCACTCGGGAAACTGAGAACAAGTTCTCTTTCCTCTCGTTTGCATTATCTTTGCATAAGTAATGCTTATATTTGGGGATGGGAAGAGGGATACTTCCATTCCTTTTGGCATAAGATATAATATAAATTGTTTTACCATGAACTTTACAAGTCCTTTTCCAAAAGTTGAACCTGTGACTTTCAAGTTTACATTCTTGCGTGAAGTCGGGCTGGAGGTTACATTTAAGACTGCCGAACTTACAGATGACAGCAAGTCGGAGTATTGGATGCGGTTTAAAGATTTTGCTAAGGACAAGTTTAAACTTGATATTCCAAACGAATATAGACCGGGCAACTCTGAGATATTCTCAAAAGACGCTGAAACAAAGTTTGTTTTCAATTATGAGCAAGGTTGTGTAAGATTGCAGATGGGGTCAAAGAGATATGTAATGTTTGACACGACTTTGGTTGAATATCTTAAGATAATCATTCTTTATTTGAATGATGTGGTTTGTGTTAAGGACGTGAACAAACTTGTGTTGAGAAAAACGAATGTTTTTCCTTTCACGTCTAAAGGTTGTAGCATGAAAGTAAAAGATATTCTTCATGCAACATTTAAACCTGAGCATGCCGCAGATTTTAATAAAAAGAAAGGCGGAGTTGGTGAACTGGTTAAGGAAATCAAGGATATAAAGGTTGATTTGGGTGAAGACGCTGCTTTGTTGTTGACACTTGGATATGAAGTAGTGGACGGTGAAAATGTGAACGTCCTATTTAACATGTGCTCTGAATACGAGCCGAAAAGGCATATGGCGGTAGATGATGTCCTGGAAACCGCTAAAGCCTTGAATGATATAATGTATGACGCCTTTATTTATTATATTTCAGAACAAGTATGCGCTATAATGAAAAAAGCCAATTGAAGCGTGGCAGCTATGTATTCGGTAGTTCATGCGGTAGTTGTGGAACTTTAACCGAAATTTCTCCTCGGATTGATACGTTTGATCGAGGGGAGATTGAGAACTTGTCTTTTGGCAAAGGAGGCGTAATGTCAATAGGCCTTGTAGAAATTAAAAGGGAAGGTGGTTGCGTAAATCAGTGGGGATTTGATAGTAATGTTGATGTGTCTTTGCGTGTTTTAAGAAGGCCGGCACATAGCATTGGTAGAAAGATAGAAGTACGTGATAATACGTTGTTGTCTGTTGTAGACGATGACTTGAGCAAGGCCATGATGTCAACCAGGCTTGACGATATTAAAGATAATGCAGCAAGTGAAAATTGGGACGGTTACGGAGCTTTACCTGTTGAATCGGCTTCATATGAAAACACGAAGCGTGTTATAAAGTGTATGCCATGCGGATGCGCCGAGCATTGGAACTTGTTTCCTAATACAAACGGAACCATTATCTTGTCTGCAAATGATGGGAAGTCTGCTTCGATTAATATAGGGAATAAAGATTTTTCTTATTTTGCCATTGGTGATGATGGTAAGTATGTAAAAGGCAAGAAAGAATTCTCGATAGATGAAATCAAGAACGCACTAAAACAAATTAAGGATGTGCTCGGGTGGAGATAAGGAATATGATTTTAATCTGGAACATGTAGATGACAACGAAATGTTGGCACGTATCGTGTTTTCGCCGTCAATGGTTGTTGATGGCAGACTTTCACCTTCGGCGTTTAACTTGGCAAGGTTAAAAAGCGGCAGATATGAGAAATATGTGTCTGTAATACGAAAAGGAACGGAAGAAATAGATAAAAAAGATTACGAATACATAAAACCGCGTATTGAAGGCGATGTAATGGATGGTTTTGCCTTGGTGAAAACAGCTGAGGTTCGTAGTATTGTTTTTGAGAATATCACTATCGAAGTGAAACCTAAACCATCGGAAAAGAACCCACGACATGCGGGTATATTTTATTCGCAAGACGGAACGTTAATCAGGGGTGAAAGCGAGCCGGAGGAACTCTTGATTGTAACATCAATGCTGGCAAATAAATGTAGTTATCACAAGTTTTAATATTTTGATGTTTTTTTGCCGCATTGAGGTTCAATATTTGTTAATTAAACAATGCTGAATAAGATTAAGTTTCTATTGAGGAAATTGGACTATTGCGCAGCTTGTTGATTGTGGGTGTTATCATTCTGGATCCTGAATCAAGTTCAGGATGACTGATTACCGACAGCCTGGATTGAGATAGGTTATTATTATCATCCAACAGAACTGCGGATGAACACTTTTAATTAAAAGTGAATTTGATATAAGATAATAACCACAGTAGGGACATAATTAGCTTAACGTTGACCTTCGGTTCTGAAGATTGCACCATTAAAATGCAATCGTGTCCTTAGTCGTGAAAAGGCGTATTTAGTTGAATTTTGTACATAAAAACGTTCTTTACTGAACATAATAAATATGTACTTTACTTTAAAATGTTTGCAAGTAAATAAGTCTTATACTGAACAGACATTTAATTGCCGATAATTTTTGTACTTTATATATAACCATTAAGCGCTTGGTTGGCGCTTAAATACTTTCATCTACATTTTTTATTGACATGAAATCAGTCTTGGTTGATAAAATCGTGAAGACTGACGCAATGGGTGACGGGCTTCTGATGGAGGCTCGTGGACGGGTGTACACGTTCCTTAACCCTGTGTCGTATCTTTACGCGTTGAAGAATAAGGGCTTGTTTGCCAGGTTTGACGGCATTTTCGCCGACGGCTCGATACTTGTGTCGGCCATCAGGCTGCTGTACGGGCGCAGAGTGACGAGGCGCAGCTTTGACATGACGTCGCTGGCGCCGGTATTGCTGAAGTATGCCGAGGAGAATCGTAAGTCGGTGTATATCGTGGCCTCTAAGCAGGAACAGGTTGAGAGGGCCGTCGGGATATTTAAGGAGAGGTATCCGGGGCTTATTGTCGCGGGATATCGAAACGGTTATTTTTCGTCTGACGACGAGCAGCTGCGCGAGGCGGAGCATATCGTCGAGGTGGCGCCAGACTTCATTATCGTTGGCATGGGAGCTTTGATGCAGGAGCGTTTCTTGCTGAAGGTGAAGGATGCCGGTTATGGCGGCATCGGCTTTACGTGCGGCGGCTTCATTCACCAGACGGCGAAGGACGAGATTGAGTATTACCCGGCATGGGCCGACAGGATGAACCTGCGCTTTGTCTACCGCATGTACAAGGAACCTCACACGCGCAAGAGGTATTTGCAGGCTGCCGTGCTGTTTCCCGCGAGGTTTATTTGGGAAAGACTTTTCGGATAGCCTTATGAATAAGGAGAAACAGGGCAACGACGAGCGACACTGGTATCAGGAGGATGAATATCAGCGTGGGGAGTATTGTGCCTAATATCTGTTGTAATTTTTCTTTCATCGGTGT
This sequence comes from uncultured Prevotella sp., assembly GCA_944321295.1. Taxonomy (GTDB): domain Bacteria; phylum Bacteroidota; class Bacteroidia; order Bacteroidales; family Bacteroidaceae; genus Prevotella. The sequence goes on from CALUKU010000007.1 coordinate 50,054, forward strand.
TTATGTGTGTGCAAAAATACTGAAAACATTGAATAGCGCAAAATGGCGGACTGAAAAACAGTCTGCCATTTTTGTTTAAAGACACACTCTCATTTATTAAAGGGGAGAAGGTGAGAGGGTGAGAAGGGGAGAAGGGGATTTTAAAGGTAAAAGGTAAAGAAGTAAAAAGGTAAAAAATTAGCATTTGGATTTTTCAGTTTTCACTTTTCACTTTTAATTCTTAACTCTCCGGATTTCGTATAAAAAATAAAGCGGTGGCCTTCACAGGCAACCGCTCTATATCTTCAATAGGTATTAGTTTTTTAAGGTAAAAAGATTGTTTTCAGGATAACAGTTGCAAATATATTCACTTTTTTTTTATTAACCAAATAAAATATTAGATTTATTTTATTAAATTTTATGTGTGCCCGCACAATATGATGTTTTAACGTCTGTTGACAATTGAGCAGTGTAACATGGGGTTATAATGGGCATATTTTCACTTTTTATTAATATATATTTGTTTTTATGGGTAAAAGATAGTAACTTTGGCGTATGAAAACGAGCATAATGAGCCACGGCAGGCTGATGGTTTTAGCTTGCATGCTGATATTTATGGGCTTGTCGGGACGTGCCGACGGCTCATTGAAACGTGAATTCCGCGGCGCATGGATACAGTGTGTCAACGGGCAGTTCTTGGGCATGGGCACTCGCCAGATGCAGGAAACGCTGACATACCAGCTTGACAAGCTGAAGCAGTATGGGGTGAACGCCATAATCTTCCAGGTGAGGCCTGAGTGCGACGCTTTATATGAAAGCGGAATAGAGCCTTGGAGCCGCTTCCTTACGGGCAGACAGGGACAGGCGCCGTCGCCTTACTGGGACCCGTTGGCGTGGATGGTGGAGCAATGCCACAAAAGGGGCATGGAGCTGCACGCATGGATCAACCCTTATAGGGCTAAAACGAAGACGACGAGGGAGTTGGCGTCGAACCATGTGGCCATCAAGCACCCTGAACTGGTGTTCGCTTATGACGGGCAGCTGATATTGAATCCGGCCCTGCCTGAGAACCGTGACTATATCTGCAAGGTTGTGGCTGACATCGTTGAGCGCTATGACATCGACGGATTGCACATTGACGACTATTTTTATCCGTATCCGGCTGCGGGACAGTCGATACCTGACGACAAGGAGTTTGCCGAGCATAACAACGGCATTAGGGACAGGGGCGACTGGAGGCGGTATAACGTCAACCTGTTTATGAAGCAGATGTATGAAACGATACATGACGTGAAGCCGTGGGTGAAGTTCGGCGTGTCGCCGTTCGGCATTTACAGGAACAAGAGGAGCGCTCCTGCCATAGGCAGCAACACTAACGGACTGCAGAACTATGACGACCTGTATGCCGACGTGCTGATGTGGGTGAACAACGGTTGGGTGGACTATTGCGTGCCGCAGCTGTATTGGCAGATAGGGCATAAGGCGGCCGATTATGAAACGCTGATAAAGTGGTGGAACAAGTACGCCGGCAGGCGTCATCTTTATATAGGCGAGGACGTTGAGCGGACGGTGAAGACGCCTGACTTGAACGACTGGCGGGTGAACCAGTTGCCGGCGAAGCGCAGGCTGCACAGCCAGATGGACAATGTTAACGGCACGGTGCTGTGGTATGCCAAGGCCGTAGTAGACAACATCGGCAATTACGGCTCGGTGATGAAGAACGTGTATTGGAAGTATCCCGCCTTCGTGCCTACCATGCCTTACATTGACGGCAAGGCTCCGAAGAAGGTGAGGAAGATGAAGTTTGTTGACATCGACGGCAGACCTGTGCTGTTCTGGAAGGCTCCTAAGGGTAAGGGATGGAAGAACGAGGCCGTGAAGTATGTGGTCTACAGGTTTGTTGGCAACGAGAAGGTTGACGTGAACGACCCGTCGAAAATCGTAGCGGTGACTACCGACGAGTTTTACGAGATACCGGTAAAGGAAATGGTGATGGGAGCTAAGGTGCATTATGCCGTGACGGCGTTCGACCGCATGAGCAACGAGAGCAAACCACGGAAAAAGTCAATAAAATATTAAAAACGCGATACTATGAAAACGAGTGATGCAACATTTTCACAAATCGAGCGGTTCATCAGGAAAATCGCCCAGAAGTTTCCGTCGACGGAAGAGCCGACGGTGATGACCGACATCCACCTGAGCATATCGCAGGACACGGGCGAGCTGCTGGCGTTTGACGACAACGACAACGAGATAACGCGTTGCGTGGTGAGTGACTGGATTGACAATAAGACGACCGACTTTTACGATACGGCGGCAGGAGCGATACGCGACGTTATAGGCAGGCTGCATGACAGCGTTGACAACATGAGCATACTGAAGCCGTTCAGCTTTATTCTTGAGAACGACGAAAGGGAGCATTATGCCGAGCTGTATCTCGTTGACAGCGACATCAAGATTATAGGCGGCGACCTGATGAAGGGACTTGACGACGACTTGGATAAGTTCCTTGCAGACCTGCTTAAATAGAGTGTTGTTTGTAGGGAGCGTAATGCGCTGATATATAATAGGTTATAATAGGCCGCCTTTTGCCATGCAAAAGGCGGCCTTTCTCGTTGTAAAAGCTTAGGTTTAGTATGATATAACAGCCATGGTAGGGGCTCATCCGCAAATCTGTTGGATGGTACAATCGTGCAGTGCGGACAGCCTAAGCTTGAAATATTTGCGTTCATCAGCAGTTCGGTTGGATAATAAGCACCTGTTCTCTTGCGTTTGTTCTGAATTTGGTTTTATGACATTCTGATTACAACTGCAGTGCACATCCTAGTCCAAGTGAGGCTCTCGCATATCCCGTCATCCTGAACTTGATTCAGGGCGGAATGGAAACATCCTCATACTGCAACGTTGCTGCATACAACCGGATCCTGAATCAAGTTCAGGATGACGGGATATGCGAGAGCCTCACTTGGAAGAGGGTGCGCTTGTAAATCAGATAATGTTTGGACTATACCAACATATTCATCCAACAGGTTTGCGGATGAACCAATTGATTTGGATTAAGATAATATTGCATTAAGAGCTTTTTACGTTAAAAAAACGTTTACGTGCGTTTTTTTTCATATATTTGCATCTGTGAAAACATGAAGACTCTTTTCTGTTTATGTCTTAGTATTTCGCTATTGTTTATGATGATTTATTGGCACTAATGGTGTGAATATGACAAATGTAGTAAAAATTCGCAAGGGATTGAACATCCATCTGAAGGGAAAGGCCGAAAAAGTGAAGTCGCAAGTGGAGATGAGCGACTCATTCGGATTGTCGCCGGAGTCTTTCCCGGGTTTAAAGCCAAAGGTCCTCGTGCGTGAGGGCGACCATGTGAAAGCCGGCGAACCGTTGTTCGCCGACAAATCCTGTCAGGAAGTTACGTTCGCGTCGCCCGTAAGCGGCATTGTTACGGCCGTGGTGAGGGGTGACAGGCGAAAGGTGCTTAACGTCGTAGTTAAGCCTGACGCCGAGCAAGAGTTTGCCGACTTCGGTGTGAAGGACGTTGAAGCGATGACCGGGAGCGACGTTATTGCCGCGTTGCTTAAGGCGGGCTTGTTCGGTTATATAAACCAGTTGCCTTACGACGTGGTTACTTCACCTGAACATTTACCTAAGGCGATATTCGTCAGCGCATTGAGGGACAAGCCTTTAGCCTCTGACTTTGAGTTTGAGCTGTTGGGTAATGAAAATGACTTCCAGACAGGTCTGACAGCATTGTCGAAAATAGCAAAGACTTATCTCGGCATTGGGCGCAACCAAAGTTCTGAATGTCTGCGCAGGGCAAAGAACGTTGACGTGAACGTGTTCGACGGACCTTGTCCGGCCGGCAACGTTGGCGTACAGATCAACCATTTAGACCCTGTGAACAAAGGTGAAGTCGTTTGGACGGTTGAGCCGACGGCAGTTATATTCTTCGGACGGTTGTTCAATAGCGGCAAGGTGAACCTGAAGCGCACCATAGCCATTGCTGGCAGCGAGGTAACGGAGCCTGTTTATGCCGACGTGCTGGTAGGGCAGAAGATATCGTCAATACTGAAAGGACGCATATCTGACGACTCTTCGCACCAGAGGATAATCAACGGCAACGTGCTTACGGGCCGTAAGTGTACGCTTGACGACTATCTTGACGCTCATGCGTCAGAGGTGACCGTCATTCCCGAAGGTGATAATGCAGACGAACTGCTGGGTTGGATAATGCCGAGGCTTAAGCAATATTCTACGAGCAGGAGCTATTTCAGCTGGCTGTCGGGCGGTAAGGAGTATGCTCTTGACGCCCGTGTGAAAGGCGGCGAAAGGCACATGATAATGAGCGGAGAGTATGACAAGGTGATACCGATGGACATTTATCCTGAATTCTTGGTGAAGGCGGTGATTGCCGGTGACATAGAGAAGATGGAAGCCTTGGGTATTTACGAGGTGTCGCCCGAAGACTTCGCCTTGGCGGAATTCGTTGACTCTTCAAAACTTGAACTTCAGTCGATAATACGCAGGGGACTGGACATGCTGCGTAAGGAAAACAGCTGACACATAAGCATTTATAATCGTAATAATCATGTTGAAGAAATATCTTGATAAAATAAGACCTGCCTTTGAGGACAATGGGAAGTTGCATTGTTTCCGCAGCGTCTTTGAAGGCTTCGAGAGCTTCTTGTACGTGCCGAACACTACGGCGAAGAGCGGAACGCACATTCACGACTCTATAGATTCGAAGCGAATAATGAGCATTGTGGTGATAGCTTTGCTGCCGGCGTTGCTTTTCGGAATGTACAACGTGGGTTGGCAGAACTATGCGGCAGCCGGCAAGCTGGCCGAAGCTACGTTCTTCGAGATGTTTGCCTATGGCTTTCTTGCCGTTTTGCCTAAACTTCTGGTTAGCTATATCGTGGGCCTTGGCATCGAGTTCGCCTGGGCGCAGATGAAAGGCGAGGAGATACAAGAGGGCTACTTGGTCAGCGGTATACTAATACCGCTCATAATCCCGGTCAACTGTCCCTTATGGATATTGGCCTTGGCCGTAGCCTTTTCCGTTATATTCGTTAAGGAGATTTTCGGCGGAACGGGTATGAACATTTTCAACGTGGCCCTTGCCGCCCGTGCCTTCCTCTTTTTCTCGTATCCTACAGAGATGAGCGGTGACAGCGTTTGGGTGGCTCGTGACAGCATTTTAGGGCTTGGCAATACCCTGCCTGACACGTTCACCCAGGCTACGCCCCTGGCTCTTGTGTCTAAGAACGCCGACGCAGGATGCAGTCTTGCCGACATGGTGACGGGCTTCATTCCCGGTTCGGTAGGCGAAACGAGCGTCATCGCCATAGGCATTGGCGCATTGATATTGTTGGTTACGGGTGTTGCCAGCTGGAAGACAATGTTGAGCGTCTTCGTGGGCGGAGCCTTGACGGCGATGATGTTCGGCGCGTTGGGCAGTACGCCGATACCTTGGTATGAGCACCTGTTCCTCGGCGGCTTCTGCTTCGGAGCCGTGTTCATGGCAACCGACCCCGTTACGTCGGCGCGCACCGAAACCGGTAAATACATTTACGGTTTCCTGATCGGTTTCATGGCCATCGTCGTGCGCGTGATGAATCCCGGTTACCCCGAGGGTATGATGCTCGCTATATTGTTCATGAACATGTTTGCGCCGCTGATTGACTATTGCGTAGTGCAACGCAACATATCAGCAAGGGCAAAGCGTTCGATTAAAAAGTAAGGAGGAAGATTGTCATGACAGGAAAAAAGATGAAATTGAACACCAATTCGAACGTCTATACATTGATATATTCGGCAGTTCTCGTTGTCATCGTGGCGTTTCTGCTTGCTTTCGTGTCGAGCTATCTTAAGCCGGCGCAGGACGTTAACGTGGCCTTGGACAAGAAACGACAGATATTGTCGGCGCTTAACATACGCGGACTTGCCGACAACGACGTGGCCGAGCGCTATAAGCAGATTGTGGTGAGCGACGACATCATCGACGCGCAAAACAACGTGACGGCAAAGGGCACGCAGGGCGGTGAGAATACGGGCTTCAAGCTTGGCAGCGCCGACTATAAGGCCGGTCGTCTGGCTCTTTACGTGTGCAATGTCGGCGGTGAAACGAAGTATGTAATACCCGTTTACGGCATGGGACTATGGGGACCGATAAGCGGATACATCGCAATTAACTACGATAAGAACACCGTTTACGGCGCTTACTTCACGCATGAAAGCGAAACGGCAGGCCTCGGAGCCGAAATAAAGGACAACGTGGCTTGGCAGGAGCAGTTCCGCGGAAAGAAGCTTACGCTGCCCGGACATGACGGCATAGCGCTCGAGGTGGTTAAGAAGAACGAGGTTACCAATCCTGAAGTGCAGTGTGACGCCGTGACCGGAGCCACGCTTACGACCGACGGCGTCAGCCTGATGTTGCAAGACTGCCTTAATAAGTATCTTGAGTTTTTGAAGGACAAATAATTGGGAGGCTTTGAAATGAGTGAAATGAAGAATAAGGAAGTGTTTGTCAAGCCGCTTAACGCTGACAACCCGATATTGGTACAGGTGCTCGGCATTTGCTCGGCGCTCGCCGTAACGTCGCAACTCAAACCCGCAATAGTCATGGGACTTGCCGTAACCGTCATCACGGCTTTCTCTAACTTGATAATATCCGTCATCCGCAACACAATTCCCAACCGAATAAGGATTATCGTGCAACTGGTTGTGGTTGCGGCTCTCGTGACGATAGTAAGCCAGATACTGAAGGCTTTCGCTTACGACGTAAGCGTGCAGCTGTCAGTTTACGTCGGACTGATAATCACCAACTGCATCCTTATGGGACGCCTGGAGGCTTTCGCCATGATGAACAAGCCCTTGCCAAGCTTTATTGACGGCTTGTCAAACGGACTGGGCTATGCCTTGATACTGGTGATTGTGGGAACCGTGCGCGAGTTGTTAGGCCGTGGAACCTTGCTCGGCTTTAAGGTCATACCGGACAGCATCTATGACGCCGGCTACATAAACAACGGCATGATGACAATGCCGGCAATGGCGCTCATACTGCTCGGCTGCGTGATTTGGGTGCACCGTGCTTACTTGCATAAGGATTAATCATTCATTAATGTTTTGATTATTATGGAACATATCATAAGTTTGTTTTTCAGGTCTATTTTCGTAGACAACATGATATTCGCCTTCTTCCTCGGCATGTGTTCGTTCCTTGCCGTGTCGAAGAACGTCAAGACGTCGTTGGGACTGGGCTTGGCCGTCACTTTCGTGCTGCTGATAACGGTTCCCGTCGATTATCTCTTGCAGGTGTACGTGCTTGGACCCGACTGTCTTGTCGAAGGCGTCGATTTGTCATATTTAAGTTTCATCCTGTTCATTGCGGTCATAGCCGGCATTACGCAGCTGGTTGAGATGGCCGTTGAGCGCTTTTCTCCGTCGCTGTATGCTTCGTTGGGCATATTCCTTCCGCTTATCGCCGTCAATTGCGCCATCATGGGCGCCTCGTTGTTCATGCAGCAGCGCATCAATCTCGACCCGTCAAGCTCGCAATACATCGGAAGCGTGTGGGACGCCATAGCCTATGCCATAGGCAGCGGCATTGGATGGACTCTGGCGATAGTAGCCATGGGCGCCATTCGTGAGAAGATGCAATACAGCGACGTGCCGCGCCCGTTGCAGGGATTGGGCATAACGTTCATCACCGTAGGCCTTATGGCCATGGCCATGATGTGCTTCTCGGGACTTAAGATATAATAATGGCGGCAAGGCCGTGGCAGCCGCCATGGCCTTAACCCTTTAACCGTTAAAACAGTAAAAACAGTTACGACATGTTACAATTCATATTAACGAGCATTGTTGTCTTCCTGATTGTTATCGTCCTGCTTGTTGCGGTGTTGCTCATCGCAAAGAAATATCTTTCGCCGAGCGGTAACGTCAATATCGTTATCAACGACGACAAGACTCTCTCCGTGCCGCAGGGCGCTTCGCTGATGAGTACGCTCAACGAGAACGGAATATTCCTGCCGTCGGCATGCGGCGGCAAGTCAAGCTGCGGCCAGTGTAAGGTGCAGGTGCTTGAGGGCGGTGGCGAGATATTAGACTCAGAGCGTCCTCACTTCACGCGCAAACAGATTAAGGACCACTGGCGCTTGGGATGCCAGTGCAAGGTGAAAGGCGACTTAAAGATTAAGGTGCCTGAAAGCGTGCTGGGCGTTAAGGAGTGGGAGTGCACCGTCATAAGCAATAAGAACGTCAGTTCGTTCATCAAGGAGTTTATCGTTGCATTGCCTCCCGGTGAGCACATGAACTTCGTGCCCGGCTCGTATGCGCAAATCAAGATACCTGCTTACGATACGATTGACTATGGTAAGGACTTTTCGCGCGAGGACATCGGCGACAAATACCTGCCTATGTGGGAGAAGTTCGACATGCTGTCAATCAAGGCCCATAATCCCGAGCCTACCGTTAGGGCGTATTCGATGGCCAACTATCCGGCCGAGGGCGACAGGATAATGCTTACCGTGCGCATAGCCACTCCACCGTTCAAACCGAAACCCCAGGTCGGTTTCCAAGACGTGCCTACGGGTATCGCCTCGTCATACATCTTCAGCCGCAAACCCGGTGACAAGGTGATCATGAGCGGTCCTTACGGCGATTTCCATCCGATATTCGACAGCAAGAAGGAAATGATATGGGTCGGCGGCGGCGCCGGTATGGCTCCGCTTCGCTCGCAGATAATGCACATGACGAAGACGCTTAACACGCGCGACCGCGAGTTGCACTATTTCTACGGCGCGCGCTCATTGGCTGAAGTGTTCTATCTTAACGACTTCCTCGAATTGGAGAAAGAGTTTGACAACTTCCATTTCCACTTGGCTCTCGACCGTCCCGACCCCGAAGCCGACAAGGCTGGAGTTAAATATACGGCAGGCTTCGTGCATCAGGTGATGTATGACACATACCTGAAGGATGTGGAGTCGCCCGAAGACATTGAGTATTACATGTGCGGACCCGGCCCTATGAGCAACGCCGTCGTGAAAATGCTCGACAGCCTCGGCGTAGACCCGGAGGCCATAATGTACGATAATTTCGGATAATACGGATATTTGCCAAGACGCGCGGTCTGAGTTGCGCGGCGATAGCATTAAAGTCCGCATCGGTTCTTTCTGCCATGAACCGATGCGGGCTTTTTTAGTTGTTTTGTAAAAGGCGGCGTTTTAGCTTGCGAAAAGCGGCCTTTTACAATGTGAAAAGCTATCTTTTACGAAGTAAAAAGCAACGTGTTGTAAATACATAAATTACTGGCCTTAAATTGCAAGATGACGAATAAAATACCATGGCGATGTAAAAAATGTCACACAAGAATGGGGCGTTTTGATTTTATTTGTTATCTTTGTAGCTGAATAAACTACATCATTAAGGTGGGGTTGTTTACGCCTAAACATTAATTACCAACATTCAAATAATAGTATGGAAAATAACTCAGAATTGATTGCTTTGTGTGAAGCTAAGGCCCAGCAGTGGCTCACACCGGTTTTTGACGCAGAAACGCAGAGTGCCGTTAAGGCTATGCTCGAAAAAGAAGATAAGACCGACCTGATAGAGAGCTTTTATAAGAATCTCGAGTTCGGTACGGGCGGTTTGCGTGGCATAATGGGTGCCGGCAGCAACCGCATGAACGTATATACGGTAGGCATGGCAACACAAGGTTTCGCCAACTATCTTAAGAAGAACTTTGCCGACCGTGAGCAGATATCTGTCGTGGTTTGTCATGACTGCCGCAACAACAGCCGCCTGTTCGCCGAAACCGTTGCCAATATCTTCTCTGCCAACGGCATAAAGGTGTATCTGTTTGACGACATGCGTCCTACGCCCGAGTGTTCGTTCGCCATACGCCATCTCGGTTGCCAGAGCGGCGTGAACATCACCGCCAGTCACAATCCTAAAGAGTATAACGGCTACAAGGCTTATTGGGAGGACGGCGCCCAGGTGCTCGCTCCGCATGACACGGGCATTATCGACGAGGTGAACAAGGTTAAGGTTGAGGACGTCAAGTTCGACGGCAACAAGGAGCTTATCCAGATCATCGGCGAAGAGATTGACAAGGTTTATCTTGACCTCATCCACGGCATATCAATCGACCCTGAGGTAATCAAGCGCCAAAAGGACCTGAAGATTGTCTACACTCCGCTGCACGGCACGGGCATGATGCTCATTCCCCGTTCGCTGAAGTTGTGGGGCTTTGAGAACGTTCACTGCGTTAAGGAGCAGATGGTGAAGAGCGGCGACTTCCCGACGGTGGTAAGTCCTAACCCCGAGAACGGCGAGGCTCTTACCCTTGCGCTGCGCGACGCCAAGGAGATTGACGCTGACATCGTGATGGCCAGCGACCCTGACGCCGACCGCGTAGGCATGGCTTGCAAGAACGACAAGGGCGAATGGATTTTGATTAACGGCAACCAGACTTGCCTGCTCTTCCTTTATTATATAATAAGGAACCGCCAGGCAAAAGGCCTGATGAAGCCGACCGACTTCATCGTTAAGACTATCGTTACGACGGAAGTCATCCGCAAGATTGCCGAGAAGCAGCACATCGAGATGCGCGACTGCTACACGGGCTTCAAGTGGATTGCACGTGAGATTGCGCTTTCTGAAGGCAAGCAGCAGTATATTGGAGGCGGCGAGGAGAGCTATGGCTTCCTGGCCGAGGACTTCGTGCGCGACAAGGACGCAGTTTCTGCATGTTCGCTTTTGGCCGAGATATGCGCTTGGGCAAAGGATCAGGGCAAGACGCTTTACGATGTCGTAATGGACATTTACCTTGAGTACGGCTTCTCTAAGGAGTTCACCGTCAACGTGGTTAAGCCCGGAAAGACCGGCGCCGATGAAATCAAGCAGATGATGACCGACTTCAGGAACAACCCGCCCAAGGAGCTTGGCGGCAGCAAGGTCGTTCTGTGGAAAGACTATCAGACTCTGGAGCAGCGCGACGCCGCAGGAAACGTAACAAAGATAGACATGCCCACGACGAGCAACGTGCTCCAGTGGTTCTGCGACGACGAAACCAAGATCAGCGTGCGTCCTTCAGGCACCGAGCCTAAGATTAAGTTCTACATCGAGGTTAAGGACACCATGAAGTGCGCCGGTTGCTATGAGCGCTGCACCAATGCGGCCGAGGCAAAGATCGAGGCAATCAAGAAGTCTTTGAACCTTGAGTAAACAGGTTCAATGAAACATTTTATATCGGCAGGCGCACGCTGTTGCGTCTGCCGATATTTTTTGCATGCATACGTGAGTTCGGCATAAGGGGAATATCCTTTCGTAGGGACATAATTTATTATGTCCGCACGCCGCGAAGAGGCGTATTTATAAAAGTTTATACCTGATTTGCTATGCATATGCCTGTGCGTTTAGCCTTGTCGCAGTGCATTGGGCTTCGTCTGCGTCGATAAATGGCATGAAAAGTCTTTATTACTTGCACGTATTAGGAAAAAATGTTAACTTTGCACGCTAAATAATTATAAATAAATATTTTATACGAAATGAAAGCATTTGTTTTTCCCGGTCAGGGAGCGCAATTTGTTGGTATGGGCAAAGACCTGTACGATAACAATCCTTTAGCTAAGGAACTTTTTGATAAAGCCAATGATATCCTCGGTTACAACATAACCGAAATCATGTTCAACGGAACAGACGAAGAGCTGAAGCAGACTAAGGTTACGCAGCCGGCGGTATTCCTGCACAGCGTAATCAGCGCATTGTGCATGGGCGACGACTTCGCTCCCGCAATGGTCGCAGGACATTCTCTCGGCGAGTTCTCTGCTCTCGTAGCAGCAGGCGCCTTGAGCTTTGAAGACGGCCTGAGGCTGGTTTACGCACGTGCCATGGCTATGCAGAAGGCGTGCGAGGCTGCTCCGTCTACTATGGCTGCCATCATCGGAGTGCCCGACGAGAAGGTTGAGGAAATATGCGCCGAGGTGAACAGGGAAGGCCACGTGTGCGTTCCCGCAAACTTCAACTGCCCCGGACAGCTTGTCATAAGCGGCAATGTTGAGGCTATTAACGAGGCTTGCGAGAAGCTTAAGGCTGCCGGAGCAAAGCGTGCGCTGCCCTTGAAGGTCGGCGGAGCGTTCCATTCGCCGCTGATGCAGCCCGCCAAGGACGAACTGCAGGCTGCTATCGAGAAGACTGAGTTCAAAGCTCCCAAGTGCCCCGTTTACCAGAATGTTGACGGCATGCCCCATACTGACCCCGCTGAAATCAAGACAAACCTCATTGCCCAGCTGACAAGCTCGGTTAAGTGGACAAAGTGCGTGCAGTCAATGATTGCCGACGGTGCCGACGATTTCACTGAATGTGGTCCCGGCAAGGCTCTGCAGGGCATGATCGGCCGTATTGACAAGAATGTCGCTGCACACGGAATAGCTTAACGCATACGTGACGGTATATTTAATGTGAATGGGGAATTATGCCTTGCCGTGTTAACGCATTGTAAGCAATGCTGACAATGGCAGGCGTACTTCCTCATTCTGTTGTTTTATAATAGTTGTATATTGATGGGCAAAATCATTATATATCAGGTTTTTACGCGCCTTTTCGGCAACAAGAGCTTTAATCGTGTTGAAAACGGAACGTTAGCCGAGAACGGCTGCGGCAAGATGAGCTTTTTCGACGCTTCGGTGTTGCGCAGGATAAAGAGTAAGGGCGTTACGCATGTTTGGTACACCGGCGTCATCCGTCATGCCTCTAAGACAGACTATTCTGCTTACGGCGTGCCGCGCCAACATCCGGCCGTCGTGAAAGGCAACGCCGGGTCGCCTTATGCCATAGTGGATTATTATGACGTCGATCCTGATTTGGCCGATGACGTAAATAATAGGATGGGGGAGTTTGAGGCTCTCGTCGCCAGGACTCATAAGGCCGGCTTGAAAATGATAATAGATTTTGTTCCTAATCATGTAGCCCGTCAATATAAGTCAATAACTAAGCCGGCAGGAGTAAAGGATTTGGGCGAAGATGACGATAAGGGCATGGGCTTCTCGGCTTCAAACAATTTTTACTATTGTGTTAATACGCCCTTTGAACCGTATTTTGACCTAAAGTCAGACGGCTGTGAGCCTTATTCAGAGTTTCCTGCAAAGGCTACTGGCAACGACCATTTCGGCAACCGGCCGACCGTAAATGACTGGTATGAAACCGTAAAACTTAACTACGGAGTGGATTATTGTGATGCGGGCGGACGCTCGTGTCATTTCGACCCGATACCCGACACATGGCATAAGATGCTGGACATCCTGATGTTTTGGTGCGCAAAGGGTGTTGACGGTTTCAGATGTGACATGGCAGAGATGGTTCCGGTTGAGTTCTGGAGTTGGGCTATAGGCCGTGTAAAAGAAAAGTATAAGTCATTGCTCTTTATCGGAGAGGTGTATAACCCTTCGCTTTACAGGAGTTATCTGGGAGCGGGGTTCGACTATCAGTATGACAAGGTCGGCATGTACGATTGCCTTTGCGCCGTGATGAAAGGCGATTGTCCGGCGTCGGCCGTCACGTGGCAGTGGCAGGCCGTTGACGATATAAAGGATCATATGCTTTATTTCCTTGAAAACCATGACGAACTTCGCCTTGCCAGTGACTTCCTTGCTAAAGACGCCCGGAAGGCAATTCCTGCCTTGATGACGTGTCTGTTTATGGGAAGCAATCCTTACATGCTTTATGCCGGACAGGAATTCGGCGAACGTGGAATGGACAAGGAGGGTTTCAGCGGACTTGACGGCCGTACCACGATTTTCGATTATTGGACGGTTCATTCGCTTTACAACGGTTATGTCAACAGGCGTAAGTTGTCAAAGGATGAAAAGGCTCTTGAAAACACCTATTCACGCATACTTAACCTGGCGCTTAACGAAAGTGCCGTAAGCGACGGCTTGTTTTTTGACTTGATGTATGCCAATCGTCCAGATAACGGCTTCAATACGGACAAACTTTATGCGTTTATGAGGAAAAGCGGCAATGAAGTGCTTTTAGTTGTTACGAACTTTTCCGATGAAGACATTGATTGTAAGGTCTGCCTGCCGCGCCATGTGTTCGATTATTTCGGATTGCCGGAGAAGGCTGTTGAAGCCGTCGACTTGTTCTCTGATGGTGAAACATTGTCTGTCAACTTAGTTGCTGACGGCTTCGTAAGCATGAGAGTTCCTGCTAATGGTGGTAGGGCATATAAGTTTATAATATAAGTGTTAAAATTTGATTACCGATGGAAAACGATTTTGAACTCAACGCGCATAATAAGGAAGAGTTTCCCCCTGCACATACTGCTGAGCACCTTTTAAACCAGACGATGATAAGGATGTTCGGATGTGAGCGCTCTACTAATGCCCACATCGAGAGGAAGAAGAGTAAGATAAGCTACATCCTTGACCATAAACCCTCGCGCCATGAGGAGAAGGAGATAGAGAAGCGTATGAATGAACTTATCGACGAGGATCTGCCCGTGACGTTTGAGTTTGTCACGCGCGACAATATTCCTGATGACGTTTCATTGGATAGGTTGCCCGATGACGCCTCTGAAACAATCCGTCTTGTGCGTATCGGAGATTATGACGTGTGTCCGTGCATAGGCAAACATGTTCGCTCAACGTCGCAGATCGGGCGTTTCGAGCTTCTCGGCACCAACTGGGACGAAGAGAAGCGTTCGTTCAGGATACGTTATAAGGTTGTGCAGTAAAACAAAACAGAGGAAGGAAGCCTCATGCACGTTGCGTGGGCTTTCCTCAAATATAATTTATCCCTCAAACACAGACTTGATTTGATTGAAAGTCTTCTGTGTTTGAGGGATAATTGTATCGCTTGGAAACTTGTTAGCGCGTTTATTTCAGTTGGTTCAGCTCGTAATCGTCGGGCTTTATAGCCTTGAAACGGAAGTCGTTGCTGTCGATGTGCTTAATTGAGAAGTTGCCCGCTTTAACGTATTTATTCTTCATCTTTTGGTATTTCTTCTCAATGTCTTTACGTTCCAACGCATAACTTATCACGCATGTGCGGTGTTCCTGTCCTAATCCGTTGAAATAGTTTTTCAGTTGGAAAGAGTAGTTCTCACGGCTTATCAGGAATTTATTCTTTTCGTTGATCCATGCGCTGTCGATTTCCTGTATATCCGTGAAATAAACTATCGAGTCATTGAACGACGCCGAAAAGCCGTAAGCATAAATCTTCGTGCACTTAGCCTTGGCAGCCACCTCATTACAAACACCGCCCAGCAATATCAGTGCCATGGCTGCGATAATCTTTCTGTAAGGTTTCATACCCATTGATTATAATTACCCTTAGTTGATTTTACCTTTTTATTTTATTGTCCTAAATATGACTTCAGCAATTTATTCTTAGTGTTATGGCGCAGTCGCCTGATGGCCTTTTCCTTTATTTGGCGTACGCGTTCACGCGTCAGACCGTATTTGTCGCCTATTTCCTCGAGCGTCATCTCCGGTTGGTTAATGCCGAAGAATGCTTCAATTATGTTGCGTTCACGCTCGTTCAGCGTCTGCAATGCCCTATTTATCTCTTCGCGCAGCGACTCCAGCACAAGTTTTCTGTCAGCCATGGGCGAGTCGTTGTTAGGCAGGACGTCAAGCAGACTGTTGTCCTCGCCGTCGGCAAACGGAGCGTCTACCGATACGTGACGGGTGTTAACCTTCATTGCTTCCTCAATCTTGTCGTGAGGAATGTCAACGTTGTCGGCTATCTCGTCAATGCTCGGCCTGCGTTCATGCTCCTGCTCGAACTTGTTCAGCACACGGTTAATCTTGTTCACCGAGCCGACCTGGTTGAGCGGCAGCCTTACAATGCGGCTCTGCTCGGCGATGGCTTGCAATATGCTCTGCCTAATCCACCACACCGCATATGAAATGAACTTGAAGCCTCTTGTTTCGTCGAATTTCTCGGCGGCTCTTATCAAACCTACGTTGCCTTCGTTGATAAGGTCGGGCAGGCTCAATCCTTGGTTCTGGTATTGCTTGGCTACGGAAACGACAAATCTTAAGTTGGCTTTAGTCAGCTTCTCAAGGGCTTTGCGGTCGCCTTTTTTTATACGCTGAGCCAACTCTACCTCTTCGTCTACACTTATAAGCTCTTCATGGCCTATTTCTTGAAGATACTTGTCCAACGAGTCACTTTCCCTGTTGGTTATTGATTTTGTGATTTTCAGTTGTCTCATCGGCGTATAAATTTAAAGCATTTGCAAATATAGTGATTTAATGTCAAAATAACAAACAATTTTCACGTTTTTATTGCGAAATTTTTCAATATGTTTGTTCTTGCCCGCTGTCGTCGATGTTTTTGTAAGCCGGTTTCGCTCTTTGCCGTAGAGGTTGTAAGATGTTTGCCAGCGGTTTAACACGGGCTGCGGCAATAAAGAAAGCCCCACGCGCATGGCCTTGTTCGGGCGTAATGTGCGTGGGGCTTAAGGGCTTATCTTAGAGTATTATTACTCGTTCTGCAAGGGTACTGCGAAGTAAGCCTTCTTGCCGGTAGGATAGATACCCTGTATGTAGAGGACGGGGTCTTTGCTTACCGAGGCTTCCTTAACGGCCTTCTGCAGGTCTTCAATGCTCTTCATCGGTATGTCGTTAACCTTCTGTATGATGAAGCCCTTGTTTATTCCGGCGTCTTTCAGCACGCCGTTGTTTATCTTCATCACAACGAGGCCCGTGTTGATGTTGAGCTGTTTCTTCTCCGAGGCGTTAATCTCGCGGAAGTTGCCGCCAAGCACGTCAAGGTCGGCATTCTTCATTATTTCCGTGTTGCCCTGCTGGTTCTTCAGCGTCAGCGTAGCCTTCTTGCTCTTCTTGTCGCGCAGGTAGGTTATGGTGATCTTGTCGCCCGGACGCTTGTTGGCGAGATACTCCTGCAGTTCGGCCATCTTCTTTATCTTCTTGCCGTCAACTTCGGTTATCACGTCGCCCTTCTGCAGACCGGCCTCTGCTCCGGCGCTGCCGTCCTCAACCGAGTTGATGTATGCGCCTTCCATCGTGCCGAGGTCAACTTCTTTTCCGTCGGCCTTCATCATGTCGAAATACCTGTTGACGTCGGTGCCCGACACTCCGATGACGGCTCTCTGCACGGTGCCGTACTGTTTCAGGTCGGCTACTACCTTGTTCATGATAGTTGT
This sequence comes from uncultured Prevotella sp., assembly GCA_944321295.1. GTDB lineage: Bacteria > Bacteroidota > Bacteroidia > Bacteroidales > Bacteroidaceae > Prevotella. Next base: position 67,218 of record CALUKU010000007.1, read on the forward strand.
AGGTATGGCGAAGCCGTATCCGGCGTAGCTTCCCGTCTGCGAAACGAGCATGGCGTTAATGCCCACCAGTTCGCCTCGGGTGTTGACGAGCGCGCCTCCCGAGTTGCCTGCGTTGATGGCGGCGTCTGTCTGGATGAACGACTCAACGCCGTTGGCGCCAATCGAACGGGCCTTGGCGCTGACAATGCCGGCTGTTACCGTAGAGTTGAGGTTGAACGGGTTGCCTACGGCCAGCACCCATTCGCCCACTTTCAGCTTGTTGCTGTCGCCGATGGTGAGCGTAGGCAGGTCTTTGCCGTCTATTTTGATGAGTGCGAGGTCTGTCGTTTTGTCAGTACCTATTATGCGGGCCGAGAACTCACGGTTGTCGTTCAGAGTGACGGTAAGCTCGTCGGCGCCTTCAACGACGTGGTTGTTCGTTACGATGTATCCGTCGGTAGAGATTATCACGCCCGAGCCTGCGCCTTCGCGCTTAGGCGTTTGTATTTTGCGCTTCTGCGAGCCGCTGCCCGGATTGCCGAAGAAGCCGAACGGGTCAAAGAAGTCGAACGGGTCTGACTCCATCTCAACGGTTTGTATCTTGCTGTTTTGCAGATACTTAATGTGTACGACGGCAGGCAAGGCTTTCTCTGCGGCATAAGTCAGGTCGACGGGCTGTCCGGCCTGTCCGGCGGGCATGCTGTTGTTGTTGGCGCTAACCTTAATGAAAGCTCCTGCTGATAATGCCACTGCTATCAGGCAGACGGCATAAACGAAATAGTTGGATAACTTTTTCATTGTCATTTACTTTTATTTTAAATTGATACTTTCATTTTGATTTACATGTCTGCAAATTTAGACGCAAAATTTGTTAATCTGTCAAATTGTCCTACAGTTTTGTCCTCTTTTAACACTAAAAATATCACTATTAACGGCTCTTAGATTGAACGGCATGTAATTTTACATTCGTTTAAACGCAAAGTTACTTTTTTTTCTTCAATATTGTTGTTCTTTTACTTGAAGTAAGTTTATAGGGTTCATCCGCAAACCTGTTGGATGAATATGTTGGCATCGTCCAAACATATCCTCTTGATTTACAAGCACACCCTCTTCCAAGCGAGGCTCTCGGTAACCGTCATCCTGAACTTGATTCAGGATCCGGTTGTATGCAGCAACGTTGCAGTATGAGGATGTTTCCATTCTGCCCTGAATCAAGTTCAGGATGACGGCAAATCAGGTTTGGGGTGACGGGATATGCGAGCGCCTCACTTGGACGAGGATGAGCACTGCGGTTGTTAATCAGAATTTCATAAAACCAAATTCAGAACAAACGCAAGAGAACAGGCTCTTATTATCCAACCGAACTGCTGGTGAACGTAAATATTTCAAGCTTAGGCTGTTCGCACTGCACGACTGCGCCATCCAACAGGTTTGCGGATGACCACAATATCTCAGCTTTTGTTCCATCAAAGGCGGCAAACGGTAACATAAGAGGTAAGCTTTTGCATGGCAATTCACGGCCTTTTATAACTCATTGGAAATGAGAATGTTGTAAGGACGTAAAACGGTGTTTACAACAATGTTCGTTAACATGGACGTATAAAATAAATTTTATTTTATTTTGTGTTGCGCTTGATTTGCATTATCTTTGCATAAGATAAGCTGCACTCGGGAAACTGAAAGCAAGCTTTCTTTCCTCTCGTTTGCATTATCTTTGCATAAGCTAAGCTGCACTCGGGAAACTGAAAGTAAACTTTCTTTCCTCTCGTTTGCATTATCTTTGCCACAGATATGAACGCAGTGCCCCGGTCTGTCGCCGGCGTCCTTAGTGGCGCGGGAGGAAAGTCCGGGCAGCATAGGACGCTCCACTTCTGAAAATGGAAGCTGTCGGTGACGGCAGGATCAGGCAGAAGAAAACAACCGCCTGTGCTTCGGCGCGGGTAAGGGTGAGAAGGCGGTGTAAGAGACCACCGGCTGTCAGGTGATTGGCAGGCCGTGCCGTCTGGAGGCTGCAAGTTCATGTAAACCGTCGTCTGAGGGTTGTCCGCCCGATTGTAATAACGACGGAGGGTAGAACGCTTGAGCCGTAGAGTGATTTACGGCGTAGATAAATGGCAGACACCGCACGCCGGCGTGAGCCGCTTGCGGGACAGAACCCGGCTTACAGGGACACTGTGTTTCATTTTTATGTTTTTTATGGCCGTGTCGGCTGGTTGTGCCGGCAGGCTGTGATGGCCATGCCGTCATAAAGCTTTGGTTTACGATGCGGAAACCGATGGTTTACTGAGTGGAAACCGATGGTTTTAATGTGACGAAGCGTTGTTTGATGTCAACTTTAACTAATTATGAAAAATCGGATATTACATATAATAAGGTTCTTGCAAGTTGGCATTTGGCATGTTAAGCGCCAAGACGTGTCACCTTGGCTTTATTTCGTGTATGGAGTAATTAAGAAGGTTCTTCTCGCCGTTGAGCGTGCCACCACCAAGCGCATGGTCAACTCGGCTTCGGCTTTGACCTATTCAACCCTGCTCGCCATCGTGCCCATTATGGCCGTAGTGTTTGCCATAGCGCGCGGCTTCGGTTATAATAAGTATATCGAAGACTGGTTCCGCGAGACATTGGCCAGCCAGCCTCAGGCGGCCGAGATAATCATCGGCTTCGTCAACTCATATCTTGTTCACACAAAGAGCGGCGTCTTCCTCGGCATTGGTCTTATCTTCATGTTGTGGACGGTTATAATGCTTATCAACAACATCGAGCAGACGTTCAACTATATATGGCAGGTGAAGAAGCCGCGCAGCGTCTTCCGCACGATAACCGACTATATGGCGATGTTCCTTCTGGCTCCGATAATAATCGTCATAACGTCGGGTATATCCATCTTCATCGCCACCGTGTCCGACAGCATTGAGGGCTACGCCCTGCTTGCGCCCGTCATGCGCTTCCTCATAGCCCTGCTGCCTTACATCTTCATGTCGGCCGTGTTCATAGCCTTGTTCCTCTTCATGCCCAACACCAAGGTCAAGTTCAGTTGCGTCTTGGTGCCCGGCATACTGGCTGGCGTCGCCATGCAGGGCCTGCAGCTGTTCTACATCCATTCGCAGATATGGGTCAGCAGCTACAACGCCATCTACGGCTCGTTTGCCGCCCTGCCGCTGTTCATGCTTTGGGTGCAGATATCGTGGACTATATGCCTCTTTTGTGCCGAGTTGTGTTATACCAGCCAAAATCTTGAGGATTATGCCTTCCGTGCCGTCACCGAGGACATAAGCCATCGCTACCGCCTGATGTTGAGCGTCATGCTTGCCAGTCTTGTGTGCAAGCGCTTCGAGGAGGGCGGACGGCCGTATTCGGCCCTTGAGCTGAAGCTGAAGACGGGCATACCCGTGCGTGTTGTCAACGACTTGCTTTACGAGCTGACGCAGGTGAACGTGCTGATTGAGGTGACTGCCGACGAAAAAGGGGAGGAAAGCCTCTACCAGCCGGCCGAGTCAACGTCGCGCCTCAGCGTTGGCATGCTTATCGACCGCCTTGAGTCGCAGGGACGGTGGACCATGGAGCTTGACATGCACAAGCTCTCTTCAGCCAACTGGAAACGTGTGATAAAGTCGCGCTCCGATTATCTTGACAGCCAGCGCCACATCCTGCTTAAGGATATGTAGGCCTTCGTGGATGTTCCTATGCGTCTTTCCTTTCGGCGTCAAACCTTTCCAACGCCTCGATGTAGTTCTCTATGTCCTTGTCGTACATCCCGGCAATCTTTCTTTTGTCTAAGGCTTTCATTATGGCGAAATAAGCCAGCATGAGAATGACGCCGGCCAGCACGCCGCCGAGCAGCAGCTCGGTGCCTTCGCCGAAGCCCGACATTATTATGACAGGCATGACGAGAATTATACCCGGCACAACGAGGTTCGTCTTCCGTTCTTCCTCGCGGTCGAGCACGCGCTGCTTGTCGTAGGCATAATCCTTCACGTCGGCTTCGGTCGTGCCGAAGTCCTCGGGCTGCGGGCAGCCGTCAATATTCTTGCAGCTGTCCATCTTGTCGGTCACAGAGTGCTCCCAGCCAACTCCTCTTCTTATTATGTTTAGTTTCTTCATCTTTCAGTATGGTTTGTTTGGCCTCAAAGTTACAGCATGTCGAGCTAACCGCAAAATAAAACCGCAACAAAACGTCGCAAATGCTGATATTTAATATAATGGGTTCATTCGCAAACCTGTTGGATTATATGACTTTGTTTTTGACAAGTAAGCGCAAACTGAAGACACTATCCTTGTAGGGGCATAATTTATTATGCCCGCACGCCACGGAGGGGCGTATAAATATCCGAACATCGATGAAAATACGTTTCTTCGAAACGTGCGGACATAATAAATTATGTCCCTACAAGGACGGTGTTCTTTTCAATACTTTAATCATCTGCTTATTAAAACCATTCAACAGATTTGCTGATGAACCATATAATGGGAGTGTATTAAAATGTAGTAAACAGGAGTTGGACGCTTCGCGTCGGAGTTATCGGGAGTTAACTGACAAATGCCAAGTTGCTGTAACTTAAGCTATTGTCAGTTAACTCCGGGCGGGCATGGCGAGCCTAACTCCCGCTAACTTCCTAATTTTGATAAATCCTAATTATATTGCCCTTAAGACATTAAATGTCTACAAATATTTTGTTTTATTATTATATTTTCATAACTTTGCGATTGTAAAACAAACTTGAAAACGAACAAGCGTATTAACCAGGCACACCATGAACGCACGCAACCTCATCCATGCCATGGCGGTTGTGCTGTACGCCGCAACCGCATTATGCTCGCAGGCCCAGACCGTATTGACGTCAGGACTCAACTCGCCGCGCGCGGGCGACAGGCTGCTTAAGCATGAGGCAGTCTTGCCGTCGGTAGGGCAGCAGGGCAAGGACGTCGTGTGGGACTTCTCCGGCATTGACGTGTCAGACGACACACGGACCACCATGTTTTACGTGACGGGTACTGACACGCTGCAGGCGGCTGACGGCCGTAATGCAATCTGCATGGTAGCGGCCGGCGACAGCCTCGGCATAGCCTCCGTTGAGAACCGCCTTCTGAAACTAAGCTTCACAAGTCCCGTTCTGGAAATGCCGTATCCTCTCGCTTACGGCGACTCCGTCAGCTCCTCGTTCCGCGGCACGGGCGTCTATTGCGACAACCGCCGGCTTTCCGTCGAGGGCACGTCCGCCGTCAAGGCCGACGCTGCGGGCTGCCTGCTGCTGCCCGGCGGACTGCGCCTTGACAGCGTGCTCCGCATTGCCGTTGAGCGCCGTGCCGTCGTGCGCATGTCTGTTGACTCGGCCCGACTTGACAGCCTTGAGGGACGCACTGTCATAGAGAGCCGCCACTTATGGTATGCCCCTGGCTACCGTTATCCGCTGCTTGAGGCGGTCACGCTCACCGCCTACCGCGGCCGTAAGGCCGTAGCCTCCCGTTCATATGCCCTCATGACGCCGCCCGACGGCATTGACGCGCCTTCCGACATGGGCAACGAGGCCATAAGGCGCCGTGCGGCGGCCGACGCGTCTGCAGGCGGTAATGGTGAAACTCCGCCTACTGATGTCATAACAGCCCGTTCGGTAGCCGTCAACGGCAGTACGGTGACCGTTGACTACGCCCTCAGCCGCACGGCCGACGTGTCGTTGCTGGTGGCTGACGTTTCGGGCGTCGTGCATAAGAGCATGTCCTTGCGCGGCGAAAGCGCCGGGCCTCACACCGCCGACATCCATTGCGGCAGCCTGCGCCCGGGTGAATACATATTATATATTAAAGCCGACGATTGCACCACCGCCGACAAATTCAGCCTTAAGCCATGAACATGAAACGTGTGATATTGTCAATTGTCCTCATTGCGGCGTGCGCCGTCGGCTTGTCGGCGCAGACCCACGTGGCCGACTCGCTGCTGCCGCTGTCGCCGCAGGCGGCCTCGCTGGCCCGTTACGGCGAATATCCAGTGAGCTACGCCACGGGCGTGCCCGACATCTCCATACCCATTTATACGATAAAGCTTGGTTCCTATTCGTTGCCGATAAGCATATCCTACCACGCCTCGGGCATAAAGGTCGCCGACGTGGCGTCGACTGTCGGCCTCGGGTGGACGCTCAACGCCGGCGGCGCCATCAGCAGGACGGTGGAGGGCGCGCCTGACTTACGGCATGCCGTAGGGAGGACCGATCCCAAGGGGCGGCGTTATGAAACCTATTACCGTGATTACGGCAATCTTAAGGCGCTTGTCGACAGCGCCGCCGCGGGGCATGCCGACGCGAAATTCCTCGATCTGCTGTCGGAGGCTCCGTCGCTCACGGAGTACGACACAGCCTCTGACGCCTACACCTTCAATTTTGCGGGAAAGACGGGCACCTTCAGATACTCTCATGAGGATAGCTGTTTCATTCCGTTGGCCTACCATCCGTTTCGGATCCAATGTTTTCCCGAAACCAGCCGCGACCTTCATGACAGCAGGTTCTACATATACGACACCGACGGCGTAGACTACCATTTCTGCGAAACCGAGTGCAGCGGCGTTGCAACAGATGAACTGACGACTGACGTATCGACATGGTACGTTTCAAGGATAGTGACGCCTTACGGCGACATAAAGTTCAATTATGACATTGGCGAGGTGTATGAATGGTATGCCTACAGCGGCACGATAACGGTTGGCGAGTTCCTCGAGAAGAATCGTTTCGAGTATGGTTTCAGCTCTTCATACAAGGCGCATGCCATAGGCGGCACAACGAAATGCATCTGCCGGCCCAAACTTCTGACGAGCATAGAATGGGACGGCAACGAGGTAAGGTTTCATTACGCCGACGACCGCAAGGACGCATGGAAGGCGCGACTTACCAAGATAGAGATTGTCAACTCCGAGGGCGAAGTGCTTAGGACCGTGACGCTCGGCAACGGGTCATATTGGGGCGGCATAGCAGCCGAGAGCGGTTCGCCGGGCAACATGCGTATGATGCTCGATTCACTTACCATCTCCGACGAGGGCGTCTACACCTTCAGTTATCAACGGAATAAAGCGCTGCCCGAGTACGATAAGAAAGGCATGAATGAGGACGGCCATTCATGCCATACCGATTATTGGGGCTATTACAACGGTAGGTCTACCCGTTATTCCGTTCCAGAGGAAGTCCTTTCATGGGCTTATGCACAATTCTCCCAGTCATTTGCCGATAAGGATCGCTTCCTTGCCGACGCAGCCGACAGGACGCCTGTGGAGGAAAAGGCGAAATACGGGATAATAAGGGAGATAAAGTACCCGACCGGCGGAAGGACGGTGTTCGAGTTTGAGTCGAACAAGTCTGTAAACGGGCAGACGCTGTACGGCGGCTTGCGCGTGAAGTCTGTTTCTAATTATGGGGCCTCCGGAGAGTCGCTTGGTCGCAAGTCCTACACATATGGTGTTGCAAACGCTACCACCGACTATCCGTCGGCGATGATGTGTTATAAGAGTTATTCCTTGTGGGGGCCTTCCGGATACCTCTTCGACAATATTCTGAATAAATTCATAACATGCCTTTCAGACGCCCGCTTTCCCTATAACGGCGGCAATCCCGTGGTTTATAGTACCGTCACCGAAACTGACGACGAGGGATGCAAGAGCGTGTACAGCTACTCGTCATATCCCGAATGTGTGAACCTTAACGGGTACGCCGAGAAGGGCATACACCCCGAGTTCACCCTTCCTGCACTCAACGACTATGGCGGTTGCGCGCCTTACCTTGAGAGCGTGGAGCGTTTCGGTTCCGACGGCACTTCCGTTACGACGGAAAGATATGTGTACGACCCCGTGATAATTAAAGATTTCAACGTAGGCAACAGGCTTGCCTGCGTATATTCTTACAGGTATCTGACAAATCTCGACTATGCCCCTACACAACTGAAAAGTGACGTAATCAACGAAAGAACAATATTATACAAGCCCATAACGGCCCACGCCTTCGTTCTCGACCTCACGGCCAAGGAAACTACGGACCATACGACGGGCGTCACCACACGCGAAACATACACTTACGACAGCCTCCACCGCACGCTTCAGCCCAAGACTGTGACTATGGTGAACAGCGACGGCAGGACATTCACGACCGAATACGAGTATGCCTTCGAGAGTGACGACCCCGTGGCCGAGGCCATGACGGACTGCTTTTACAACGACGCCGTCACCGGCGTGAAGACTTCGTGCGGCGGCACGCCGCTTAAGGAGAACGTGACCCGGTACACGAGCGTCGAGAGGGACGGACACCCGTTCTTTTATCCCGAATATGAGTACGAGTCGGTGCTCGGCGGCGCCCTCAACGAGGTTGTACATTACTGCGACTATGACACCCTGGGCAATCCGCGCACGGTAATAGCCAACCGTGCCGACACGGCCTCTGTCGTCTGGGGCTACGGCTCACGTTATCCCGTAGCCCGCGTGCTCGGCTTGGCTTACGGCAGTCTGCCGCGCCAGGCGGTGTCGGCTCTCGAGTCGGCCGTAAGCCAGTCCGATGTGTCGTCGGCCCTTGCGTCCCTGCGCGGGCAACTGTCGGGGCGCGCCCTCGTTTCGGGCTGGTCACACCGCCCGCTGTTCGGCGTGTCGTCGGCCGTGGCTGCCAACGGTTATGCCGTCAATTACGGCTACACTGACGGCGGACGCCTGTCGTCAATCTCCGACGCTGACGGCATAAAGAATCTTTACTCCTACCATTACGGCGGCGGGGCGTCCTCGGGCAACTACGTCGAGTGCGTGCGCTGGAACGACATGTCGGGCGGCAACAACGCCACGAGCCGCCGGTATTACGACGGACTGGGGCGCCCGTCGCAGACGGTCGACAACGCCGTGGGCGCATCCGGCAAGACGGTGCGCACCCTTCAGGAGTACGACCCTCGCGGGCGTGAACGCCGCGGCTGGCTTCCCGCCGTCGGCGGTGCCATGGGCGAGGTGTCGGTGGATGAGTTCGCCCGCCTGTCGGCCTCTACTTACGGCGGTGACGCCCATGCCTACGGCGACCGCAGCTACGACGCCGCCGACCGTCCGCTGCGCACGTCCACCCCGGGCGACGCCTGGCACTCGGCCGGCAAGGGCAAGACCACGGCCTACGTCACCAACGGGCCCGACAATCCCGTCAAGCTCTACCACGCAGCCCTCAGCGGCTCGTCGCTCATCAAGGACGGCCTTTATCCCGACGGCACGCTGCAAGGGCGGCTCGACACCGACGAGGACGGCCGCACGCTGCTGACCTTCACCGACAAGCGCGGGCGCAAGGTGCTCGAGCGCCGCGGCGGCTCCAACGACACCTATTTCGTCTACGACGACCTCGACCGCTTGCGCTTCGTGCTGTCGCCGCAATACCAGGAGTCGGGCTACAAGGACAAGTACGCCTACGAGTACCGTTACGACGAGCGCGGCAACATAGTCAAGAGGATACTGCCCGGCTGCGCCGTAGACCAATACTGGTACGACTGCGCCGGCCGCCTGACGTTCGAGAGCCTGCAGGGCGCGGCGGGCTACTCTTACCGCTTCCGCCTTTACGACCGCTACGGCCGGCTCTGCGTCCAGGGGCTTTGCTCCGACTGCGACCGCTCGTTCAGCGGCGCCTCGCGCACGCCCCGCGTCACTTACACGGGCGGGCAGGGGCTTCTCGGCACGGGCTACTCGCTCGCGCCGCAGGGGCTGCTCAGGGGAAGGCTCAAGCTTGAGCGCGCGTTGTATTACGACGGTTACGGCTTCGCCGACGTGTCGGCGTTCCAAGGGCTCGCCCACACTACGCCCGGCAGTGCCGACGGCCTGCAGACGGGCGCCGTGACGGCCTCGTCGGACGGCTCGCTGCTCTACGCCGTCCTGTCCTACGACGCCAAGGGGCGTCTTACTACCTCCGCGTCGACGACCCTCGGCGGCAGGGTCGAGACGTCCTCCACGTCATACACCTATACCGGCAACCCGTCAGAAACCGCCTACTCGCTGTCGGGCGTCATGAGCGCCTCGCAGTCGTCCGACTATTATCCCGTGTGCGACAAGCCGCGGTCGTCGGTGCTTTCGGTTTCACTCGGCGGGCGCACGTCAAGCCAGCGCACCGCCCTTTACGCCTACGACGACTTGGGGCGCCTGGAGTCAGTCGCCCGAGGCGGCTCGGCAGGAACAACCAGCTACGAGTACGACCTTCACGGCCGGCCGACGGCAGTCAGCTCAAAGGCCTTCGAGGAGGAGCTGTTCTATACGGGCGGTAACGGCGAGCCGTGCTACGGCGGCGGCATAAGCAGCGTTGAGTGGCGCAACCCCAACTACCCGAAGCTCCGCGGCTACATGTACTACTATGACGCCTTGGGACGGCTCGAGTCTGCCGTCTACGGCGAGAACGAGGGCCTGGCGACCAATCCCAACCGCTATAACGAAACCGTGCTCGAGTACACGGAGAACGGAGCGATAAAGCGTTTCCAGCGGCGTGGACTCAAGCAGAACAATGTCTACGGCAAGATAGACAACCTCCACATAAGCCTTGACGGCAACCGCGTGGTGCACGTCGACGACGACGCCCTGCCCGTAGCGCGCAAGGGAGCGGTCGACTTCACCGACAGCAGTGAGCGCCAGACTGAATACACCTATAACGCTGACGGCGCCTTGACGGGCGACGCCAACCGCGGAATAGCCAAAATCGACTACGACGCGTGCGGCTATCCACGGCGTGTGCAGTTCATGGACGGCAGCGTGACGGAGTACGTCTATACGGTTACGGGCGTGAAATTGCGCACGGTGCACCGCACGGCAGTGCCGGGCATAAGCGTGGCCTTCGGGCAGACGCGCGAGCTGACGGAGGGCGAAACGCTGAGCGCGGACTCGACCGACTACCTTGGCAACCTAATCCTTGAGGACGGCGAGGCGTCGAAGTATCTTTTCGAGGGAGGCTACTGCTCGTTCGACGGTGACGGAATAAGCTTCCATTACTATGACCGCGACCACCAGGGCAACATCCGCGCCGTAGTCAATTCCGACGGAACCGTTGAGCAGATAATGAACTACTATCCCTTCGGCACACCCTTCAGCGATGGCACCGCTCTGAACCCTGACTATCAGCCCTACAAGTACAACGGCAAGGAGTTCGAGTCGATGCACGGCCGCAACGCCTACGACTACGGCGCGAGGTTCTACGACCCCCTGCTGCCGACGTGGGACAGGATGGACCCGCTGTGCGAGAAGTATTACCATGTAAGCCCGTACGCGTACTGTTTGAATAATCCCGTAAGGTTTTATGACAAAGACGGTTGTGCGCCGGGGGATTTTTTCCCGACGGTGGAGGAAGCGGCCATAGACTTCGGACTATTTTATAATGATAACTCAATAAGAGAGAAAAGGGAATATGGTTCTTATATAATTAAGGTCAGGAATATGAATGGCGAATGGGGTTACACTTATACGGTTCCAGTAACGGGGACAAATAATGGAGTTAAAATAGAAAGCGGTTATTGGGGACACTTGAAAGTGGCGGACGTTCATACCCATGGAGCAAGTACGCATTATGATGAGCACAAATATAGGGATAATGAATTCTCCGGTATGAGAGACGATGAAAATAGAATATTATCTTCATAAAGTAGGTTAAAAATTAAAAAAAAGAATAAAGATATAGGAAGCGCTAATATTTTAGGTATAGATTCCTATCTTGCTACGCCGAATGGTTCATTGAAGAAATATGACCATAAGTCAGGAAAGATATCGACAATAAGTGAGGATATGCCAAGCGACCCAATAGATCCGACGCGTGTAAACTCTGTTCCAAGCCATAAAGAAAACAATGTGTTGGATGATACTAAAATGCTTAATATTCTAAGGAAATTTATGTATAATGAATTTTAAGATTTATTTTATGAGAAAGAGATTATTGTTTTTATTACCATATTTAATCTGCGTAATAGCAGGTTGGGGCTTAGGTTATTGCGTATTTGAAGTTGATCGTGATAAAGCTAAACAACAAGCAACTAAAATCATTACAAATGAAGGTGAAGTATATGAGAAATTGTATTTTAAACGTTCAGCTGAATATGGTTATGTACCCGAAGAGTGTGTACTAAGACGCTCTGACGGACTTATACCTGACGCAAAAACAGCATTGAAAGTGGGTACGACTATTTTATTAAAAATAAACGAAAATACTGGTACGTTTTATGATAAATATACGGTTAAACTTATAAATGAAACAGTTTGGGTGGTTAGTATAAGTGCTGGAAGAGGTGGTGCGTCTGTTTATCTGCAGAAATCTGACGGAAGGATTTTATACTTATTCTTTTGGAAATAATTTTTGACGTATATGGTATGTGGATGATATTACAGATTGGTGATAAACAAGTTAAAAGTAAATTAATTCTTGGTATGTGAAAATAGAACATTGTTTTTTGTAAACATGAATAAAATAATGTTTTACACGGCCTACGTCACCAACGGGCCAGACAATCTCGTTAAGCTCTACCACTCGGCCCTCAGAGGCTCGTCGCTCGTCAAGGACGGCCGCACGCTGCTGACCTTCACCGACAAGCGCGGGCGCAAGGTGCTTGAGCGCCGCGGCGGTTCCAACGACACCTATTTCGTCTACGACGACCTCGACCGCCTGCGCTTCGTGCTGTCGCCGCAGTACCAGGAGTCGGGCTACAAGGACAAGTACGCCTACGAGTACCGTTACGACGAGCGCGGCAACATAGTCAAGAAGATACTGCCCGGCTGCGCCGTGGACCAATACTGGTACGACGGCGCCGGCCGCCTGACGTTCGAGAGCCTGCAGGGCGCGGAGGGCTACTCTTACCGCTTCCGCCTTTACGACCGCTACGGCCGGCTCTGCGTCCAGGGGCTTTGCTCCGACTGCGACCGCTCGTTCAGCGGCGCCTCGCGCACGCCCCGCGTCACTTACACGGGCGGGCAGGGGCTTCTCGGCACGGGCTACTCGCTCGCGCCGCAGGGGCTGCTCAGGGGAAGGCTCAAGCTTGAGCGCGCGTTGTATTACGACGGTTACGGCTTCGCCGACGTGTCGGCGTTCCAAGGGCTCGCCCACACTACGCCCGGCAGTGCCGACGGCCTGCAGACGGGCGCCGTGACGGCCTCGTCGGACGGCTCGCTGCTCTACGCCGTCCTGTCCTACGACGCCAAGGGGCGTCTTACTACCTCCGCGTCGACGACCCTCGGCGGCAGGGTCGAGACGTCCTCCACGTCATACACCTATACCGGCAACCCGTCAGAAACCGCCTACTCGCTGTCGGGCGTCATGAGCGCCTCGCAGTCGTCCGACTATTATCCCGTGTGCGACAAGCCGCGGTCGTCGGTGCTTTCGGTTTCACTCGGCGGGCGCACGTCAAGCCAGCGCACCGCCCTTTACGCCTACGACGACTTGGGGCGCCTGGAGTCAGTCGCCCGAGGCGGCTCGGCAGGAACAACCAGCTACGAGTACGACCTTCACGGCCGGCCGACGGCAGTCAGCTCAAAGGCCTTCGAGGAGGAGCTGTTCTATACGGGCGGTAACGGCGAGCCGTGCTACGGCGGCGGCATAAGCAGCGTTGAGTGGCGCAACCCCAACTATCCGAAGCTCCGCGGCTACATGTACTACTATGACGCCTTGGGACGGCTCGAGTCGGCCGTCTACGGCGAGAACGAGGGCCTGACGACCAACCCGAACCGCTATAACGAAACCGTGCTCGAGTACACGGAGAACGGAGCGATAAAGCGTTTCCAGCGGCGTGGACTTAAGCAGAACAATGTTTACGGTAAGATAGACAACCTGCACATAAGCCTTGACGGCAACCGCGTGGTGCACGTCGATGACGACGCCCTGCCCGTAGCGCGCAAGGGCTCGGTGGACTTCACCGACAGCGGTGAGCGCCAAACTGAATACACCTATAACTCTGACGGCGCCTTGACGGGCGACGCCAACCGCGGGATAGCCAAAATCGACTATGACGCGTGCGGCTATCCACGGCGCGTGCAGTTCATGGACGGCAGCGTGACGGAGTACGTCTATACGGTTACGGGCGTAAAGCTGCGCACGGTGCACCGTACTGCCGTGCCAGGCATAAGCGTGGCTTTCGGGCAGACGCGTGAGCTGACGGAGGGCGAAACGCTGAGTGCGGACTCGACCGACTACTTGGGCAACCTAATCCTTGAGGACGGCGAGCCGTCGAAATATCTTTTCGAGGGAGGCTACTGCTCGTTCGATAGTGACGGAATCAGCTACCATTACTACGACCGCGACCACCAGGGCAACATCCGCGCCGTTGTCAACTCGGACGGAACCGTAGAGCAGATAATGAACTACTATCCCTTCGGCGCGCCCTTCAGCGACAACACCGCGATGAACCCCGACCTCCAGCCCTACAAGTACAACGGCAAGGAGTTCGAGGCGATGCACGGCCGCCACGCCTACGACTACGGCGCGAGGTTCTACGACCCTCTGCTGCCGACGTGGGACAGGATGGATCCGCTGTGCGAGAAGTATTACCATGTAAGCCCGTACGCATATTGCGCAAACGACCCGGTGAACAGGATAGACCTGTTCGGATTGAGGGATTACGATATGGACGAGCTTGACGATGAAGAGAAGTGGAAGCAGTTTGACGTAGACAAAGACAGGATAGTGCTTGACGAGCTTGAGGTAATAAAGAAGGACTTTTGGAAAAGTGCGGCAAATATTTTGAGTGATATAGGTGACCTTTCACAAATTCCAAAGAATTCGGACAAACTGATAAAGTCGTCAACAAAAAGTCGTATGGTATGGGAAGCGAAGAAATATGTTACAAATAATTATCCATGGACCAAACCTTATTTTAAGGGATTCCATCCGAGTCATTATTATAAGGCTGCAACGAAAATATACAAAGAAACCGCAGGATTTGGTAAAAATATTGGTAATATAGGAACATTAATCAATGCGTCTGATATGATATTTAATGGTGATATCAAAGCTTCCAATATTCTTGATTTTGGATTATATGCAATTGTAACCAATGTACCTATAGGTTGGGTCATTGCTGGTGGTTATGCTGTGATTGATATTGGTGTTATAAAATCCACCGGCAAGAGCATTGGTAATCATTTAGATGATTTTGTAAGTAATAATACAAAATTTAAAGATGGTGTATTGATAGAATTTTATTAAAAATAATATTTATGAATGTTTTAAACTATTTTTATTACAGGGCATATAAGATATATAAAAAATATAATGATATGCCTTCTTCAAGGAGTGTGATGTTTATGGTAAATAATATATCATTCTTATTGTTGTTTCCCATGAATATGTTAATCGCAGTATTATTTAAAGGTCCTAATAACATATTTGTTATTATTTTTATTGTCATCACTCTAATGGAACAATATTTTATAAAAAAATATTATACAGATAATGGAAGAAGAATTATAGAAAAATATAAGGACGTAAATACATTTAAATATGATAAAATATTTTCCATGCTGATGGTGTGTGTATTTATTCCAGTTGTACTGTTTATTTTCGATATTCTTTTTTTGTATTTCATTTTTAAAATGTTCTTACCACTATTAAATATAAATATTATAGGTTGTTTATATAGCTGTATTGACTTTTTTTAATGGAGATAACATGAATGCATATTAGTATATATAAACATTTATTGCCATGGTAGAGATTGATTTTGAAAGAATATACATTTACACTAAAAGAGTAAGAAATAATTACATTATCTTTTTTCTCCTTTTTGCAGTCTTGTGGCTTCATTATGAGGTTGATTATAGATCTACATTCCAGAGTTATGCAATTATAAATGATGATTTGGATAGCTTATTGATAAAAATAAAGAAACTTCAAGGCAAAGATGCATCTTTATATGCAAACATGGAAAAGGATTCCACTATAAAGATGCGTGAAAATTTGATGGCCTCATCTCCTTCATATCTGTTTTTGGATAAGAGTTCGCTTGAAGGTATGAATGTAAGATATGCTTTTATAGGTTTTTATTTGAAAGATGTCAAAAGAAATGTTTATGTATGGATAAATGATATAAATGGATTGGTTGTTGATTTGAGATTTTTGTGTGATCCTGATAGAAAACCTTTTGAATATGGTTCATCGTATGAAGAAATCAAGGAAGACATGCGTATCTGCAAGTCATTTGAGGACAACGTATTGAAAAAAATCTGCATATACAGGAAGAAATATCATGTTGTGCCGATAATGTGGGCGGGTTGTTGGTTCGGAGAGAATTACAAGGTTTTATCTTACATCCTGATTTCTCTAATTTTATTATCCTTTGCTCTTTATATATTCAAGATATTCAAAAAGGTGTATTACAGGTTCGTACATAAAAACCGTGTGGAATTATGAAATATAAAGTTGTAACGGCAGTCAGTTCTAAAGTATTCGAGGAAGATCCGTTTTATACCAGCGGCCAAGGAGGCATAAGCGTGGCTTTCGGGCAGACGCGCGAGCTGACGGAGGGCGAAACGCTGAGCGCGGACTCGACCGACTACCTTGGCAACCTCATCCTTGAGGACGGCGGGCCGTCGAAGTACCTTTTCGACGGCGGCTATTGCTCGTTAGACGGTGACGGAATAAGCTACCATTACTACGACCGCGACCACCAGGGCAACATCCGCGCCGTTGTAAACTCCGACGGAACCGTAGAGCAGATAATGAACTACTATCCCTTCGGCGCCCCCTTCAGCGACAACACCACGTTTAACCCCGACCACCAGCCCTACAAGTACAACGGCAAGGAGTTCGAGGCGATGCACGGCCGCAACGCCTACGACTACGGCGCGCGGTTCTACGACCCTCTGCTGCCGACGTGGGACAGGATGGACCCGCTGTGCGAGAAGTATTACCACGTAAGTCCGTACGCATATTGCGCAAACGACCCGGTGAATAATGTAGATGTAGACGGCCGAATTATAGTTTTTGCTCAAGGTGTTTCTGATGAATTTATAAATGCATATAATCAGGTAACCCAATATTTAATAGAACATGGATGTGGTGAGTTTATAAAGATCTTAAATGAAGTTGACGAGATTTATACGATACGGGAGTCTAGAACAAACTCATTTGATTGGAAGACAAGAACTATTGAGTGGAATCCTTATGTTGGATTAGATACTGGATTAACAATATTGTCTCCAGCTGTTAGATTGAATCACGAATTAGACCATGCGGCAGAATTTCAGATGAACCCTGAAAGCTATCGTCAGAATATTGTAGAAATCGAAGATGAAAAATCACCAGATTACTATTATTCTAGTAAAGAAGAAAAACGTGTAATAACTGGTTCTGAAAAAGAAACAGCCAAGTTGTTAGGAGAAACTGACGACGAGGGAAATACAAGATTTGATCATGGTGGTATGTCAATAAAGACATTAAGTCCTATATCAAATAAACCATTGGATGAAAAATTAAGATTTCAATTAGATGTCATATCCAATTATAAATATTGATGATGAAATTAAGACTAGTTATATTTTTATTATCTTTTGCCAGTATTGCCTATTCCATGAATTATAAAATATTGGATGCAGATATTGACAGTGTTTTCGTTATGAGAGTAAAATGGAATAGCGAAGCTTTGTATGATCCGGCGTTTACTTGCATGTATTTTGAAGAAGATGTGAACTATGTAGGGTACATGTTAAGGAAGAACACGGATGATAGAATAATGCGGAAGCTATTTAAAGAATTGAAGAACTTAAACGAAGGAAGAGAACACATTATGGATGTAAGATGTAAAATTCATTTTTATTCATCTGACACATTGGCCTTTACCGCATGTGTGGATGAATACAGAACTCTTATGGATGGTTGTTTTTATCGTACGACTAAAGGACTGATAAAAATAATAGATAAGATATCAGACACTCATGTTTTGAAAACATTAAATAATAGAAATAGTATAAACAAAGAATGGCCTAAAATGATTTTTGGAAAAGACAGCTTGGAACGATACATAACAAAAGAATTGATACCTTTGTTCAAAAATATTGAGAGGTCTGACACTTTAAAGTTAGGTGGTATTGTCAGGATTGACAAAAGCGGGAAAACAAAATATGTAATGATGGTTCAACAGAGCAGACTCGACAATAAAATTCCGAAAAATGTAATTGATGAGTTTTGTAATGTTTTCAAAAATATAATAATCTGGAATCCAGATAATGAACGTACTTCCTATGAAAGCATACCTATTCATATAAATGTGATTTTAAATCCTCCATCCCCCGAAAACATTCAGTAAATACTAATTGTTTATTTAAGAATAATTTTGGAAATTAGTTGCATAATATGTTGTATATGTGTATTTAGTCATGCAGAAGGTGATAAAAAATAGTATAAAAGATTTCTCGGCTACGTTCTGTGGTCGCTATGCATGGACTACAGAATACTCATATGACCTTCACGGCCGGCCGACGGCAGTCAGCTCAAAGGCCTTCGAGGAGGAGCTGTTCTATACGGGCGGTAACGGCGAGCCGTGCTACGGCGGCGGCATAAGCAGCGTTGAGTGGCGCAACCCCAACTATCCGAAGCTCCGCGGCTACATGTACTACTATGACGCCTTGGGACGGCTCGAGTCGGCCGTCTACGGCGAGAACGAGGGACTGGCGACCAATCCCAACCGCTATAACGAAACCGTGCTTGAGTACACGGAGAACGGAGCGATAAAGCGTTTCCAGCGGCGTGGACTCAAGCAGAACAACGTTTACGGTAAGATAGACAACCTCCACATAAGCCTTGACGGTAACCGTGTGGTGCACGTCGTCGACGACGCCCTGCCCGTAGTGCGCAAGGGAGCGGTCGACTTCACTGACGATGTGGACGTGAGGGAGGAATACACCTATAACGCTGACGGTGCCTTGACGGGCGACGCCAACCGCGGGATAGCGAAGATAGACTACGACGCGTGTGGCTATCCACGGCGTGTGCAGTTCATGGACGGCAGCGTGACGGAGTACGTCTATACGGTTACGGGCGTGAAATTGCGCACGGTGCACCGCACGGCAGTGCCGGGCATAAGCGTGGCCTTCGGGCAGACGCGCGAGCTGACGGAGGGCGAAACGCTGAGCGCGGACTCGACCGACTACCTTGGCAACCTCATCCTTGAGGACGGCGAGCCGTCGAAATATCTTTTCGGGGGAGGCTATTGCTCGTTCGATAGTGACGGAATCAGCTACCATTACTACGACCGCGACCACCAGGGCAACATCCGCGCCGTTGTCAATTCCGACGGAACCGTAGAGCAGATAATGAACTACTATCCCTTCGGCACTCCCTTCAGCGACAACACCGCGATGAACCCCGACCACCAGCCATACAAGTACAACGGCAAGGAGTTCGAGGCTATGCACGGCCGCCATGCCTATGACTACGGCGCGAGGTTTTACGATCCTCTGTTGCCGACGTGGGACAGGATGGACCCGCTTTGCGAGAAGTATTACCATGTAAGCCCGTACGCATATTGCGCAAACGACCCTGTTAACAGGATAGATCTTTTCGGGTTGAGGGATTACGATATGGACGAGCTTGACGATGAAGAGAAGTGGAAGCAGTTTGACGTAGACAAAGACAGGATAGTGCTTGACGAGCTTGAAGTAATAAAGAAGGACTTTTGGGAAAGAGCAGCAACTCTTTTGAGTGATATAGATGGCCTTTCACAAATTCCGATGAATTCGGACAAACTGATAAAGTCGTCAACTAAAAGTCGTAAGGCATGGGAAGCGAAGAAATATGTTACAAATAATTTTCCATGGACCAAACCTTATTTGAAGGGATGCCATCCGAGCCATTATTATAAGGCTGCAACGAAAGGTTATAGTTCTGTTGCTAAATTTGGAAAGAATTTAGGTCGTCTTGGGAACGTTATATCAATATGGCAGATGTATAATAAAGAACAGATTAAAGTTTCGAATGTTGCGGGTATAGGTATGACTTTCTTTACTGCCGCATCACCTATTGGTTGGGCTATAGCTGGAGGATATGCACTTGTAGATCTTGGTATAATTGGGTTTACAGGTAATAGCGTAGACGATTACTTGGATACTTTCAGCGAAAATTATTTTGGATTAGAAAATGGAGTATTACTTGATTTTAATGACTAAAAAATAATTAAGAATTATGAATTTGTTCAGTTATTTCTTTTACAGGTCTTATAAAATATATAAGAAGTATAAAGAACTGCCACTATTTAGCAGCATTATTTATATGCAAGTAAATATGAATTTATTGTTATGTCCTTTAAATACATTTATTTCTTCCTTGTTCCACGGAGAAAACAAGACCCCTTCGTCATTGATGTTTGGAATGTTGATGATTATAGAAATGTATTATATCGGGAAATATTATAAACGTAACGGGAGAAAAATATTGAAGGAATATGAAAAAATTGACACGTCAAGATTCGATAGTTTCTTTCCTATGTCCGTTACATGTATACTGATACCATTTACGTTATTGGCTTGGGCACTTTTAATGTTCCCAGTCGTTCATTCAATGCTATTACCAGCGTTAAATCTTAAAGGATGTTTGTATCCATATGTGGAATTTATCGACATAAACTTAAACTTATACTTATAAGCTTTCGAAATATGGCATTTTATGGTGTACAAGGATTTTCCTACGACGCCTTGGGACGGCTCGAGTCGGCCGTCTACGGCGAGAACGAGGGACTGGTTACCAACCCGAACCGTTACAACGAAACCGTGCTCGAGTACACGGAGAACGGAGCTATAAAGCGTTTCCAACGGCGTGGACTCAAGCAGGACAACGTTTACGGCAAGATAGAAAACTTGAACATAAGCCTTGACGGTAACCGCGTGGTGCACGTCGTCGACGACGCCCTGCCCGTAGCACGCAAGGGCTCGGTGGACTTCACCGACAGCGGGGAGCACCAGACTGAATACACCTACAACGCCGACGGCGCCTTGACGGGCGACGCCAACCGCGGAATAGCCAAAATCGACTACGACGCCTGCGGCTATCCACGGCGTGTGCAGTTCATGGACGGCAGCGTGACGGAGTACGTCTATACGGTTACGGGCGTGAAATTGCG
>CALUKU010000008.1 GCA_944321295.1 uncultured Prevotella sp.
GTAATAAGACGGCTTTCATGGCGTCTATATTGCGCCGGTTGTCATTCATGTTTAAGGATGACGAGCTGTATTTGAAGTTGCTGTATCTGTTTGAGATGCATAAGTGGCCTGACTTGGAACATCCGAAAACTTTTAATGAAAAGCTTCAGTGGCTGAAGCTTCATGACAGGCGGCCTGAATACACAAGGATGGTTGACAAGTATGCCGCGAAAGATTATGTCGCTGAAATCATAGGACGTGAGCATATAATCCCGACGCTCGGCGTGTGGAACAGCTTTGACGAGATAGACTTCGACGGCTTGCCTGATCAGTTTGTCCTGAAAACGACGCACGGCGGTGGCGGCATGGCGGTCGTGATATGCAAGGATAAAAAGAGCTTCGATAAGAATAAGGCGAGGCGTATATTGGAAAAGTCATTGCGGAGTGACATTTACGCAAACTATCGTGAATGGCCTTACAAGAACGTTCCAAAGCGTATAATTGCCGAGAAATATATGCAGGCTGACGATGGCGAAGGGTTGACCGATTATAAGATACATAATTTTAACGGCGCTCCGAAGGTCATTCTTGTGTGCCGCGAACGGTTCGCTACCGGTCCGATGGCTGAAACATTCTTTACCGATAAGTGGGAACGGTTGGACATAACGCGTCCGGGCCATCCAAACCCTGACTGCAAGAGGCCTGAAAATCTGGAAGAAATGCTGAGGCTTGCCGAAGCGTTGAGCAAGGATATTCCTTTTGCACGTACTGACTTTTATACGATAGGCGGCAAGGCTTATTTCGGCGAGATAACATTTTATCCCGCATCAGGATTGGCGCCTTTTAATCCTTCCAAATATGACAAGGAGTTCGGCAACTGGTTGAATATCCCTGTGGGGGGGTAAAACGTTAATATTCAATAGGTTACGGAATGTGTTCATTCTGATGAACTGCCTTAAAGACGATGGTTTGCATGACTATAAGTTTTTCTGTTTCAATGGCAAGGCACGGTTCTTTAAGATAGATTTCGGAAGATTCTCGGATCATCATGCAAACTATTATGACACGAATGGACGCATATTGCCGTTCGGCGAAAAGGTCTTTGCTCCAAGGCCAAAGGCAAACATAGAGATTCCGTCAACATTGAATGAAATGATAAAATGTGCGGAAATGATTTCAACTGGTTGCTGTTTTTTACGGGTTGACTTTTATGAGGTTGGCGGTAAGATGTATTTCGGCGAAGCCACGTTCTATCCTGGTTCAGGCTTAAATGAGTTTACGCCAAAGGAGTTGGATTATAAAATCGGCGGGATGTTGAGGCTGCCGACGGATATTGATTGATGTATTGTCAATTGCAGAATTGGTTATTTGTATTACAATATTTGCTGATTTCTGTTTTTGTTGTTATTTTTGCAGGAAGAAAATCCTATTGACCCTTAATCATCAAAAACAATGGGCAGATATGTTTATTCCCTGCATGATTACCACTCGATAAAGAGGGCGGTGATTGACATTGACGGCGTAACCGTGCTTTCGGGCGTGAATGGTTGCGGCAAGAGCACGCTGTCAAAATGGTTGTATTACGTCGTCAACGGCACTAACGATTTTGACAAATATGTTTTCGCCGACTTCGTGGGCAGGATAAGACGCATTGTGCATAAGCTCAGTTTTGCAGTTAGGGATATTGAGCGTGGCGGCAGTGACGAAAGTTCTTCTTTTCTCCAGATTGCCGAGTTCAGGTTGATGCGTTACAATTATATTAAAAACGGCTTAGATAGCGTAGACGATGTGCTGGCGTTGCATGAAAAGGTTATTACGAGGTTTTGCGATGCTCTTAGGAAATACCTTAAGGGCAGTCCGTCGCCGTCGGCAAGCGAAAGGTTGTTGAACTTTCTTGAAATATCGTTGGACGACTATGCTACGGCCGACGAGGCCGTAGAGGCGCTATCACAGAAATACATGCAAGAGGCAACGGACATTGTTGACGAATACCGGCGTGAAAAGGAAACGAGAAGGAAGGAGTATTTCTTAAAACTGATAACACGTGAATTCAAGATAGACTACAAAGCCCCGAACAACATCCAGCTGGAAGAGGACGGGGTGAAGCTGTTCCGTAAAAACCTGGTAGGCGGCTTTTATAACCTTGACAGGGCGATATACGTTGATACGCCGATGGCCGTATCAGAATACGGAGGCAGGGACAATCCGTTCTGGGATAACCTGCGCAGCCTGATGTTGCGTGACAGGAACGGCTTTGAGCCGGACGCGCCGTGTAAGAGAATTCTGATGCGCATCAGACGTCTGCTGAACGGACGTGTGGAGATAGAGAAGAACGATTTTGACCAAAACGAGATGCATTATGTGCGTGAAGACGGACTTGACATAAGGCTTGAGGACACGGCAACGGGCTTCAAGTCGTTCTCTTACATAATGCGCCTGCTTGAGAACGGATATATCAACGACAAGACGCTGCTGATGATTGACGAGCCTGAAGCCCACCTGCACCCGCAGTGGATCGTCGAGTTCGCCCACATCCTCGTGCTGCTTAACAAGGAGCTTGGCGCAAAGGTGATGGTGGCCAGCCATAACCCGAACATGGTTGAGGCAATACAGGCCGTTGCCAAGAAGCTTGGCGTGCTTGAAAATACGCACTTTTACATGGCTAAAGAGGCTGAGAACCGCTTCACTTATGAATACGAGGACTTGGGGCAGGACGTGGAAGGCGTGTTCAAGTCGTTTAACGTCGCATACCAAAAGATAGAGCAGTATGGAAGCGTTGATATTTGACAACGACACGGTAAAGGTGCACCGCTTATACCCATGTTTTGGCTCCATGTTATATAAGGTTTCTAAAAAGGATTACAAAAACGACGACTTTTTTGACAAGAGCATAGAGTGCATTGACGTCGACAGCTATGAAACAGCGAGATGCGCAGGACATACCAGCATGGACGAGCAACCTACAGCCGACGCCGCTATAGGAGTAAGAAAACATTTGGGCGGCGGGCGGTTCTCTAAACCGGCAATGATGATAGTAGAGCTGAGGATGGATTATGAAACAGGAAAGAATTTGTCCGGCTCAAACATGTCTGACAAGATAAAACACACGAATGAACTGCTCGGCATGGATACGATTATGCACGGAACGTGCTACTTTGTGTTCAGGAACAATGTGATACAGGTAGTAAGAAGCAGATTCGACAGCTTGAAAAAAGAGTACAAGGGGCTGAAGAAAAGCGAAGCCGTGTCAACATATGAATTTGACCAATTGGTGAAATCAAGTGAATGTTACCCGTATCAATATGAAAACGACCCTAAAGAAATCAAGGCACAATTGCTGAATTCGTTGGAAAAGGACGGCGTCGGCGGCTTTTTTGATACGGTCATATTTTGGATTGATAAGGCAAGAAACTACAAATATAGGCACAACCTTGACGAATATCAGGGAATAGTGGATGTGGTGCGTCTGGTGTGGGTGTCTTTCCGCAAAGGCCAAGGAGCACAGCTGCAGGACGATGACGAACTTTACGCCGAAATGGCGGAGGAAGATAATCCTGAGCTTGAAGACGGCAATGTGCAAGCCTGACGCAGATTGAACTTACGTATAAACTTTTTTAAGATACGGATAAGCCATAATATAACGGGTTCATCCGTAGTTAAGGTAATGAATCCTTTTATAGGGATATAATTTAACGTGAATTAGATATTAGGGAAAACCCTCTCGTAAGGACTGATTAGTTTAACGCTGACCTTCGGTTCTAAAGATTGCACCATTAAGACGCAATCGTGTCCTTAGCCGCGAAGAGGCGTATTCAATTGTTTTTTGTACATAAAAACGTTCTTTACAGAACGTGCGGACATAATAAATTATGTCCCTACGAGAGGGTGTTTGAAATGTTTGCAAGTAAATAAGTCTTATATCGAACTCACGACGTTATATTACGTCAGATTACAGGCAGAAGTTCACCATGTAAAGGGGCTTGTTTTCCATCCATCCTTGATCTTGGTAAGGCTGCATTGAGAGTCGAAGCCCTTTCAGCTGAGGGTGTTTGTCAATGTACATGTGTAGAGATTTTGATTTTACGTTAACTTCCGCTTTTACTTCAACGGGTATTACTATCGCACCTTTTTGCACGATAAAATCTATCTCGACGCGTGAGTCGTTAGCACTGAAATAATATATGGGTAGATTCTGCGTAATCATTTGCGTTAATACAAATAGTTCGGTGAATGCGCCTTTGTATTCGCGGAATTGGCTGTCGCCGATGAGTACGTTTTCGGGCGGCGTGTCAACCATAGCCCCCATAAGCCCGACGTCAAGCGTGAATAATTTGAATGCGGATATGTCTTCGTAAAACTTCAACGGTATGGACGGTGATGTGATGCGGTTGACACGGTATACCAGGCCGGCGTCTATGAGCCATTGTATGGCCAACTCAAACTCGGATGCACGTCCGCCTTTTTTTACCGCGCCGTAAATGAACTTTTTGTTATTTTTTGCAAGTTGTGACGGTATGGAGTCCCACACTTGGTTTATGCGTGGTATTTGCGAGCTCGGGGCGTGTTTTGAGAAATCACGCCTGTAATCGAACAATATTTGTTTTTGAATAGCCCTTGTTTCGTTAATGTCATGGTTTGCTGCATATTCTTTTACAACGGCCGGCATGCCGCCTGTAAAGTAATATTGCCTCAGGCAGTCTGTGAGTTTTGACGAGAAAGAATTCATCAGTTCGTAGTCGCATGATTTCAGTATTTGTAGCAGTTGCGGTTCGCCTATGGCCGGTAGAAACTCGTCAAATGTCATAGGATACATCTTTAACATGTCAACCTTGCCAACCGGAAACGACGTTCCGCTATGAAGCGAAATGCCTAAAAGGGAACCGGCCACGGCTATATGGTACTCAGGCGCGTTTTCATAGAAATATTTTAATGAGTTCAACGCCAGTGGGCTTTCTTGGATTTCGTCAAGTATAATCAATGTGTTATGAGGCTCTATTCGTATGTGCGTGACGGCAGATAATGATAAGATGATGCGCCGGACGTCATAGCCTTGTGAGAAAATTTTCTCGATAGTATCGTTATTGTCACAGTTTACGTATGCCGTATTTTTATATTGTGTCCGTCCGAACTCTTTCAATATATACGTCTTGCCTACTTGCCTGGCTCCGTTAAGGATTAACGGCTTGCGGTTTGTGCCGTTTTTCCATTTTATGAGTTGTGATAAAATATTTCTTTTCATAGTTGATTACATTTATTTGCATGAATAATCTTTGCAAAGATACATTTTTTTGCACGAATAAGCGACCGTTGGTTACATTTATTTGCACGAATCAATAAAGATACAGACATGAAAATAGTATTGGTGAATTACCGCTACTTCATCAGTGGCGGGCCGGAACGCTATTATTTCAACATCAAAGACGTGCTTGAAAGGCACGGACACGAAGTGATACCGTTCAGCGTTAAGAGCAGCAGGAATCTGCCTAACGGATATGAGAAGTATTTTCTTGACATTGTTGACGACGAGGTGTATTTTGCACAGGCGAAGAAGAAGACTCCGAGGATGATTGTAAAGTCGTTCACAAGGATGTTTTATTCTTTCGAGGCTAAACGCAAGATGCGGCAATTGATACGTGACACGCGGCCTGACCTCGTGTACATAATGCAGATGCACAATAAGATTTCGCCGAGTATTGTTGACGCGGCGCGGCGCGAGGGTGTACCCGTTGTCCACCGCATATCGGATTTCCAGTATATGTGCCCCAACGCCTTGTTTTATAATGACAAGACAGGCGTATGCGAAGACTGTTTGAAGGGTAAGCGGCTGAGTTGTGTCAAGTATCGTTGCGTACTGAATTCGCCGGTTTATTCAGGAATAAAGATGGCAGCCAAATGGTTGCACGACGTAATGGGGGTGACAAAGAAGATTGACGCTTTTGTTGTGCCGTCGTCGTTCACGTTGGGAAAATTGAACGAGTATGGCATACCGGCGCAGAAGCTGAACCATATTCCCACGTTCTTTAACCTGAAAGAGGCCGACCCGGAAGTGGAGTTCAGGCCGTTCGTGCTGTTTGTCGGCAGGATTGAAAAGCAAAAGGGGCTGATGACGCTTGTAAAGACTTTCGAGGGTACGGGATATGACTTAAAGATAATAGGCTTCTCTAATGACGGCTACGAGGACGAGCTGAAAGAATACCTCAAAGGAAAACAGCATAACATAGAGTTTCTCGGGCGCAAGAAGTTTGACGAAATCGTGCCTTACTTGAAGACGTGTCTTTTCACGGTTGTCCCTTCGGAGTGGTATGATAATTTCCCGAACGTCATACTTGAAAGTTTTGCTTACAAGAAGGCCGTTGTGGCTACCGATTTTGGTTCGCTGCCTGAACTGGTTAAAGACAACGAAACCGGTCTTACGTTCAAGTATGCCGACACGGCGGACTTTAGGGATAAAGTGAAATACATGTTTGATAATCCGGAACAGGCGCGGCAGATGGGTGAGAACGCTTATAAGACACTGGTTGAAGATTATTCGCCCGAGGCGCATTACGGCCGGCTGATGAGGTTGTTTGATAAGGTGGTATCGAGAAACAGATGATAGAGGGCATTAATTAATTGTAATTTATTGCAATAATAATGTGTATGTTGTTCGTGTTTGCGTATTTTATTGTAACTTAGTAGGCGTTTTTTAACTTTATCCATTCATGAGGCATCTTGTTATTCGCAATCTCGGTTCGTTGTCGGAAGCCGACGTACATCTTGAACGCATGAATATTGTAGTTGGTCCGCAATGTTCAGGCAAAAGCAGCTTGCTGAAAACGGCGAGCTATTGTTCTTGGGTTGAGAAGCGGATACAACTGTCACAAAATCCTAATCAGTTTAAGGAAGAAGGATATTTCGAGAAAAAGTTTGTCGAGTTCCATAAGTTGACCGGTTATACGTCGCCGGACACATTCCTGATGTACGAGAATGACACTATGGTTTTCTGTTATTCATGGAAGTCGGGCGTGTTTGATTTTGAATGGAAGGATAAAAGATGGGAATACGTATGTCCGAAGGTTTCATATATTCCTTCAGAGCGTAATATTGTCGCGGCCATACCCAACTGGTTTGAGGTGAGTTTAGGCGACAATAACATACGTGGTTTCATGAAAGACTGGGAGGTAGCGCGTTCTTATTGCGGCGACGGTCTTCCGATATTGAACATGGGCGTGAAGTATAGGTTTGACCCAAGCAGCCGTAAGGACAAAGTAGTGTTAGACAACGGTGGTCTTCTTGATTTTACTGACACGTCAAGCGGATTGCAGTCGCTTATCCCGTTGATGGCATACTTGAATTACATCTATGTTGCAAGATTTGAAGGTTCGACGGAAAAGAGTGTTTCGCGCGAGCAGGAAGAAAATAATCTTTTGAATATAATATACGACGAGCTTTTTGTAAAAAAAGGTTTTACAAAAGGCGTACCCGAGGAGTATGTCGATGAAAATGGGAAGCATAATATTAAGGCTGTAAGGGTAGGAGTTATTAACAACCGTTTTTTTCAGTTCTCGACGAATGAGCACATGATGCATTGTAAGGAGATATTCGGCAACTTTACGGACCAGTCAGTCAATGACGTGTTTCTGGAGGAACCAGAGCAGAACTTGTTCCCGCCGACACAGTCGCTGCTTGTAGATTATCTAATTGACTTTGCCCGCGGCAGGCATGGAGGCGTGCTTTTCGTAGCTACGCATAGTCCGTATGTCGTGACTTCATTCATAGAGAAAAAAGATAATAGTGACGTAAGGCTGTTCTTATCGCAAAGCTCAGATAATGGTAAATATGTCATCCGTACAGCTTCCGACGAAGACGTACAACAGATTTATGATTATAACATCGACATATTCCATAATATCGAGAATATAAAATGAAAATGGAGCTTGACATACTGCCGGAATGTTATGTCGATACGAATGTCGTGGCGACAATGCTTTCGCTCGAAGTGCCGTCGGCCGGTATGCCTGTTCATTGCATGGGATGCAACAAGGTTTGCGGAAGCATGTATTCAGGTAAGCTGAGTGATTCCTTTGCTCTTGGCATTATCTACAAGGACAAGATGGAACATTCTTACGTGCAAGAGTTTGATGTCATTGGCGCGAAAGAACATATAGAGCTGCTGAAACATAAAAGCAGACACCATTTCATTATCCGCATAAATCCGGCGATGGATAAATTCATCTTGGATATGGCTGACAGGCAAGGGGTAAGGATGGGTGATTATGGATTGCCGGATAAGTTAAAAGAATTCACCAAGTTGACAAAAGATGCGAACGCGAAGGATAATGCCAATATGAAGCGTCTTTTCAAAAAACTTAAAGATGACGAGGAAATGAAAACGCTGCGCCTTGTCCTTGCATATCTTTATAATAACAAATATTCTTATGATTTGGATTATCTTAAGAAGCTTGTGAATCCGTGAATCAGGCGGATGTAATGGGCTTGCTTAATTCTGATATTTACCTCATTATGAATTAATGTGTTGGAAATGGATGTTTTTATTCCAACATCCATTTCCCAACAGGTACGATCTCGATGGTTTGGGTGCCTATGGTTATTTTGCTTTCCTCATTGTAAGTGATAATGATCGAACCGTTTTTGAGGCTTGAAAGCATTGAGCTTAACCAAGGCGGAGATTTCACGCTCGCGGGTGTTGGTAAAGCATGTACGTCTTGCCTGCACGACGTATGCCTACGAATACGTAATTTCCTGCGGGGGCAATTGGGATGTCGTGTTTCTGTAAGTTTATTTTCTTGATGAAATCTTGTTGTTGCAAGATTATCTCTTGAATGATTTTCTTTTCCGTATATTCCGCTTTTAGTGCAAAGATAACGCAAACCGAGAGCAATACGAAAACAAAACTCGTTTGTTTTTATTGCCGAGGTGCAGCTTGTCTTCTGCAAATATAGCGAAAAAATAATTGTATAGAGAGCATGAAATTTAGAAACATGCTCTCTGTGAAGAGCATAAAACCGACAATTATGCCCTTTGTGATAAAAACAGAAGTTTGATATAAAATTTTACTATAATGGCAAACAAGAACATTGCTTTACAGCGACTTTCAGTTCCGCGTCCTACGGACGCAAGTATAATCCTGACGTATCGCTGCCCGATGCGTTGCCAAATGTGTAACATTTGGAAAAATCCAACAAACAGGCAAGAGGAGATAAAGGCGGCAGACTTGAAGACACTGCCGCAGCTGAAGTTTATCAACCTGACGGGCGGCGAACCGTTCATCCGTGAAGACCTTGACGAGATAGTTGAGGAGTGTTACCGCCACACGCCGCGTATCGTAATCTCGACATCGGGATGGTTTGAGGACAGGGTGGTTGCCCTCGCAAAGAAGTTCCCCAACATCGGTATACGTATTTCCATCGAGGGCCTCAGCCAGAAGAACGACGAGCTGCGCGGCCACGCAGGCGGCTTCGACAAGGGACTGCGCACGCTGCTCACCCTGAAGCACATGGGGCTGAAGGACATCGGCTTCGGCTGCACGGTCAGCAACCACAACTCTAAGGACATGCTTTCGCTCTACCAGCTTTCGCTTTCGCTCGGTATGGAATTCGCCACGGCGGCCTTCCACAACTCTTATTACTTCCATAAGGGCGACAACGTGATAACGAACAAGGACGAAGTTACGAACAACTTCAAACAGCTGATAGAGTGGCAGCTGAAGGAGAAACACCCGAAGAGCTGGTTCCGTGCGTGGTTCAACATGGGACTTATCAACTATATCGAGGGCGGTCGCCGCATGTTGCCCTGCGAGGCCGGCATGGTGAACTTCTTCATCGACCCGTGGGGCGAGGTAATGCCTTGCAACGGACTTGAGGAAAAGTATTGGAAGGAGAGCATGGGCAATATCCACGACGCGCCGTTCATGGACATCTGGGAGAGCGAACAGGCGCAGAAGGTTCGCCAGATGGTGCGCAAGTGTCCTAAGAACTGCTGGATGGTGGGTACGGCGAGTCCCGTAATGCATAAGTACATCAAGTACCCGGCGAAGTGGGCGCTCAAGAACAAGCTGCGTTCCATGCAGGGCAAGCCTGCGTGCATAGACCCGAAGTGGTGTGACGTGGGGCAAGACCCGTGTCAAGGCGACTTGAGGGAGAAATTCTAACATTACACGTAATGGATTATATTCTGACTTTATTAGTCCCCATAGCATTGGCATTTAGCGTGCTATGGGGAAATAAAAGCGTCAAAAAACAAGACGCTTTTATGAATAAGGATTTTACTAAAGTATTAAAAGGCGCATGCTGCATTATCGTAATACTTGTGCATATCCCGCTGGCTTACCAAAATAGGGTGCAAGACGGCATAGGAAGTTTCGCTTATGTTTGCGTTACGTTGTTTTTTCTCATGTCCGCCTATGGCATGAGCTTTTCATCAAAGAAAAATCCAAATTACATAAAGCACTTCTGGCGTAACAGGCTGTCCGCATTGCTTGTACCACAATTCGTCCTGAACGTGTTTGTTTTCTCCGTATCGTGCTTAACTGTTGTGGGGGGTAAAATTGACCCCATGCATTTAATATCGATAAACAGCTATGTATTGGTATTGTTGCAATACTGCCTTTGGTTTTATATCGTAAGTTTAGGCAAACGTTTTTACGGAGAAAGGACATTCAACCTGTTATTGGTATCGGGCATAGCGGTTTCAAGCCTTGTCGCATATTTCTGTTGTGATGCGAGCGGATGGTGCTATGAGAGATGGGGGCTGGTATGGGGCGTATTCTTGTTCCTGTTTATGCCTCGGATAAAACAATTCGTAAGGCCCAAAACCTGTAAAATCTTACTCTGGGGAGTGTTAAGCATTGTTTTTGGCATTGCTTATTTACGTTTCAAGTCAGTGTTCTTTTATGGTGAATACCTGTTGAAAATCGTATTGGGATTAGTTATAATCATATTGCTTTTTACGTTGTCGTCACAGCGGACATTCGGAAACAGGGCAATAAACTTTCTTGGTGAAATATCATACGAAGTGTATCTTTCACATGGCTTTATGATGTTGCTGCTGAAGACTTTCATTCCTAACATTTCTTCAGGCTTGTTCGTGCTTTTGACTGTAATCTTGACGATAATTTTTTCTTCTGTCATTCATTATATCGACAAGCCGATAGTCAAGTTGTGTAGGAAAAGGTGATTAAGGTTTTATATATTTCATGTATAATGCAAAGAATTATTTTCATTGATATAGCAAAAGCAATCTGTATCATCCTCGTTGTCGTAGGGCATTACATCCCGGACAATTCGCCTGAATGGTACGTGGCTTTGCACGACATTATATACACGTTCCACATGCCGCTGTTCATGTTTGCCAGCGGATATGTGTATATCGCGACGAAAAGGGATGTTGGTTATGGAGAATTCCTTATAAAAAAGATAAGACGGCTT
The DNA here is from genome assembly GCA_944321295.1 of uncultured Prevotella sp. GTDB lineage: Bacteria > Bacteroidota > Bacteroidia > Bacteroidales > Bacteroidaceae > Prevotella. Next base: position 11,406 of record CALUKU010000008.1, read on the forward strand.
ATGGTGCCTTATCTTGCAACTTCAGTTATTATCATAACGATAAAACTCCTGACACAAGGAAGTTTGAGCGTTGACAACCCTGTAACGTTAGTTTCGTTCCTGCGGATGTTTTATCTTCCTGAAGCAGGTTATTTCCTTTGGTTCATCTGGGCGTTGTGGTGGATGTTCGTCATTGTTCCGTTGTTCAAGACTAAGACAAACCGTTTGTTATTCTTCTTTATATGTTTTGCGCTGCATTTCATTCCGCTGTCTTTGCCTGAAGAGTTTTGCCTTTCACAGTGTATGCACATGTTAGTGTTTTTTATGTTCGGCGTGATAGCATATGAGCAAAAGTTTTTGCATGGATTTGTCAATGATTTCAAATGGCGGAATGTCATTGGCATATCATTATTATTTTTAGTCACCCAATATGCTGATTTTGCAAATGGGGGGGGTAAAAATACACTGATAAATGCCGTACAGCCTTACGTCGGAATATTTTTCATCGTCGAGTTATCAAAGCTAATATGCCGATATTACAAGAATGTGAAAGCAAGTTGGATAATGGTCGTTGCGGCTTCGTCTTATATCATTTATTTGTTCCACACGACATTTGAAGGATTTACAAAAGCAGTATTTCGGAAGCTTCCGTTTGATTCCAATTTATGGTATGTTTTTGTGCCTGAAGCCGTCGTTGTCATCGGTTGCGGTGTCGCAATGCCTGTCTTCCTGTATTATATATTCAAAACGTATCGTATAACAAGGTCGCTGTTCGGATTATAATCATTTATCATTTCTTTCTTCTGCTTGTCATTAGTAGCCATAATGCAGAGAGGCATGAAACGGTTATGATCCCTACGTATTGCAACGCTTCTTTTATTGTAGTGAAAGTTTTTCTCATTTGTTATGGCTGTTTGTGAATCTAAAAGATTATGATTGCTTCATAAGTCTTGTTCTGCCGTACAAATGTATAGCTAATATTCTCAAAATCCAAGATTCTTATAAGAATTTTGGATTTGATTCCGAAAATCTTATAAGAAATTCGGAAAACAATACTGAAACCTTTATAACCCTATAAGCTTTATGAAAATAGTTGTAACCGGCACCCGTGGCATACCTAATGTCATGGGCGGAGTTGAAACGCACTGTGAGGAGCTGTTCCCGAGGTTGGCAAGGCGCGGCTTCGATGTGACCGTAATCAGGCGCAAGAGCTACGTCAACGACGGACTGAGGGAGTGGCGCGGCGTGAAACTGGTTGATATAGAAAGCCCGAAGAAAAAGTCGTTCGAGGCCATCATCCACACCTTCAGGGCGATAAACGAGGCGAAGCGGCTCGGGGCCGACATCGTGCATATCCACGCCATAGGGCCGGCGCTGCTCGTGCCTTACGCAAAGATGTTGGGCATGAGGGTGGCGTTCACCCACCACGGCCCTGACTACGACCGCGACAAATGGGGCACGGCGGCAAAGACTATGCTGAAGCTCGGCGAGCGTATGGGCTGTATGTTCGCCGACGATGTGATTGTCATTTCGGACGTGATACGCAGCCTGATTAAACGTAAATACGGCAGGACGAAGCGTGTGCACCTGATTTACAACGGCGTGTCGCAGCCTGAGGTTTGCGACTATCCCGAATACTTCAACGAGCTCGGCATAGAGAAAGGCAAGTACATCCTCGGCATGTGCCGCTTTGTGCCGGAGAAGAACCTGCACCACCTCGTTTCCGCTTACGCTCAAATTAAAAATGAACAATTAAAAGGTAAAAATACGGGTGACGACATCAAGCTTGTGCTTGCCGGCGACACTGACTTTGAGGACGACTATTCACGCGGTTTGAAGGAGATGGCACGACGGAACGGTGTTGTGCTGACTGGTTTCATCAAAGGCCGTAAGCTGCACTCACTGTTGACAAACTGCCGCTGTTATTGCCTGCCGTCAAGCCACGAGGGACTGCCCATAGCGTTGCTTGAGGCAATGAGCTATGGCGTGAAGGTGATAGTGAGCGACATTCCCGCCAATCTTGAAGTAGGTCTTGACAAGGATGATTATTTTCATGTCGGTGACGTAGACGCCCTTGCCGATAAGCTTAAGGCTGTGGCGGAACGGCCGTTGGCGCACGTTGATTACGACATGCGGAAGTATGACTGGGATAAGATAGCCGACCAAGTGGCGGAGGTGTATAATTTGAAATAAATAAAAACACAAAAACATGGAATACCAATATCACATATTCTCTCCTTACCGTGTGTGCCCGATAGGCGCGCACGTAGACCACCAGCACGGCCTTGTGACTGGCTTTGCGATAGACAAGGGCGTCGACTTCTGGTTCTCGCCCAACGACGACGGTCACGTGCATCTCGAGTCGCTGACGTTCGACGGCACGGTTGACTTTGACCTTACGCAGGCCACGCAGGTTAGGGAGCGCCACTGGGGCGACTACGCCCGCGGCGTCAAGTACGCCCTGAAGAAGCGCTTCACGCTGCGTCGCGGCGTCACGGGCGTCGTGCAGGGGTCGCTGCCCGTCGGCGGTCTGTCGTCGAGCGCCGCCGTTCTGATAGCTTACACGATGGCCTTCGCCAAGGCCAACGACATAGAGCTGACGCCGTTCGAGGTTGTGACGATAGCGTCCGAGGCCGAGCGCGAGTACATAGGCCTCAACAACGGCATACTCGACCAGGCGTGCATCGCCCTTGGTCGCAAGGACGGCCTTATGTTCCTCGACTGCGACAGCAACGAGTACCGCATAATACGGCGCAACCCGGCCATGGCCGACTTCGAGATAGGCATATTCTTCTCGGGCCTTACGCGCAGCCTCGTCAACAGCGACTACAACCTGCGCGTCTACGAGTGCAAGACGGCTGCGTGGGACATGCTTGCGTACACAGACCAGCCTCTGAAGCCGTTCGACAAGACCTTCCTTCGCGACATCCCGAAGTCGACTTTCGAGAAGACGCGCATAGCCATGCCGCGCCGTTTCGCCCTTCGTGCGGAGCACTTCTACTCGGAGTATCGGCGCGTGCGCCAGGGCGTGACGGCTTGGGAGAGCGGCAACCTTAAGCTGTTCGGGCGCCTTAGCTTCGACAGCTGCGAGAGCAGCATCCACAACTACGAGTGCGGCTCGCCGGAGCTTATCGCCATATACGAGATAATGCGTACGCTGCCTGGCGTTTACGGCGGTCGTTTCTCGGGCGCGGGCTTCAAGGGCGCCTGCATGGCGTTGGTAGACCCCGCTCGCAAGGACGATATCGAGCGTGAGCTGACGCGGCGCTACCTGGAGAAGTTCCCCGAGTACGAGGACACGTTCAAGGTTTACTTCGTAAAGCCGGACGACGGGGCGAGGTTCGTTTGAAAAGCAGACAAGTGACAAGCAAACGGGCAGACAAGTGACAAGGCAAATCCGCTTGTTTGCTTGTCACTGTGAACTTGTCAACTGAAAATATAAATAATATGAAGACGATAGTGATAGCGGCCGGTTACGCCACGAGGCTTGGTGAGCTGACGCGCAACTGGCCCAAGCCTCTGCTTAAGATAGGCGATGGCACGATACTCGGGCGCATGCTCGAAGACATAGACGGCATACCCGACGTGACGGAGCATGTTATAGTGACCAACCATAAGTTCGCCCCGATATTCGAGGAGTGGGCGGCGGGTCAGCGTTACGCGAAGCCCGTGACGGTTGTCGACGACGGTACGGAGACGAACGAGGGGAGGCTCGGCGCCGTGTGCGACCTTCTTTACGCCATCGACAGGCTCGACATTGACGACGACCTGCTGGTGGTTGCGGCCGACAACCTCCTGTTCTTCCCGTTCGGTGAGTTCGTCGACTTCGCTAAGTTAAAGGGCACGTCGTGCATCATGTGCCACGAGCAGCCCGACGTCGACAAGCTCAGGCGCACGGGCGTGATAACGGTGGACGGCGACATGCGCGTGCTGGACATGGAGGAGAAGCCGCGGGAGCCGAAGAGCCGCTTGGCCGTACCTCCGTTCTACATATACCTGAGGAAAGACCTTGACCTTGTGCGCCATTCCGTGGAGAACGGTTGCGGTAAGGACGCCCCGGGCAATCTTGCCCGTTACATGGTGGGCAAGACGGTGATGCACGCCTGGCCCATGTCCGGCGGACGTTTTGACATCGGCAGTCTTGACACGTATAAGGAAGCGTGCGAGAGGTTCGGATAATTTAACCATAAAAAGAAGCGTATTAGCCGATGACGGCGGTACATGCCAAGTTTTTGCTTCGTGGTTACCAAGAGGACATCATGCTCCGTGTCATTGAGGCATGGAGGAAGGGGCACTCCGTGCTCGTGCAAATGCCGACGGGCACGGGTAAAACGCATGTACTCGCTGCGCTCGTAAATGAACAATTAAAAATTAAAAATGAAAAGTTAGAGGGTGGCGCCGTTTGGATTGTGGCGCACAGGAGGGAACTGGTTGAGCAGATAGAGGAAACGGTAAGGCTGTTCGTAATGCATAATTCACAATGCATAATGCATAATAGGCCTGCGCAGGAATTCGTTTCACAAAGCTTAATGCATGATGCACAATGCATAATGCACAATGAACAATTAACAATTAATAATGACGGAGCGTCGGTTGTAAGGGATGTTCCCGTGCGGGTGTATTCCATACAGTGGCTGTCGAGGCATTGGGGTGACGTCGGGAATGAAAGGCCGGGGCTGATTGTAATAGACGAGGCGCACCACGCGCTGGCAGAAACTTACAAGGAGCTGTGGCGGAGGTATCCCGAGGCGAGGTTCCTCGGCATGACTGCTACGCCGTGCAGACTTAACCGAAGGGGATTTACTGATTTGTTTGACACGCTGGTTACGGCCGACGGCGTGGCGGAGTTTATCAGGCAAGGTTGGCTGTCGGCGTTTGATTATGTGTCAATACGCACGGGCAGCGAGGAGCAGCGGCTGATAAGCTCGTTGAAGAAGCGCGGCGCCGACGGCGACTACCAAGTGAAAGAGATGGACGCCGTGCTCAACAGGCGGCCGGGCATTGGGCGGCTGTATGACAGCGTGCGGCAATACGCCGACGGCCGCAAGGGCATTGTCTACGCCATAAGCATTAGCCACGCCCGCAACATCGCCGAATATTATAATAATAAAGGTATTAATGCCGTAGCGATAGACAGCAAGACGCCGGCGAAGGAGCGCAAACGATTGGTTGACGACTTCAGGCGGGGCAGGATACAAGTGCTGGTGAACGTTGACGTGTTCAGCGAGGGGTTCGACTGCCCCGACGTTGAGTTCATACAATTGGCAAGGCCGACGCTGTCACTGGCGAAGTACCTGCAGCAGGTTGGGCGCGGGCTTAGGAGGACGGAGGCCAAGGAAACGTGCGTGATAATCGACAACGTCGGGCTTTACCGTCTGTTCGGTCTGCCCACGGCTTACAGGGACTGGCAGGCGATGTTCGAAGGGCGGTTGGCAGGTAAGGGATGTACCGGCGTCATGCGGGGAACGGTCGGCATGGCCGCCGTGCGTGAGAAGGCGGAAGCGATAAACGGCAACGACGCGATGGAAGTGGTCGTGACACACGAACGGCTGTTGGAGCTGATTGACGGCGGAGCGGCCGGACGAGAGGCTGACGATGAGGCGTTGAGGCCGTTTAAGGACAGGGCGACGGGGCTTTACGGACTGAGGCGCGGCGAAGTGATAACGGTCATGCCGCAATACGGCGAAGTGTTTGACGTGAGGGACGGCATAGCCGCCGTAAGGTTTGCCGACCTGAGCACGGGCGTTGTAGACGGCGACGGACGCATAAGGCTGAGGCTCGGTCGCAATGAGGGCATGAGGATATTAGCGGACGGCATATTGGCCGTGGCCGACAATGACGGTCCTGACTTTTACATAGACCTGAAAAACGCACGCAGGTACAAGAAAAAGCCCATGGTGGTGAAGCTCGGCGGTGCGGAGCTGCTCAGCGTGGACGGGATATATTACAGCCGGACGAAGCAAGCGTACCGCAGCGTGGCGCGGATAACAAGGCGTGACATCATCCTACGGGACTATTATCTGTTGATATATGACAAGGCGTCTCTCGGTGATTTCAAGTGCGGGCGCGCCGCCGGCTTTCCTGACACGCAGGCGTGCGTCTGCCTGCTTGACGGCGACGAGGATGATTATTACCGCTTCTGCGAACGTCTTGAAGACGGCAGCATAATAATAGCGGACAGGCGCGGGCGGTATTATCAGGCAGAGCGAGGGAAAAAGAAAAAACGCGTTGCTTGCGACGCTACGGATGACGGGCGCGGTGATGTCTGCAGCGTGTTGCCCGTGCTGCGCAGCAAAGCCTTTGAGCGGGCCGAGCGAAGCAGGAAGGCCAAGCTAAGGACGGAGAACAAGAAGCGGGAAGAGCGGCTGGCCGGATTACAGGGAGCCGTGCCGTTCAGGTCGGGAACGAAATACGGGCTGAAGCTTGGCGATAAGGTTATTGTTCCGCCGATATATCGTAACATACAAGCCCCGGTGGGTTGTTATTGCGCCTTTGAGGACGGCCCTTGCCGCTGGGGCGTAATCAGGCTTGACGGACTGATAATGATAGAGCCGGGATATTCAAGAATAGAGATTGCCGACAACGGAACCGCCACGCTTACAACTGTGCCGGGAAAGACGAAAACCGTGAAGCTCAAGACGTAACGCATAGCCGTGCAAGATATGCAGGTCTGCCGTATGACGGTTTCAGCCGGATTGCCATTTAATAGTTTTGGCAATCCGGCTGAAACATATTTTACAGCACGTCCAGTGGCGACCTTTTCATGACTAAAGGGTAACGTTCGGGGTGTTTGAGGCTCTCTATTTCAAGGTCAACGTCAAGGTCGGGCCATTCTATTGCGTTTTGTCCTGCCATTCTGACATTTAACGCACTTCTTATCTGTGCGTCGCGAAGCCATGGTACGCGATTGTAAGACACAAAGTATTCGTTGCCTTGTACCGAAAGCAACATGCCTTGTGAATTAATCATCAAGACGCTTACCATAATTTAGTATGCCGCCGAGCATGGTATGCCCATCGCTATTACGCGGTCGCGTATGGCGTCGAGCTGTTCGGGCGAGGCCTTGCGCAGGTCGTGGTCGGGCGTTTCGCGGTCGATGGTGTAAATCATGACCTGCCGCGGGGCGATGTGCTTTACGGCCTCGAGCCACGGGCCGACGAATTCCTCGCCTGTGTTGTCGGCGTCCTGTCCGTCGATGGTGCCGCGCATGAACATCGTCTGCACAATGGCATGGCCGTTGAACGAGCGTATCGTTTCTATTATCTCGCGCACGTCGTAAGTGGGGTAGGTCGGTCTGTTCACCTTATTTATATATTCCTGGCTGACGGTGTCGAGCTTCAGGATGTTGTTGTCTACACGTTCGAGCGCCTTGTGCACCTCGGGGCGCATGGCCATCGTGGCGTTGCTCAGCACCGACACTTTAGCTTCGGGGCAGTAGCGGTCGCGCAGGCTGATGGTGTCGTCGATTATTCCGGCGAATTGCGGGTGGGCCGTAGGCTCGCCGTTGCCGGCGAACGTCAGCACGTCGGGCAGCCGTCCTTCGGCCTGCATGTCTTTCAGTTTGCGTTCGAGGGCGTCGGCCACCTCCTCGCGCGTGGGTCTTTTGAGTTTTGGGCGGTGGTCGGCGTTGAAGCCGCACTCGCAGTATATGCAGTCAAACGTGCAGACCTTGCCGTCGGCCGGCATGAGGTTGATTCCCAACGAAATGCCGAGGCGTCGGCTGTGTACGGGGCCGAATATCGGCGACGGATAAATAACGGTGCTCATTTTTCAGTTCTCCATGATTTAAGTATTGCGCTGCAAAAGTAATAAAAAAGAATGAAACTTGTCTTCGCCTGTCGGCGTTCTTTACATAAAGTATTGTCGGATGAATTATAAAAGGCAACCTTTGGGCTCCCGAAAGGTTGCCTTTTGCCGTCTGAACGGTAACCTTTCGGCCGATAAAAGGCGGTCTTTTGTAATGCGTTGGCAGCCAATGCGTTACGTCTCCGTCCACAGACCCTCCGGCTGACGGCCTGTGGGCGGCGCATGGCGGGGCTGCAAAAGAGGCGGCGGAGCTGCTTTCAGGCTCGGTTACGGCAGGCCGGCTGTTAATTGTAGTTAAAGCGTTGGCCGTGCGGATAATTTTTTGTTACTTTGCAGCAAATTAGGTGTATTATAGCCTCAAGATAATGGGTAAGAAACGATCGAAAACCCGCGTCCGCCACGGATTGCAGGGGGTGACTTTATGTATAAGCACGGCATTGGTGCTGATTTTGTTGGGAATGGTTGTGTTTTCAGTGCTCACGGCGCGGAACTTGTCAGCCTACGTTAAGGAGAACCTTACCGTAACGATGATGTTGGGCGAGGACGTGACCGACACCGACGCGCAACGCATGTGCAACGAGCTTAAGGGCCGCCCCTACGTCAGCCACCTTACTTATATTAGCAAGGAGCAGGCCCTGAAGGAGCAGACCGCCGCCATGGGCACCGACCCCAGCGAGTTTCTCGGCATGAACCCCTTCGTGGCCTCCGTTGAGCTGCAGCTGAGGGCGCAATACGCCAACACCGACTCTGTGAAACGCATCTCGACGGTGCTTAAGAGCGACAAGCGCGTTACCGACATAACCTATCCCCAAGACTTGATGGACATAGTAAACCGCAACCTCAACCGCATCAACCTCGTGTTGCTGGTGCTGGCCGTGCTGTTGACGTGCGTGTCGTTCTCGCTTATCAACAACACCGTCAAGCTGGGTATGTACGCCCGCCGCTTCACCATACACACGATGAAGCTCGTCGGGGCGTCGTGGGGCTTTATCCGCCGGCCCTTCCTGGGCAACGCCGTGGGCATAGGCCTGCTGGCCGCCCTGCTGGCCGACGCCGTGCTGGCCGCCGGCGTTTACGCCCTTTACACTTACGAGCCGGGCATAATGACGGTTATCACGTGGCAGGTGATGGCCGTTACGGGCGCCGCCGTTTTCCTCTGCGGTTTCGTCATAACGCTGCTGTGCGCCTATGTGGCCGTCAACAAGTTCCTGCGGATGAAGGCCGGCGACCTGTATAAAATCTGACGGGCGGATTTTGAATTAACAATTAAAAAGTAAAAATTAAACAGCGTGGCAGTGCGCGGATTCGGCAGCTTCAAGGCAAATCACCTTGTCTGCTTGTCCCTGACTGCTTGTTAACTTAATAAAAGAAATGGACAGAAGAAATTTTGCTTTCGACCGTATGAACTTCATTCTCCTTGCTGCGGGAATGGTAGTCGTAATCATCGGCTTCATACTTATGAGCGGGGGCGGCACCGAGGACGGGTCGTTCAATCCCGAAATCTTCAACGCCACACGCATCAAGGTGGCTCCCGCCGTGTGCTTCATAGGCTTCGTGTCGATGATTTACGCCATCATCCGCAAGCCCAAGGACGCCGTTGAGCCCGGCGACGCAGCCAACGACAACACGACAAACGATAACTAAAACCAATAACAGACAAAACTTATGGATTTATTTGAAACCGTCATCATCGCCATCGTAGAAGGCCTGACGGAGTTCCTGCCCGTGTCGTCCACGGGACACATGATTATTGCGCAAAGCCTGCTGGGCGTCGAGAGCACGCCGTTCGTCAAGGCGTTCACGGTGATTATACAGTTCGGCGCCATCCTGTCGGTGATATGCCTTTACTGGAAACGCTTCTTCTATCCCAACGCCGGGCGTGAGGGCAAGTCATACTGGCGCTCGATGTTCGACTTCTACGCACGCCTCGTGGTGGGCGTGTTGCCAGCCGCCGTGCTGGGCCTGGCCTTCAACGACGAGATTGAGGCCAACCTCGGCAACGTGCAGCTCGTGGCGTGGATGCTCATAGTGGGCGGCGTGTTCATGCTCTTCTGCGACCGCATATTCAACCGCGGCAGCGAGGACGCCAAGCTGACATACAGGCGCGCCCTCATGATAGGTTTGGTACAGTGCTTCTCGATGATACCCGGCGTGTCGCGCTCGATGGCCACCATCGTCGGCGGCATGTCGCAGCGGCTCACCCGCAAGGCGGCCGCAGAGTTCTCGTTCTTCCTCGCCGTGCCAACGATGTTCGGCGCAACGTGCCTTGAGATGTACAAGCTCATAACGCACGAGGAAGGTTCGGTGCTCCTGCAGGGCGACAACCTGCAGATGCTTATCGTAGGTTCCGTCGTGGCGTTCATCGTCGCCATCCTGGCCATAAAGTTCTTCATAGACTACGTTACGAAGTACGGTTTCGCCGCGTTCGGTTGGTACCGCATTATCGTCGGACTGATAATAATCATCTGCACGCTGTGCGGCGTCGAGATGAAAATGACTGACTAATAAGCCGATGAACTTCCACGAAGGTGAGATAATATGCCTTGACAAGCCTTACCGCATGTCAAGTTTCGGGGCGTTGGCCCGCGTGCGCTACCTCATTTCGCAGAAGCTCGGCGTAAAGCGCATGAAGACCGGCCACGCCGGAACGCTCGACCCGCTGGCCACCGGCGTACTGATACTCTGCACGGGCCGCGCCACCAAGCGCATCGAAGAGCTGCAGGCGCACACCAAGGAGTACACCGCCACGCTGCAGCTGGGCGCCACCACGGCCAGCTTCGACATGGAACATCCCGTCGACGCGACCTATCCTACGGCCCATATAACAAGAGAGCTGATAGAGGAAACGCTCAAGACGTTCGTCGGCGAGATACAACAGGTGCCACCGGCCTACTCGGCCTGCAAGGTGAACGGCGACCGCGCCTATGACCTTATGCGCAAGGGCCGCGACGTGGAGCTTAAGCCCAAGACGCTGCGCATCGACGAGATAGAGCTTACCTCGTTCTCGCCCGAGCTGATGCAGATGTCAATCCGCGTGGTCTGCGGCAAGGGCACGTACATCCGCGCCTTGGCCCGCGACATCGGACGGGCGCTCGGCAGTGGGGCATACCTTACCGCCCTGCGCCGCACGAGGGTGGGCGACATCCGCGTGGAGGACTGCGTAACGCTCGACGACTTTCCCGCCTGGCTTGATAAACAGACAATTGAAGACATAATAACGGAGGAAAACAACATATGAAACTGTCACAATTCAAGTTCAAACTGCCCGAGGAGCAGATAGCCCTCAACCCGCCTTACCATCGTGACGAGTGCCGTCTGATGGTGGTGCACAGGGTGTCGCAGAAGATAGACATGTACAGGACCGACGACAACGGAGAGCCTTTGAAGGATGATGAAGGCAACCCCGTGTTCCTCGATTTCCGTAATGTGCTCGACTATTTCGACGAGGGCGACGCCTTCATCTTTAACGACACGAAGGTCTTCCCGGCGCGTCTTTACGGCACGAAGGAGAAGACCGACGCCAAGATTGAGGTGTTCCTGCTGCGCGAGTTGAACGAGGAGATGCGCCTTTGGGACGTGCTCGTAGAGCCGGCGCGCAAGATACGAATCGGCAACAAGCTGTTTTTCGACGAGAGCGGAACGATGGTTGCCGAGGTGATTGACAACACCACGAGCCGCGGCCGCACGCTGCGCTTCCTCTACGACTGCCCCCACGACGAGTTCAAGCGCGACCTTTACGCCCTCGGCGAGGCTCCGCTGCCTCATTATATCGTCGACCGCCGTCCCGCAACACCCGAGGACCTGGACGACTTCCAGTGCATTTACGCCAAGAACGAGGGTGCCGTCACCGCTCCCGCCTCAGGCCTTCACTTCAGCCGCGAGCTGATGAAGCGCATGGAGATAAAGGGCATTGAGTTTGCGTACATTACCCTGCACTGCGCCCTCGGCAACTTCCACGAGATAGAGGTGGAGGACCTTACGAAGCACAAGATGGACTCCGAGCAGATGTTCATCAGTGCCGAGGCATGCAAGACGGTCAACGAAGCCAAGCAGGCCGGCCGCCACGTGTGCGCCGTAGGCACAAGCGTCATCAAGGCGACTGAAACCGCCGTCGGCACGGACAAGCTGCTGAAGGAGTATGAGGGCTGGACTAACAAGTTCATCTTCCCGCCTTACGAGTTCGGCGTGGCCGACTCCATGATAGCCAACTTCTATCATCCTATGTCGCCGCTGCTCATGTCCACCGCGGCGTTCGGCGGTTACGAGCTCGTCATGGAGGCATACGACATGGCCGTAAAGAACGGCTATAAGTTCGGCTGCTACGGCGACGCAATGCTCATTGTCAACGATTAGTCCCTTCGGGAACAAATCATTGACAAAATTAAAAAGTAAAAATTAAAAAGTAAACAACATTGCATAAAGGCTAAGTTGTTTACTTTTTAATATATGAACTAATACCAAATGCCGCATCAGCAAACGTTGTTTACTTTTTAGTTGTTAATTTTTAATTACTCGAAGTGCACACGGTTTATCTCGGATTAGGCACCAACCTCGGCGACCGCCGTCGCAACATAGAGGATGCGGTGAGGCTGCTCGGCGAGCGGGTCGGTACGGTTGTGCGCCTGAGCGGCCTGCACGAAACGGCCCCGTGGGGCTTTTCGTCGGCCAATATGTTCGTCAACGCCGCAGTGTGCGTTGACACCCGGCTCACTCCGCGCGGCGTCCTTGAGGCCACGCAGGCTATCGAGCGCGACATGGGGCGCACCGTGAAGTCCGTCGACGGGCAGTATCACGACCGCCTGATAGACATCGACATCCTGCTGTACGACGACCTGCACATCGACGAACCAGACCTGAAGATACCACATCCGCTTATGCACGAGCGCGAGTTCGTCATGCTGCCGCTCGGCGAGATACTCGACGTTGAGTAACAATAAGCAAGAAGCCCCGGAACGGTTGGATAACCATTCCGGGGCTTCTTCTTTCCTTTAAGCTATTCTTCAATGCTTTCGCTTAACGGCGCAGACCGAGAGCCTTGATTATTGCACGGTAGCGTTCGATGTCGCGCTTGTACAGATAATCGAGGAGGCGGCGGCGCTTACCAACGAGGATGGTCAGTGAGCGCTGTGTCACGTGGTCCTTGTGGTTCTTCTTGAGGTGCTCCGTCAAGTGGGCAATACGGTATGAGAACAATGCTATCTGGCTCTCTGCCGAACCGGTATCAGTGTTAGACTTTCCGTACTTGCCGAAGATTTCCTGCTTTTTTGCTTGATCTAAATACATTTGGTTGTGATTGATTAAAGAGTTGATAATTACATCCTTCTGACGGCGTGCGCCCTAATCACTGGCGGTGCCGTCGTCGAATGTATCGGATTTTCCGATTTGCGGCTGCAAAAATACTAATTTTTACGGCTCCGTGCAAATGTTTTTCGTCTTATTTTAAGTAATTTTGCATTACACAAGCGGCGGCCTGCAGCAGGGCGGCAAAAGTCCGTTAAGATAGCGGCGGGCGTTCCGGCGCACGGCTCGCGGCTGCTTGCTGTTGAGTAACGAAAATCCTTTAGTATGACGAGAGTTTTTAGATTGATATACGGGCGGCTGTCGCGTGTGCTGTCGTGGCGGCCGTTGCCGTTGGTGATAATGCTGCTGCTGGCGGCCTACACGCTGCTGCGTGCCGCCCAGGGGCTTAACCTCAGCGACGACGGCTTCGTGCTGACGGCCTACGCCGAGGTGTTTGCGGCGCCGGGGTCGGTGGCCTACATGTTCCTGTATTACTGGACGGTGGTGGCCGGCGGGGCGTGGAACGCCGTGGCGGGAGGCCTCGGCATATACGGCTTCCGCCTGCTTGAGTGCGTTGTGCTGGCGGCCAACGGCGTGCTGGCGGCACGCCTTTCGACGGGTGCCGGCGGGCGTTGGCTGTATGCGGCGTTAGGTCTTGTGGTGCTGTATGCCAGGCTGAACTGGATAGAAGTGTTCGAGTATAACACGTTCACGGCGCTCGTCACGCTGGTGGTGGTCGCCCTGATGATGCGCGCCCTCGTGCGGCGCAGCTGCGCGTGGATGTTCGCGGCGGGCGTGGCGCTGGGCCTTGACGTCTTTGTGCGCCTGCCCAACGTGTGCCTCTGCCTGCTCATCGTCGTGCTGGTGCCCTATTACCGGCGCTGCCGCGACGGCCGCCTTGCGGTCAGGCTCTTGCTGGCGGCCGCCGGCGGGGCCGTGGCGGGCGTCGCGCTGACGGTCGGCTGCATGGCGCTGGCCGGGCATTTAGGCTATTTCGTCGAAGCCCTGGGCCATGCGGCGTTCCTCTCCGCCGACCCGGATAACAGCCACGGGGCGGGCAGCCTGCTGCTCGCCGTCGGGCGCAACTGGGCCTTATACGCCCTCGGCTTCGGCCTCGCGGCGCTCAGCCCGGCGCTGTCGCTGCTGGTTGAGGGCAGGGTAGGGGGCAAGGCCCTCCGCCGCCTGCTGCACGGCTTGCTGGCGGCCGTGTGGCTGGCGCTTATGTTCGCCTTCAGGAACAACCATATCTACATGATCAACGCCTTAGCCCTTGCGGCCTGTGCCTACGTCGCCTACGAGCGGCGCGCCTGCCTTCGCACGGTCTGCCTGGCGTGGCTGGCCGCGCTCGTGGCTCTCCTCATGCCGCTGGGCAGCGACCTCGGCGTGCTCTCAACGGGCGTCCACAACCTGTGGGCGGCCGCTCCGTTCGTGCCGTGGGCCTGCGCGCTGCTGCTCAAGAGGCTGTCGGGCGGGCGGCGGGCGGCGGTCGCCGCGTATGCCGTCGCTACGCTTGCGCTCATCATGGCGAAGGGCGCCGCGGCCACTATGGCTCCCGCCTATTACGAGCGGGGCACGCGCCTGACCGACGTCAGCGCCGCCCGCCATCCTCGGGCCAACGTGCTCACCGACGCCCTGACGGCCTCGGCCGTCGACGGCGCGCTCACCGTCATGCGGGCGCACGTCAGCCCGGGCGACACCGTGCTGTGCGCCGGCGACACGCCCCTGCTGCACTATCTCACGGCCACGCGCCCCTACCTGCGCAACCCCTGGCCGTCGGTGTTCGGCCGGGCATACTTCGAGCGGCAGCTGGGCGGCGCCCTGCGCGGCGGCGGGCGGTTGCCCGTGGCCGTGTGCCGTAGTGCCGATTACTATGTCACTGACGGCTGGCGGCCCGCCTTTAGGCGCTTCCTCGAGGCCGGCGGCTACCGCCGGGTCTACGCCGACGACGTGTTTATGGTATTCGTGCCGCAGCGTAACGACGCCGTCGGGACGGCTCCTTCAGACTGACAAAATGCTACTTTCAACCCGTCTGCCGCTTACACATTGATTTGCGATGAAGCCCTCAGACGGCCGTTCGCGGCAAAATAAATCCTGCGGGCGTAAATATCGCGCTCTCGGGTGTGCATCCGTAACCCGCATAAGGCCAGCGCCTTATGCGGGTTTCCTTATGTTTTGTGCAACGAAACGCAGCCCTACGCCGTGCGAAAGCTATGCTTTCCGTCGGCAAAAGGTAAGCTTTCTGCTGCCGAAAGCTTACCTCCCGACCGTCAAAAACTTATCTCCCGACGGCCGAAAGCATAGCTCCCTGTTGCGAACGGCTCGCCGCGCGGTGCGCTAAAGCCCCGTTCGCGCCGATTAAGGGCTTGCCGGCCGTCAGCCGTGAGCTGGTTGCACGTGCCGGCACTACACTTTCGCAAGTGACAATATGACGCCATTTGCGCACGGAAAGCTTACAATTTGACATCCCGCGGCACGCCCGCCACAGCCGTCCGGCCCAGCCCCTGCATCCCGCCCGGCCGCCCCCGGCGGGCGCAAAAACCCCCGCCGCAACGTAATTTTCTTAATCCTTAATTCTTAATTCTTAATTTATTAATGTAATTTTGCACTCGATTTTACAAGGTATTAGTATGCAGAATATCAGAAACATAGCGATTATCGCCCACGTAGACCACGGCAAGACGACGCTCGTGGACAAGATGATGTTGGCCGGCAACTTGTTCCGCGACGGACAAGACCTCAGCGGCCAGGTGCTCGACAGCAACGACCTTGAGCGTGAGCGAGGCATAACCATCCTTTCAAAGAACGTTTCGATAAATTGGAAGGGTACGAAGATTAACATCATAGACACTCCGGGACACTCCGATTTCGGCGGCGAGGTGGAGCGCGTGCTTAACATGGCCGACGGCTGCCTGCTGCTCGTCGACGCCTTTGAAGGCCCCATGCCGCAGACGCGCTTCGTGCTGCAGAAGGCCCTCCAGATAGGCCTCAAGCCCATCGTGGTGGTCAACAAGGTCGACAAGCCTAACTGCCGTCCCGAGGAAGTGTACGAGATGGTGTTCGACCTGATGTTCTCGCTCAACGCCACCGAGGAGCAGCTCGACTTCCCCGTGGTGTACGGCTCGGCCAAGAACGGCTGGATGGGCGAGGACTACAAAGTGCCTACGGATAACATCAACTACCTGCTTGACAAGATTGTGGAGGTGATACCCGCGCCTAAGGCCATCGAGGGCACGCCCCAGATGCTCATCACCAGTCTTGACTACTCAAGCTATACGGGCCGAATAGCAGTGGGCCGCGTCCACCGCGGCACGCTCGCCGAGGGCATGAACGTAACCATCTGCCACCGCGACGGCTCGCAGGAGAAAACCAAAATCAAAGAGCTGCACACCTTCGAGGGCATGGGCCACGTCAAGACGCCCAGCGTTTCGAGCGGCGACATCTGCGCCATCATAGGCCTGGAGAAGTTCGAGATAGGCGATACCATCTGCGACTTCGACAACCCCGAGCCGCTGCCGCCCATCGCGATAGACGAGCCTACGATGAGTATGCTGTTCACCATTAACGACTCACCCTTCTTTGGCAAGGAGGGAAAGTATGTCACCAGCCGACACATCAACGACCGCCTGCAGAAGGAACTCGAAAAGAACCTCGCCCTGCGCGTGGCCCCCTTCGGCGACTCTACCGACAAGTGGATAGTCAGCGGGCGAGGCGTGCTTCACCTCTCGGTGCTCATCGAGACCATGCGCCGCGAGGGCTACGAGCTCCAGGTGGGGCAGCCCCAGGTTATATACAAGGAGATTGACGGCCAGAAATGCGAGCCTATCGAGGAGCTGACGATAAACGTTCCCGAGGAATTCGCCAGCAAGATGATCGACATGGTTACCCGCCGCAAGGGCGAGATGACGTCGATGGAGAGCCAGGCCGACCGCGTCAACATTGAGTTCGACATACCCTCGCGCGGCATTATCGGCCTGCGCACCAACGTGCTCACCGCCAGCCAGGGCGAGGCCATCATGGCCCACCGCTTCAAGGAGTACCAGCCCTACAAGGGCGACATCACCCGCCGCGTCAACGGCTCTATGATAGCGATGGAGACGGGCACCGCCTTCGCCTACTCGATAGACAAGCTGCAAGACCGCGGCAAGTTCTTCATCGACCCGGGCGAGGAAGTCTACGCCGGCGAGGTGGTAGGCGAGCACGTGCACGACAACGACCTCGTGGTGAACGTAACCAAGGCCAAGCAGCTGACCAACACCCGCGCCAGCGGCTCCGACGACAAGGCCCGCATCGTGCCGCGCACGGTGCTCTCGCTCGAAGAGGCCCTCGAGTACATCAAGGAAGACGAGCTGGTGGAGGTCACGCCCAAGTCGATGCGCATGCGCAAGATAATCCTCGACCACAACGACCGCAAGCGCGCCAACAAGCAATAACGGCCGCCGCCACGGCGGCTGCCTACCGTAACGTGCAAGCGCCGTGGCCCCCGGCTGCGGCGCTTGCACGCGATTTTATCACCACAACCCCGTTGCGCCACCGCGTCATGCGTGCCGGCGCAACGCAAACAACACCTTAAGAAAATGAGAATAGGCATAATAGTGGCCATGGACAAGGAGCTGGCACAGCTCCGCACGCTGCTGGGCGACGCCCGCACGGAGAGCCGCCACGGCATGGAGTTCATCCTCGGCAGCGTTGCCGGTAAGGAGGTCGTGCTGCAAAAGTGCGGCATAGGCAAGGTAAACTCGGCCATCGGCGCCGTAGAGATGATTGACTGCTACGCGCCCGACGTAGTCGTTTCGAGCGGCGTTGCCGGCGGGGCCGACAGCCGCATGAGCGTAGGCGACGTCGTAGTGGGCACCGAATACTGCTACCACGACGCCTACTGCGGCGACGAGTGCGCCTTCGGCCAGATTATGGGCATGCCCCCCGTCTTCAAGGCCGGCGAGGGCCTGGCCGATAAGGCCTTGGCCGCCTGCGCGCCCACGGCCGCCCACGGCGGACTGATAGTCAGCGGCGAGTGGTTCGTCGACAGCAAGCAGAAGATGCGCGCCATACTCGCCCGCTGCCCCAAGGCCGTCGCCGTTGACATGGAGAGCTGCTCCATCGCCCAGACGTGCCACGTCTACGGCGTGCCCTTCGTCAGCTTCCGCATAATCAGCGACCTGCCCCTCTGCGACGAGAAGGCCTCGCAGTACTTCGACTTCTGGGAGCGCCTGGCCGACGGCACGTTCAACGTCACACGCCGCCTGATAGAGGCCCTCTGAGCCCCGGGCGGCCGTCATGAACATCATTAAACAACACGCAACAATGGAAAAGATACCAAGCTTTACTATAAACCACGCCCTGCTTAAGCGCGGCGTTTACGTTTCACGCAAGGACGAGGTGGCCGGCGGCGTGGTAACGACCTTCGACATACGCATGAAGGAACCCAACCGCGAGCCCGCCCTGCACCCCGGCGCCCTGCACACGATAGAGCACCTGGCCGCGACTTACCTGCGCAACGACCCCGAGTGGCGCGACCGAGTAGTCTACTGGGGTCCCATGGGCTGCCTCACGGGCAACTACCTGCTGCTGAAGGGCGACCTCTGCCCGCGCGACATCATAGGCCTCATGCGCCGTACGTTCGCCTTCATCGCCGAGTTCGACGGCGACGTGCCCGGCGCCGCGCCCGAGGACTGCGGCAACTACCTGCTGCACGACCTGCCCATGGCACGCTACGAGGCCGCCAAATACCTGCGCGAGGTGCTCGATGTGATAGCCGACGACAACATGACATACCCCGGAAAGTAAGCCGCAGGCGGCCATCAAGGCATGGACAGACGCAATAAGGACATCCTGCGGATAGCCCTCCCCGCCATCGTGAGCAACATCACGGTGCCTCTGCTCGGGCTTGTCGACGTGGCCATCGTCGGCCATCTCGGCGCGGCGGCATACATCGGCGCCATCGCCGTGGGAGGAATGACGTTCAACGTGATGTACTGGATATTCGGTTTCCTGCGCATGGGCACCAGCGGAATGACGTCGCAGGCCCTCGGGCGGCGCGACCTCGGCGAGTCGGCGCGCGTGCTGGTGCGCTCGCTGGGCATAGCCTTCGCCATAGCCTTGGCGCTCGTCGTGCTGCAGGTGCCGCTGCTCAGGCTGGCCATGTGGGTGATGCATCCCACGCCAGAGGTTGCCCGCCTGGCCTCCACCTATTATAATATACTGATATGGGGGGCGCCCGCCATGCTCGGGCTGTTCGGCCTTACGGGCTGGTGCATTGGCATGCAGAACTCACGCATACCGATGGCCGTGGCCATAACGCAGAACGTTGTCAACATAGCGGCCAGCCTCATGCTCGTCTACGGCTTCGGCCTTAAGGTCGAGGGCGTGGCCTCCGGCACGCTCATCGCCCAGTATTCGGGCTTCCTGATGTCGCTGCTGCTGTGCGCCAAGGCCTACGGCCGGCTGCGCAGGCACTTCTCGTGGCAGGGCGTGTGGCGGCGTTCGGCCATGGCACACTTCTTCGGCGTTAACCGCGACATATTCTTCCGCACGCTCTGCATGGTGTCGGTCATGCTGTTCTTCACGTCGGCCGGCTCGTGGCAGGGCGACGTCGTGCTCGCCGTCAACACGCTGCTCATGCAGCTTTACCTGCTCTTCTCTTACGTGATGGACGGCTTCGCCTACGCCGGCGAGGCCATGAGCGGCAAGTATTACGGGGCGCGCAACGGCGCGGCCTTTGCCGATACGGTTAGGAAACTGTTCCTCTGGGGCCTCGGCATGGCGCTCGGCTTCACGGCGGCGTATGCCTTCGGCGGCGACGCCTTCCTGCGCCTGCTGACCGACGAGCCTTCCGTCGTCGCTGCGGCAGGCGAGTATTGGTATTGGGCGCTGGCCATCCCGCTGGCCGGAATGGCGGCTTTCGTGTGGGACGGGGTGTTCATCGGCATTACGGCCACTCGCGGCATGCTGCTCTCTATGTTTGCCGCCGCGGTGACGTTCTTCGTGCTTTACTACGCCTTGCGCGGCCCTATGGGCAACCACGGGCTGTGGCTCGCCTTCATAGCCTACATGGCCGTGCGCGGCCTGGCGCAGGGCCTGATATTCAGGAGATTGCGCCCCGTGGGCTGACGGACGTTCGCCCGTGCGGCGGCCGACGGCCGGCCGCGCAGGCGATAATAGCTCTTTTCACTGTAATTTATTTTGAATTACGCCCGGCTTGCACTATCTTTGCACGTCGGAAAACTATTACGAAAAAACGCAAAATACAATGGAAACTTGGAAAAAATACCTGCCTGACGTTCTGGCAGTTGTGCTCTTCGCATTGATTTCGCTGGCTTACTTCTTCCCGGCGGACATCGAGGGCAAGGTGATTTACCAGCATGACTCGGCCGCCAGCAAGGGACTCGGCCGCGAGATGGCCGAGCATAAGGAGCAGACCGGCGAGGTTACGCGGTGGATGAACTCAGTGTTCAGCGGCATGCCGACCTACCAGACCGCCCCGGCCTACGGCAGCACGAAGGCCCTGGGCGTTGCCGAGAAGTTCTATCACCTGTTCCTTCCCGAGTATGTATGGTACCTCTTCGCCTACATGCTGGGCTTCTACATCCTGTTGAGGGCGTTCGATTTCAGGCAGTCGCTTGCCGTCTTAGGCTCAATCATCTGGGCTTTCTCAAGTTATTTCCTAATCATCATAGCGGCCGGACACATCTGGAAGGTCATGGCCTTGGCGTATCTGCCGCCGATGATAGCCGGCGTCGTGCTGTCGTATAGGGGCAAATACCTGTTGGGACTCATAGTGACGGCCGTCTTCGCGGCCTTCGAGGTCAACGCCAACCACGTGCAGATGACGTATTACTTCCTGTTCGTCATCCTCTTCATGGTGATCGCTTATCTCGTTGAAGCCATCCGCACCAAGCGGCTCAACCACTTCTTCAAGGCCACGGCGGTGTGCGCCGCCGGCGCCGTCATCGGCATTTGCCTCAACCTGAGCAACCTTTACCACACGTGGGAGTACAGCAAGGAGTCGATGCGCGGCAAGAGCGAGCTTGTAAGCAAAGGCTCTTCCAACCAAAGCTCGAGCGGCCTTGACCGCGACTACATCACCCAGTGGAGCTACGGGATAGGCGAAACCTGGACGCTGCTCGTGCCCAACACCAAGGGCGGAGCCACCGTTCCGCTGTCTGAGAGCGAAACGGCCATGAAGCACGCCAACCCCGAGTTCACCCCGATATACCAGCAGATGTTCCAGTATTGGGGCGAGCAGCCCATGACGAGCGGTCCCGTTTACGTCGGCGCCTTCGTGCTCATGCTGTTCGTCCTCGGGCTTTTCATAGTGAAAGGGCCCGTCAAGTGGGCGCTGGTTGCTGCCACGGTGCTGTCGGTACTGCTGTCGTGGGGTAAGAACTTCATGCCCTTTACCGACTTCTTCATCGACTACGTGCCGATGTACTCCAAGTTCCGCACGGTGGCGTCGATACTCGTCATAGCCGAGTTCGCCATCCCCCTGCTCGCCATGCTGGCGCTCAAGAAGGTGGTTGACGACCCCTCGCTGCTTACGCGTAAAGTCAAATACGTCTACGCAAGCTTCGCCCTCACTGGCGGCATAGCGCTCCTGTTCGCCCTCATGCCGGGCATGTTCTTCTCCGACTTCATATCTTCGCAGGAGGTCAAGGCCCTCACCACGCTCCCGCAGGAGTATGTCGTGCCCGTCATGGAGAACCTGCGCGAGATGCGTAAGGCCGTCTTCACGGCCGACTGCTGGCGCTCGGTGCTCATCATAGTGATAGGCACGTTGTGCCTGCTGCTCTTCAAGGCCAAGAAACTTAAGGCCGTCCACATGGTCGGCGCGATAATAGTGCTCTGCCTGATAGACCTCTGGCAGGTTGACAAACGCTACCTCAACGACTCTATGTTCTCGCCGAAGAGCGTCAGGGAAATGCCCATACAGATGACCGAAACCGACAAGCTGATACTTGAGGACAAGACCGACATGGGCAACTTCCGCGTCCTTAACTTCGCGACGAGCACCTTCAACGAGAACGAAACGTCGTATTACCATAACAGCATAGGCGGTTACCACGCAGCCAAGCTGCGCCGCTACCAGGACATGATAGACCATTACATCATGCCGGAGATGCAGGCTCTGATGCCCGCCGTTGTCAAGGCGGGCGGCGACATGACGCAGGTTGACGGCGACAGCTTGTGCCCCGTGCTCAACATGCTCAACGCACGCTACTTCATCCTGCCCCTGCAGGACGGCCAGACGGTGCCCCTGCTCAACCCGTACGTGCACGGTCCGGCATGGTTCGTCGACAGGCTGACCTACGTTGACAATGCCAACGCCGAGATTGACGCCGTAGGCAAGATTGACATACGCCACGAGGCCGTGGCCGACAAGCGCTTCAAGGAGCAGCTGAAGGAGGCCTCCGTGCAGGACAGCACTTCGGTGGTGAAGCTTACGTCGTACATGTCTAACAAGCTGACTTACGACGTCAGCTCGACTAAGGGCGGCGTGATAGTGTTCTCGGAGGTGTATTATCCGGGATGGACGGCCACCGTCGACGGCAGTCCGGCCGAGCTTGGGCGCGTCAACTACCTGCTAAGGGCGGTCAACGTGGCGCCCGGCAAGCATAAGGTAGAACTTGAGTTCCACCCGCGGTCGGTGGCTACCACCGAAACGATAGCCTACGTTGCCTATGCCGTATTGCTGGCGCTGATAGCCTTCGTGGTGTATCTTAACATGAAAGGCAGGCGCTCCGTGAAGGAGTAACGCCTGCCGAGGCTTGACGGCAGGCCTGCTGTCAGCAATAAGATGAACACAAAAAACCGTGGCCCTGCCAGGCGTTTGCCGGCAGGGCCACGGTTTTTTGTGATGCGCCAGTCAGGCGTCGGTGTCGGGCAGGCCGCGCTTTATAATGCTTTCGAGCGGCCTGCACTCGCCCATGATCATGCTTGTCACTATGTCGGGCAGTTGGCTTCTGACGGCGATGCGCTCGCCCGTGGAGTCGTCGTAAGAATAACTCTCCACGCAGACGCCGTGTTCCCACTTCTCGTGGAATGTCTTGTAAGTTTCCGTCTTGGTTGAGTCCATCATCCATACACCGTCGGGGCGTCCGTCGCCGTCATACCCGCCGGTGATTTTTTCCTTGCCTATGCGACATTCAATGCGGCCCGAAGGGTGGTTGTCGGCCATCGTCGTCCTCATTGAGGTGACTCCCTGCGTGTAGCCCAGGGAGTGGAGCCTGCATACGGCCGTGTAACGGTAAACGCCGTTGAGGCCGCCCGAGGCGTATTCGGCCACGAGCTTCTGTCTGTATCCGTGTGATTTCTTTGAGAAGTGCCACTTGTTCGTCCTGCGGTTGTCGGCAAAACATCCCGAAACCGTTTCAACTGTCCTGCCGTGGGGCGGCGATTGGTTTTTGCGCCTGAACCAGAAGCGCCCGCAGTAAATCCTGCGGTTGTCAGACTCGTTATAGAAGTAAACCGCCTTGCCGTTGCGGTAACGGCCGGAATAACACCGCCTGCCGTTCGTGCAACCGCGGGGCGCAGACGACGACATCCTCAATCGCCTTATGAGCAAATCCAGCATAACTTTAACCGTGCTAAATGAAACACATCACCCTCCGGCCACTAAGGGTGCACTTACAGATATGATGAAGCGTGGAGCCGATAATGCCATGTCTATGATGAAGGTCCTAGGAAAACCCAAAAAAGAGATATGGTCATATTGCCCCACGCCGAGCGTGAGAACCACATATGCCTTTTTCTCTTTTTTGTGAAAATTTCCTAGGTTTTCATCATAGAGAAAAGCATTGCGCTTCTTTACGTACAATGTCTTCTGCGGGCATTAAGCCCGTTTTGTGTGCAAATATACGCATTTTTCAGTTAAAAAATGGTATGCGTTAATGAAAAACGCCACGTTTGCGTTGATTTCTCCGGCGGCCGTTGCCGCTCGGCCTAAGGCTTGCCTCGCAGCCGTCAGGCGGCGTTTTGGCGGTAAGACTCTAAGGCGTTGCGTAATATCCTGATAACCAATGCTTTATGAAAGGCCGTCTTTGGGGCGTTAAAAGGCCGCCTTTTGCATGGTGAAAGGTTACCTTTTGCGTTGCCGAAGGTGGCCTTCGGCGTTTTTGGCGGTGTGCCGGTGGCGCGGCGGCGGTAGGCGGCCGGGCGGCGCAGGGTGCTTGACGGGGTTGTTGGATGTGTCAATATGTCATTAGCATGTGTCATTATGACACTTCCGACGTCGGGGCACGCCTTTTGACGTTGCTGTAAATGAATTAAGGTAAAAAGATTGCCCACGGTGACAACCGTTAAAAGGCTGCAGACCTAAGCAGGGCGCACGTGTCGGCGACGGCCGTAGCCTGCGGGTCTTAAGCCGGGAACAAAAAGACGGAAAGGAGAACAAAATATGACATTAGACAAGTTTACAATCAAGGCGCAGGAGGCCGTCCAAGAGGCGGTCAACACCGCGCAGCGCGGCGGCCAGCAGGCCATCGAGCCGGTACACCTGCTTAAGGGCGTCATTGCTAAGGCCAAGGACGTGGCCGGCTTCATCTTCCAGAAGCTCGGCGTGAACGCCGCCCAGGTGGAGAACGTGCTCGACCGCGAAATCAACAGCCTGCCGCGCGTGCAGGGCGGACAGCCCTATCTGAGCAACGAGGCCAACGAGGTGTTGCAGCGTGCCGTAGACATTTCGGCCAAGATGGGTGACGAGTTCGTGTCGGTTGAGCCGCTGTTGCTCGCCCTTCTCACGGTCGGCTCTACGGCCTCGCGCATACTGAAGGACGCCGGGTGCACCGAGAAGGAGATGCGCGCGGCCATAGGCGAGCTGCGCCAAGGCCAGAAAGTGCAGTCGCAGTCGGCCGACGACAACTACCAGAGTCTTGAGAAATACGCCAAGAACCTCGTCGAGGAGGCCCGCCAGGGCAAGCTCGACCCCGTAATCGGACGTGACGAAGAGATACGCCGCGTGCTGCAGATACTGTCGCGACGGACTAAGAACAACCCTATACTTATAGG
Organism: uncultured Prevotella sp.; assembly: GCA_944321295.1. Classification (GTDB taxonomy): domain Bacteria; phylum Bacteroidota; class Bacteroidia; order Bacteroidales; family Bacteroidaceae; genus Prevotella. The sequence continues at coordinate 36,471 of CALUKU010000008.1, forward strand.
CGAGCCGGGCACCGGTAAGACGGCCATCGTCGAGGGACTGGCCGAGCGAATTGTGCGCGGCGACGTGCCCGAGAACCTGAAGGACAAGCAGCTGTACTCTCTCGACATGGGCGCCCTCGTGGCCGGAGCAAAGTATAAGGGCGAGTTTGAGGAGCGTCTGAAGAGCGTAATCAAGGAAGTGACCAACTCAGAGGGCCGCATCATCCTCTTCATCGACGAGATACACACCCTCGTCGGCGCAGGAGGCGGCGAGGGAGCGATGGACGCCGCCAACATACTGAAGCCTGCGTTGGCCCGAGGCGAGCTGCGCTCGATAGGCGCCACGACGCTCAACGAATATCAGAAATACTTTGAGAAGGACAAGGCCCTTGAGCGAAGGTTCCAGACGGTGATGGTCGACGAGCCTGACGAGCTTAGCGCCATCAGCATACTCCGTGGCCTGAAGGAACGCTACGAGAACCACCACAAGGTGCGTATCCAGGACGACGCCTGCATAGCCGCCGTCAAGCTGTCTGAGCGTTACATATCAGACCGCTTCCTGCCCGACAAGGCCATCGACCTGATGGACGAGGCCGCTGCCAAGCTCCGCATGGAGCGTGACTCCGTGCCCGAGGAGCTTGACGAGATAACCCGACGCCTGAAGCAGCTCGAGATAGAGCGCGAGGCCATCAAGCGTGAGGACGACCAGCCCAAGATAGCCATGCTCGACAAGGACATTGCCGAGCTTCGCGACAAGGAGAAGGCGTTCCGCGCAAAGTGGGAAGGCGAGAAGGCGCTCGTCAACAAGATACAGCAGGACAAGCAGCAGATGGAGCAGCTGCGCTTCGAGGCCGAGCGCGCCGAGCGCGAAGGCGACTATGGCCGCGTGGCGGAGATACGTTACAGCAAGTTGAAAAAGCTTGAGGACGACATCAAGAGCATACAGGCACAGCTGCGCTCGACGCAGGACGGCAACGCCATGATACGCGAAGAGGTCACCGCCGACGACATTGCCGAAGTGGTAAGCCGCTGGACGGGCATACCCGTTACGCGCATGATGCAGAGCGAGAAGGACAAGCTGCTGCATCTTGAAGAGGAGCTTCACAAGCGCGTCATAGGCCAGGACGAGGCCATCACGGCCGTCAGCGACGCCGTGCGCCGCAGCCGCGCGGGACTGCAAGACCCGAAGAGGCCGATAGCGTCGTTCATCTTCCTCGGTACGACCGGCGTCGGCAAGACCGAGCTGGCGAAGGCCTTGGCCGAGTATCTGTTCAACGACGAGACGATGATGACACGTATTGACATGAGCGAGTACCAAGAGAAGTTCAGCGTGTCGCGCCTCATCGGCGCGCCTCCGGGATACGTCGGCTACGACGAGGGCGGACAGCTCACCGAGGCGGTAAGGCGCAAACCTTACTCCGTTGTGCTCTTCGACGAGATAGAGAAGGCGCATCCCGACGTGTTCAACATCCTCTTGCAGGTGCTTGACGACGGCCGCCTGACCGACAACAAGGGGCGTACGGTGAACTTTAAGAACACCATCATCATAATGACATCTAACCTCGGTAGCCAGTACATACAGTCGGAGTTCGAGCACATAACCGACGCCAACCGCGACGGCGTTATCGAGAAGACGAAGAAAACTGTGATGGAAATGCTCAAGAAGACCATTCGCCCGGAGTTCTTGAACCGTATCGACGAAACGATAATGTTCCTGCCGCTTACGAAGGAGCAGATAGCCGACGTCGTGCGCCTGCAGATCAACGGCGTGAAGAAAATGCTGGAGCAGCAGGACGTAACGCTCGACGTAACGCCGGAGGCCGTCGCCTTCCTCGCTTCGGCCGGCTTCGACCCCGAGTTCGGAGCGCGTCCCGTAAAACGCGCCATACAGCGCTACATGCTCAACGACCTGAGCAAGCAGCTGCTCGGCGGAAATGTAGACAGGCGGAAGCCAATCGTCGTAAGTTCAGACGGCAACAGGCTGACGTTCGCCAACTGAGCGGACTGACCGCAACTAACGACGGCCGGAACCGTGCTTTTGATGAAGCACGGCCCCGGCCGTCGTCGTTTTACATGCGGTGGCGCCGCCATGTTTGTTATAGAGAGAGTGAATGTGTAGGTATGAAAACCGGCGCCGCCTTAAAATAAAAAATGCCCCTTTATCACAAAGGAGCAATTCTTACTTTTTGAATGTCTTAGTCTTTAGCATCAATGTAGCATGTAATTCTGAAAATCTCTTTCTGTTTGCGTGCACAAAAGTACGTATAATAATTGACCTATGTCAAAAAATATTAGCGGTTTTGCTCAAAAAAGTACGTAAACGTTTACGAGTGTCAATAAAAGTTAGTAATACTATCGTGTGGCTTCGCAATTAGTAAACAGCCCCGCTCTTGGCCGCCGCCGGCCCGGAGCGTGGCGAGCTGCCGGGGCGCAAGCGGCCGCTGCTACGGCCTGATAATCAATTTTAATTAAAAGCGCCGAGGCGGCAACGCAAAAAATGTTTTTCCTTTTGTGTTTTGGCTGAAATAGTGTAACTTTGCATAATTGACAGGCCGTGCTCGCCATGACGGCGGCAGACATTGGCCCGGTACGCCGGCGTTGCCTGTACACCTTATTATATACATATAGTAAATCTGATGAAAGAATTTGTAATATCCGAGGTCAAGGCCGAAACGGCCGTTCTTGTAGGTTTGGTTACGCAGGAGCAGGACGAGGCCAAGACGAAGGAATATCTTGACGAACTTGAGTTCCTTGCCGATACCGCCGGGGCGGTAACCGTGAAGCGGTTTACGCAGAAGGTGGCCGGTCCTAACCAGACTACATACGTAGGCAAGGGCAAGCTCGAGGAAATAAAGCAATACATCCTGGCCGAGGAAGAGGCCGAGCGCGAGATAGGAATGGTAATCTTCGACGACGAACTGTCGGCGAAACAGATACGCAACATCGAGAACGAGCTTAAGGTTAAGATACTCGACCGCACGTCGCTCATTCTTGACATCTTCGCCATGCGCGCCCAGACGGCCAGCGCCAAGACGCAGGTTGAGCTTGCGCAGTATCGTTACATGCTGCCGCGCCTGCAAAGGCTGTGGACGCACCTTGAGCGACAGGGCGGCGGAAGCGGCTCGGGCGGCGGCAAAGGCTCGGTGGGACTGCGCGGACCGGGCGAGACCCAGCTTGAGATGGACCGCCGTATAATCCTTCAGCGCATGTCGCTGCTCAAACAGAGGCTTGTCGAGATTGACAAGCAGAAGAGCACGCAGCGCAAGAACCGCGGGCGGTTGATACGCGTGGCTCTCGTAGGTTACACCAACGTAGGCAAGTCGACGCTGATGAACCTGTTGGCAAAGAGCGAGGTGTTCGCCGAGAACAAGCTTTTCGCCACGCTCGACACGACGGTCAGGAAGGTGGTGATAGAGAACCTGCCGTTCCTCCTGGCCGACACCGTTGGCTTCATCCGCAAGCTGCCTACCGACCTTGTAGACTCGTTCAAGAGTACGCTCGACGAGGTGCGCGAGGCCGACTTGCTGTTGCACGTGGTTGACATCTCACACCCGGACTTTGAGGAACAAATCAATGTCGTCAACAATACGCTTAAGGACTTGGGCTGCGCCGACAAGCCTTCGATGATAATCTTCAATAAGATTGACGCCTATACGTGGGTTGACAAGGAACCTGACGACCTTACGCCGGCAACGAAGGAGAACGTCACGCTTGACGAACTGAAGCGCACTTGGATGGCTAAGCTTAACGACAACTGCCTCTTCATTTCGGCGAAGAACAAGACAAACATCGACGAAATGCGCGCCACCATATATAAAACGGTTCGCGAACTGCACGTGCAGAAATACCCGTACAACGACTTCTTATATCCTACGGAGGAATAAGCGCAGCCGGACGGGCGGGCGGAAACGGCCCTATTATGATTTAAAAGTTAACTAATTACCGCTATGGACGATTACAGACTGCTTACCGACGAGGAAATCGGGATACTTGAGGATAATGGTTGTACGGCGGAAGACTGGACGAGCATTAACGTCGCCGACGACTTTTCTCCGGCCTACATACGCAATGTGAGGTTTTACGGGACGGTAAACCTTGGCGTGTTCGAGAAGAACGTCGAGGTCACCCGAGGCTTTGCCAGGCACTCGGGCCTGCGCAACGCCATACTGCGCAACGTCACCATAGGCGACAACTGCCTGATAGAGAACATCGGCGGCTGCATCAACAATTATTCCATCGGCGACGAGTGCTGCATCTGCAACGTGTCGCTTATGGAAACAACGGCCGAGGCCACGTTCGGCGAAGGCATAATAATATCGGTGCTCAACGAGGCCGGCAACGGCAATGTTATGTTGTTCCGAGGGCTTACAAGCAACATGGCGGCCCTTATGGTAAGCCGTTCGGAAGATAAGGAGTTTGTGTCGGCCGTAAGGAAGGCCGTGCGTGAGAACATAAACCTGCGCGTTCCCGAGATAGGGACGATAGGCAGCAACGTGCGCATAATGAACACTACGGAGATAACCAACACCAACATCGACGACAACTGCGAGGTGAACGGAGCGTGCCGCCTAAGTGACTGTACCCTTGCCGCCGAGCCGGGCGACGGTGTTTACATTGGTTCGGGCGTCATTTGCGAGAACTCCATAATATCCGACGGCTCATCGGTACTCAACAGCGCTAAGGTGTTTAATTGTTATGTCGGTGAGTCAAGCCAGGTGACAAACGGCTTTACGGCTGAGAACAGCTTGTTTTTCGCCAACACATACATGGCAAACGGTGAGGCGTGCGCAGCGTTTTGCGGTCCCTTCTCGGCAAGTCATCACAAGAGTTCGCTGCTCATCGGTTGCATGACTTCTTTCTATAATGCAGGTTCGGCGACGAATTTCAGCAACCATGCTTACAAGATGGGGCCGATACATTATGGTGTTCTTGAGCGTGGAACCAAGACGGCGAGCGGCTCGCATATGCTACTTCCCGCTACGATAGGCGCTTTCTCGGTGTGCATAGGCAAGCTTTCGGGACATCCGGACACTCACGACCTGCCGTTTTCTTACGTCATAGGCGACGGTCGTGACACGTTCGTCGTGCCGGGAAAGAACATCATGACGGTGGGCCTTTACCGCGACATACGCAAATGGCCGCGGCGCGACGTGCGGATGAACGAGAGCAAGAAGAGCATTGTAAATTACGATTGGCTCAGTCCGTTCACGGTCAACGGCATAATGAGGGGCCGTGGGATATTGCAAGGATTGCTTGAGGAGGGCGGCGAGGATGCGCCGTTCTATGATTACAACGGATGCAAGATAAGCAACAAGTCGCTGCGCCGCGGATTTAAGTTGTATGACATGGCGGTGGAGCTTTTTATCGGCGACGTGCTCATGTCGCATGATTTCGGCGACCAAAACACGGCTGTCGGCAGCGGCGATTGGCGCGACCTGTCAGGCCTGTTGCTGCCCGCGGCAGAGGAAGACAGGATTGTCGAGAAGGTTAAGTATGGCATAATAGACAGCGTGAAGGCTTTTTCCGATGTGTTCACGGCATATAATGATATGTATGCCGATTATCTTTGGACTTACACTTTAAGCGTGATGAAGTCGTATGTCGGCGTCGATGAACTTACCGAAAGCGACTTCGACGACCTGCGCCGGCGTGGAGTCGCGGCCCGTGAGGCCTGGCTCGACGGCATAAGACGCGACGCCGAGAAGGAGTTCGGCATGGGCGACGTCGACCGTGCAACGCTCGACAATTTCCTTACGCAGCTTTCATGATAAACATTGTAACAAAATCTAATATTTAAAATGAACAAAATCAAGTATTTGCTTTTTGTGCTCCTGCTCGCTTTGGCGCTGCCAGTGCCGGCCAAGGAGTACAAGTATCAGACCGTAGACGGCGACATGACGGCTACTCGCATTTACACGTTAGACAACGGACTTACGGTGTATCTGTCGGTAAATAAGGAAACGCCGCGCATACAGACGTATATCGCCGTGCGCACCGGCAGTCGCAACGACCCGCCCGAAACGACAGGTCTTGCACACTATCTTGAGCACCTTATGTTCAAGGGAACGCGCAGTTTCGGTACGTCTGACGCCGCCAAGGAGGCTCCGTTCCTCGACTCGATACAGAGCCGTTACGAAGTTTACCGCAAGCTGGAGGACCCTGCCGAGCGTGCGGCATGCTATCATGTTATTGACAGCCTGTCGCAGTTGGCGGCGCGATATTCAATCTCAAACGAGTATGACAAGCTGATGTCGGCCATCGGAGCACAAGGAACCAACGCCTATACGAGCAAGGACGTCACCTGCTATATGGAGGACATACCGGCCAACGAGGTTGAGAACTGGGCCAGGATTGAGGCCGACCGCTTCCAGAACATGGTGGTAAGAGGGTTCCATACAGAGCTTGAGGCCGTGTATGAAGAGTATAACATCGGTCTGGCCGACGACGGACAGAAGGCTTTCAATGCGCTTGACGCACTGCTCTTTCCCAACCATCCTTACGGCACGCAAACGACAATCGGCACGCAGGAACACCTGAAAAATCCGTCGATAGTTAACATAAAGAACTATTTCAAGCGTTATTACGTGCCCAATAACGTGGCCATCTGCATGGCCGGCGACTTTGACCCGGATCGTGTAATCGCAATAATCGACAAGTACTTCGGCATGTGGAAGCCCAACCCGAGCCTCACACAGCCCAGCTTTGCGCCAATACCCGACCGCACTGCGCCCAAGGACACCACGGTGGTAGGGCAGGAGGCCGAGAACATCTACGTAGCGTGGAAGTTCGATAAGGCGGCCTCGTTGCAGAACGATACGCTCGGCGTGATATCCAGAATCTTATTTAACGGCCGCGCGGGCTTGATGGACATCGACCTGAAGCAGCAGATGAAATATCTTAACGGATATGCCATGCCTATGCCGCTTGCCGAATATTCGGCTCTCGTTATGTTCGGCCGTCCCAACGAGGGGCAGACTCTTGACGAGGTGAAGGCCTTGTTGCTCGGCGAGGTTGACAAGCTGAAGCGCGGCGACTTTGACGAAAGCCTGATAAAGGCGGTCATCAACAACGAGAAGCTTGACTACTACACGGCCGTTGAGAGTAACAAGGGACGTGCCGACATGTTTGTTGACGCTTATATAAACGGTAAGAAATGGGCCGACGTAGTTGGCCGCCTCGACCGCATAGCGGGCATTACGAAGCAGCAGGTTGTCGACTTTGCCAACCGCCATTTCGCCGACAACTACATTGCCGTGTACAAGCGCATCGGCAATGACACTACGTTGAAGAAGATTGACAAGCCCCGGATAACGGCCATACCCACCAACCGCGACAAGCAGAGCGCCTTCGTCACCGAGATAATCAACTCGAAGACGGAGCCGATACAGCCGCGCTTCCTCGACTTTGAGAAAGACTTGACTAAGGGAAAGACCAAGAAGGGCCTGCCCGTGCTGTACGTCAAGAACACTGAGAACGGACGGTTTACGCTGAATTATTATTTCGAGATGGGCGAGGAAAACGACAAGTGGCTGCCTTACGCCGCAATGTATTTCAACTATCTCGGCACCGATAAGATGAGCGCCCGCCAGTTCAAGCAGCAGCTTTTCCAGCTGGCGTGTGAATTCAACATCAACGTAGGCACGCGGTCGAGCAAGATTGTGCTTACGGGTTTGGCCGAGAACATGGAGCAGGCCATGAGGCTTACGGAGGAATTCGTGGCCGGAGTGAAGGCCGACAAGGCTGCTTACGAGCAGTTCGTGGCGATGATTGAGAAGACCAACAATGACGCCAAGCTCGACCAGGGGCGCAACTTCAGCCGTCTGCAGGCTTACGGCATATACGGCCCCTACAACCGCACGCGCAACATTCCGTCGAGCGAAGAGCTTAAGGCGATGGACCCGCAGAAGCTTGTCGACATGGTGAAAGGCTTCTGTGGCTATAAGCATAAGGTGCTGTATTACGGCCCGATGGAGCTTAAGGCTCTCGTAGCGGCTGTCGACGCCAACCATAAGGCGCCCAAGAAGCTTGCCGACGTGCCCGCCGGACGCAAGTACAGGGCGCAGGCTACGCCGCGCAACGAGGTGCTCATGGCACCGTATGACGCCAAGAACATCTACATGTTGCAGTACCATAACGCCGGCACTGAGTGGAACCCCGAGCTTGAACCCGTGGTTCAACTCTTCAACGAGTACAACGGAGGAAGCAGCATGAACTCAGTAGTGTTCCAGGAGTTGCGCGAGGCGAGGGGACTGGCTTACAGCGCTTACGCCGAGTATGTGACGCCCGACTATGACGAAGACCCCGAGTATTTCGCAGCCTTCATCATTTCGCAGAACGACAAGATGGCCGACTGCATCAATACCTTCAACAGCATTATCGACACGATACCGCAGTCGGAGATGACCCTCGAGCTTGCCAAGCAGGCCCTTACGAAGCGCCTTGCCACGGGCCGAACGACCAAGATGGGCATAATCTACGCGTACCTTAAGGCCTTGGACAGGGGCATTGACTACGACATCAACGCTAAAGTGTATGAAGCTCTGCCCCGACTGACTATGGACGACGTGGTAAGCTTCGAGCGCCGTATGATTGCCGGCAAGCCTTTCCGCTACATAATCCTCGGCAACGAGAGCGAGCTTGACATGGAGGCGCTCGGCAAGATAGGCCCCGTCAAGCGGCTGACGACGGAGGAAATCTTCGGATATTAAGGCCTCATGCCGGGCGTGACGCCTGTGCATGACATTTAATTGATATTTTATTGTTTTCCGAGAGGCGGCCTTTTGCTTTGCGAAAGGCCGCCTCTTGCCGTTTAAAAGGCCGCCTTTCGCAGCATGAAAGGTGGCCTTTTCCTATAGCATTGATAGTCAGGGCTTTACAGACTTGTTAAAGACCGGGCTGTAAATCCATGCTGACATTATCGTTATTAATGTTGAGCAAGAATGTCAAAACGGCATTTACGTGAGAAAAAGTATGGCTTCGGATGAGGCGTAAAGTATCGAAGAAATGAAAATATAAGTTTGTTTCACTCGCTTTTATTTTGCATTTCTCTTGATTTTGCACTATCTTTGCAGAAGTAAAAAACATATTAGTGAAAACATAATAAGCACTCACGCCAATCCTGTGAGGACGATGGGTACGGCCGTAAGGCATGCCGGGGTTCATCCGTCCGGGAAGACGGCTGTGGGCATTAAATTCTCAACAAAACATTATGGCAACACCGGAATTCAAGTATGCCCCTATGTTCCAGATGGGCAAAGACGACACGGAGTATTATCTCTTGACCAAAGACGGCGTGTCGGTTAGCGAATTTGAGGGCAAGGAAATCCTTAAAGTAAGTCCCGAGGCGTTGACGATGCTGGCCAACGCGGCCTTCCGCGACGTCAACTTCTTGCTGCGCCGCTCGCACAACGAGCAGGTGGCAAAGATATTGGCAGACCCCGAGGCGAGCGACAACGACAAGTATGTAGCACTGACTTTCCTGCGCAACGCCGAGGTGGCATGCAAGGGCAAGCTGCCTTTCTGCCAGGACACCGGCACCGCAATCATACACGGCGAGAAGGGACAGCAGGTGTGGACGGGCTTCTGCGACGAAGAGGCTCTCTCTAAAGGCGTTTACAAGACTTACACGGAAGAGAACCTGCGCTACTCGCAGAACGCGCCCCTCTCTATGTACGAGGAGGTGAACACGCGCTGCAACCTGCCCGCGCAGATCGACATCGAGGCTACGGAAGGCGCCGAATATAAGTTCCTCTGCGTAGTGAAGGGCGGCGGCTCGGCCAACAAGACATACTTCTATCAGGAAACGAAGGCCAGGATTCAGAATCCCGGTACGCTCGTTCCGTTCCTCGTAGAGAAGATGAAGACCCTCGGAACGGCGGCTTGTCCTCCTTACCACATCGCCTTCGTAATAGGCGGTACGTCGGCCGAGAAGAACCTTCTGACCGTCAAGCTCGCCTCAACCCACTATTACGACAACCTGCCTACGACGGGCGACGAAACGGGACGCGCCTTCCGCGACATTGAGCTTGAGAAGCAGCTGCTCGACGAAGCCCACAAGATAGGCCTCGGAGCACAGTTCGGCGGCAAGTATTTCGCGCACGACATCCGCGTTATCCGTCTGCCCCGCCACGGCGCTTCGTGCCCCATCGGCCTCGGCGTGAGCTGCTCTGCCGACCGTAACATCAAGGCTAAGATTAACAAGGACGGCGTTTGGATTGAGAAACTTGACGACAATCCCGGCCAGCTCATACCCGAAGAACTGCGCAACGCAGGCGAGGGCGACGCTGTACGCATCGACCTCAACCAGCCGATGAGCGAGATTTGCAAGATACTTTCACAGTATCCCGTGTCCACCCGAGTAAGCCTCAACGGCACGATAATCGTAGCGCGCGACATCGCTCACGCCAAACTGAAGGCCCGTTTGGACGCAGGCGAAGACCTGCCGCAGTATTTCAAGGACCATCCCGTGCTCTACGCAGGCCCCGCAAAGACCCCGGAAGGAATGCCTTGCGGCTCGATGGGCCCGACCACGGCCAACCGCATGGACCCGTATGTTGACGAGTTCCAGGATCACGGAGGCTCAATGGTGATGATAGCCAAGGGCAACCGCACCCAGGTTGTTACCGACGCATGCAAGAAGCACGGCGGTTTCTACCTCGGAAGCATAGGCGGTCCGGCCGCAGTTCTTTCCATGAACAGCATCAAGAGCATAGAATGCGTCGAGTATCCCGAGCTTGGCATGGAGGCAATATGGAAAATCAATGTGGTTGATTTCCCCGCCTTCATCCTCGTTGACGACAAGGGCAACGACTTCTTCAAGCAGCTGAAGCCGTGGACTCCGTCATGCAAGTAATTCTGATAGCAGACAAGCATCTTTGTTTAAGCAGACAAGCAGACGAGTGACGAGCAGACAAGCGGGTTTGTTTAAGATGTGAATAAGCAAACAACAGGCGTACAAAGGCAACACCTTTGTACGCCTGTTTCTTTTTATATAATTGACAAACAGACAATATTGAAGCTCTTGTCTGCTTGTCACTTGTCTGCTTGTCGACTAAACAAACCGGCTTGTCTGCTCGTCACTCGTCTGCTTGTCTGCTGAAAATTCGTCTGCTTGTCTGCTATAAAAAACTCGCTTGTTTACTTCAACAAACGGTAACCGATTGCGCCGCCGAGTATCGACGCGGCGAAGATACCTAACTTAGCTTGTAGCAGCATGGTGCCGTCGGTGAAGGCAAGGGTGGATATGAACATCGACATAGTGAAGCCGATGGAGGCCAGGAAACCAAGTCCTATGACGCGGCGGAGGGTCAATGCTTCGGTCTTTTTCGCTATTCCGAGGCGCACGAGCAGCAGTGTTGACAGCGTAATGCCGAGCGGTTTGCCTATGAGCAGACCCAATGCTACGCCTGCGGCCACGTTGGTTGAGAATATGCCCTGCATGTCGAGGCCGGCGAACGACACCCCGGCGTTGGCCAAGGCGAACACCGGCATGACCACGAACGACACGAACGGGTGCATTGCGTGCTCAAGACGCTGTGACGGCGGGATGGCGTCGCGCGTGTCGCTCATCATCGCCGAGATTACTTCCACTTGCTCGTGCTCGAGCGTTGAAACGTTGTTGGGCTTTATTCCGGCGAACCGCCGCAGGTTGTTGGCCGCCCTCTTAAGGTATAAAGACTCGGGCAGACGGGCGTCGGCCGGTATGACGAAGGCGGCCAGCACGGCGGCTATCGTGGCGTGGATGCCCGACATCAGGAAGGCCACCCACACTCCGCCTATGCCCAGGACGCCGTAAAATACTACGTTCTTGACACCCATCTTGTTGGCGGCGAACATCGCGAGGAGGAACACCAGGCCGACGGCTATGTTGACGACGGAGATTTCAGACGTGTAGAACAGCGCTATGACGACCACCGCCCCGAGGTCGTCGACGATGGCGAGCGTCGTCAGGAACACCTTGGCGGCAAGCGGAACGCGGTCGCCGAGGGCGTAGATTATGGCCAGTGAGAAGGCTATGTCCGTAGCCATCGGTATGCCCCAGCCGCCGGCTGACGGCGTGCCGGCGTTCAGCAGGGTGTAAATGAGCGCGGGGACGAGCATGCCCGCCACGGCGGCTCCAATCGGAAGGATGGTGTTGCGCGGGTCGGCCAGCTCGCCGCCGATGAACTCACGCTTCAGCTCAAGCCCAACGACGAAGAAGAACATCGACATAAGTCCGTCGTTAATCCAATGGTGCAGCGAGTAATACAGGTACGGTTCGCCGTTGAAGAAGAACCCCACCTTGTGCTCGAACAGATGGAAGTATTCCTCGCCCCACGGCGAGTTGGCAAGCGCCAAGGCCGCTATTATGCTTATGCCGAGCACTATGCCGGCCGACTTCTCCCTGTTGATAAACTGCTGTATCGGCATTACTATGCCGCGGTTGATTTTGTTCTGGTATTTCATTGCCATAGTTTCACATGTCGTTTTACCTTAGTCGGGCGTATAAACACGAAAAAGAGAATGTGTCTTAAGATAAGATTGACACATTCCCTTTTCTTTTTTAGTTCCGTAACAGGAAGCCGCTTAACCATTAATTAAAACATCCATATCAACAACTTTGTTTCTTCCGTCCCTTTCATCTCAATAAAAACATCTCCATGACATCAAACATTTACCATCTATCGCTGACTTCCCGTTACACGAAAGTACATCACACGTTCATCAGTTGTCTAATATCAGAGTGTTCTGACATTTCTTTTCAATATTTCTGAGAGCGCAGACAACTTTGTTATATGTCTTCTTCTTTTTTCTGTTGCTAAGATAGTGATTATTTCTTACACTTCCAAATATTTCTGCAATAAAATCTTATGATTTTACATATTTTATCAATTAAACGCTTCAAACATGCACAATATGCTACAATTGTGCATGTTTGAAGCGTTTAATTGGCAGCAGACAGGCAGGCAAGATGTCAGCAGACGAGTAACGAGTGACAAGCAGACAAGGTCATTTGCTTATGTAGATTTGGCACGGATGTGTTTTGCCTGTTGCCTGTCAGGCTTTTAGTGGCTTGCCTGCTGACAGCTTGTAACTCGTCTGCTGTCGGCTTGTATCTCGTCTGCTGTCGGCTTGTTTGCTTCCTAAAGAATGAATCCTTGCTTCTTAAGGGCTTCCATCATTCCGGCCGACATGGCCTCGTTGTCCTTCTTAGTGTAGCGTATGTCGGTGAAGATCTGCGCCAGTGTTTCCTTATTGTTTATGCGCACGAACTCCTTGTTCTCCTCGAGCGCCTCCTTCTCGGCGTAATAGCGGTCGATGTCGGCGGGCGAATAGTCATGGTAAGTCTCGTCGTGCACGAATGACTCTACGCCCAGGCGGTCGGTGAGCGGCGGCTCTTCGGCCGGCCATCCCAGCGTGATCGTGGCCACTGGCATGACGAGCTGCGGCAGGCGGAGCGTGTCTATGATCATCTGCGGCATGTAGACCGTGGTGCCGAGGAAGCAAAGTCCGAGGCCCTCGTCCTCTGCCAGGTTGCAGAATGTCTGCGTGTAGAGTAGCGCGTCGGTAGCGGCGTTGATGAACGAGAGGAAGTTGTCGTAGCCCGGTTCGGCCTTGCGGCAGCGGCACCATTGGCTGGCGCGGTTGAAGTCGGCGCAAACCGTCAGCACGACGGGCGCCTCTGTCACCATCGGTTGGTTGAAATGCGCAGGCGCAAGCTTGGCCTTCATCTCGGCCGAACGCGTCACTACGACGCTGTAAAGCTGCATGTTGCCCATAGTCTGCGTGCGCGACGCCTCAGTGAGCAGCCGGTTGAGCAGCTGTTCGGGCACGTCCTTGTCTGAATATTTACGTATCGTTCTTCTTGTGTTAATCGTTTTCATACCTTTTATTATATATGAGTTCGAGGTGCAAAATTAGTCATTTTTCCGCACCGACGATAACGCGACGGCCAAAAAAGTCGGTTCGTGTCGGAGTTTGGCGGGCCTTGATTATGCGGGCGGTTGTGGCATAATCTGCAAGCGTTATTTATATCTTGCATAATGTGTTGATGTTCAATGCGTTACAAAAGGCCGCCTTTTACGCCGCAAAAGACGGCCTTTTGGAGCCTGAAAGGTAACCTTTTGCCGTGTAAAAGGTTACCTGTTGAAGTTCGTCCGCAGTTTATTTGGATGACGGCTGCCGAGCGCCTCGCTTTGGAGAGGACGTTTGGCTGTTGTCCTGAAATCAACAACTAAGCCGGCGCATGAAATTTCTTGTTTGCCGGTTCGGATGAATATATTGTTTTACGTAAGGTTATAATGTCATTATTCCTCAATAAGTTGCGTCGTGTCGTGGTAAAAAGTTTTCCGTTTTGGGAAACTTTGCGCCCGTTTTTTATTTGAAGATTTTCCGAAAAGAACTTTTTTTTATCGGAAAATGTTCGTAGCTTTGCACCATCAAAAACACTTTCTGTCATAATGGAAAATAGACAAACCTATTCTTTTGATGAGGCTTATCAGGCTTCATTGGCATATTTCGGCGGCGACGAGCTTGCTGCCCGTGTGTGGGTGAACAAGTACGCCCTGAAAGACAGTTACGGCAACATCTTCGAGAAGACGCCCTCCGACATGCATTGGCGCATAGCCAACGAGGTGGCGCGTATCGAAAGCAAATACGAGAACCCGTTGAGCGCCGAGCAGGTGTTCGAGGTTCTTGACCATTTCAAGTACATCGTGCCGGCAGGCAGCCCAATGACGGGCATTGGCAACAACTTCCAGGTGGCGTCGCTGTCAAACTGCTTCGTCGTCGGACTTGACGGCGATGCCGACTCTTACGGAGCAATCCTGCGCATTGACGAGGAGCAGGTGCAGCTGATGAAGCGCCGCGGCGGAGTGGGCCACGACCTTACCCACTTGCGCCCGAAGGGCTCTCCCGTCAACAACTCGGCCCTGACGTCAACCGGTCTTGTGCCTTTCATGGAGCGTTACAGCAACTCCACGCGCGAGGTGGCGCAGGACGGACGCCGCGGGGCGTTGATGCTCTCGGTAAGCATAAAGCATCCTGACAGCGAGGCTTTCATCGACGCCAAGATGACGGAAGGCAAGATTACCGGCGCCAACGTGTCGGTTAAGATTGACGACGAGTTCATGCGCGCCGCCATTGAAGACAAGGAGTACGTGCAGCAGTTCCCCGTAGACAGCGCCGAGCCGATGACGAGAAACTCCATCAGCGCCAAGCGCCTGTGGGAGAAAATCGTGCACAACGCATGGAAGAGCGCCGAGCCGGGCGTGCTGTTCTGGGACACGATAATACGCGAGAGCATACCCGACTGCTACGCCGACCTGGGCTTCCGCACGGTGTCTACCAACCCCTGCGGCGAGATACCGCTCTGCCCTTACGACTCGTGCCGCCTGCTGTCAATCAACCTCTACTCTTACGTCGTCAACCCGTTTACAGACAAGGCCTACTTCGATTTCGACCTGTTCCGCCGCCACGTCGCCCTGGCACAGCGCATAATGGACGACATCGTCGACATGGAGCTTGAGAAGATAGACCTCATAATGGAGAAAATAAAGAGCGACCCGCAGAGCGACGAAGTGAAGTTCACCGAGTATCACCTGTGGGAAAAGATAAAGCACAAGAGCGGCTTGGGCCGCCGCACGGGCGTAGGCATAACTGCCGAGGGCGACATGATAGCCGCCATGGGCCTGCGCTACGGCACGCAGGAGGCCACCGACTTTGCCGTAGAGGTGCAGAAGACGCTGGCTTTGGCTGCCTACCGCTCGTCGGTCACCATGGCTAAGGAGCGCGGCGCGTTCGCCGTTTACGACGCCGAGCGCGAGGCCGGCAACCCCTTCGTCAACCGAATTAAGGAGGCCGACCCGCAACTTTACGAGGACATGGCTAAGTACGGCCGCCGCAACATTGCCTGCCTCACCATCGCGCCCACCGGCACCACCAGCCTGATGACGCAGACCACGAGCGGCATAGAGCCGGTGTTCATGCCCGTGTACAAGCGCCGCCGCAAGGTCAACCCGAGCGACACCGACGTGCATGTAGACTTCGTCGATGAGGTTGGCGACTCGTTTGAGGAGTATATCGTTTACCACCGCAAGTTCATCGAGTGGATGAAGGTCAACGGAATAGACACCGACAAGCGTTACACACAGGACGAGATAGACGCCCTTATAGAGCGTTCACCTTATTATAAAGCCACCGCCAACGACGTAGACTGGCTCATGAAAGTGCGCATGCAGGGCGCAATCCAGAAGTGGGTTGACCACAGCATAAGCGTCACCATCAACCTGCCCAACAACGTCGACGAGGCGCTTGTCAACCGTCTGTACGTTGAGGCGTGGAAGTCGGGCTGCAAGGGCTGCACCGTCTATCGCGACGGCTCGCGCTCGGGAGTGATGATTTCGGTGGACAACAAGAAGAAAAAAGAGGCCGGCCAAGAGCTTACGCAGCACCAGCTGCCGCCCTGCCGCCATCCTGAGGTGACTGAGGTAAGGCCCAAGGAGCTTGAGTGCGACGTGGTGCGTTTCCAGAACAATAAGGAGAAGTGGGTGGCCTTCGTCGGCCTGCTCGACGGCTATCCTTACGAGATATTCACCGGTTTGCAGGACGACGACGAGG
Source organism: uncultured Prevotella sp. (assembly GCA_944321295.1). Classification (GTDB taxonomy): domain Bacteria; phylum Bacteroidota; class Bacteroidia; order Bacteroidales; family Bacteroidaceae; genus Prevotella. Next base: position 53,046 of record CALUKU010000008.1, read on the forward strand.
GCATTGTGCTGCCGAAGACCGTTACTAAGGGTAAGATCATCAAGCAGACTAACGAAGACGGAACGAAGCGCTACGACTTCCAGTTTGAAAACAAGCGTGGATACAAGACCACCGTCGAGGGCCTCAGCGAGAAGTTCAACCCCGAGTATTGGAACTATGCCAAGCTGATATCCGGCGTGTTGCGTTACCGTATGCCGATAGAGCACGTAATCAAGCTCGTCAGCTCGCTGCAGCTTAAGAGCGAGAGCATTAACACCTGGAAGAACGGTGTTGAGCGCGCCCTTAAGAAATACGTTACCGACGGCACCGAGGCAAAGGGACAGAAGTGTCCCGTATGCGGGCATGAAACGCTCGTTTACCAGGAGGGCTGCCTCATCTGCAAGAACTGCGGAGCCTCAAGGTGCGGATAGTATTGCAATTCATAATGCATAATTCATAATGCATAATGCACAATCGGGGCTTGCGCGTTATGGATTATGCATTGTGAATTATGCATTGTGCATTGTGAATTGTGCATTATGGATTATGAATTGAAATCAGGCTATGTCTGCCTGAACGATATGCGTTTCCATGCCCGCCACGGCGTGTTGCCGCAGGAGCGGGCTACTGGAGGCGAGTTCGTAGTAAACGTCAGGGCCGGGTATCAGCTGGCCAAGGCGGTGGAAAGCGACGACGTGGCCGACACGCTTAACTATGCCGAAATGTTTGAAATCATAAATAAGGAGATGCAAAAGCCTTCCTGCCTGCTCGAACACGTTGCGGGCAGGATAGGCAAAAGCATTTTCGAGGCCATGCCGTCGGTGAGGAGCGTCGATGTCAGCGTGGCCAAGATTAATCCTCCTATTTGCGGCGACATAGGCAGCGCGTCGATAGAACTTCACTTAATAAATGATAAAACTTTTTGAAAGGCGACAGTTTTTTGTGAATAAATAAGTATCTTTGTACTTTGTAAGGAAGCGCTTATGTGCAAGAAGATAACAGCAATCTTATTGGCGTTAGTGTTGTTCTCAGCGGTGGCTTCGGGCGCTGACAGGATGTTTACGCTTGTCATAGACGCGGGCCACGGCGGACACGACGCGGGCGCCGTAGGCGCTTTTTCATCAGAGAAGGACATCAACCTCAGCGTGGCGTTGGCTTTCGGCCGCTACGTCGAGCGTAACTGCCCCGACGTGAAGGTCGTATACACGCGCAAGACCGACGTGTTCGTGCCTCTGCACAAGCGTGCGAGCATTGCCAACAAGAACAAGGCCGACGTGTTCATCTCAATCCACACCAACGCCTTGCCTAAGGGTCATATAGCGCGCGGACTTGAAACATACACGATGGGTATGCGCCGCTCTGACGAGAAACTGAGCGCGGCCAAGCGCGAGAACTCGGTAATCATGATTGAAAAGGATTACAAGGAGCATTATGAGGGCTACGACCCCAACTCGCCGGAGAGTATAATAATGTTCGAGTTCATGCACAACAAGAACATGGCGCGCAGCGTAGAGCTGGCTAAGTTGGTGCAGTCGAACGTGTGCTCGACGGCCAAACGCCAGAACAAGGGCGTGAAGCAGGACGTGTTCCTGGTGTTGCGCGAAACGTCAATGCCCGCGTGCCTGATTGAGCTGGGCTTCATCACGACGCCCGACGAGGAGAAGTTCCTGAACGACAAGGGCAACGTCGACAAGATTGCGCGCGGCATATACAAGGCTTTTGCGCAATACAAGGACAAGTATTACAAGGGCTTCACGGTGCCTTATAATCCCAAGGCCGAGGACGTTGATGACGACGACGAACGGCGTGACGAAAGCGACAAGGCCGTTGAAGAGTCGGAAAAGCGTGAAAAGAAGGAAAAGGCTGATATTAAGCCTGCTGAAAAAGCTGAGGCTGACGCCGACGGTAAGCCCGTGTTTAAGGTGCAGATACTTGCCAGCGGCAGGCAGCTTGACGATGGCGACAGGATTTTCAAGGGCTTGTCTGACGTCGATTCTTACAAGGAGGGCGGCCTCGTGAAATACACTTACGGCGCCTCGACTGATTACAACGAGATATATCGTCTGCGCAAGTCCGTTCTCGACAAGTTCCCTGAAGCGTTCATCATAGCCTTTAAGAACGGTGAGAAGATGAATGTCACGCAGGCCATACGTGAATTTAAGTCAAACAAATAAAGCGAGATATGAAGTTTTTCACAAAAGAGGTAAAGATAGCTTTGGTTGCGATATGCGGTTTGGTGGTTCTCTTTTTCGGAATGAATTTCCTTAAAGGGCTTAACCTCTTCTCGTCGGCAACCAAGTATTACATATCTTTTAAGGACATAAGCGGCCTCTCGGCGTCGAGTCCTATCTATGCCGACGGTTACCAGGTGGGCGTAGTCAGGGGGATAATGTACAACTATAATCGTGAAGGCGACATCATGGTTGAGGCCGAGCTTGACGAGCAGCTGCGCATACCCAAGGGCAGCAGCGCCGAGATTGTGAGCGACATGCTCGGCAACGTGAAGGTGAACCTCTTGCTCGCCACCAATCCGCGTGAGCGCATCATGCCCGGCGAAACAATCCAGGGAGGAATCAACGACGGAGCGTTGGGCAAGATGAAGGACATGATTCCCACGCTGATGCAAATCCTGCCGAAAGTAGACTCTATTGTGACTAACCTGAACGTGCTGCTTTCTAATCCGGCTTTGGCTCAGTCGTTGCAGAACGTTGAAACCATGACGGGCAACCTTACGGTCACCACCCGGAGGCTTAACAACCTGCTTGCAGGTCTTGAGGGCAGCGTCCCGGGCATGATAAGCCGCACTGACAGCGTGCTTGACAATGCCAACATGCTGGCGAAAAACATCAATAAGATTGACGTTGCCGGAACAATCGCGCGTGTGGACGAAACACTTGACAACGTGAAGCAGTTCACGGAGCAGCTTAACAGCAACCAAGGTTCGCTGGGATTGCTCATGCGTGACCCCTCGCTTTACAACAACCTGAACAGCACCATGCGCTCTGCCGACTCGCTGCTGATTGACCTCAAGGCCCATCCGAAGCGCTACGTCCACTTCTCACTGTTCGGAAGGAAGGATAATTAAGCTGAAAAACAGATTGTCGGAAGTTTTGTCTTAATTTAAAAACAATCTAAATAGTAGCGGCGTCCGTTTACGGGCGCCGTTTTTTCGGAAGTTGTTTATTTACACAACTTTCCGTCTTTTCTGCCCTGTTTCGGAATGAATTTCCGAGTTTTTGGCATTTCCCGTGTAATGCGTTATTGTTCAGGCAGTTGTATATATGCAAGTGCCCGTGTCTGATTGGTGTTGCAATGATGTTGCATAAAGTGCCTTTTTACTGATATTTACGCACGTTGACGCATGCTTGAAGAAAAATGCCGGTTTGCCTATCTCGATTATTTTTACGAAATTTGCACACGCTTACTTAAAGAGTCGAAAGACATAATACCATAATATATCTATGACAGATACCCCAAAAGTTCTTTGGGACAAATGCCTTTTGCTGATAAAGGAGAATGTCTCGGAACAGCAATTCAACGCATGGTTCAAGCCGATCGCATTCGAATCGTTCAACGAAGCGGGTAGGGCGCTTATACTTCAGGTGCCCAGCAACTTCTTCGTTGAATACCTCGAGGAGAACTATGTGGGATTGTTGAATAAGGTGCTTACAAAATATTTTGGTACTGGTCTGCGCTTGAGTTACCGCATTATGGTCGACAAGACGCATGACCTGACGCAGCAGATTGAGCCTGAACCGGTGGCCGACATCGACAAGACAACCAAGCGGACGACGCGTATCAACCAGTCGCCGTCGACGCTTGACGCCGCCGTTCCGCAGGACATAGACTCGCAACTCGACCCTCGCCACACGTTCTCGAACTATATTGAAGGCGACAGCAATAAGCTTCCGCGTTCCGTTGGATTGTCAATCGCTGAACATCCGAAGTCAACTCAGTTTAACCCGATGTTCATTTACGGCCCTTCCGGATGTGGAAAGACCCACCTTATCAACGCCATCGGCGTGCGTACTAAGGAGCTTTATCCGCAGAAAAGGGTGCTGTATGTCAGCGCAAGGCTGTTCCAGGTGCAGTACACTGACTCCGTATTGAAGAATTGTACGAACGATTTCATAAACTTCTATCAGACTATCGACATGCTCATCGTTGACGACATTCAGGAATGGGTGTCGGCTGCGAGGACGCAGGAAACGTTCTTCTATATCTTTAATCATCTTTTCCGTAACGGCAAGAGGATAATTCTTGCGTGCGACAGGCCGCCCGTTGACCTGCAGGGCATGAGCGACCGCCTGCTGACACGTTTCAGTTGCGGACTTATAGCCGAGCTTGAGAAGCCGAACATACAGCTCTGCATCGACATCTTGAACAGCAAGATTAAGCGTGACGGACTAAGTATTCCGTCGGAAGTGGTGGAGTTCATTGCCCAGACGGCTAACGGAAGCGTGCGTGACTTGGAAGGCGTAATCAACTCTCTGCTGGCATTCTCTGTGGTGTATAACTGCAAGATAGACATGCGTTTGGCCGAGAGGGTGATTAAGAGGGCCGTCAAGATTGACGACGAACCTTTGACTATAGACGACATTCTTGAAACGGTTTGCAACCACTTCAACGTTTCTACGGCTGCCGTAACAGGCCGTAGCCGTAAGCGCGATTACGTTGTGGCGCGCCAAGTGTCGATGTATCTTGCGCAGAAATACACTAAAATGCCGGCTTCGAGGATAGGTAAGCTTGTAGGAGGACGCGACCATTCGACGGTGATACACAGCTGCACGCAGATTGAGAACAGGATGAAGATTGACAAGCTGTTCTGCAGCGAGATTCAAAGCATTGAGAATTCGTTTAAGCTTAAGAGATAACAAAAGGGCTGGCACCGCGGTGCCAGCCCTTTTGTTTTATGCCGTAAGCCCTGCCGCAGAGCAGGGCTTTTTTGTTTGCAGGTCAGTTCATCTTCTCGAAACCTTCGCCGAACACGCCATGGCAGAACGTCTGTGAAACCATTGCCTTGGGGTCGATAATCTTGATTGTGTTGAGTATGTCGTGCGATTCGTACTTGCGCGCGAGCACAATCAGTATGTCGGTTTCATTCTTAGAATACCATCCCTTGCCGGGGATGACGGTCACGCCGCGGTGTATCTTGTTGTTGATTACGTCGGCAATCTTGTCGTGCTCTTTTGAGATGATGATGAACTGCATCGTCTGTTTCGAGCCGTTCACGACGTAGTCGCAGGCGTAGCTGTAAATCAGGGTGAAGGCTATACCGTAAACGATCGGCTCCATGCTGTGGAACAGGAAGTAAGACGAACCGATGATACAGGTGTCGATAAGCTGTATGGCGCGTCCGAAGTTCATGTGCATGTACTTGTTGAGCATGACGATGAGGATGTCCGTGCCGCCCGTTGAGCCGTTGTGCGAGTAGATTATGCCGAGGCCGGCGCCGCAGAGCACGCTACCGATGAGCAGGTGCATGAACTTGTCTTCGCCTGCCGTCACCATGGGGTAGGCTTCGAAGATGGGCTGGAAGACGCCGATCATGGTCGAAAGGATTGTTACACCGATGATGGTGCGCACTACGAACTGCCGTCCGAGCGTTCGGAAGGCTATGAGCACCATGATGATGTTGATACTCCAGATGGATATTGCCGGGGGTATCTTAAAGCCGTAGAACAGAAGTGCGGCGATACCTGACGCGCCTCCCATGACGATTTGGTCGGGAAGGATGAACGCCGTGTAGCCGAATGAATACAACAATACTCCCATGCAGATGAAAATAAGGTCTTTAAGACCCTGTCTTTTCAGTTTGACATGGATGTGCGTCAAATCAGAGATTTTGTTCATAACGTGTGTTTTTTGTATTTTTTTGCAAAGATAGTGTAAACCGCGGATAATGCAAAACAAAGTCGTTTGTTTTTTATTGCCTCGTCGTAACTTGTTTCATAAAATGCAGAAGGCGGCCTTTCGGGCTCCAAAAGGTTACCTTTCAGCCTTTAAAAGACGGCCTTTTACGAGCCGAAAGCTTACCTTTGCAACGCCGCTGACTGTCAGCAGGTTACGTTGTGCTGCCGCTATGCCGCGAAACCTTATTATTATTGTCTTGCCGTAACATTTAAATAAGGATTTATTCCGTATTCGGGAAACTTTTAATATCTTTGCATAAGATAAGCTGCGTTCGGCAACCAGTAAGCAAGCTTACGTTGCACTCGTTGGCGTTATCTTTGCATAAGATAAGCTGCGCTCGGGAATTAGTAAGCAAGCTTACATTCCTCTCGTTTGCATTATCTCTGCATCAAAGTATTAACATTTAGATATTTGAGTAAAAAACAGAAAGATATTTTATTTAAGACATATTAATTAACAAGAAGCATTCGCTATTATTTCGCGTTTAGCCAAGAGCCTCGGAAACTCATTTGGAATAAAAAGCACGGAAATAATTAGTGACAGGTGTCCCGTATTGGTACCCTCGTTCAATCAATAAGGCAATGCACACGCAATGGCGTGATGCGTTCTTATGATTGACCGGGGTTCCAATCCGAGGCCACCCCGTGCTAAACGCGGTAAGAATGACATCACGCCATTCTTATATGCGTCGGCGGATTGATAGTCTATGCTTGTAAACTATCAATCGCCATGGCAAACAAAAACCTTAATGCGGCTAAGCGTGCGAAGAAGGATGAGTTTTACACGCAGCTTGCCGACATAGAGCGTGAGTTGCAGCATTATTGGCCCCACTTCAGGGGAAAGACCGTGCTGTGCAACTGCGACGACCCTTACGAGAGTAATTTCTTTAAGTATTTCGCTCTGCTTTTCAACCGGCTCGGGCTGAAAAAGCTCATTTGCACGTGTTATAACGGCTCGCCCGTGCAGGGCAACGAGCTGCCGATATTGTTCAAGTGGGAAGACGATGAGCCGAAGAAGATAGCGTACAAGGTGGAGATAACCGAGGTGAAAGACCTTAACGGCGACGGAGCCGTTGACCTGTCAGACGTGCGCTACCTGCTGCAAAACGACAGGAACGTCATCTCAACGCTCGAAACGGGCGACTTCCGTTCGCCCGAATGTATCGCCCTGCTCGGCGAGGCGGACGTCGTTGTTACCAATCCGCCATTCTCTTTGTTCCGTGAATACATTGCCCAATTGGTTGAGTACGGCAAGAAGTTCATAATAGTAGGTCATCAGAACGCCATAACATACAAAGAGGTTTTTCCTCTGATAAAAGAAAACAAGGTGTGGCTCGGCTATGGGTTTAAGGGGGCTGCCGCGCATTTCTTTTCGCCTTATGAAGACGTGGCGACGGCCGGCGACCATCGTGACAATATGATTAGGGTGTCTGGTGTCAACTGGTTTACTAATCTTGAGATACCTAAGCGTAATGAGGAACTTGATTTGGTGTGCCGCTATTCGCCGGAGGCATACCCGAAGTATGACAATTATGATGCAATAGAGGTTGGCAAAACTGCTGATATTCCTTATGATTATAAGGGCATTATGGGTGTTCCCATCACCTTTCTTGATAAGTATTGCCCAAGTCAATTTGAAATAGTATGGCAGGCAAGCGGTAACACTCGCGCTTCCGCTCCTAAAGACGTGTTAAGAGATGTCGGGTATGTCATTCATCCGGACGACCGTGGTGGCTGTGGCATTGTAAAAGGCAAAAGGATATACAGCCGGATTTTAATCCGCAACAGGCATGCTTGACTCTTGAAATTTTTATTCACATAAATCTAACGAATTGCTTATGATGACGATAAAGCAAATTGAGGTTACGGTCGGTGAAATCGTTAACGGCTACGTCAATAACGACGAACTCGGCGTGCGCGGCTATGGCGGCAGGCTCGACATACGCCCGCCTTACCAGCGCGAATTTATATATAACGAAAAGGAACAGCAGGCTGTGATAACCACCGTGCTTAACGGTTATCCGCTCAACGTGATGTATTGGGTCAGGCGGAGCGACGATGCCGAATGTCCTTACGAGGTGATGGACGGTCAGCAGCGCACGTTGTCGCTATGCCAGTATGTGGCGGGAAAGTTCTCTTATGACTTTAAGAACTTCTTCAACCAGCCTGAAGACATAAAGAAGAAAATATTGGATTACAGGCTCACCGTCTACGTATGCGAGGGCGAACCGTCGGAGAAGTTAGAGTGGTTTAAGACGATAAACATTGCAGGCAAGCCGCTCAACGAGCAGGAAATCAACAACGCCGTCTACGCAGGCCCGTTCGTTTCAGACGCCAAGCGCCATTTCTCAAAATCAACATGCGGCGCTTACCGTCTGGGTAAAGACCTTGTTACGGGCACGCCCATCAGGCAGGATTTCTTGAAGAAGGCGCTCGAATGGATGGCCGCCCACGAAACCCGGCAGGGCCGTAGGCAAAGCATAGTGGGATATATGGCCGAACATCAGCACGACCCTAACGCCAACAACCTGTGGACATACTACCAGAACGTGCTCAACTGGGCGATAACCAACTTTGACCCTTCTAAGTTTAAGAAGATAATGAAGGGGCTCGACTGGGCCATGCTTTATGACCGCTACCACGACAGCACGCTCGACACCGCCGCCATGGCGCGCCGCATATCGGCGCTGATGCGCGACGACGAAATACAGCGCAAGCAGGGCATTATTCCTTACGTGCTTACCGGCGACGAGCACTGGCTTGACCTGCGGGCCTTCCCGGAGGACATGAAACTGGCCGTATGGGAGGAGCAGGGGCACGTCTGCCCGCTGTGTAAGAGGGAGTTCGACTTCGAGTTCATGGAGGGCGACCATATCACGCCGTGGCGCGACGGCGGCCGCACGGTGAAGGAAAACTGCCAAATGCTCTGTCGCGAGTGTAACAGGCGCAAGGCGGCCAGGTGACCCTAGCCCGCACGGCTGACACGCAGAGGCGGCTGCCGCGTCCGTAAAAAACGTGACGGGCAGCCGCCTCAGGTCATGTCAAATCATTCAAAATTAAAAGTTATTATGCAACTAACACGTTCTTTAGTCTATGTCGATTACGTTGAACTTGTCGTCGAAGGTCACCTCGATGTAGTTTGACAGCTTCACTTCATACTCTTCGTCGTCACGTTCTATCTCGAGTATTCTGCAGTCGGGATAGTTCGCCTTTATGTAGCGTGCTATCTGCGCGGGCACGAGCGAGGCAGGGACGGCCGAGCGTTTGCACTTCACCTCCTCCCACCGGCCTTTCCCGTCGAACTCAATCTTCTCGCCGTTGGTGAAGATTACGGTGTACGTCTTGCTGAACAGTTCTGACTCCACCTTGGCTATCGACACCTTGTGGCCCGGGAAGTGCGTCATTATCGTCTGCCTCGCCGCCGCCGGCAGCTGGCTTAGCGTAATGGCCTTCTCGTCGCCCGTGTTGGCTGCCGCCGGCACGGCCGTGAGCAAGAGCGCCGCTATGGCGATGGTTTTTACGATGGAGTTCATTGTTCAGGAGGGTGTTGATGGTGTGCCTAAAAATTCAGTTCTCTGTTCAGCCCCGTCCCCGTGCCTTGGCGTCGGGGATGGGGCCGTGCGGTGTCAGTCGTCGATGTCGACTACCTGGAAGTGCTTGTTGAACGTCACCTCAAGCCTGTTTGACAATTTCACCTCATAGCGGTTGTCGTCTTTCTCGATCTGGAGGATTTTCGTTCCCGGGTAAGTGGCTTTTACGTACTGTGAGATTTTCGCCGGAACGAGCGCCGCGGGCACTGACGACATCTTGCAGTCTATCTCCGTCCAGTTGCCGTTGCGGTCAAACTCAATCTTCTCTCCGTTGTTGAACACTACGTCGTAGCTCTTCTCGAACAAGCCTGTTTCCTGCTTGGCCAGTGCCACGGTCTTCTTTGCGAAGTGCTTCTTTATCATTTGTTGCGCCGCTACTGGCAGCTGTGTTACGTTTACGGGCTTGTCGTTGTCGGCATAAGCGCTCACTTGGAACGTAACGAGGCAAACTAATGCCATAACCGATGTGATGATAATCCTTTTCATAATCTTTGCGTTTTTAGGGTTAATATTCATTTTACTTTGTTTTTTCTGTTGCAAAGATGTTACACGTTTCTGAAAAGAATCTGAAAATACCGGGAATGTTTCGGCTTTTAACTATTTTTTAGAGAAAGTGATGCTGAACGTATGCTTGCCGTCAACGAAGCTGTATTTAAGGCCGAAGCCGTAAAGATTGCAGATGGCCTTGACGAGCGACAGGCCGAGCCCGGTTGACGATTTCTTGTCGGCCGAGTGGTAGAAACGCTCGAAAATCTTGCTGTCGTCGAGCTTCGTGGCGGCGCCCGTATTGGCTATCGTCAGCGTGCGGCCGTCCGTCTTCACGCTTATCGTGCCGCCGGCGGTGTTGTGTATGAAGGCGTTTTTCAGCAGGTTGCCCAGCAGTATGCCTGCGAGCGACTCGTCCATCTCGGCCATGGGGGCCGCGTCCATGTCCGTGCTTACGGTTATGTGCTTGTGCTCGTAGACGGCTTTCAGGTCGTCGAGTGTTTTCAGGGTGGTGGCTTTAATGTCAATCCGCGTGCGTCCTTCAAACTGGCCGTTGTCTATCTTGCACAGCAGCAACAGAGAGCGGTTGGTGGCCGAGAGGTTTTTCAGTGTGCGCAGGGTCTTTATTATCTCGGTCATCTGCGCCTCGGTGAGCGCCTCGTCGTCGAGCAGCATTTCCAGCCTGTTGGCGCATACGGCCAGCGGCGTCTGCATTTCGTGCGACGCGTTGGCAATGAACAGCTTCTGCTGCTCGTACTGCCGTTCGCTGCGCTCTATGTTCCTTTTTACTGTTTCGTTGAGTTTCTTGAATTCAGTGATGTTCGTGTCGTTGGACAGCGGCCTGTTCCTGCCGCCCAGCTTATAGTTGTCGAGCCATTTGAGGAGCGCCTTCAGCGGTTTCATGCTGTGGCGCACGGTGTACAGGTTGACGATGATTATGCCGGCAAGCAGCACCACGTAAAGCACTATCAGCCAGTAAAGGATGGCTCTCTTGAGGTTGTCCTTGTCGATGGTGGCCGTGAATACGGTCAGCTCGCGGTATTGTCCGTCGGCCGTCTTGAATATGTATGTTATCGTGCGAGCCGGCTCGTAACGGTCCCTTCCTTCGAAGAACACCTCCATGTCCTTATATCTTATGTGGCGGTGGCTTGCCGCGTAGTCGTCAGTTACTTTGCGTATGTGATACCTGTTGTCCGACGCCTTGTCTGTCGCAGGCATGCCTTCGCCGGCCAGATAGTCGGTGATTATAGTTTCGGCGTAGGCCGTAAGGTTCTCGTCAGTTTCGTTGTTGATTTCCTTGATGATGGCAAAATAGAAGCATACCGCCCAAAGCGCAATGCTTACGGCTTTCAATATTGACAGTCTGAAGGTTATGACGTTCTGCAGTTTCATGTCGTTTCCTTATTGTCGGCGGTGCCTTTTATGTGTTGCCTGGTTTGTGTCAGTCGGTTGCCTGGTTGTTTGCCACGAGCTTGTAGCCGAAGCCGTAAATCGTCTTTATCTCTATGTCGGCGCCCGCAGCCTTAAGTCTTTTGCGCAGGTTCTTCATCTGCGCGTAGATGAAGTCGAAGCTGTCGGCCTGGTCGATGTTGTCGCCCCACACTGCCTCGGCCAGCGTCTGTTTCTCAATCAGTCGGTTGGCGCGGTTGACGAGGTAGTGCAGTATGTCATACTCCTTGCGCCCCATGTCGAGCGGTTTGCCGTCGACGTCCACGCCGAACGTGTCGGGGTGTATCGTCACGTTGCCCATCCTGATTGTCCGTTCGCCGTTCTGCGAGTTGCGCCTGATTACGCTTTTTATCCTCGCATGCAGCTCGGCCAGGTGGAAAGGCTTAGCCAGGTAGTCGTCGGCGCCAAGCTCCAGTCCGTTCACCTTGTCCTCGATGGAGTCTTTCGCCGATATTATTATGACGTTGTTACGCTTCCCCCGGGCCGCCAGTTCGCGCAGCAGGTTAAGCCCGTTGCCGTCGGGCAGCATGATGTCGAGCAGGATGCAGTCGTACTCATATATGAAAACCTTCGTCCGCGCGCCGGCGTAGTCGGCGGCGCTCTCAACCACGTACCGCTCTTTCTCCAACGAACGCACAATCACTTCGCGCAGGTCGGCGTTGTCTTCTATTACGAGTATCTTCATCGTATGGTGGAATTTATATATTTAAGCGTTAAGAATTAAGAGTTAAGAAAATATGCTTTGTTGTTAAAATCACCACAAAAGCATGTTCCCTTAACTCTTAATTCTTAGGTCTTAACTCTTAGTTCTTCTCTATTCTTATTCTTGCGTCAACGGCCACTACGTCGTTCTCGTCGGCCAGGAGCGGGTTGATGTCCATCTCCTTAATCTCCGTTGCGAAGCGCAGCAGGGTTGACAGACGCACTATTATCTCGGCGTATTTCCTCTCGTTGAGGCCTTTTTGTCCGCGCGTGCCCTTGATAATCTTATACGCCTTGAGCGAATGTATCATTGAATAAGCCTCCTCGTAAGACAACGGGGCAAGTCCGCTTGACACGTCTTTCAACACTTCTACGAATATGCCGCCCAGTCCGCAGAGCACGATATGGCCGAACCTCGGCTCATACTTGGCGCCGATGAACAGCTCGCGGCCCTTCAACATCTTCTGCACCATAATGCCCGTGGCGCCCTCTATCTGCATCATGCGGTCGAATTCCATACCAAGATGGTCGGCTGTTCTTATGTTGAGGGCCACTCCGCCCACGTCACTCTTATGCACGGGACCCACCACTTTCGCCACGACGGGATAGCCCACCTTCTCGGCGAAGGCCGTAAGCTCGGCCTTGTCAGAGCTTACTTTCTCGGGCACCATGGGTATGCCGGCACACTCGAACAGCTCGTGAACCTTCTCGGGCGATATGTATCCGTCAGTGTCGATGTTGCTTATAATCTCCCTGATGCGCGGAACGTCCACGCCTTCAAGCTCTATTTCCGCCGCCGCGGGCTTCGGAGTCTTCATCACTTGGGTGAGCGATGTCGCCAAGGTTACCTCGTCGCTGAAGTTGACGTGCCCCTTCTTAAGGAACTCGGCCACCTCTGGCCCGGCCGTGTTGAGGCACGGCAGGATGGGGAAGATTGGCTTCTTGCACTCCAAAATCTTCTTGTGCAGCACGTCGTAAGCCTCGTAGAGCTGTACAAGTCCCGGCGTACCGAAGATTACGAAGATGGCGTCAATGCCCTGGAACTTATTTTCACAGTAGTCGATTGCCAGCGCGAGGTGCTCGGGCGTGCCCGTGGCGAGGATGTCGATGGGGTTCGACACCGACGAGCCGGGGAAGAGCTTGCTCTTCAGCTCGTCGGCCTCGGGGCCTTCAATCTTAGGCACGTTCAGTCCGCCTTTCGACAAGGCGTCGGTCAGCATGACGCCGGGGCCTCCGGCATGGGTCACGATGGCGAAGTTGCGTCCCGTCAGCGGGGGCAGCGTGAAGATGCAGCCAACGGTTGTAAGCTCCTCGCGCGAGAAGCAGCGCACTATGCCCGCCTTGCGGAAGAGCGCCTCCACGGCCGAGTCGCTGCTGGCTATGGCGCCCGTGTGCGACGACGCCGCGCGGCTTCCGCTCTCGCTGCTGCCCGCCTTTATGGCGGCTATGCGGCAGCCCTTGCGTATGAGCGAGCCGGCGTGGCGCAGCAGCCTGTCGGGGTTGGATATGTTTTCTATGTAAAGCAGCTTGATGTGCGAGTCGCGCTCGGGGTCGAAGTTCTCGTCCATATACTGAAGCACGTCCTCAATGCCTATTTGCTTTCCGTTGCCCACGCTCCACACCGAGTTGAACGGCAGGCCCTTCATCACGGCCGACTCGAGTATGAACACGGCCGTGGCGCCCGAGCCGCTGATGAAGTCGACGCCCTTGTCGTGCAGGGTGGGTATGGGCTTCGTGAACACGCTGTGGTGCCACGAGTTCATCAGGCCGATGCAGTTAGGGCCGATGAGCGCCGCCCCATACTTCTCGCACGTGTCGAGTATGCGCTGCTCAAGCTCGGCGCCGGCCTTGGTTTCCTCGCCGAATCCGGCCGAGATTATTATGAAGGCCTTCACCCCCTTCTGGCTTGCCAGCAGCTCAACGGTGTCGGGGCATGCCGCGGCCGGTATCACCAGCACGGCCATGTCGGTAGGAGGTATCTCGCTCGCGTCGTGGAACACTTTGACGCCCTGCACCTCGTCTTCCTTCGGGTTGACTATTCTCAGCGTGCCCCTATAGCCGCCGCTTATCAGGTTTCGCACCAGCGCGCCGCCCGGCTTGTGCACGTTGTTAGAGCCGCCTACGACCACTATGCTCTCAGGATGTAATAATTGTCGGTTAATCATAGCTTGATTTTTATGGTATTGACTTTGTAGTTTATTTCAGTATTTGCGCCGCGTGCTCCTTCACCTTTATCTCCTTCGGGGTGAACACGCGCTCTATCACGCCGTCTTCGCTGATTATGAACGTCGTGCGCAGCGTGCCCATGTACGTGCGTCCGCACATCTTCTTCTCGCCCCACACGCCGAACTGCTCTACGAGCGCCTTCTCCGTGTCGGCTATCAGGTGGAAGGGCAGTTCGTTCTTGGCGATGAACCGCTGGTGCTTCTTCTCGTCGTCAACGCTCACGCCCACGACCTCGTAGCCCTGCGCCTGCAGCTCCGTGTAGTTGTCGCGCAGGTTGCAGGCCTCGGTGGTGCAGCCAGACGTAAGGTCCTTTGGATAAAAATAAAGCACGAGCTTCTTGCCCTTGAAGTCGCTCAGCTTGATTTCGTTGCCGTTCTCGTCGCGCCCCAATATCTCGGGCGCCTTGTCGTTTACGTTAAGCATATGGTATTATTTATGTTTTTAATTGTTCCGATACGATGTTTAAGGTTGCTGCGGCGGCCGCCGTCGGAGGCGTGCCGCCGGCCTGATTAAGGCTTACATATTGCAAATATAATGTAATTTGGCTGATTAAGCGTAATGTTTTGTGCATTTTAAGATAACTTTTCATAACTTTACCCCCGAAAAAACTATACTACTATGAACAAGAAAACATTCATCTTAATGACGGCCCTGTTCGGCTTTACGTCCGTCGGGGCGCAGACGGCTGCGACTTCGCAGCCTGCCGGCCTGCAGCCGTGCGCAGCTGAGGCGTGCGCCGCCGCCCATCCGTGGCGGGGCGCTCGTGTGGGTTTTCTGGGCGACTCGATGACCGACCCGAAGAACAACAGCGCCGACGTGCCTAAGAAATATTGGAACTACCTGCAAGAGTGGCTCGGCATTACACCCTACGTTTACGGCAAGAGCGGACGCCAGTGGAACGACATCCCCAGGCAGGCCGAGGCCCTTAAGGCCGAGCACGGCGACAGCGTCGACGCCGTGACGGTGTTCATCGGCACCAACGACTTCAACGCCGGAGTGCCCCTCGGGCGCTGGTACGACGAAGTGACGGACACCGTGATGGCCGCCGTGCACGGTCCCGAGAAGGCCTACGTGCGCAAGCGCCGCACGCCGTCGATGGACGCGTCGACCTTCCGCGGCCGCATGAACATAGGCATAAGCCGCCTGAAGCAGCTCTTCCCTGACAGGCAGATAGTGCTCTTCACGCCCATCCACCGCGCCGCCGCCCGCTTCGGCGACACCAACGTGCAGCCTGACGAGAGCTGGCAGAACCTCTGCGGCGAGTATTTCGGCGCTTACGTTGAGGCCGTCAAGGAGGCCGCCGGCGTGTGGGGCGTGCCCGTGATAGACCTTAACGCCCTCAGCGGCATTAACCCCATGGTAAAGGAGCAGCAGCAATATTTCCGCTCGCCGTCGTCTGATTTGCTCCACCCCTCTGACAAGGGACAGCGCCGCCTGGCGCGAACCATGGAGCGGCAGCTCTTCATGCTGCCCGTGACGCTCGAGTGATTAGCACGGGAGGGTGTGCCGAAATGAAGTTAACGGGAGTTTGACGCTTCGCGTCGGAGTTGTCAGGAGTTAACGGACAAATGCCAAGTTATTGAAATTTAGGCTATTGTCCGTTAACTCCGGCGAGTGGAACAAGCCTGACTCCCATTAACTCCTGATAACTTCTTAATTTTGATACACCCTCGTTTTATAACGTTCTCGACGGTTATAATTTGTTAAACGACGGCCTTTCCGTTTAACATTTACGTTCAAAAAACGGCCTTATTCCGCATCCGGCGACAAGTCTTTGCGGAATAAGGCCGTTTTTCGGGCTTTAAGCTTATGGTCTTGATACACAGCGTGTTGCGCCTAAATTTGATGCAAATAATCGCAAAACGCCAATCTTAAAAGCCCCTAAAACGCCGCTTTTTGCCTGAAAACAGCCTCTGAAACGCAGCTAAACTCCATCCAAAAGCTTACCTTTTACAGGACAAAAGGCCGCCCTTTGCATGTCTGTTCGTCGCCTTTTGCCTGACGGAGAGCTGCAAACGGCGTTCTTAACGGCTAAAACGCAGCCTCTATTTTCTATTTTATCATATTCCGCCGTGTTAAATTGTTTCCGTGAAAACACCCGTTATTGTTAAATCATCGTAAACGTCACATGTCGTAATGCGTATAAGGCCGCACTCGCGGCGGCATTGAATGACAACGTGAATTTCTTTGTACCTACACGTTAATAAACGTGAATTCGGTATAAGGAAGACTCACTCGCATGTGGATTGAAAGTGGGTGTATTCATACGTATGTTCTTATGCTGAACTCACGAATAATAAAAAGAGGATAAGCCCCGGCCGCATGCCACGGACTGCGTACTGGCCGACCTCCGGCTGAGCCTGACTGCGGCTTAGGGTTAAATCCTGTCATTTTCATTCGGCAAAAGGGAAAAAACTTTAAATCGTTTTGTGCCTTGGGCCAAAAACTTTACCTTTGTATATCGGTTAACGTGCGGCGCCCGGTCGGCGCGGCGCATAAGTTGTGTAGTGTAAAAACATTCATGATTATGAAAAAGACATTCGTTTCGCTGCTTATGATATTATCCCTTTTGCCCGCCCTTGCAGCCGGCGACGGCTATGACAAGCTGTGGAAGAAAGTGGACGAGACCGTCAAGAAAGACCTGCCCAAGACGCAAATCAGCCTGCTGGAACAAATATCAGCCAAGGCTGAGGCCGGGCGCGACTACGGCCAGATGCTTAAGGCCGAGTGGCAGGCGATGAGGGCGTGGTGGACAATCTCGCCCGACTCGCTGCTCCCGCAAATCTCACGCATGGAGCGCAGGGCCGCCGCCTACGAGCAGACCGACCCCGCACTGGCCGCCGTGTGCTACGCCGCGCTGGGCAAGACGTGCGCTGAAAACCGTTGGCGGATAAAGGAGGACAACGCCACCATGGGCGAATATAAAAGAAAAGCTGTAGAAAATCCCGCCCTGCTGGCGCAGCAGAAGGCCGAGGCTTACGTGCCTTTTGTCGTTAAAGGCCGCGACGCCGCCATATTCGACGGCGACCTGCTGAGCCTCATCGGCTACACCGTCGGCGCGTATAAGGAGATGCACGATTATTACGCCACTACGCCGAACCGTGCCGCCACGCTGCTGACGGCGCTCGAAATGGTGAAAGAGCAGGCCCGCGAAAGCGGCGAGGCGCGCGTCCGCAAGATGGAGGGTTCGGCTTACGTTGCCTCGCTCGACTCGCTCGTCGGCCTCTACGGCGACCTGCCCGCGTGTGCAGAGGTGGCTATGGAACGTTACTCGTTTATGGAGCGTTGCGGCGTTTCAGCCAAGGACTTGGTGGCTTATGCCAACGACGCCATGGCCCGTTGGGGGGCGTGGCCGCGTGCGGCGGAGTTTCGTAATGCCGTGAAGCGGCTTGAAAATCCGATGTTCCGTGTTAACGTCAACAGTGAAGTGTTCATGACGGACATGCCCGTGACGGCTAATATCAAGTTTAGAAACATTGGTTCGCTGACGTTCACGCTGACGCGCATTAATGTTGACGGCACGGAGGATGGCAATCCCGATGACGAAAAGACATATAAACGGCTGAAGGCGAAGGCCGCCGGCACGGCTGCGCAGACGTTGCGCCGCACTTACGAAGGACACGCTGCTTACGAAATGGTGGAAGACTCAGTTGCCCTCGGCGGACTGTCGGCCGGCGTCTATCTGCTTGAGGCCGTATCCGATAAGAAAGGCGTCGGTACGGGGCGCAGCCTTGTTTACGTTTCAGATATGTACCTCGTCCGTCAAAATTTACCGGGCGATAAGGTGCGCGTTGCCGTGCTTAACGCCAAGACCGGACAGCCTGTGGCCGGCGCAAAAGTTGCTTGTTCGTATTATAAGGTTCGTAACAATTCCAGTGATGCATGTAGCACGAGCATTGTGACGTGCGGTGCTGACGGCGAAACCGTGTTACAGCTGAATAAGCGTAACCTCGAATCAATGCGTGCTTACACTCCGACGGACAATTATATGCCTTGGGTTTACGCTTACGGAAACTTCAGATATTATGAGGCTGACGTCGACCGTGAAAGCCTTTCGCTATATACGGATCGTAAAATTTACCGCCCCGGGCAGACCGTTCGTGTGGCAGGACTGCTTTATAGTAACGTCGGCGACAGCCGTAAGGCTATAGACGGCCGCACCATTACGCTGGTGATGAAAGACGTCAACTTAAAGACGGTGGCGGAGAAGACTGCCGTGACCGACGCCTTTGGCACATTGTCGGCGGAGTTCGTGCTGCCTAAGGGCGAGCTTACGGGCACGTTCTCAATACATTCTAACGACGCCGCTAACGGCTATGTCAACTTCCGTGTGGAGGAATATAAACGTCCTGCGTTTTACGTCGAGTTTGATGATGTAAAAGAAAAATATGAAAACGGCGACACTATTGTCGTCACAGGCCGTGCCAAGACTTATGCCGGAGTGCCTGTGCAGGGAGCTAAGGTGAAGTACACGGTTGACCGCAACGCGGCTCTTTGGTGGCGTTTCAGTTACTATGGTGGCTATGATGATGTTTTAGGAAATGGCTATATGGCCGAGGGTGAAACCGTTACCGATGGAAAAGGTGAGTTCAAGGTGAAAATGCCTATGGTGCTTCCTAAGTGGGAAAAAACTGATACCGGCGCAAGCCCTGATGGCTCTTACCGCATTGCCCGCTTCTATAATTTCACTGTTGAAGCCGATGTGACTGACCAGGCGGGCGAAACCCATAACGGCGAACTTACGTTGCCGCTTGGTTCAAAGCCTACGGCTTTCGATTGTAATATGCCGTCCAAGTCGCTGCGCGATAGTTTGAAGACGCTGAAATTCACTCTGAAGAACTCTGCCGGCAACGACATCCCGGGTGACGTCACTTATACGGTAAGCGGCGTCAGCGGTACGTTCACGGCTAAGGCAAACGAGGAAACAAAACTCACTTGGGCTACCGCCGCCTTGTTGTCGTCAGGTAAGCACACGCTGACGGCAGTTTGCGGCACGGACACCGTGCGCCAAGACTTCGTGGTGTTCAGTTATGATGATGTCAAGCCTTGTGTTGACACGCCCGACTGGTTCTATCTTTCTGCCGAACAGTTTCCACGCGACGGAGCCCCTGTGTATATGCAGTTTGGCTCATCGCGTAACGATGTACACGTGCTTTACACTGTAATATCGGGCGAAAAGCTGCTAAAGAGCGGTACGCTCGATTTGAGCGACGCCGTGAAGACCGTCAAGTTGGCTTATAAGGAAGAATATGGCACGGGCTTGCTGATTAATCTTATTTGGGTGAAAGATGGTGAGGCGTATTCTCACAGCATGGGCATTAAAAAGCCCGAGCCTGACAAACGCCTTGTGACGAAGTGGACTACGTTCCGCGACAGACTTACGCCCGGGCAGCAGGAAGAGTGGACGCTCAATGTGACACACCCTGACGGCAAGCCTGCCAGTGCCCAACTTTTGGCTACGATGTATGACGCTTCGCTCGATCAGATAATGCCGTTCTCGTGGTCGTTCAACAACAATTTTTATTATTCCCTGCCTTATACGCGATGGAATGCCTCAGGTTTCAATAATATATTACTTAACAACATTGCTGAGTTGAAGTTGTCAGAAGTGCCTGTATTGGACTTTGGAATGATGGAAACTACATTCGTTTTTTCACGTTATGGCGATGTGCTGGAGGTACGGTTGGAGTCGCAACAGGAAGGTTTGGACGAGTATGAAGTTATTGGATATGCCACAAGAACGCTACGCATTAGGGGAGGAATGAACGTTTCAAAGGGGCTTGCTGCGTCGGCTGCGTCGATGATGAAGAACAAAGCGATGGTGAAGGATGAGTATTTGACTGTTTCAAACGCCGCAGGAGATGACGAAGAGTTGGTTGATACAGCCATGATTGTTGATGAGGACGGCGCAGGTGTGGGGCGGAACGTGCAGCTCCGCGAGAACCTTAACGAAACGGCCTTCTTTTATCCTGCATTATATACTGACTCCACGGGCAATATTTCGGTTAAATTCACGTTGCCTGAGAGTGTTACTACGTGGCGGTTCATGGGCCTCGCCCACGACAAGGATATGAACAACGGCCTGATTGACGCTAAGGCCGTGGCGTCAAAGAAGGTGATGGTGCAGCCTAACATGCCGCGCTTCGTGCGCGTTGGCGACCGTGCGTCGATAGCCGCCCGCATAATCAATACGTCTGGCGACGCAGTCAAGGGCACTGCCGTCATGCAACTCGTCGACCCCGAAACGGAGAAGGTTGTCGTCGAGATGAAGAAGAAATTTGTGGTTGACGCCGACTCTACGGGCAGTGTTTCGTTCAACTATTATCCCGACGCCAACCGCCCGCTGCTCGTTTGCCGCATCTATGCCGAGGGCAAGGACTTCAGCGACGGCGAACAGCATTACCTGCCGGTTTTGTCAGACGCCGAGCTGGTTACCACGACCGTGCCGTTCACACAGCACGGGCCGGGCGTTAAGACCATTGACCTGAAGCCGCTGTTCCCCGAAGGCGGACGCAACGAAAAGCTCACCATAGAGTACACCAACAATCCTGCGTGGCTCATGGTGCAGACCTTACCTTATATAAATAACGCGCGCGAGGACAACGCCGTGAGCCTTGCCGCCGCATATTACGCCAACAGCGTGAGCGCATACTTGATGAAGCAGTCGCCGAGAATTAAGTCGGTGTTCGAGCAGTGGAAGCGTGAGGCCGGACAGGAAAGCCTCGCAAGCAGCCTTGAACGCAATCAGGAGCTGAAGGACATGCTGCTCGACGAAACACCGTGGGTGGCCGACGCCGACCGCGAGAGCGACCAGAAGCAGCTGCTTGCCAACTATTTTGACGAGGCGACGATTGCCAACAACCTTTCGTCAACGCTCGACAAGCTGCGCAAACTGCAGAGCGCGGCCGACGGTTCGTGGTGCTGGTGGCCGGGCATGCCTTACGGCTCGCCTTCATTGACGGCAAGTGTCGTTGAAACGCTGGTGCGCCTTGACAAGATGACCGGCGGCGACGCAGCTTCAAAGCAGATGGTTGATAAGGCCATGAAGTATCTCGGAGGCATTGTCGTGAAAGAGGTTGCGGAGATGAAGGAGCGTGAAAAGGCCGGTAAGCCGGTCTACGTCATTTGGGACAACGCCGTGCGTTATCTCTACATTAGTGCGCTTAGCGACAGGAAGCTGACCGCCGACGAGCGTGCCGCCGCTGACTATATAATAAATAAGGTGAAGCAGAACAACACCGGACTCAACCTTTACAACAAGGCGCTGATGGCCGTCGTGCTTGCCGACAGGGGCGAGAAGCAACTTGCCGGAGAGTATGTCAAGAGCCTTGACGAGTACACCGTGACCACCGAAGAGCTTGGGCGCTATTATGATTCGCCGCGGGCCGGTTACAGTTGGTTCGACTACCGCATACCTACACAGGTTGCGGCGATTGAAGCCATGACGCTTGTCGATGCGCAAGGATATGACGGCGAGATTGACTCCATGAAGCGTTGGCTGCTCCAGCAGAAGCGTGTGCAGGGTTGGGATACACCCATCAATACGGTAAATGCCGTTTACGCCTTCCTCAACGGCAATGCCGCCGTGCTTGAAAGTAGGGCCGAAACCATGCTCGCCGTTGACGGCAAGCAGCTCGAACTGCCGCAGGCCTCAGCCGGACTCGGCTATGTCAAGACTTCGGAAAGCTATGACGAGGGCGGCGTTTTCACGGCGACGAAGACTTCGGAAGGCACTTCTTGGGGTGCTGTTTACGCCCAGTCGGTTCAGAAGACGTCGTCAATCGCTCCGTCGTCGGCCGGTATTAGCGTTACGAGAGAAGTCGTTACTGCCGACGGCAAGCCTGCATCTGCTATCATGACGGGTGACCGTGTGAAGGTGCGCATAACCATACGCACCGACCGCGACTATGATTACGTACAAGTAAAGGATAAGCGTGCCGCCTGCATGGAGCCTGTCAGCCAGCTCAGCGGTTACCGCTCGGGTTACTATTGCGCGCCGAAGGATAACGCCACTTGTTATTATTTCGACCGCTTGAGCAAGGGAACGCACGTCATAGAAACCGAGTATTACGCCGACCGTCAGGGCCGTTACGAAACTGGAACGTGCACCGTGCAGTGCGCTTACGCTCCTGAATACTCGGCAAGAGCAGCATCGCTGTCCATTGAAGTAAAATAATATTTGATATGAAAAGAAACGTTATATTGGCCGTATTGCTGGCTTCTGCCGCCCTTGAGGCGTCGGCCCAGCGCATATCGGCAAAGCATGAGGTGATTGATTGCGGCAACGTCTTGTATGAAAGTCCTGTTACCGCGAAGTTCGAACTACGCAATAAAGGCAACGATTTGATTATAGACACGGTGCGGACGAGCTGCGATTGCGTCGTGGCTGATTATCCCAAGGGCACCATTGCGAAGGGTGACAACTTCATGGTTGAGGTTACTTTTGACGCCCGTCAGTTAGGACATTTCTATAAGGAGGCGGCTATTTACAGCAACGCCTCCGACAAACCTTTCTACTTGACGATGAAAGGCGTCGTGGTAGACCATGTTACCGACTTCACGGGAGTTTACGATTACGCTCTCGGCGACGTGCGTGCCGACAAGAATAATATTGAGTTCGACGACGTTAACCTTGGCGAAATGCCCACCCAGAAGATACACTTCGTCAACAACGGAACGACCAATGTCACTCCCGTTGTCATGCATCTGCCGAATTATCTCACGGCTGACGTGTCGCCGGAAACCGTCGCTCCGGGCCATGCAGGCACCGTTTCCATCACGCTTAACTCAAGCAAGCTGCGCAGTTACGGCCTGACGCAATCGTCGGTTTACCTCGGAATGTTCCCCGGCGATAAGGTCGGCGAGGACAAGGAGATTTCAGTTTCGGCCGTGTTGCTGCCCGAGTTCAGGAACATGTCTGAAACCCAACGGCTCAACGCGCCTGTAATGAAGCTGTCAGCCGAAACCCTCGACCTTGGCGAGTTCGGCGACAAGGACGAGAAAGACGGTACCATCATAATAGAAAACCAGGGCCGCAGCCGTCTGAACATCAGTTCGATGCAGATGTTTACGGCAGGACTTAAGGTACGCCTTAACAAGTCGCGCCTCGACCCGGGCGAGTCTGCGCGGCTTAAAATCACCGCCTATAAGAAGCATTTGAAGAACGCAAGGAGCAAGCCGCGCGTGCTTATGATAACCAACGACCCCAATAAGTCGAAAGTAGTGATACATGTTAAAGTGAAATAAAATCATCATGGAACATCCCGAAAACAGCAAGGAATACAAAGGCCTAATGGTAAACTCAGGCGTGGAGCAGCCCGCCATAGTGAACCCCTACCTGAAGCGCGGACGCTTCAAGCGGCGTGAGTTGTCGGTGGGCGACATGGTTGAAGGCATACTTAAAGGCAACGTGACCATCCTTAGCCAGGCAGTCACGCTGATAGAGAGCGTCAACCCCGACCATCAGGCCAAGGCGCAGGAGGTTATTGAGAAATGTCTGCCTTATAGCGGAAACTCGTTCCGCATAGGCATTAGCGGCGTGCCAGGAGCCGGCAAGAGCACGTCGATAGATCAGTTTGGCGTCCATGTGCTTGAGCGTTTCGGCGGAAAGCTTGCCGTGTTGGCCATCGACCCGAGTTCGGAGCGTTCGAAGGGCAGCATACTCGGCGACAAGACGCGCATGGAGAAGCTGTCCGTTCATCCCGACGCCTTCATCCGTCCCAGTCCTACGGCCGGTTCTTTAGGCGGCGTGGCGCGCAAGACGAGGGAAACGATAATACTCTGCGAGGCGGCCGGTTACGACAAGATATTCGTTGAAACGGTAGGAGTGGGACAGAGCGAAACGGCCTGCCACTCAATGGTAGACTTCTTCCTGCTCATCCAGCTTGCCGGCACCGGCGACGAGCTGCAAGGCATAAAGCGAGGCATAATGGAAATATCCGACGGCATAGTGATTAACAAATGCGACGGCGAGAATGTAGACAAGTGCCACCTTGCGGCACGAAACTTCCGCAACGCGCTGCATTTCTTCCCTGCCCCCGAGAGCGGCTGGCAGCCCAAGGTGTTGTGTTACAGCGGATTTTACGGCACCGGCGTTAAGGAGATATGGGACATGGTGTATGAGTATTTAGACTTCGTGAAAGGCAACGGCTATTTCGCTTACCGCCGCAATGAGCAAAGCAAATACTGGATGTACGAAAGCATTAACGAGCACCTCCGCGCCAATTTCTACAACAACGCGGCCATACAGCAGCGCCTTAAGGAAGCCGAGCGCTCCGTGCTTGCCGGCGAACGCACGAGCTTCGCGGCGGCTAAGGAGTTGCTGGATGTGTATTTTAATAATTGAATTTATAGAATTTAAAGAAGTTATGGAAGTTAGAGCCATTACCGGAAAGGTCGTAACTGAACGATTTGATTTACATTTTGCCTTAACTTCCATAACTTCCTTAAGCTCTTTAACTTCCCAAAAATAATGCAAATAGAGATAGACAGCGGCAGCGGGTTCTGTTTCGGCGTGACCACTGCCATACGCAAGGCCGAGGAAGAGCTGTCGGCCGGCAAGACGCTTTATTGCCTCGGCGACATCGTGCATAACGGAATGGAGTGTGAGCGGTTGCGCCGCATGGGGCTGATAACCATCAACCACGACGAGCTGAGCCGCCTGCACGATGTAAAGGTGCTGCTGCGCGCCCACGGCGAACCGCCCGAAACATACGAAACGGCGCGGCGTAACAACATCGAGATAATCGACGCCACGTGCCCCGTAGTGCTGCAGTTGCAACGCAGGATAAAGCAGAAGTTCGACTCTAACCCCGACGCCCAGATTGTTATTTTCGGCAAACCGGGCCATGCCGAGGTGCTCGGCTTGGTGGGGCAGACCAGCGGCCGCGCCATCGTAGTGGCCAATCTTGACGACGTGAAGAGGCTTGACTTCACGCGCGACATTTTCCTTTATTCACAGACGACGAAGTCGCTCGACGAGTTCCACCTCATCATCGACTACATCTCCGAACACATCTCGCCCGAGGCCACGTTCAAGAGCTTCGACACTATTTGCCGTCAGGTGGCCAACCGCATGCCCAACATCAGCGCGTTCGCCATGAAGCACGACCTGATACTTTTCGTCTGCGGGCGCAAGAGCAGCAACGGGCGCGTGCTGTTCAACGAGTGTAAGAGCGTCAATCCTAACAGCCATCTCATCGAAGGACCCGAAGAGATAAACCCTTCGTGGACCGATGGCGTGCAGACCATCGGCATATGCGGTGCCACGAGCACGCCAAAATGGCTCATGGAGAAGTGCCGCGACAGGCTTATGGAAAGGTGAAAAGGCGGGAAAGTGAGAAGGTGAGGTTCTTTATTTGTAAATCTCGCCTTCTCACTTTCCCGCCTCTCACCTTCTTTTCAGTTCCCTCAAAAGATGTTTTACGGCAATTATCGGGTGGTATAAAATCATTCGTGGCCCGGCGTAGCGCATAATCTCGCTTATGCGCCGCCTCATTTCCGGGCGGTAACAATGCACCGGGCACTGGCGGCAGGTGGGCTTATTCTCGCCGAACTTGCACTTTGCGAGCCGCTCGTCGGCATACCTTATAAGCGCCTTACATTCGTCGCAAAGCTCCCTGTTACCCTCTTTCCGTCGGCAGTACAAGGCTGTCATCAGCCTCACCGTGCGCCTTTCGGCGTCAATTCGTGACGTCATTGCCTTCTGATTTTTATTTTGTTGTCGTCAAGGCTATCAATTATCGCGAGCGACTCCACGTGTATTCCTGCCGTGCGCAGCGCGTCGCCGCCGTGCTGGAAGGCTTTCTCTATGATGAAGCCCATGCCCGCAAGCTCCGCTCCCGCTTGTCTTATTAGGTCAATAATGCCTTTCGCGGCGTTTCCGTTGGCAAGGAAGTCGTCGATGAACAGCATGCGGTCGCCCGGCCCTATGAACTCTTTGCTTACGCAGATGTCATAGTTGTGCTTTTTAGTAAACGAGTAGACCGTCGTGCTGAGCATGCCGTCCATCGTCACGGGCTTTTTCTTTTTGGCGAACACTACGGGCAGCCCCGTCACGTAGCCCGTCATTATCGCCGGCGCAATGCCGCTGGCCTCAATCGTCAATATCTTGTTAGCGCCGTCGGCCTTGAAGCGCCGCGCCATCTCGTCGGCCACGGCCTTCATCAGCGCCGGGTCCATCTGGTGGTTGATGAAGCTGTCCACCTTAAGCGTTCCGCCGTCAAGGCATTTGCCGTCGCGCATTATTCTGTCTTCCAGTATTTTCATTCTGTAAAAGTAATATGACGTCTGTAAATATTTTGTTCTTCTCCGTGCAAAGATAATGCCAGCGAGAGGAATGTAAGCTTGCTTACTAATTCCCGAGTGCAGCTTATCTTATGCAAAGATACAGATTTTATGTTTAACGGCAATGTCCGTGCCCGTCTGTTTTCGTGTGTTGGATTAATTTGGAAATTGTTTTATGACATTTAGATTACAACTGCAGCGCACATCCTCGTCCAAGTGAGGCGCTCGCATATTCCGTCATCCCGTGCTTGACACGTCGTTCATCCTGAACTTGATCCAGGACCTGAATGGAAACAGCCTCCTTTGGCAACGTTGCGACATACGACTGGATCCTGAATCAAGTTCAGGATGACGGGATATGCGAGAGCCTCGCTTGGAAGAGGGTGTGCTTGTAAATCAAGAGGATATGTTTGGACGATGCCAACATATTCATCCAACAAATTTGCGGATGAACCTGATATGCCGCCAATTGCGTCGCAAAAGGTAGCCATTCGCCGCCTGAAAGGTAACCTTTTGAAGTGTAAAAGGCGGCCTTTTATAACATGCTGACAATCAGTATGTTATGTGGGCGATGACAAAACGTAAATCCGATGTTCGTGAAAATCAGACTTTGATGTTCCTTTTTTGAGTGTATAAAAGCCTGTTTCACGCGCTTTTATTTTGCACTTCGCCCGCTTTGCAGTAACTTTTAATAAGTTACGCTGCGTTTCGGAATTGAAAATAAAAGCCTGTTTCACGCGCTTTTATTTTGCACTTCGCTCAACTTGCAGTAACTTTTAATAAGTTACGCTGCGTTTCGGAATTGAAAATAAAAGCCTGTTTCACGCGCTTTTATTTTGCA
>CALUKU010000009.1 GCA_944321295.1 uncultured Prevotella sp.
CTCTGCTTGTAAGGCAGATGCTCTAAACCAGCTGAGCTAAGCGCCCTTACTTGTCGTAAGCGAGTGCAAAGGTATGCGATTTTTTTGAAACTGCAAAATTTTATCCGATATTTTTTAATGTTTTTGTAAAAACAGCCGCATTTTACCGTTTTCGTGGTGTAAAATGCGGCTGTCATGGTAGAGCGGGGTGAGTTTTGCCGTTGCTGGAGGCGCTGTGCCGTCAGAGTTTGTAAAGCTTGTCGGCGTCCATCAGGTCGACTTTCTTCTCGGCGAGTATTTTCTCGCAGCTTTCAAGGTCGGTCGGACGGATGACGATGTTGGCCACGTCGCCGCAGGCGAACGAGTACATGTACTCGATGAACACGCCGTTGTCCGACAGGTGCTTCAGCACTTTTGCGAGCGAGCCGCTCGTGTTGGGGCAGGTGAAACCGATTACGTCGCTTATGCGGACGGTGAAGTTTGCCGCCTCGAGGGCGCGTTTCGCCGCCTCCGGGTCAGACACGATGCAGCGCAGTATGCCGAAGTCAGAGTTGTCGGCAATGCTCATCGCCGACAGGTTGACGCCGGCTCGGCCCAATATTTCGGCAGCCTCGGTCAGCTGGCCCGACTTGTTCTCGAGGAACACTGATAATTGTTTTGCTAACATGGCAATATTGTTTTGTGTGAATGTCGTTGTTTCGCGCGGTATGTTCCGCATCCGCAAACTTACTAAATTTCGGCGTGAAATCATAAAACTTTTGTTAAAATCACGCACGCCGCACAGTTAAATTCTTGTAAAAGATGCGCCCGCGCGGCGCCCGTAAATTTGCCGTTGCGCATTATTTTCAGTACCTTTACGCTGTAAAACTGATTAAAACATACGCATATGAACAACTTTGTATTTCTCGCCCTGGCGATAATCGCCGAAACGGTAGCCACCACGTCGCTGAAGATGTCGGAGCAGTTCACGCGCCTTTGGCCGTCGGTGGCTACGGTCGTAGGTTATGCGGCGGCGTTCTATTTCCTAAGTTTCGCGCTGCGCACCATCCCCGTAGGCGTGGCTTACGCCATCTGGTCGGCCGTAGGCATAGTGCTCGTCACGGTTGTGGGCATGGTGGTATTCAAGCAGACGCCCGACCTTCCGGCCGTCATCGGATTGTCGCTCATCGTCGCCGGAGTGGTGGTTGTCAATCTGTTCTCAAAGATGTCGGCCCACTGACCGCCGTATGCCGTTTTGCAAAAGCTGGCCTTCCGCCTTGTAAAAGGCCATCTTTTACCGCCTGAAAGGCAGCCTTTTGCACGCTGAAAGGCCGCCTTTTGCAACGCCGTTCGTAACATGCTGAAAGCCAACGGATTACCTCAGGCTCCGGAAACGGTCGCGCCGCGTGCCCCGGCCGTGGCTTGATTGAAGCTAAAAAAGCCTTAACGGGCCGATATTTATCGCGCCTGCGTGCGCCCGAATCAATTTAAATTATTAATTTTGCAGCCGTTAATACGTATTATATTTATGGATTTGGATTTGCTTACGGCCATTTCGCCGATTGACGGGCGTTATAGGTCAAAGACGGCTCCGTTAGCCGCATATTTTTCTGAGTATGCCCTCATACGTTACCGCATACGTGTTGAGATAGAATATTTCATCGCGCTTTGCGAGCTTCCCCTGCCGCAGTTGAAGGACTTCGACCTGTCGCTGGCTCCGCGCCTGCGCGACATCTACCTGAAGTTCGACGAGCAGGGAGCAGCCCGCGTGAAAGAGATTGAGGCTACGACCAACCACGACGTAAAGGCAGTGGAATATTATATAAAGGAACAGTTTGACGCCATCGGCGGACTCGACAAATACAAGGAGTTCATCCACTTCGGCCTCACTTCGCAGGACATCAACAACACCTCTGTGCCCCTTTCGGTTAAAGAGGCCCTCGACGAGGTGTACGTCCCCCTGCTCAAGGAGCTGATACAGCAGCTCAAGGAGTATGCCGACGAGTGGAAGGACGTGCCCATGCTCGCCAAGACCCACGGCCAGCCGGCCTCGCCCACGCGCCTGGGCAAGGAGGTGATGGTGTTCGTCTACCGCCTCACCGAGCAGCTGCGCCAGCTCGAGGAGTGCCCCGTTACGGCTAAGTTCGGCGGCGCAACGGGCAACTATAACGCCCACCACGTAGCCTATCCGGCCTACGACTGGAAGGCCTTCGGCGACAAGTTCGTAAGCGAGAAGCTTGGACTGAAGCGCGAGCAGTGGACAACCCAAATCAGCAACTACGACAACCTCGGCGCCATCTTCGACGCCCTGCGCCGCATCAACACGATAATCATCGACCTCGACCGCGACTTCTGGATGTACATCTCGATGGAGTACTTCAAGCAGAAGATCAAGGCCGGCGAGGTAGGCTCGAGCGCAATGCCCCATAAGGTCAACCCCATCGACTTCGAGAACAGCGAGGGCAACCTCGGCATTGCCAACGCAATACTGCAGTTCCTTGCCGCCAAGCTGCCCGTAAGCCGCCTGCAGCGCGACCTTACCGACTCGACCGTGCTGCGCAACGTAGGCGTGCCCCTCGGCCACGGCATGATAGCCGTGCAGAGCACGCTGAAGGGCCTGCGCAAGCTCATCCTCAACGAAGAGAAGCTCAACGCCGACCTTGATGACATGTGGGCCGTTGTGGCCGAGGCCATACAGACCATACTCCGCCGCGAAGCCTATCCGCACCCCTATGAGGCGCTGAAGGCTCTTACGCGCACCAACAAGAAGATGACCGAGGAAACTATACACGAATTCATAAAGGAACTGAACGTAAGCGACAGCGTGAAAGCCGAACTGATGGCCATCACGCCGCACAACTATACGGGAATGTAATATATGGTTTTAAGGTTATGCGGTTATAGGGTTATACGGTTTGAGCTGAAATGAAACATATAAAATAATAGGATTCACAATAACCATGATCTACGACAACCCGATAACCGTGCAACCTCATAACCCCGAAACCGCATAACCGAAAATACTAACCGCCGTGAGGCATTAACAAACACAACTATGTCAGAAGAATTGGAAAACAAGAACGAGAGTTTGTCTGCAGGACAAAATGAAGGTGGCCGTGAGGGCTACAAGCAGACAGAAGGCTTCAACAGCCAGCAGGGAGGCCGCCCCATGCGACCCAGGATAAGGGTGCAGAGGGCTTATACGCCAAACAGGAGTTATAACAATGACGAAGGCGGCTTCCGCCCCGAAGGCTTCGGCTCGGGCCTGCAGTCGCAGGGTTCTGCCCAGCGTCCTTACCGCCCGCGCTACAACGCAGGGCAGCAGGGCGGCTATCAGCCCCGCCAGGGAGGCTATCATCAGCGTCCCGACTATCAGCAGCAGCGCCCCCAGGGCTACCGTCCGCGTTACGGCAACGACGGCGAAGAGGGCTACCAGCCCCGCCAGGGCCAGTACGGCCAGCGCCCGCAGACGGGTTACCGCCCGCATTATAACAAGGATGCCGAGGGTGGCTACCAGCCCCGCCAGGGCCAGTACGGCCAGCGTCCGCAGACGGGTTACCGCCCGCGCTACAACGCCGGACAGCAGGAGGGCGGCTATCAGCCCCGCCAAGGCGGCTACAATCGTGGCGGCTACCAGCGTAACCAGTACGGCCAGCCCCGCCCCGGAGGTTACAACCGCCAGGGAGGTTACCGTCAGCGCACGCCCGATTACGACCCCAACGCAAAGTACAGTCTTAAGAAACGCATTGAATACAAAGAGCAAAACATAGACCCGACGGTGCCCGTGCGCCTCAACAAGTTCCTCGCCAACGCCGGCGTTTGCAGCCGCCGCGAGGCTGACGAGTTCATCCAGGCAGGCGTTGTGACGGTCAACGGCAAGGTGGTGACCGAGCTTGGAACCAAGGTTATGCGCTCTGACGAGATCAGGTTCCACGACCAGCCCGTCAAGATGGAGAAGAAGGTGTACGTCCTTCTCAACAAACCCAAGGACACCGTAACCACCAGCGACGACCCGCAACAGCGCAAGACGGTTATGGACTTGGTTAAGGGCGCCTGCCCGGAGCGCATCTATCCCGTGGGACGTCTTGACCGCAACACCACCGGAGTGCTGCTTCTCACCAACGACGGCGACTTGGCCAGCAAGCTGACCCACCCCAAGTTCTTGAAGAAGAAGATATACCACGTGTTCCTTGACAAGAACGTCACCGCGCACGACATGCAGCAGATAGCCACCGGCATAACGCTCGACGACGGCGAGGTGCATGCCGACGCCGTTGAGTACGCCAGCCCTACGGACAAGAGCCAGGTAGGCATTGAGATCCACAGCGGCAAGAACCGCATCGTGCGCCGTATCTTCGAGCACCTCGGCTACCGCGTTGTCAAGCTCGACCGCGTGCAGTTTGCCGGGCTTACTAAGAAGAACCTGCGCCGCGGCGACTGGCGTTTCCTCACCGAGAAGGAGGTCGACATGCTGCGCATGGGAGCGTTTGAGTAAATTGGCTTACCCCAAACCCCTCCCGAAGGGAAGGGCTTGAAGCGCATTGCTAATATATATTAAGGTAACAGGAGAAGGGAAGTAAAGGGGTGGATGTTCGCCAAAGTAACGGCTTTAACTTCTTTGACTTCTCTTACTTCTTTAACTTCTAAAATAAAAGATGGAAAAAATAAAGAGGACAAAAGTTGTCGACGTGCTCCAGCGCACAGACTTCGGGGCCATCGTCAACGTGTGCGGATGGGTGCGTACCCACCGCAGCAGCAAGTCGGTTGACTTCATAGCCTTGAACGACGGCTCTACGATAAAGAACGTGCAGGTCGTTGTCGACCCGACGAAGTTTGACGCCGAGATGCTTAAGCAGATAACGACCGGAGCGTGCATCAGCGTCAACGGCGAGCTGGTTGAGAGCCAGGGCGCCGGCCAGAGCGTGGAGCTGCAGTGCCGCGAGATTGAGATTTACGGCCTCTGCGGCAGCGACTACCCAATGCAGAAGAAAGGCCAGAGCTTCGAGTACATGCGCCAGTACGCCCACATGCGCCTGCGCACGAACACCTTCGGAGCCGTTATGCGCATACGCCACAACATGGCCATCGCCATACATAAGTATTTCCACGACCACGGCTTCTTCTATTTCCATACGCCGCTCATCACCGCCAGCGACTGCGAAGGTGCCGGCCAGATGTTCCAGGTGACAACGAAGAACCTCTACGACCTTAAGAAGGGCGAGGACGGAAAGATACTTTACGACGACGACTTCTTCGGTAAGCAGACCTCGCTGACCGTCAGCGGACAGCTCGAGGGCGAGCTTGGAGCCACGGCGTTGGGCGCGATATATACGTTCGGCCCGACGTTCCGCGCCGAGAACTCAAACACTCCGCGCCACTTGGCGGAGTTCTGGATGATTGAGCCGGAGGTGGCTTTCATCGACCTTGACGACCTGATGGACCTCGAGGAGGACTTCATAAAGTATTGCGTGCAGTGGGCTTTGGACAACTGCAAGGACGACCTTGAGTTCCTCAACAAGATGATTGACAAGTCGCTGCTCGAGCGTCTCAACTCGGTTGTCAGCGAAGATTTCGTCCGCTTGGAGTACACCGAGGGCATACGCATACTCGAAGAGGCCGTTAAGGCAGGCCACAAGTTCGAGTTCCCCGTATCGTGGGGCATGGATTTGGCCAGCGAGCACGAGCGCTACCTTGTTGAGCACCACTTCAAGAAGCCTGTCATCATGACCGGCTACCCGAAGGCCATCAAGGCGTTCTACATGAAGATAAACGAAGACGGCAAGACCGTTCAGGGCACTGACGTGCTCTTCCCGCAGATCGGCGAAATCATCGGAGGCAGCGTGCGTGAGGAAAACTACGACAAGCTGATGGGCGAAATCGCCGAGCGCAACATCCCGATGAAGGACATGTGGTGGTATCTTGACACCCGCAAGTACGGCACGTGCCCCCACGGAGGCTTCGGTTTGGGCTTCGAGAGGCTTATCCTCTTCGTCACGGGCATGCAGAACATCCGCGACGTAATCCCGTTCCCGCGCACTCCGAAGAACGCTGAATTCTAACTTTCCTAAGCAGACAAGCAGACAAGTGACAAGCAGACAAGGTTATAGGCCTTGTCGCTTGTCCGCTTGTTTGACAACTATGCAAATTCTCTTGTCTGCTCGTCACTCGTTAACTTGTTTGCTGAAAAATGACCAACGACGAACTTATGCGCGAAGCCATCAGGCTTTCGATAGAGAATGTCGATAACGGCGGGGGCCCGTTCGGCGCAGTGATAGCGCGCGACGGCGAGATTATCGCCACCGGCACCAACCGTGTGACAGCCTCTAACGACCCTACTGCTCATGCCGAAGTCAGCGCCATACGCCGCGCTGCCGAAGTGCTGGGCACGTTCAACCTGTCTGGTTGCGAGATTTTCACTTCGTGCGAGCCGTGTCCGATGTGCCTCGGGGCGATATATTGGGCGCGCCTCGACAAGGTGTACTTCGCCAACACGAAGGCCGACGCCAAGGCCATCGGCTTCGACGACTCGTTCATTTACGACGAGCTTGCCCTGCCGCGCGAAGGGCGTAAGTTGCCGTCTGAGGAAATGATGCGCAACGAGGCCATCGTGGCTTTCGAGCGTTGGCAGGCCAAGGCCGACAAGACTGAATATTGATTTGCCGCAGGGCGCTTCCTGCTTAAAATGCGGATTAATTCTTATACGTGGCCTTTTGCATTGCGAAAGGCCACGTTTTGTGTTTCAAAAGGCCACCTTTTACATTATAAAAGGTGGCCTTTTGTAAGTGCGTTGATTATCAATGTGTTACAGCTCGCTTTTCTTTGAATACACTCGTGACGCCTTAATAACACGTTAGATTGGTATAAGTTTTTGTGTAGAAGCCTGTTTTTCTTATACCGAATTTACGTTAACGACGCTCGTTTTCATAAAAGTAAAAAGTCTTTTCCTTTTATTTCGCTTAATCGAAATTTTGGATAAATTTCTCACGCTCATAAAAGTAAAAACAATTTTCCTTTTATTTCGCTTAATCGAAATTTTGCATTATCTTTGCAAAAACCAAAAAAGCAAGGAATAACAAGTTATAAAAAACAAATAAAATGAAAACAGTTTATGATTTTGCCGTTAAGGACAGGAGAGGCAAAGACGTATCACTGAAAGAGTATGCAAACGAAGTTTTGCTGATAGTAAACACCGCCACGAAGTGCGGTTTCACGCCTCAGTATGAGGAACTTGAGAAGCTTTACGAGCGCCATCACGGCGAAGGATTCACCATCCTCGACTTTCCGTGCAACCAGTTCGGCCAGCAGGCACCCGGCACCGACGAGTCTATACACGAGTTCTGCAAGTTGACTTACGGCACGGAGTTCCCCCGTTTCAAGAAAATCAAGGTCAACGGCCCCGACGCCGACCCGCTCTACAAGTTCCTTACCAGCCAGAAGGGCTTTGCCGGATGGGACGAGAGCCATCCTCTTGCACACATTCTTGACGACATGCTGTCGAAAGACGACCCCGAATATAAGAGCAAACCCGACATCAAGTGGAACTTCACCAAGTTCTTGGTTGACAAGAGGGGTGTCGTAGTTGCCCGTTTCGAGCCTACGGAGAAGATTGAGAACATAGAGAAACAGATAATCGAACTGTTGAAATAACACATACCGGCATACCCTCATGCGCGTAACGTGAACACATCCCGGGCCTTGTGCCCGGGCATGTTCACGTGCGGCCTTGCCGCCGTTAAGCGTGCCGCCCGGCGGACGTTAAGCGCCTGAGGACTGTCGGCCAAATAGATTTAAGATTATGGAAAACATCGAAAGAGTGCGCTGCCTCATCGTCGGCAGCGGTCCCGCAGGTTATACTGCAGCCATTTACGCGTCGCGCGCCAACCTCAATCCCGTGCTTTACTGCGGATTGCTTATTGGCGGACAGCTGACGCAGACCACCATAGTTGAAAACTTTCCGGGTTATCCCGAGGGCGTCGACGGCAACCAGATGATGCTCGACATGCGCCAGCAGGCAGAGCGCTTCGGTGCCGACCTGCGCGAGGGCGTCATCGTAAAGGCCGACCTCGGCAAGGCTCCTTACACGCTCACGACCGACGACGGCCACGTGATTGCCGCCGACACGGTCATCATTGCCACGGGAGCATCGGCAAAATACCTCGGACTTCCCGATGAGGAGAAGTATAAGGGCGAGGGCGTTTCGGCCTGCGCTACGTGCGACGGCTTCTTCTACCGCAAGAAGACTGTTGCCGTTGTAGGCGGCGGCGACACCGCATGCGAGGAGGCTTTGTATCTCGCCGGCCTGGCCAAGAAGGTGTACATGATTGTGCGCAAGCCGTTCCTGCGTGCGTCTGAAGTGATGCAGAAGCGCGTGATGGACGCTGAGAACATCGAGGTTCTCTTCGAGCACAACACTCTCGGATTGTTCGGTGATAACGGCGTCGAGGGCGTCCGCCTTGTTAAGCGCAAGGGCGAGGCCGACGAGCAGGTGTACGAACTGCCCATCGACGGCTTCTTCTTGGCCATCGGCCACAAGCCTAACAGCGACGTGTTCAAGGAGTGGATTGAAACGGATGAAGTGGGATACATCAAGACACAAGGCGTAACGCCGAAGACAAACGTGCCCGGCGTGTTCGCCGCCGGCGACGTTGCCGACCCGCACTACCGCCAGGCCATAACGGCTGCGGCCAGTGGTTGCCGCGCCGCCATCGAGGCCGACAGGTATCTCAGGGAACAAGGGATTATCTGAAAGGTGAGAAGGTGAGAAAGTGAGAAGGTGAGAAACAACGTTGACATATTGTCGTTTAAAACGTTTTCTCACCTTCTTACTTTCTCACCTTCTCACTTTTAACCCACAGTCCCGCGAAGGTTATCGCGCCGTTGAGCATTAGAAGCTCGTAGCCGAAGCGGTAACCAGTGAAGCGCGCGGCGGCAAAGTCGAGCGCAAGGCATATCAAGGGAGAGGCCACGGCCACGTAAGGCACTATGCGGTCGTCTGTCTGTCGGCGCGTAAGCAGGCCGAAAGCGAACAGCCCCAGCAGCGGCCCGTAAGTGTAAGAGCACAGGATGTAGACGGCGTCGATAACGCTTGTAGAGTTGAGCGCGCGGAAGGCTATGATGAAAAGGATGAACACCACGGTTATGCCAACATGCGCACGGCGGCGCAGGCGCTCGTCGGCGGGGCGCTCCTTAATGTCGACGCAATAGCTGGTGGTGAGCGCCGTCAGCGAAGAGTCGATGGTGCTGGCCGACGCAGCCACAACGCCAATGACGAAAAGCACGGTCACCCAGTCGCCGAGCCGCCCCGTGGCGGCGAACATCGGCAGCAGTTCGTCGGGATTGGCAGGCAGGGGCGTGCCCTCCTTACGGGCCAGCATGACGAGCAGCACGCCGATGCCGAGGAACAGCATGTTGACCGGAACGAAGGCGAAACCATACGAGCAGACGTCCTTGCGGGCCTCGCGCAGCGTCTTGCACGTAAGGTTTTTCTGCATCATGTTCTGGTTGAGGCCCGTCATCACTATTACTATGAAAGCCCCGCTGACGAACTGCTTCCAGAAATTCTGCGGCGACATCCAGTCGCCGAACTCGAAAACGCGGCTGTATCCGTTTGCCGCCACGGCCTTTACGGCACCGCCGAAGTCCATGTCAAGCTCGCCCGCCACCTTTATTATAATAAGCACCAAGGCGCCAATCATGCACAGCGTCTGGAAAGAGTCTGTCCACACGAGCGTCTTTATGCCGCCCTTGTGGGTGTAAAGCCATATCAGGGCCATCAGCGCGGGCACGGTTACGGCGAACGGCACGCCGTAGGCGTCGAGCGCGAAGCGTTGCAGTATGATGCACACGATATAGAACTTGACGGCCGCCCCCGTAAGGTCTGACAGAATGAAGAAGCCCGCCCCCGTCTTGTAGGCGCGCCGCCCTATGCGCCGTTGCAGGTAGCCGTAGATGGTGGTAAGCCCCATTTTGTAGTAAACGGGCAGTAGGACGAACGCCACGACGAAGTAGCCGACGATGAAGCCGAGGCATGTCTGCAGGTAAGTCATGTCGCGGCCGACCACCATTCCCGGCACCGACACGAAGCTGACGCCCGACACCGACGCGCCGATCATGCCGAAGGCAACCATCGCCCAGGGCGACTTGCGGTCGGCGCGGAAGAACGTTTCGTTGGTGGCCCGTGCCGACGTGAGCCGGCTTATGCCGTAAAGCACGCAGAAGTATGCCAGTATGGTGACGATTATAAGCATGTTGCAAAGGTAGTGATTTTATTCCGAAACGCCGCTTGCCGTGTCGTTATTCGCGGCAACGTTGTGCCGGCCGTGTTGCAGGAGGTTACCTTTTACGCTGTAAAAGGCCGCCTTTTGAAGGACAAAAGGCGGCCTTTCGCATCATGAAAGCTTACCTTTTGTAAGTGCGCTGATTATCAAGCGGTTATGAAGGTGCCGGCTCTTGCCGGCCGGCCGCTTGCGGCATGGCGCGCGAGTGTCCGAGGGGCGTGCCTCGTGCGGCTGTTGCGTGTGGCGGCAACGGTAGTCGTTGCGGCCGCGTGTGAGGCTGATGTGCGGCGTGCGTGCCGGCTGCCGTTATTGTGAATAATACGAAAAAATGACGGCGGCGCGTAAAAAAGATGTGATTTTATGCTTGAAATAGGCGGAAAAGAGATAATTTTGCAAATTGTAAGCCGCCTGTCCGGACGGCTTCGGGGAAAGGTGCTCGAGTGGCTTAAGAGGCACGCCTGGAAAGCGTGTAGACGCCAAAAGCGTCACGGGGGTTCGAATCCCCCTCTTTCCGCTAACGTTTTTTTAATCCTTGAGGATATGAACAATCTCATCGTAAAGATTGCAATAATCACGCTACTTGCTTTTACTCAAAGCCCTGCCGCCTTGGCGCAGAGTGCCGACAGCGCGCGGACGGAGCAGGCTGCGGCCGTGGCCGACACCGCCGCAGCGGACCTTGCAGCCGACTCTTTGGACTTTGCCCTTGAGCAGGCGGCTGACTCCGTGCCGGCTCCCGTCGAGAGCGTGGGATTTCATAAAATGCTTAAGACTAAGTATATCGAGGGCAGCGCGGGCTTCATGTCGTTCGTAGCCCTCGCCCTTGTGCTGGGTCTTTCGTTCTGCATCGAGCGCATCATCTATCTTACGCTGTCAGAGATTGACGCCAAGCGGCTCATGGCCGACCTCGAAACGCAGATACTCTCGGGTGACGTAGAGGGGGCGAAGGGCGTGTGCCGCGACACCCGCGGCCCCGTGGCCTCAATCTGTTACCAGGGCCTTACGCGCATTGACGAGTCGATGGAGGACATCGAGCGCAGCATAACGTCTTACGGAACGGTGCAGGCCGCCAACCTTGAGAAGGGCTGCTCGTGGATAACCCTGTTCATCGCCATGGCCCCGTCGCTCGGCTTCCTCGGCACGGTGATCGGCATGGTGATGGCCTTCGAGCAGATACAACAGGCCGGCGACATCAGTCCGACGATAGTCGCCGCCGGCATGAAGGTGGCGCTCATCACCACCATCTTCGGCCTCATAGCCGCACTGATACTGCAGGTGTTCTATAATTACATACTTTCTAAGATCGAGCATCTTACCAGCCAGATGGAAGAATCGGCCATAACGCTGCTCGACATAATAATGAAATACAAGCTGACACGATGACCGACAACATGCGGAGCGGCGGCCGCAGGCTTTCCGCCGAAGGCGTTTCCACGCGCGTGCTCTACGTACTCGTGGCGCTGGCGGTGGTGCTGTTCGGGGCGTTCTTCCTCGTGGGCTACGACGTTCCCTATGAGGACAATCCCGCTTTCAACGCCCCACGGCTTACCGACGCCGTGCTCGTGTTCATCTACCTGACGGTGCTCGCCGCCTCGGCAGCAGCCGCGTGCTCCGTTGTGCGCGGCGTGAAGGCGCGCGGCAAGGCGCAGCGCACGGTCAACAACATACCCGCCGCACGCATAACGTGGTTCACCGTCGCCCTGCTTGCGGGCTGCATGCTCATTACCTTCTTGCTCGGCTCGGCCGAACCCGTGACGGTCAACGGCGTCGAATTCGCCGACACGTTCTGGCTCAAGGCCACCGACATGTTCATCAACACGTCTACGGTGTTGCTGCTCGTGGCTGTCTGCGGCGTGGCCTACGGCCTGTCGGGATATAACCGAAAGCTTAATAACAGGAAAAAGTAAAGCCCCGGGCCTTGTGCCCGTATCCATACTGCAAATGATTTTACGCCATACGAAGCGCTCCGTGCCGCAAATCAACACCACGTCGACGGCCGACATATCGTTCATCCTGCTGGTGTTCTTCCTTGTCATGACGTCGATGGACGTCGACAAGGGGCTAATGCGCACGCTGCCTCCCGTCGACGCTGACGACCGTCAGGAGGCGGTAGACGTGGCAAAGAGCAACGTTCTGTCAATCGAGATAACGGCCGGTGACGGGCTTCTGGTTGACGGACGCCCGTTAGCCGTCGACCGCCTGCGCGGCCGTGTGGCCTCGTTCGTCGCCGGTGCGGCCGACAGGCGCCGCCACGTAATCCTGCTCGACGTCGACCGCCGAGCGTCGTATGACTCTTATTTCAACGTTCAGAACGAGATAGTGGCCGCCTACAACGCCCTTCGCGACTCATATGCCGTCAGGCATTACGGCAGGCGTTACGCCGCCTGTACGCCCGAACAGCGCGAAGCCGTGCGTGCCTGCTATCCGCAACGCATAACCGAAACCTCCGCCGGCGGTGGGGAAGGAGGCGCCCGATGAGCCTCTTCCGCCGAACGCGCCGCGAGGTTCCGCTGCTCAACACGGCCGCCTTGCCCGACCTGATATTCACCGTGCTCTTCTTCTTCATCACCGTCACGCACATGAGGGAGGTCACCTTGAAGGTGAAATACCGTGTGCCTGAAGGCACCGAGCTTACCAAGCTCGTAAGGAAATCTGCCGTGACGTACATCCATATAGGCCGACCTACCGACGAGATGCGGCGCACCGTAGGCGACAGGACGCGCATACAGATAAACGACAAGTATGCCGACGTCGACGAAGTGGCCGACTTCGTTGCAGGCGAACGCCGCCGCATGTCGCCCGAGGACACGCAGATTATGAGCGTGTCGGTGAAGGCCGACCGCCGTACCGACATGGGAACAATATCAGACGTGCGCCAGGCGTTGAGGCGTGGAGGCGCCTTAAGGGTGAATTATTCAGCCGTGCAAAAGGGCGGAAAATAATTAAAAGTCTTCACGGAAACTTTTAATCCATAACGTGAAGATGAAAAAATGCTTACAATTTGTTGTGGAAGTGATATTTTTGTTGTATCTTTGCACAAAACAACAGGCAAGCGAATATTTTTTAAAAGTTTATTCACACACTTGCCGTTATCAAGTCAGAAGTAAATCTTTTAACAGCAAATGGGACATCACAATTTAGATTATTTAGACAAGAAAATCCTCAAGTTGATAGCAGAGGACGCACGCATACCTTTCCTTGAGGTGGCACGTTCGTGCAATGTTAGCGGCGCCGCTATCCACCAACGTATCCAGAAGCTCAACAATCTCGGTGTGATTAAAGGCTCGAAGTTCATCATCGACCCCGAGAAGATAGGCTATGAAACATGCGCCTATATGGGACTTAACCTGAAAAATCCCGAGCAGTTCGACGCCGTTGTTGACGAGTTGAAGAGGATTCCTGAAGTAGTCGAGTGTCATTATACCACGGGCGACTATGACATGTTCATCAAGATTTACGCTCTTAACAACCATCATTTGCTCAACATCATCCACGATCGTCTGCAGCCTCTCGGTCTGTCGCGCAGCGAAACCATCATTTCGTTCAACTCGGCGTTCAGCCGCCAGCTGCCGATAGTAGACATTCCGGTCGATGACGTGGAAGTTGCCGATGAATGACGGACGGCGGAACGGCCAGCGGCCGGTAGCCGGTTAAACGGTAAAGCCCAAGCAACCGCGAGGTTGCTTGGGCTGTTTTTGTA
This sequence comes from uncultured Prevotella sp., assembly GCA_944321295.1. Lineage (GTDB taxonomy): Bacteria > Bacteroidota > Bacteroidia > Bacteroidales > Bacteroidaceae > Prevotella. The sequence continues at coordinate 13,933 of CALUKU010000009.1, forward strand.
TTATCTTTCGTAGTCGACGAAAGCGTATTCGTAAGCATGCTTTTCGTCCTTGTCGTGGTTTTCGCGTGCCGTTTCTCGCCATCCGCCGTATTCGGGGAAGAAGGCGTCGGCCCCGTCGGGCGTGTCGTTTACTTCGGTCAGGCAGAGGCGGTCGGCCGTTCTGATAGCTTGTTCGTAAACCTGGGCACCCCCTATTATGTAGATGTCTTCGTCAGGAGAGCAGTGTTTCAGGGCTTCGTCGAGCGAAGAGAAGGTTTCACAGCCGGGAAAGTCGTGCCGGCTGCGGCTCAGCACCACGTTGCGGCGGTTGGGCAGGGCGCCATTCGGCAGCGACTCGAACGTCTTGCGTCCCATTATTATGGTGTGTCCGGTGGTGAGCGCCTTAAAGCGTTTAAGGTCGTTAGGCAACCAGTAAATCAGTTTGTTGTCCTTGCCGATGGCCCTGTTGCGCGCCACGGCGGCGATTATTGATATCCGCATGGTCTTAATTTTTACATTATCGGGTGAATTGAGGATTAATAGTCAAGAAGTAAGACAATATGTATTGTCGGCAAATTCCTTAATTATTAACTCTCAATTCTTAACTTCTATACGCTCACCTCGGCCTTTATGTGCGGCCACGGGTCGTAGTTCTCAAGCTTGAAGTCTTCGTACTTGAAGCTGAAGATGTCCTTAACGTCGGGGTTGATGGTCATCTTCGGCAGCGGGCGCGGGGTGCGCGTGAGCTGCAGTTTGACCTGTTCGAGGTGGTTAAGGTAGAGGTGCGTGTCGCCGGTAGTGTGTATGAAGTCGCCCGGCTTGAGGCCCGTCACCTGGGCGATCATCATCAGCAGCAGGGCGTAAGACGCTATGTTGAACGGCACGCCGAGGAAAGTGTCGGCGCTGCGCTGGTAAAGCTGCAGGCTGAGGCGGCCGTCTGCCACGTAGAACTGGAAGAGGCAGTGGCACGGCGGCAGGTGCATCTGCTCGATTTCGGCCACGTTCCATGCGCTCACAATCATGCGTCGCGAGTCGGGGTTATGGCGTATCTGCTCAATGACGTTCCTTATCTGGTCGATGTGTCCGCCGTCGTAGTCGGGCCACGAGCGCCATTGGTGGCCGTAGACGGGACCCAGTTCGCCGTCATCTCCGGCCCATTCGTCCCAAATGCTGACACCGTGCTCCTGCAGGTATTTCACGTTAGTGTCGCCGCGGAGGAACCACAGCAGTTCATAGATTATCGATTTAAGATGCAGCTTTTTCGTCGTCAGCAGCGGGAAACCGTCGTCAAGGTTGAAGCGCATTTGGTTGCCGAAAATGCTGATTGTGCCCGTTCCCGTGCGGTCGTGCTTCTTCACGCCCTCGGTCATTATGCGGTTCAGCAGGTCAAGATATTGTTTCATGTTCTTATTTTTTAGTTGACAAGTTACGGGCTGACATGCAGGCGGGCCGGTATTGCCCGTCGCTTGTCACAGCAAGCCTGTCTGCTTGTCACTCGTTTGCTTTTCTAAAACTTCGTTGAGGCCGTCAGGCGTGTGCGTGCTTTTTATCTTCCATTCTGTGGGGTAGAGGTTGTTGGCGCGGTTGCCGATGTTCTTCTCGAAGCCGAGCGGCACGCCCTTGTATGTCACTATGACGTGTCCGCGCGGCGTGTCGGGCGGCAACGTCACGGCCTCTTTGCGCAGATAGCTTACGGCCTGGCCGTAGCTAAGCTCCACCGAGGGGAAGGCCTGGCGGTTGAGGGCTGCCGACAGGGCGAGCGCATGCGACGGGACGACGTCCTTGCCCTTGGCCTCGCCGAGCGCGACGCCGGCCGACAGGATTTTGAGCGACCTTGTCGCAGCGTCGTAAACATGCTTCCACGCATGCGGCACGGCCGTAAACTCGTCGCCGTTGCGCACTATCGTGAAATCGCCGGGCGACGCCAGCCACGACGCATCAGGGCGCACGGCGTCGCGGTCGCGGCCCTGACGGCGGTTGTCCTTCGGCTTCTTAGCCTTCGGGGCAGCGGTCGTTGGTGTGTCGCCGACAGTCTTGCGCAGCACGGCCATGAAGAGTCCTTCGCCCCGGGTCAGGCCGGGCAGGAAGCGGTAGACAGGCTCATCGAAGCCACTGAGCAGCGAACCAGTCAACAGCCAGCCGTCATCGACGCTTACGGGCAGCACCTCGGCGCCCAGTTCGGAGCAGATGTAGCTTACGTTCTCCTCGTCTTCGCGGGTGTTGAACGTGCACGTTGAGTATATCAGCAGGCCTCCCTGTCGCAGGCAGCGCCATGCTTCGGCCACGATGTCGCGCTGCAGCAGTCGGCATTTCTCAACGTTCTGCAGGCTCCATTCGCCTATGGCGGCCGGGTCTTTGCGGAACATTCCCTCGCCCGAGCACGGCACGTCGGTCAGTATTACGTCGAACGTGAGGCCGCTGCGGGCTATGTCCTGCGGGTAATTGTTGGTTACGATGACGTCAGGATGGCCGAACTTCTGCATGTTCTCGGCCAGCACCTGGGCGCGCTGGCGCACGGGTTCGTTGCTCACCAACAGACTGCCGGCGGGCAGGGCGGCGCGCGCCACGGCCGACTTGCCGCCCGGCGCGGCGCACATGTCAAGCATGTCGACCGGGCCGTCGGCCACGTATTGCCTCATGACGAGGTCGAGAAACATCGACGAGGCTTCCTGCACGTAATACATTCCGGCATGCATCAGCGGGTCGAACGTAAAGTTTGGCCGTTCCTTCAGGTAGCGGCCGCCCTCGCACCAAGCCACGCGGCCGTCGTAGCAGTCAGCCCTTACGTCTTCAGCCGCGCACTTCAGCGGGTTGAGCCTAATGCTTACGGGCGGTTCGGCGGCGAGTCCCCGTTCGAGGCTCCGCCACGTGTCGTCGTCCATGAAGGCCCTTGTCTGCCTTATGAAATCCTCAGGAAGTGTCATTTCTTATCGTCGTCGTTTTGAAAGCACAAAGTTACAAATAATTTCATTGTTATCATACAAGAAACGCCGTGATAATTAGTTTTTGCGTTTTCGGCCGCTTTTGCGCGCACGTCAGGCGCCCCGCTGGCGCATGCACTCGAACCATCGCCGCCGTGTTTCGTGCCGTCGTTGTAAGTGCTTGATAGTCAGCGCCTCCGCCATATGTGGCCTTTTGGCCTGCAAAAGGCCGCCTTTCGCCTCGCAATAGGTAACCTTTTGCCGCCTGAAAGGCCGCCTCTTACAGATGCGTTTGCGCCGTGGCGTGAAAAAATTTTTGTCCTTCATGCAACATTTCGCCTGTTTGTTACGTCTAACATGTAGAATTTTAAACGTAAAAGAATATGAAAAAGTTACTGATTGCGATGTTAATGTTTGCCGCGACAGGCGTTGCCGGCGCTGCGCAAACCGGTGCGCGTGGACATGCGCAGGGGCAGGCAACGGCCGTAGCGGCTGTAGACAGCGGCGGCGTTGTGGCCTATTCTGACACCACCTCGGCCGACTCGCCTGTGGCCGTAGGCGCCTCGGCTCCGGCCGTCGGGCATAGCGTGAGCCTGTCGTTCAAGGACGTCAGCGACCCATTCGGCCTCATTGCATACCTAACGACGATAGGCATAGGCGGAGTGGTGGTGGCGATATTCTTCGTCATACTGTGCCTGATTGTTATGCTTTCGCCTGTGGCGCTCATCGTCATGATACTTTATTTCGTCTTCAGGCGGCGCAAGGAACGCTACAAGATAGTTGAGAAAGCCATGGAAACGGGCCGTCCTCTGCCTAAAGACATGCTTAATCCTGATCTTGAGAGCAAGGAACTGCTATGGCGCAAGGGCGTAAAAAACTTTTTCATAGGCCTCGGCCTCGTGGCTTTGTTCCTGTCGTTTGGGTTCGACAGCCTTACGGGCGTAGGGGCTCTCGTGGCCATCTACGGCGTCGGGCAGGCCGTTATTGCGCGCACGTCGGTTGGAAAAGGCGGCGGTGGCAGAAGCCATGGCGGCGATGGTGAAGAATGAGTGTTTTTCTGGGCGGTTGTAGGGCGTGCGCCTATAATGGATTGCGATGAAAGTTACAAGCGACATATCGTTGGTTGCCCGTGTGGTGGTTTTTGGTGACAAGCGTGCATTTGACGCCCTTGTCAGGAAGTACCAGTCGGACGTGCGCGCCTTTTTCATGGGGCTGACGTTAGGCGACGCCCCATTGAGCGACGACCTGGCGCAGGAAACTTTCATAAAGGTTTACACACGCATAACCACCTTCCGTGGCAAGTCAGGATTTAAGACATGGCTCTTCCGCATAGCTTATAACGTGTATGCGGATTACGTAAGGTCGCGCAAGCATGTATGTGACATCGACGACAGCGTGAGGCGATGCGGCACAGGCGGCACTGACGGAGGCCTGCGGATTGACATATACGAGAGTCTGGCCCTGCTGAAGGCCGACGAAAGGATGTGCGTCACGCTGCAACTTATCGACGGACAGTCCGTCGGTCGCATTGCCGAGATAACCGGAATGGCCGAAGGCACGGTGAAGTCGCACCTTTCACGTGGCAAGGCTAAGCTTGCAGCATTTCTAAAAGAGAATGGATATGGTTGATAATAAGGATGATATTTTGGTAAGGCAGTTCTTTGAAGATAATAAGGTGATACTGCCTAATGATGGTTTTTCGCGTCGTGTCATGCGCCGTCTGCCGCGACGCGAGCAACGCCTTAACCGCGTATGGACGGTCGTGTGCGTTGCGGCCGGCGTGGCGATGGCAGCCTCTTTCGGCGTACATGACAGCCTTTCGGCCATAGTCGGAAGGTTGTCGGCCGTAATGTCGGCGCATGCCGGTTTGGCCGACGAGCCTTATATGTTATGGCTGTTGTTGTTGTCGGTTATATTTGCGGGCGGATACAAGGCTGTTGCCGGCGAATAATAGGGCAACGGCCCATAGGCTCAAAATGGGCGTTTTAGTCGAAATTGAAATACAGGTCCTCCTCGTCGGCGTTGCCGCCCGTTGGCTGCTGCTGGGCCGGAGGATTCTTAAGGTTGCCCTTTTCGTCGAACATGCCGTAGGTGATGCGCAGCACGATGAACTCCGTCCGTCGGTTCAGCTGGTTGCATATCTCCTGTTTCTCGGGGTCAAGTTTCTTTATGTATTCCTCGGTCAGCACGTCGCCCTCTTTCAGCCAAGGGTATTTCTCGGTCAGCTTCTTGCGTATCGTCTTCGGTTTTTCCTTTCCGTAGCCCACGGGCGACAGCCTGTCTTTGGCTATCCCGTGCTCAATCAGGTAGTTGACTACGGTTTCAGCCCTTCGCTGCGACAGCGTCTTGTTATATTCCGAGCTGCCCTTGTAGTCGCAGTGGGCGCTCAGCTCAATCGTCACGTTGGGGTTCTCGTTGAGCAGTTTCACCAGTTCGTCGAGAGCGGTCTTCGACTCCGGGCGCAGCGAATACTTGTCGAAGTCGTAGAAGATGTTGTCAATCAGCACCGGCACGCGTATCGACGCCAGCGGAAACTGCAGCACATATTCCTCCGATTCCTCTACAGGCTCCACCCTGAGTTCCTCCTTATGGTTCAGGTATCCTTTGCATGTGGCCAGCATAATGTAGTCGACGCCGGGCTGGATTACCTGCGTAAACGAGCCGTCGCCCTTGACGCTGAGCTTCAGGTTGGTGCCGTCGCTGCCCACCATGTACACCTGGGCTTCGGGCAGTTCGTAACCTTCCATCTCGTAAACCCAGCCCTTCACGGTCTGTATTATCTCTGGTTTTTCGAAGCTGTAGATGTGGTCCCAGCCGCGCGCATCGCCCCTGTTTGACGAGAAGAAGCCGCGGTTGTGCGGGCCTTCGAACGTCATTCCGAAGTCGTCGCCCTGCGAGTTGAGCGGATAACCGGGATGTTCAAGCACGAAACGCCTTGTGTCCGGGTCGACGACGGCTATGTAAATGTCGAGTCCGCCGAGGCCTTTGTGACCGTTGGACGAGAAGTACAGGTCGCCGTTCGGCCTGAACGTGGGAAACATCTCGTCGCCCGGCGTGTTGATAGGCTCGCCCAAGTTCTCGGCGCCTCCTAAGCCGGCGTCGGTCATCCGTATGCGCCAGATGTCGTAACCGCCCTTGCCTCCGGGCATGTCCGACGTGAAGTAAAGCCACTCTCCGTCAGGCGATATTGCCGGATGGGCGTAGCTTGAGAGCGTGTCGCGCGATATTTCGACCGGCGCGCCCTTGCCCCACGAGGCGTCGGCCCTTGCCGATTTCACTATTGTTGCGTATCTCGGATAGTTCGGGTCGGTAACGCATTGCGTGAGATACATCTCCCTTTGGTCTGGCGTGAAGCAGCACGCACCCTCGTCAAACTCCGTGTTCAGTCCCGATTCTATTGTTTCCGGGCGTTGCCATTTGCCCGTTTCGTCCTTTTGCGAGAAGAATATGTCGCCGTTCTTCGTGCCCGTTATGCCGCTCAGCTCGTCGCCCTGGGCCTCGTTGCGGGTAGAAGTGAAGTACAGTTGGTCGTACTCGTCGCCGAAGAGCATTGGCGAATACTCGGCCCTGCGGGAGTTGAATATGTCCATCTTCTTGACGATATACTGCGAGCCGGCTTCCTTTTCGGCCTGTGCCGTCTGTGCGGCCAGCAGGCCGGTCTTGGCCAGTTCGTCGCCCGGCAGCGAGTCAAGAACGAGCTGAAACTCCTTCGCCGCCTCCTTATAGCTTGCCGCCTTCATCAGCAGTCGCGCCAAAGAACGGTGCGTGTCAATGCTGTCCTTCTCGTATCTGATGACGTTTCGGTAGGCGGCAATGGCCTTGGCGTTAGAGTTTATGCGGTCGTAGCAGTAGGCAAGCTTGGCTGCGCGCTCGCCGCGTTTAGGCCTGTCTTTGGTCGATGTCTTGTTATAAGCCACCTTAAACTCCTCCGCCGCGTCGTAATATTCGCCTAAGGCGAGGAACTTCTCGCCTTTTTTCATGTAATGGTCGGCGCCGCACGATGCTGTAGCCAGCACCGTGAGAAGCATTATAATATATGTATAGAAACCGGATTTCATAATCTTTCAGTCAAGAGCCTGAAGTCATACGCCGGCTTGGCGGCCGGCTATGCCTTCACTACTCTTAATAACTGAAATTCTCGCCTTTTATTGTTTGAAAGGCAGACGGAATGTGCAACCTTCACGCCAACGGTCGCATCCGTAGGCCGTTTTGCCCTTAATGACATGCCCTTTGCCGCAAACGGGGCAAAGAGTGCCGATTATCGAGTCGTCGGCCGGCAGCGCATTGGCGTTTGGCGACGGTGCGGGCGCAGTGGCGTTGGCGGCCGGCGTGGTCGCCTTACGCGGTTTGGAGGACTTTTTCTGCGTCTTTTTCTTAAGGTCGTCGTCGGTTAGCGTGGTTACGTGGCGGTTGCTGTTGTCGGCCAGCACATCGTTGACGATGGTGGTGATTTGCTGCTTCAGTTCGTTGATGAACTGCCCGGCGTCATACTTCCGGTGCTCTATGTCGCGCAGCTTCTTCTCCCAAATGCCCGTAAGCTCGCAGCTCTTGAGCAGATCTTCCTTGATAGTGTCAATCAGTTCTATGCCCGTAGGCGTGGCGACTATGTTCTTCCGTTCGCGCTTGATGTAGCGTCGCTTGAACAAAGTCTCGATGATGTTGGCGCGCGACGACGGCCTTCCTATGCCGTTCTCCTTCAAGGCGGCGCGCAGTTCCTCGTTGTCGACGAACTTTCCGGCCGTTTCCATGGCGCGAAGCAGCGTCGCCTCGGTGTAGTGCTTGGGCGGAACGGTCCACTTCTCGGTAAGCGTCGGCGTGTGGGGGCCGCTCTCTCTCTTTGTGAAGGCGGGCAGGGTGCGCTCCTCGTCCTGGGCTTTTGCGTTGTCGGCGTCGGCCGACGGCACGTCCTTGGCGTAGATTATGCGCCATCCCGGGTCGATAATCTGCTTGCCGCTGACCTTGAAGTCGACGTCGTCTACACGCCCCATGACGGTGGTCGTGGAGAACTTGCAGTCAGGATAGAACACGCTGATGAAGCGCCGCGCAACTAAGTCGTAGACGTGGCGCTCGAAGTCAGTGAGGTTGGAGGCAGGAACGCCGGTGGGGATGATGGCGTGGTGGTCGGTGACTTTTGACGAGTCGAACACTTTCTTGCTCTTGGCGAGCGGCTTGCCCTCGAGCGGCTGCGTGAACGCCTCGTATCCGCGGAGGCCTTTCAGCGTGGCGGCGCACTTGGGATAGATGTCGTCGCTGAGGTACTGAGTGTCGACACGGGGATACGTCGTGAGCTTTTTCTCGTAGAGCGACTGTATCGTGTTGAGCGTAGTTTCGGCGCTCATGGAGAACTTCCTGTTGCAGTCAACCTGCAGCGAGGTCAGGTCATAGAGGTGGGGCGGGGCCTCGCGGCCGGCCTTCTTCTGAACGTCGGTCACGGTGAAGGGCTTGTCGGCTATCTTGGCGAACGAGCGTTCGCCCTCCTCCTTGCTGTCAAACTTGCCCGCCGTGGCGGTGAACAGCGTGTCGCGGTATACGGTTGAGAGCACCCAGTAAGGCTCGGGCTTGAAGTTGTCAATCTCCTTCTGGCGGTTTACTATCAGCGCCAGCGTGGGTGTCTGCACGCGTCCTATCGACAGCACCTGCCCATGCTGTCCGTATTTCAGGGTGTAAAGGCGGGTGGCGTTCATGCCGAGTATCCAGTCGCCGATGGCCCGGCTCAGTCCGGCGAGGTACAAGGGCTGGTATTCCTGCTGGTCTTTCAGCGAGCTGAAGCCTTCGCGTATGGCCTCGTCGGTCATCGACGATATCCACAGGCGCTTCACGGGGCACTTCGCCTGTGCCTTCTGCATCACCCAGCGCTGTATCAGTTCGCCCTCCTGTCCGGCGTCGCCGCAGTTGATAATGCCGTCGGCGGCCTGCATGAGGCGCTCTATTACCGCGAACTGTTTGCGTATCCCGTTGTCGTCGATGAGCTTTATGCCGAAGCGTTGGGGCAACATCGGCAGCGAGCCGAGCGACCACCGCTTCCACAGCGGGGTGTAGTCGTCAGGCTCTTTCAGCGTGCACAGGTGGCCGAAAGTCCATGTCACCTGGTATCCGTTGCCCTCGATGTAGCCGTCATGTGCGGCCGTAGCGCCCAATATTCGCGCTATGTCCCTCGCTACGCTCGGTTTCTCGGCTATGCAGACAATCATTTATTGAATTAAGAATTACGAATTAAGAGTTAAGAAAAACAGCTTGCGCGGATACGGTGTCATCAACCGATGAGTTAAGGATTAGTAAGGGAGCGTCGTCAGGATAAAGAGCTTAAGCTATTGTCCGGTCGCCGCAACGGGGCATGCATCCCCAATTCCCGATCTCCGACTCTTAATTGTTAATACCCCATATCCTCGTCCACGAGCACCACGACGTGCCTCCGTGCGGGGTGCGAGTTGCGCGTGAAGTGGATGTAGTTGCAGATACTCTCGGGCGAGTTGCAGTTGTGGCACGTGCCGTCAACTTGGCAGGGAGTCTTTATGTCGAAGCGTGCGGCGTTGACGGGGCTTGCCGTTGAGCGGGCGCGGGCCAGCGCGGCGGGCACGTCTTGGGCCACCTTGTTGAGGCCGATGACGAAGATTACGCGCTTCGGTCCGAACGTTATGGCGGCCACGCGGTTGCCGTTGCCGTCGATGTTGACTATCACTCCGTCCTCGCTTATGGCGTTGGCGCTCGACAGGTAGTAGTCCGTAGTGAACGCCTCGCGGTACATCCGTTGCGCCTCGTCGCGGTCGGCGGCAAGGTCGCGGTCGATAACCTTAAGGTCGCGTCCGTGCAGGATGGCCGGCAGGCCCATGTCGCGTATCGTCATCGAGCCGCCCCACGTCACGCTGCTTCCGTCGGGGATGAGCGCCGAAACCTTGGCGGCGGCCTCCTCGGCCGTCTTGCAATAGTATGCCTCGAAGTGCCTGCGTTCGAGGTTTTTTATCATCTTCGCGGCGAGCCGTTCGTTGCGTATTTCCTTCGGTGTCATAACGTTTTCGTTTTAATAGTTGTACTAAAGTGGATGCAAAATTAATGATTTTGGGGCACAAACGGAAACGTTTGCCCCATGTTTTTGGCGTAGCGTGGCGCCCGTGTGCCGCCGGTCACGGCACGGGCGAAAACCTGCGCTTTTGCAAAAGACGGCCTTTTGCCGTGTGAAAGGCCGCCTTTTACGCCCTGAAAGGTAACCTTTTGCAGCGTAAAAGGCCACCTTTTACAAAAGTGCTCGCCGCTTGCGGCGACGTGCGTGCTTATGTTGTTGATAATCAAAGGATTGCTTGCGCATGGCGGAATGGGGCGGCCGGCGCTCCTTTCGTTCTGCGTGGCGGCTGTCAGCGGCGTGTGGCATGAAGCAAGGCGACGCCTTTCTGGCGGCTCGTCGGCGCCCCGCCGGCAATCGGTTTACGTCGCCCGGCAAGCCGGCTGCACGCCCGGGGCGGGTAAAGAATAAGGTGAAAAATTTGGGAAATAAATAAAAAAGGAGTACCTTTGCACAAATTTATGAACTTCACGGATTTGCCATGGGGAAAAGAATGAGAAAACTTAAAAACGTAAGGCTTCATCGCGAAGGCACCGACACCTTGCTCTACGGCTTGGTGGCGTATGTCGCCATAGCCATGATACTTTGGGTTTACGTTGACTGCAAGATTCCGTTTTGGGCGTTCGTGATAGTTTTCGGTACGGTTTATGCGATTGTAGTCAACTTCTTCCGTTGCCCCAAGCGCTACTTCGACGGCGACACCGAGAAGATTGTTGTGGCCCCGGCCGACGGCAAGGTGGTGGTCATCGAAGAGGTGGTTGAGGACGAGTATTTCCACGACAAGCGCCTGATGATAAGCATATTCATGAGCCTCTTCAACGTGCATGCCAACTGGTTTCCCGTTGACGGCAAGGTGAAGTTCGTGCATCATCAGGACGGAAACTTCCATAAGGCGTGGCTGCCAAAGGCCAGCGAGGAGAACGAGCACGCCGACATCATGCTCGAAACGCCCGACGGCACCGAGATATTGTGCCGCCAGATAGCCGGAGCCGTGGCCCGTCGCATTGTCACTTACGCCAAGGCGGAGGAGGACTGCTACATCGACGAGCACCTGGGCTTCATCAAGTTCGGCTCGCGCGTCGACGTCTACCTGCCCCTCGGCTCGGAGGTTTGCGTAAAGATGGGGCAGAGCACAACGGGCGACCGCACCGTAATCGCCCGCCTGAAATAGGCCGGAGTGGCGGGTCGCAAGGTTCAAAGGCGTTCCGGTCGTAAGGATGTTAATCCGGCGCAAGGCCCCAAGGCCCCGTAAACCGTGAAACCTCAAGACCTCTTTGATTATGGTAAAAAAACACATTCCCAACACTATTACTTGCTGCAACCTCGTGTCAGGCTGCGTCGCCACGGCTTTCGCCTTCGGCGGGCAGGAGGGCATGGCGTTGGCGTTCATCGTGATAGGCGCCGTGTTCGACTTCTTCGACGGCATGACGGCGCGCCTGCTCGGCGTGTCGTCGCCCATAGGCAAAGAGCTTGACTCGCTGGCCGACTGCGTTACGTTCGGCGTGGCGCCGGCCACGATGGTGTTCTTCGAACTCGGCGTGATGGACTATCCCTCGTGGCTCGAGCCGCTGCGCCCGGTGCTGCCCTTCTTCGCTTACGTCATGGCGGCGTTCTCCGCCTTGAGACTTGCCAAGTTCAATCTCGACGAGCGCCAGGCCACAAGTTTCATCGGCCTGCCCACTCCGGCCAACGCTTTGTTCTGGGGTTCGCTCGTTGTCGGCGCGCAAGGTCTGCTCGAGTCGTCGCCGCTCATGGTGCCGGCCGTGCTCGTGATGGTGCTCGTAAGCAGCTTCGTCATGGTGTCAGAGATACCCATGTTCGCGCTTAAGTTCAAGCATTGGGGATGGCGCGGCAACGAGCTTAAGTATGTCTTCGCCGTCAGCTGCGTGCCCCTGCTTGCCATATTCCGCATTTCCGCGTTCGCCGTAATCGTGGCATGGTATGTCATCCTCTCGGCTTACGCTAACATAAAAGACAAGAACAGATGATAGCCTTACTTAACTTCATACTGGTGGTAATCTTCGTCGCCTTCATCGTCGTGTGCGTGGTGGCGTTCCGCATAGTGCGCTCTTTCCGCAGCATGGCCAAGCGCTTCAGCGGATTTAAGGACGTTACAGGCTCAGGCGGACGCCGAAGCGGCAGCCAAAAGGATTACGACGGCGAGGTGGTAATCGACCGGCGCTCGCCCGACGAGGCCAATCGTAAGATATTCTCGAAGAACGAAGGCGAGTACGTCGACTTCGAGGAAGACAAGTGACGACGCCTTAAACCATATTCTTATAACTATACTAAAACCAAATCATTTAACCTACAAGATGAAGAAAATCTTTTCATTGGTTTGCGCCTGCTTGCTCGCAATGGGCGCAAACGCCGCCGCCGACGGCAAGTACGGCGGCCTGTACGAGAACCTTCCGTTCACTATGGAACAGGTGACGGCGCCCGTATTCCCCGCCAATGAGGTCAACCTTAAGGACTTCGGGGCAAAAGGCGACGGCTCGTCGCTCTGCACCGAGGCTTTCGCCAAGGCCTTCGAGGCACTCGAAAAGATGGGCGGCGGTAAGCTCGTTGTGCCCCAGGGCGTGTGGTACACAGGCCCGATAACGCTTAAGAGCAACGTAAACCTCCACCTGGAGAAGGGCGCTATAATCCTCTTTTCGCCCGACCTTGACCTGTATAAGCTCGTCGACGCCTCGTTTGAAGGCCTCGACACGCGCCGTTGCCAGTCGCCTATTTCGGGATACAACCTTGTCAACGTTGCCATAACCGGCAGCGGAGTAATCGACGGAAACGGCGAATACTGGCGCCCCGTGAAGCGCGACAAGGTGACCGACAAGCAGTGGAAGACGTTCACTTCGCGCGGAGGCGCCTTCAAGAACCCTAAGCTCTGGTATCCGTCGGCAGGTGCGCTGAAAGGCGACTCGATGGCTAACATGAACGTGCCGACGGGCGTCAAGACCGAAGCCGAGTGGAACTCAATCAAGCGTTACTTGCGTCCGGTGATGGTGAACATCGTCAAGTGTAAGAACGTTTGGCTGCAAGGCGTCATCTTCCAGAACTCCCCCGCATGGAACATTCACCCGCTTATGTGCGAGAATGTGCTTGTAGAAGAGGTGCAGGTGCGCAACCCCGCCTTCGCGCAGAACGGCGACGGAATAGACCTTGAGTCGTGTAAGAACGCACTGATAGTCAACTCTACGTTTGACGTAGGCGACGACGGAATCTGCATAAAGAGCGGAAAGGACGAGGACGGACGCAGGAGAGGCGTGCCGTGTGAGAACGTTATAGTGAACGGTTGCACCGTGTTCAAGGGTCACGGCGGCTTTGTCGTAGGCAGCGAGATGAGCGGCGGCGTGAAGAACATTTACGTATCAGACTGCCAGTTCCTTGGAACTGACGTCGGTTTGCGCTTCAAGAGCACCCGCGGACGCGGCGGCGTGGTGGAGAAAATCTATATAAAGGACATCTCGATGTTCGACATCCAGACCGACGCGATAACCTTCGACCTCTATTACGGCGGCAAGTCGACCGTTGAGTCGCTTGAAGACGGTGACGAGAAGCAGCAGCAGAATGTGCCGGCGTTCAAGGTTGACGAAACGACTCCTTGTTTCCGTGACATTGACATAGAGCACGTCATCTGCCGAAGGGCGCGCCGTGCGGCTTACTTCAACGGCCTGCCGGAGATGCCCGTGACTAATATCACAATCAAGGACCTTGAGGTTAACAACGCACAGGAAGGCATCGTAGTCAACAACACGTCAGGAGTGACGCTCGATAACATCAGCGTTAGCGCCGATACTCATACCTTCAGCGCAAAGAATTCGGTTGACATCACCGTCAACGGAAAGAAATACGACAGGGTGGGAGCCGACGGCATGACGCTTGACTTTTAGTAATTGACGCCGTATAATATAAAAAGGTAAAGGCGCGATGTGCAACAATGGCACACGCGCCTTTACCTTTTTATATTATAAGATGTCGCCGGCGGCTCAGTTGTGCACCAGCGTACCGATGTCCTCTCCGTCCATAACGCGCTTGAGGTTGCCTACGACGTCCATGTTGAATACGTAAATCGGCAGGTTGTTCTCCTTGCACATGGTGGTAGCGGTGAGGTCCATCACCTTCAGTCCGCGCGTGTAAATCTCGTCGTAAGTTATGTCGCTGAACTTCGTCGCGGTAGGATCCTTCTCGGGGTCGGCCGTGTAAATGCCGTCGACGCGCGTGCCCTTGAGCATTACGTCGGCCTCAATCTCGATGCCACGGAGCGAGCTTCCCGTGTCGGTAGTGAAGTAGGGCGAGCCTGTGCCGGCGCTGAATATGCATACATATCCGGCCTCCATGGCCTCGATGGCTTTCCACTTGCTGTAAAACTCGCCGATAGGCTCCATGCGGATGGCCGTCAGCACCTTGTTCTTTACGCCCAAGGCGCCGAGCGCCGAGCTGAGAGCGAGCGAGTTGATGACCGTGGCGCACATGCCCATCTGGTCGCCCTTGACGCGGTCGAAGCCTTTGCCGGCGCCGCTGAGTCCGCGGAAGATGTTGCCGCCGCCTATCACAATGCCAATCTGCACGCCCATGTCATGCACCTCTTTTATCTGTCTTGCGTAGTCGCCGAGGCGTTCGGGGTCGATACCGAAATGCTGTTTGCCCATAAGGCTCTCGCCGCTGAGCTTCAAAAGGATACGTTTATACTTTGCCATAATAAGTTGGTTTTGCGTCAGCCGCATGCTTCCGTTACGGCGTGCGGCGCGCTTGTTGTTATTGTTAATTAAGTGTTTATTGCCTGTTAATGACGTGCTCAACCTCCTTGAACATATAGGTTGACAGCCGTCCGTCGTCCCGCCTTAGCACAAGCCGTCCGTCAGGCTCGACCCTTTCAACCGCTGCGGTGAAGCAGCCGCCGGCGTCGCGCCAGGCGTGGCACCCCGTGCGGCGGTACAGCGCTTCGGCGTAAAGACCGTGTATGGCGTCATATTGCCCGTCGTTAACCATGCCCAGATAATGGCTGAAACGGGCAATGAACTGCCGCAACAGGCCGGGGCGGTCGGCATCGCGCCCTGTTATCATGGCCAGCGACACGGGGTTTGGCGCGTCGCTTACGAACCGCCGCTGGTTGACGTTAATGCCCGTGCCCAATATGCACCGGCCGACGAGGCCGCCGCTTATGGTACATTCAGACAGCGTGCCGCTGATTTTCATGTCGCGCCAGTAAACGTCGTTGGGCCACTTGACGGTGGTTTCGCCTATCACGGCGGCCAAGGCGTCGCGCACGGCCAGCGCCCCGGCCTCGAGCATTACGAACTGCCGCCGCGCCGCAAGCCCCGAAGGGCGCGTCAATACGCTGAACAGCAGGTTCTTGCCGGCCTCGCTTTCCCACGTGTTGCGCCCCTGTCCGCGGCCCGCCGTCTGGTGTTCGGCGGTTACTACGGTCATCAGCCGGCCTTCGCCGCCCGTGTATTCGCGCATGAAGCGGTTTGTAGAGTCGGTTTCGCCGAGGGTTATTATCTTCACCGGTCCGGCTGTCTCGTCAGTGTGGTTCATAGCTGCATGGGGTTAAAGGCGTCCTCGATGTGGTTTATGCGGCAGTCGGCGTCGCCGCGTCCGGTAACCGCCACGATGTCGAAACGCAACGGAAACTCTATGCCGTAAGTCTTTGCGAACCTGTCGGCGGCAACCACGATGTTACGCATCTTCTTAGGCGTTACGGCCAGTTCGGGCGCCATCACGTCGCCGCTGCGCCTCGTCTTTACCTCCACGACGACAAGCGTGTCAGCGTCGACGGCCACGATGTCGAGGTCGCGGTGGCCGTCGCGCCAGTCGCGCCAAAGTATGCGGTAGCCCTTGTTCTCAAGGTATTCGGCGGCCTTCTGCTCGCCCCAGTGTCCGCGGTCGTTGTGCTCTGCCATGTTAGGTGGTAAGTGTCTTTAGGGTTGCTTATAGTCGTGCGGCGCGTCGGGCCGCACGACTTTCCAATCGCAAAAATACAACTTTTCCGTAACATTGTGCGCCCGTAAGCCTGCAAATCGCTAATTTTGCATAAAAACAAGATTATGGGAAACATTGTAGAAGACAGCCGGGATAAGAAAGACGAGCTGTTCATGCGCAAGGCCTTGGCCGAAGCCGAGGCCGCCTTTGCCGACGGCGAGATACCGGTAGGCGCCGTCGTGGTGTGTAACGACAAGGTGATAGCGCGGGCGCACAACCTTACCGAAACGTTGTGCGACGTCACGGCGCACGCCGAGATGCAGGCCATCACGTCGGCGGCCAACTGCCTCGGCGGCAAGTATCTGGCCGACTGCACGCTCTACGTGACAGTGGAGCCGTGCGTGATGTGCGCCGGAGCCATCGGCTGGGCGCAGATACGCCGCGTCGTCTACGGCGCGCCTGACGACAAGCGGGGCTTCACCCGCTACGCCCCAGACGCCCTTCACCCCAAGGCTACGGTAACTGCCGGGGTGCTGGCCGACGAGTGCCGCGCGTTGATGCAAGACTTCTTCAAGGCCCGCCGCTGACCCTGCGGCGCCCGCCCGGCGTCCGCTGCCAAGGCGCCGCGAGGCCTTTATGCGTGCGTCTTTCCGATGGTTGCGTAACGTCTTGGCTACCAATGCTTTATAAAAGGCCGCCTTTTGCCCTGCGAAAGGCGGCCTTTTAGCGTGCAATAGGCAACCTTTCGCAGCGTGAAAGGTCACCTATTGCGGTTCATCCGCGAATCAGTTGGATGGTTTTAATAAGCAGATGATTTAGGTATTTAAAAGAACATCGTCTTTGTAGGGACATAATTTATTATGTCCGCACGTTTCGTAAGAAACGTATTTTATCGATGTGCAGATATTTATACGCCCCTCCGTGGCGTGCGGGCATAATAAATTATGCCCCTACTTTGGGTGTATTCAGTTTGCGCATAATTGTCAAAAACAAAGTCATACCATCCAAAAGGTTTGCGGATGAACCATCTCTCGCATTAGTGCCGGCATATCGGCAGAAGGGCTTATGCGGCATACCGGGGCTGTGTTTTTGGCGATGAAGGCGAATTTTTATCATATATTATAAAAAATATTCTTGCATTTCAGGTTCTTTTCAGAATCATGGCATAGCTTTGCCGTCAAACAAGCGCCCCTCGGCTCTTCGGCTTACGCCGCGGCGACGGAGGCGCAAGCGAGAGAAACGATTTAATGATGATAAACCGTAAAAACCTGAATGTTATGAAGACTTACGACTTATTGAAATGGACTATGGCCTGTGCCATGTGTACATTCGTAATGACATCGTGCAGCGACGATGACAACGACGGAAACGTCAACGTGCCAAATGCCGTTGAAACAGCCTTCAACCAAAAATACGACGGCGTTACAAGGGTATCGTGGGAGTCGGGAAACGGCGGCTACCTTGTTGGCGGATTTAATAAGGACGGCCGGGACTACGACGCCTGGTTCACCAATACCGGCGAATGGGTGATGACCGAGGTTGACCACGCCCGCGACACGCGGAGCCTGCCGCAGGCCGTCATCGACGGCTACGGAGCCTCTAAGTACGCCCAAGACGGCTGGCGCATCGACGACATCGACGAGATACAGCGCCCCGGCTACGAAACTATTTACAAGATAGAGGTGGAGAAGGCCGGACAGCCCGACTATGACCTCTACTTCGACGCTTACGGAACGCTCTTCCGTGAGGTGGCCGACAACGACGACGACCGCAACGAGGGACTCATCCACAACAATCGTCCCGACGGCCTGCAGGCCTTCATCGACGCCGAATATCCGGGCGCGAAAGTGCTCGACTTCGAGCGCGAGGACTTCGGATACGAGATGGACATCCGCCACGAAGGCAAGTCGAAGGAGGTTCTGTTCGACGCCGACATGAACTGGATGGCGACCGTTACCGACAGCTCGCGTGACATACCGGCCAACATAATATCGGCCGTGCGCAACGAGTATCCAAGATTTGAAATAGACGATTGCGACTACGTTGAAACCGCCAAGGGCGAAAAGTTCTACCTGATTGAGCTTGACGACGTCGACGTCAACCTCATGGTGACGCTTGACGGCGCGGTAACCGTGACACCTGACTTCTAAAGAACATAGTGAAGACACTGCGGGCGGAAGCAAAGACAAAAGGCTTCCGCCCGCTTTTTGTTTGTAATAAAATCAGAAAATAGCCAATTGTTTCTTCTTTTACTGATATTTTACTTATATTTGCCGATGATACGTCTTATATCTTAATAATCAGTAACGGCGTCAAGGCGGCTGACGGATGAAAGGGACGCATGCGCCTGAAACGGCGGCGGACCACCACGGCGTGGCAGCCTGCCGCGTGTGCCTTGACGGGAAATCAAAAACAACAAACTAACTAATATGAGTGAAAACATCCCACAGCAGTGGAGTAAATTCTATCTGAAGGACGTGACGTTCATGAACCTCATGACCCACCGTATCTTCAATGTTCTTATCGTGGCCAACCCTTACGACGCCTTCATGCTTGAAGACGACGGACGCGTAGACGAGAAAATCTTCAACGAATACACCGAGCTGGGCATGCGCTACCCGCCCTCGTTCAGGCAGGTCAGCACCACGGAGGAGGCCGAGGAAGTGCTTGCCTCCACGAGCATAGACCTCGTAATCTGCATGCCCGGTACGGCGGACAACGACGCCTTCTCGGTGGCGCGCGACATCAAGGCCAAGTTCCCCTCGATACCATGCGTCGTGTTGACGCCCTTCTCGCACGGCATTACGCGCCGCATGCAGAACGAAGACCTCTCGATATTCGACTACGTGTTCTGCTGGCTCGGCAACACCAACCTCATAATGTCGATCATAAAGCTTATCGAGGATAAGATGAACATCGAGCACGACATCGCCGAGGCCGGCGTGCAGATGATTCTCCTTGTGGAGGACAGCATACGCTTCTACTCTTCGTTGCTGCCCATGCTCTACGGAT
This sequence comes from uncultured Prevotella sp., assembly GCA_944321295.1. Lineage (GTDB taxonomy): Bacteria > Bacteroidota > Bacteroidia > Bacteroidales > Bacteroidaceae > Prevotella. The sequence continues at coordinate 32,824 of CALUKU010000009.1, forward strand.
ACATCCTCGCCCAGAGCCAACGCTTCTCGGCCGAGGCGCTCAACCCCCACAGCGCCGCACTCCGCATGAGGGGCAGGCCCAAGGTGGTGCTGGCGCGTAACTACGAGGAGGCCATGGAGCTTTACAAGCGCTACTCTGACCATACGCTCGGCGTCATCTCTGACTGCCGCTACCCCAAGGACGGCGTAAAGGACCCCGAGGCCGGCCTCAAGCTGCTGCGCGCCATACGCCAGGACAACGAGTACATACCGCTGATACTCCAGAGCAGCGAAACAGAGAACAAGGCGAAGGCCGAGGCGGAGCACTTTCACTTTATCGACAAGAACTCCAAGGCCATGAGCATTGACCTGCGCGACGTCATGGAGGAGCACATGGGCTTCGGCGACTTCATCTTCCGCGACCCGAAGACGCATGCCGAGGTGATGCGCGTGCGCACGCTGAAGGAGCTGCAGGACAACATCTTCAAGATACCTTACGACTCAATGCTCTACCACATCTCGCGCAACCACATGAGCCGCTGGCTCTGCGCGAGGGCCATCTTCCCCGTGTCGGAGTTCCTGAAGACAGTCACGTGGCACAAGCTGCAGGACGTCGACCTGCACCGCAAGATTATCTTCGACGCCATCGTGCAGTACCGACAGATGAAGAACATCGGCGTCGTGGCCGTGTTCGACCGCGGAAAGTTCGACCGTTACGCCCACTTCGCCCGCATAGGCGACGGCTCGCTCGGCGGAAAAGGCCGCGGCCTGGCTTATCTTGACAGCATAATTAAGAAGCACCCGGAGTTCAACCAGTTTGAAGGCGTTACCGTGTCGATACCGAAGACGGTGGTGCTCTGCACCGACGTGTTCGACCAGTTCATGGAGCGCAACAACCTTTATCCTATCGCCCTGAGCGACGCCAGCGACGAGGAGATACTGCAGCACTTCCTGAAGGCGCAGCTGCCTGACAGGTATATCGCCGACTTCTTCACCTTCTTCGAGGCTACCAACCATCCTATCGCCATACGTTCGTCAAGCCTTCTGGAAGACTCCCACTACCAGCCTTTCGCCGGTATCTACGCCACTTACATGATACCTAACCTTGACGACAAGTATAAGATGCTGCAGATGCTTGCCGCCGCCATCAAGAGCGTTTACGCCTCGGTGTATTATAAGGACTCTAAGGCTTACATGACAGCCACGAGCAACGTCATCGACCAAGAGAAGATGGCCGTCATACTGCAGGAAGTGGTGGGCAAGCAATACGGCGACCGTTACTATCCTAACATGTCGGGCGTGCTGCGCTCGATAAACTATTACCCCATAGGCAACGAGAAGTCGGAGGAAGGCATTGCGAGCCTGGCACTCGGATTGGGCAAGTATATCGTTGACGGAGGACAGACGCTGCGCGTAAGTCCGTACCACCCGAACCAGGTGTTGCAGACCAGCGAGATGGAAACAGCCCTGAAGCAGACCCAGACGCAGTTCTATGCGCTCGACATGAAGGGCGTTGACGGCGACTTTAAGGTTGACGACGGCTTCAACATCCTCAAGCTTAAGGTGAAGGAAGCCGACGAGGACGGCTCGCTGAACTATATCGCATCGACCTACGACCCGTTCGACCAAGTCATACGCGACGGCATTTATCCGGGCGGACGCAAGATTATATCGTTCTGCGGCGTGCTGCAGCAGGGCGTCTTCCCGCTGCCCCAGCTGATGCAGATGGCTATGAAGTTAGGCGCCGAGGGCATGCGCCGCCCTGTGGAGATAGAGTTCGCCTGCAACATCAATCCTGACCGCACGGGCGAGTTCCTGCTGCTGCAGATGCGCCCGATTGTCGACAGCAAGCAGGTGCTTGACGAAGACCTTAAGTCTATAGACGACTCAAAATGCCTGCTGCGTTCGTACAACTCGCTTGGCCACGGCATAAGCGAAGACGTCGTAGACGTGGTTTACATCAAGACGGATGATAAGTTCACGGCGGCCAACAACCCGCGCATCGCCGACGAGGTGGAGCGCTTCAACCGCAAGTTCATTGAGTCGGGAAAGAACTATGTGCTAATAGGCCCGGGCCGCTGGGGCTCAAGCGACTATTGGCTTGGTATCCCGGTGAAGTGGCCGCACATCAGTGCAGCGCGCGTAATAGTGGAGGCCGGATTGGCAAACTATCGCGTCGACCCGAGCCAGGGCACGCACTTCTTCCAGAACCTGACGAGCTTCGGCGTCGGTTACTTTACCGTTAACACTTACAAGAATGACGGTATATATAATAAGGAGCTGCTTGACGCAATGCCGGCCGTGGAGGAAACGAAGTATGTGCGGCATGTCCGCTTCGACCGTCCGCTGAAGATTATGATGGACGGAATGAAGCAGGAGGGCGTCGTGTTGCTGCCCGACTGACGTCAGCATACTACGAAACAAGGCGCAAACCCATGACATACAGGGTTTGCGCCTTGATTTGTTTTTGCGTAAAAGGTCAGAATATGACCGAGCGCGAGCCGTCTTCGTTCTCTTTGATGGTAACCTTTGTCGCGTCCTCGGGCAACAGGCTCTCAATCAGTTCGGGCCATTCGATGAAGCACAGGCTGCCGCTGTAGAAGTATTCTTCATATCCCATATCGTAAACTTCGTCAAGCTTCTTTATCCTGTAGAAGTCGAAATGGTAGATGGTGTCGCCCGAAGTTTCGGACGTGTATTCGTTTACTATTGCGAAAGTCGGCGACGTTATAACGTCCTCGACGCCCAGTTGTTCGCATACGGCCTTGATGAACGTCGTCTTGCCGGCGCCCATCTTGCCGTAGAAGGCAAACACGCGGCTCTTGCCCATGCCTGCGACGAACTCGCGGGCGGCGTTGTCTATGCCTTCAAGATTGTTGATTTTGATTTCCATTTTACCTTTATGTTATATCCGTGTAGTTATGGTTCTTTTGTTGTTAAGGCCGTAGTGATGTTGCGGCGGCTCAGGTCTTACCTTTTCCTTACCCTCATTGTTATCAGCGGAACAATCATTTCCTCCATGGATATTCCGCCGTGCTGGAACGTGTCTTTGTAGTAAGAAACGTAATAGTTGTAGTTGTTGGGGTAGGCGAAGAACGAGTCACCCGTGGCGAAAACATACGAAGTGCTTAGGTTGGGAGCGGGCAGCATGGCCTTGTGGGGCTCCTTTATGACGAACACTTCTTTTGGATTGTAGTTCAGGTTCTTGCCGAGCTTGTAGCGCAGGTTGGTGTTCGTATTGCGGTCGCCTATTATCTTTATTGGTTTTGAGGCGCGTATGCTGCCGTGATCGGTGGTTATTATTACGGTGAAGTCGCTTTGAGCGAGCAGTTTGAACAGCTCCGAGAGCACCGAGTGCCTGAACCAACTGAGCGTTATGCTGCGGTAGGCGGCCTCGTTGTTGGCCAGCTCACGTACCATCTTCGACTCCGTTCGGGCGTGGCTGAGCATGTCGATGAAGTTGATGACGAGCACGTTCAGGTCGTTGTTTTTCAGCGAGTTGAACTTCTGCATGAACTTATCCGCCCCCGCCGAGTCGTTAACCTTGTGGTAAGAGAAGGTGCAATGGCGGCGGAAACGTTCGAGTTGGGTCCTGATTAACGGCCCTTCGTTGAGGTTCTTGCCTTCTTCCTCGTCCTCGTCCACCCACAGTTCAGGAAACATTTCTGCTATCTTCACCGGCATTAGGCCGCTGAATATGGCGTTGCGGGCGTATTGCGTGGCCGTGGGAAGTATGCTGATGTAAGTCTTTTCGTCAATGTCGAACATGTCTCCGATTTCCTGTGACAGCATGCGCCATTGGTCAAGGCGGAAGTTGTCGATGACTATCATGAATACTTTCTCGCCCGCATCGAGCAGCGGAAACACCTTGCGCTTGAATATGTCGACACTCATCAGCGGGCGTTCCGCGGCCTTTGGCTGTTGTTTACGCATGTTGGCTTGCGCCTGACGGAGCCTTGACGCCTGTTGAAAGGCGGGCGCCTGTTCGGCATTCAGCTCGTCCATCCAGTCCATGTAGTGCCCCTTTATGAACTTGGCAAAGCCGTTGTCGGCCTCCTCTTTTTGCATTTTGAGCATTTCGGTCATGTTGCTGTCGGCTCCGCTCAGCTCCAGTTCCCAATGCACTAACCTTCGGTAGACGTCCATCCAGTCGTTTATTGTCTTGCAATCGCTTATTTGCGTGGCGATGTCCTGAAAGTTCTGTTGGTATCCGCTTTGTGTAACCTCGGTGACGATTTCCCTTTGGTGTATGTTCTTTTTCAGCGAAAGGAGTATCTGGTTGGGGTTGACGGGCTTGATAAGATAGTCAGCTATCTTTGAGCCTATTGCCTGGTCCATGATGTTTTCCTCCTCGCTCTTTGTCACCATGACGACCGGTGTGGCGGGCGAAATCTCCTTTATCTTCTGTAATGTTTCAAGTCCGCTCAGGCCGGGCATCATCTCGTCGAGCAGTATCAGGTCGAAAGTCTTCTGCCGGCACTGGTCAATGGCGTCGGTGCCGTTGGTTACGGTCACCACGTCATAACCTTTTTTCTCAAGGAAGATGATGTGGGCGCGGAGCAGTTCCATCTCGTCGTCGGCCCATAGCAATAGTCCGTTGCTCATTGTTTTCAAGTGTTTTATGTTCACGTTGAGGCTTTTATCAGAAGCCGTCAAGGTCGTAATATTCGTCCTCAAGGTCGTAACCGTCCTGTCGGTTGTCGTTGCCGGAGTTGACGTTCACGTCCTCGTTTCCGCCTGCAGGGTCGTCGCTGAACTCGAAAATCAGTTCGTTTTGCGGCTGCGGCTCGTCTGTTGCAGGCTGCTTGGTCGTGTCCTGGCTTGCGGCGGGTGGTTCGGGCTTAGGTGTTTCCACGTTGGCCGGAGCTTCCGTCGTTTGCGTTTCAGGCATTTCCACGGCAGTTTTTTCCTCTGTTTCCAGCGGTATTACGATGTCGCCGGCCGCGTCTGGGCTTTCTTCAGGCTGCGTCGTTGCGGGTCGGTCGTCCTCAATGTTGAATGTGTCGCCCGTGTCTTGCGTGTCGGCGGCGGGCGCGTTATTCTCCGTTTCGGGAATTACTATCGTGCCGTCGTCGGTCGGTTGCGTCCTGCGTGGCCGTTCTGCGGGTATCATGAACATGTCGTCACGTGCCACTCCTCTCGGCCTTTGAGGCGCCGGCTCGTCGGGAGCGACGAATGTTCCGTCATCCTGCGGCTCGCTTGGCTCGTCCTCTTCAACGAACAGTCCGTCTTCAATCACGCCGCCGTTGTACAATCCGTCGCCGTCGTCAAACAATCCTTCGTCGCCGTTCTCGGTTCCGTCGCCGCTTTCCTGATATTCAATAGTGGCCGGCTCGGTAAGCAGTCTTACCGTGCTTACTTTCAAAGGCACGAAGTGTTGCTCGTAGAACTTGTCGTAATCGTTATAACTAAACTGCGTGCCAAGCAGCTCAAGGTTGGTGTCGCTTATGACAATGGAGCGCGCTTTCTGCGCCAGCAAGTTGATGTTGCGGTTGCCGTTAAGCTGCCGTGCGTATTGCAGGGCTTCGTCGTAACTCTTGAAGCCGCTCACCTTCATCCTGTGCAGGCCGCCCGCCTCTTCTATTGTCACGTCGAAGTTTCTTACTATGAAGTTTGTGAAGTTAAATCTCGCAAGTTCGAAAAGCAGCTTGTTCTCGTTGAGCGAGTCGGGCGAATACACCAAGAGGAACGAGAAGTCAGTGTTGCGTTCGGCCTCGAACTTCTTGGCGGCAATCGAGTCGCTGTCGTTCAGCACGACGGCGCGGCGCTCCCATATGTCGGCAATGTCAAACTTGCCGCCATAGAGTTGTTTGCCTGCCTTGACGCCGTTGATTATCATTCCGGCCATCTCGCCGACGTCGCTTTGCGGATAGTTCTTCACCAGTTCCTGCATCGACGCAAGACAGCTGTCGGCGTTTCCGGCGTTGAGCATGCTCAGACCGTTGATGAAGATGAACTTGTCGCGGTTGGCGCCTAACGGGAATCGTGACGCCGACAACGCCGTGTTTGCGCTCACCTCGTCGAATCTGTCGGCCTTGAATGCCTCGTATGTCGCTGCGTAAAGCGAGTCTTCTATGTGTTCGCCGAAGCGTGCGTTAGCCTCGAAGTTGGGGTCTGACAGCAGCGTCGTCCACTTGCTGTCGGGGAAATCGCGCTTAAGCGCTGCGACGTAAGAGTCGGCAAGGCTCTTGTCGCCGAGTCTTGAGTAAAGCAGGAAGAGGTGATAGTAAGCCTCGTCAAGCTTCTCGTAGTCCTTATAATCGTCGGTAAGGCGGCGCAACTGCTTCTCGCTCAGCGCGTAGTTATACAGCTTGTCCTTGAATATCACGCCGGCGTTGAACAGTCCCTCCTCAAGAATCTTGTTGCTTTCGGCCACCTGCTCTGGCGTGAACGGTATCTGTTTCAGGTAATACTCACGCTTGTGCGGGTCGTTCTGCGCGCTGTCGAGCGAGTTTTCTATTGAGTCCTGCAAGGCTTCGGCCGCCGCGATTGAGTCAAGTTGCTCTTCGGTCAGTTCCTCCTGCGGCGTTTCCATGGCCACCACGGTCTTGTTGACGCGCTGCCAGTCGTCAACGTTCTCACGGCGTCCCCAAAGTTTTTGGAACGTCGATTTACCCTGGTTCACGGCCATGGGGTTATAGAAGTACCATGTGCCCTTCTCGTCGGTCGTGCCGGCGGGCGTTGAGGTCTGCCCCGTAAGGTTGCCCACGGCGCCCTGTTCCTGCAGATATTGCTGCGCCTCGGCTTCGGCCTGCGCGTCGCGTTCTTCCTTTTCTTTCTTCTTCAGGGCCTCTATCACACGGTCGATGGCGGCGTTGCGCTCGTCCTCGGGCATTTTCGCGAGAGCCTGCAGCGAGTCTTGCAGGTGTATGGCGTCGGTGTGCGGCACAAGCTCGTCAAGCACTTTCGAGCGCTTTGACAGCTCTTCGTAGTCGTCGCGCTCCTTGTCGAGCAGGCCGATAGCCTCGCCGTAGCAGCGGCGGGCGTTAGAGTAGTCCTCGCGGTCCCAGTAAAGGTCGCCGAGCTTCAGCAGCAGCACGCCTTTCTCAATGCCGCTGCGGGTGGCCTTGGCGTTGCCCGTTTCGTAGGCCTCTATAGCCTTTAGGGTGTCCTTTTGGTTAAGGTAAATGTTGCCGAGGGCGTAGTAAACCTGGTCGAGATACTCCTTGTTGTTGTCAGACCGGGCCATGCGCTTCAGGCGTTTAATCATCTTTCCCGACTTGCGTCCGGCCATAACCTCGGTCATAGCTATGCGAGCGTTGAAGGCAAGCTCGTAAGGCGGACTGAGCCTCAGCACTCGCTTGTAGGCCTTGTAAGCCTTTTCGTCGTTGCCGAGGGCGGCCTCGAGCTGTCCCATCAGGAACCATTCGCGGGCCTTCTGCTTGCGGCGCATCTCGTGTTTGATGACCTTTCGCAGGTAAGGTATGGCCTCGGCGTAGCGTCCCGTGTGGATGTAATAGTCGGCGTAGGTATAGTCCCACTCCTTGCGGGCCCGCCAATGCAGCGAGTCGCGGCGCATCTTGGTGATTACGTCCTCGGCGTCGTAAATCCAGTCTTGCTCGATGTAACACTTTGCCAGCCAAGCCCTCGCGCGGCCGTAGATGGCCGGCTGCGTGGCGTATAGGCGGCTCATGTAGGCGAAGGTAGACGCGGCTTCGTCAAACGAGCCTTTCATGAACTGCGCGCGGCCCATCAGCATCCACGCCTTCCACAAGAAGGGGTTATACTCCTTGCGGTTAAGCCACTCTATGTCCTCTTCCGTCTTCTTCCTGCTCTTTGTCCATTTTGGGCGCCGCTTAATGCTGTGCAGCTTAATGGCCTTCTGGCTTTTCTCTATGGCACGGTCGAAGTATGACGAGCCGAGGTCGCGGCTCGCCTTGTTGCCGACGGTGTATAGAGGTATCATCTCGGTGAAGTTGTCCTTGTTGCCGCGCTCCTTTTCGAGCGAGCCTTCGATGTAGGCCACCGAGCCGTTGTAGTAAGTGTTGTATCGTGCGGTAAAAGAGTGCCACCATCGGCTTTGCGCCGTGTTCTTCTCGGTAGAACAGCTTATGGCCGTCATCACTATGATGGCGGCCAGCAGCGGGGCTATATGTTTAGTGAGTCTTAAGCGCATTTGCGGTGATAAGGCGGCGCGCCTGTGTCTGCGGCCGGCGCCTGTCCGCCTATTATATAACTTGAATAAGGCCGATTTATTGCGTTGCGTGCGTAAAGAGTGGTCATTCCATCAGCAGCATGGCCTCGTCCTTCAGCTGGTCGGGCAGGCTTACGCCCCTCAGTCCGAGGCTCACCACCCAGTCCTTCACCTCCTCGGGCTTCATGGTGTACATTACTTCGGCAAACTGCGCGGCCTCGTCGTCGGTGTAGTCGTCAGACCGCCGTCCCTTGAAGCGGTCAAGCTCTTCGTCGTCGAAATACTCGACGTCGGCCACGGCGCTCTCCAATGCGCACTCCTGCAGGCACTTGCCTGCCGGCGAACTGCACGTGGCGCACGCCTCGCCGCCTTGCGGCGGCGTGCCTTCGGCCGGCAAGGCCTTGCGGCCGAACATCTTTTTCAGCGCCGCGGCGAGCGCCGCCAGCAGCGCCAGGATGACGATGTAAGGCAGTACTTCCATGCTAATCTTCCTCCGTTATGGTGAAGCCGGCCCGGCGCAGGTCGTCCCAAAAGCGGGGGTACGACTTGCTGACTACCTGCGGGTTGTCAATCCTGAGGCCCGGGAACACGGCCGCCGCCGGCGCGAAGGCCATTGCCATGCGGTGGTCTTCGTATGTGTTGATGACGGGGTTGTCGGCCTTCGGGCATGTTTCGCCGTTCCAGCTCAGTTCGCCCAGTGCCGCCTCGCGCAGCACGAAGCCCAGCTTGCGCATCTCCGTCTTCAGGGCCTCGAGGCGGTCGGTTTCCTTTATCTTCAGCGTTGTCAGTCCGGTGAAGCGGAACGGTATGCCCGAGAGCGCGCAGCACACGACGAACGTCTGCGCCAGGTCGGGCTGGTTGACGAAGTCGTAGTCCATGCGCGGCGGCTTCGTTTCGACGAGCTTCAGCGTGACCGTGGTGGGCAGTCCGCGCTCCCGCGAGCCGAACGTCGTCCTGACGCCCAGCATGCTGAACAGGTATTTCACGGCCGAGTCGCCCTGGCGCGAGCCGTCCGTCAGACCGGTGAGGGATATCTCCGACTCGGGGTCGTTGCACAGCACGAGCGCCTCATACCAGTAAGACGCCGCGCTCCAGTCGTTTTCAATGAAGCATTTTGCCCGCTCATACGGCTTCGGCTTCACGGTTATCGTGTCTACGTCGGTCCATTCGGCGTCGGCGCCGAAACTTCTCATCATGCAGAGCGTAAGGTCGATGTACGGGCGCGATATTATCTTGCCGGTAAGCTTCAGCTCAAGTCCGTCCTCAAGCGTGGGCGCTATCATCAGCAGCGCCGAGATGTACTGCGAGCTTATGTCGCCCGGCATTTCGAGGCGTCCGCCGCCCAGGCGTCCGCCCTTAATGCGCAGCGGGGGATACCCCTCGGCGCCTTCATATGTTATGTCGGCGCCGAGATACCTCAGCGCGTCGACCAAGGCGCGTATCGGGCGGCGCTTCATGCGCTCCGTGCCCGTGAGCACGTGCTCGCCGGGAGTTACGGCGAGATATGCCGTCATGAAGCGCATGGCCGTGCCGGCGGCCTTGATGTCGATAGTGTCAGGCATTTCGCCGAGAGCTTTCAGTATGACGTCCGTGTCGTCGCAGTCAGACAGGTTGTCGGGCAGGATGTCGTTGCCGGCCAGCGCGTTGATTATCAGCGCCCTGTTGCTGATACTTTTCGACGCGGGCAGGTCAACCGTAGTGTTAATTCTTTTAGGGGCGTTTATTATGTATCGCATAGTCATGTTTTTAATCGTTTACGCCGCGCGGCCGTCCCGTCGCCGGCCTTTGTGGCCGGTAGGGCGTGGCGTCAGCCGTCAGCGGCGCCTGCCGTTGCCGCCCGTGAGGCGGGGTTTCGGCTTAGTGCAAAGGTAATAAAAATAGGTGAGATAAGAAGCGTAGGCTTCGGCTTTTTCGAGCTTCGCTGCTCTTAAAAAAGGCTAAAGCCGGCACTGCGCGCGGCCGTTCCGCGGCAGGTTGCGCGCCGGGCGGGCGCCGCCTTCGCGCCTTTAGGGGCGCAAGGTTGTGCCGTCGGCGTATCGTATTGCGCCGTGTAGGCCTTGCGTGTGGCGTTAAGTATTGTGCGTTAAGTAAATGCTTCTGTAACAACTTGATACCCAATGCGTTGTAAAAGGCCGCCTTTCAGCCTGCAATAGGCGGCCTTTTGCCATGCGAAAGGTAACCTTTTGCAAGCCGAAAGGTTACCTCCTGTAAAATTAACAGGTCGATTTTATCGCCCTAAACGATGGCCGAACCGTATTTTTTATTATCTTTGCACATGGCGGCAGCACCGGTCGCAAGCCGCAATCCGCTTCGCCATGAAAGACAACCGGCAACCATAAGGCACGCATATGATAAGACGCATAATCGACTTTTACCGCGAAGGCTTCGCCAACATGAGGCTCGGCAAGACGCTGTGGCTTGTCGTGCTGGTTAAGCTTGCCGTGATATTCTTAGTCATAAGGCTGCTGCTCATGCCCGACATCATAAGCGAGAGGGCAGGCGACGGCGGCGAGGCCGACTACGTGTCGTCGCAGATTACCGACAGGGCCGACATCTGACACGGCGCCGCGGCGGCCCGGGCAAGAGGGCTGGGCATAACGATAAAACCTATATAACCATAAAAAACATGAACGATTTGTTATTAAGCATTAGCGCCGGAACGGTAGACTGGTCGAGGGCGCAGTTCGCCCTGACCGCCATCTACCACTGGCTCTTCGTGCCGCTTACGCTGGGCCTCGCGCTCATAATGGGAATAATCGAAACCTGTTACTACCGCACGGGCAAGACGTTCTGGAAGGACGCGGCGCGCTTCTGGCAGAAGCTGTTCGGCATAAACTTCGCCATGGGCGTGGCCACGGGCATAATACTCGAGTTTGAGTTCGGCACCAACTGGAGCAACTACTCGTGGCTCGTGGGCGACATCTTCGGCGCGCCGTTGGCCGTAGAGGGCATAGTGGCCTTCTTCCTCGAGGCAACGTTCGTGGGCGTGATGTTCTTCGGATGGAACAAAGTGTCGCGCGGCTTCCATCTCGCCTCAACGTGGCTCACGGGGTTTGGCGCCACCATCTCGGCATGGTGGATACTCGTGGCCAACGCCTGGATGCAGTATCCCGTAGGCCAGGCGTTCAATCCTGACACCATGCGCAACGAGATGACCTCGTTCGCCGAGGTTGCGCTGTCGCCGTTCGCCGTCGACAAGTTCTTCCACACCGTCATTTCGGCGTGGGTAATAGGAGCCATATTCACCGTTGCCGTCAGCTGTTACCTGCTTTACCGTAAGCAGCGTGACGCCCGCCGGGCCGAAGCCGACCGCCGCCTGGCCGTGCAGAGCATAAGGATAGCCTCGATAGTAGGCCTCACGGCGTCGCTCCTGGCCGTGCACACGGGCGACAGCTCGGCCTACATGGTAGCCAAGGCGCAGCCCATGAAGCTGGCGGCCATGGAGGCGCTATATGACGGCGGCCGCGGCGAAGGCCTGACTCTCGTAGCCCTTGTCAACCCTCTGGAGCAGCCCGACTATGCCTCGGGCGAGGAGCCGGCCATGAAGATAGCCGTGCCTAACATGCTGTCGCTGCTCGCCACGCGCGACCTTGACGGCTACGTGCCCGGCATAAACGACATCATCAAGGGCGGTTACACACAGCCGGACGGCACCACTGCCGTGCCGCTGGCCGAGAAGATGGAGCGCGGGCGCACGGCCATAAGCGCGCTGGCCCACTACCGCGAGGCCAAGGCCGGCGGCGACGCAGCTGCCGCCGAACGCCACCGCAAGACGCTCGACGAGAACATCCGCTACTTCGGTTACGGCTACATCGACAACGCCGAACAGACGGTACCATTCATTCCCGTGTGCTTCTGGGCGTTCCGCGTCATGGTTGGCCTGGGCATGCTCTTCCTGCTGTTCTTCGCCGTGACGACGTTCCTGTCGTTCAGGAAAGACGTCACGCGCATGCGCTGGCTGCACGTGGCCGGCATGGGCATGCTGCCGCTGGGCTATATAGCCAGCGAGGCGGGATGGATTGTGGCCGAATTCGGCCGCCAGCCGTGGACGATACAGGACATGTTGCCCACGTGGGCGGCCGTGTCAGACGTCGGCGCAGGGTCGGTTATGCTGACGTTCTTCGTCTTCCTCGCCCTGTTCACCCTGCTGCTGGCCGTCGAGATAAGCATAATGTGCAAGGCCGTCAAGCACGGCCCCGAATACTCCGGCGACGGCAAGGGCGGATGTTGACGGCGCACGGGCTTGCCGCGGGCAACGCATTTAATCTAAATAGAATACTCTCTGAATATTAAAACGACATAACATGACATACGGATTTCTGCAACAATATTGGTGGTTCCTCGTTTCGCTGCTCGGAGCCTTGCTGGTGTTCATGATGTTCGTGCAGGGCGCAAACTCGCTGCTCTTCTCTCTGGGCGGCAACGAGGAGGAGCGCCGCATGATAACAGACTCTACGGGAAAGAAATGGGAACTGACGTTCACTACGCTCGTAACGTTCGGCGGAGCCTTCTTCGCCTCGTTCCCGCTGTTTTACAGTACCAGCTTCGGCGGCGCTTACTGGCTGTGGATGATAATCCTGTTCACGTTCGTGATTCAGGCCGTGAGCTACGAGTTCAAGGACAAGCTGGGCAACCTGCTCGGCACGCGCACATTCCAGTGGTTCCTCATCGTCAACGGCATATTCGGCCCGCTGCTGCTCGGCGTGGCCGTGGCAACGTTTTTCAACGGCGCCAATTTCATCGTAGACAAAGGCAACATCTTCAACGGCGCAAGCCCGATAATTAGCAGTTGGGCCAACGCCAGCCACGGGCTTGACGCCCTGCTCAACGGGTGGAACCTTATCTTCGGCCTCGCCGTTTTCTTCCTCGCGCGCATCCTCGGCATACTTTACATTGTCAATAATGTTGACAATCTGAATATACGTTCGCGCGCAACGATAAGGCTCGTGGGCAACTTTGTGCCCTTCCTCGTGTTTTTCCTCGTGGCCCTCGGCCACATCCTGATACAGGACGGATACGCCGTCGACCCGCTGACGGGCGACATCCGCATTGAGGAATATAAGTATCTGAACAACTTCATCAGCCTTTGGCCGCTGGCCGTTATGCTGGTTGCAGGAGTCGTATTGTTCCTGTTCGGCTCGGTAAAGTCTGTTTACAAGAATACTTACAGGCGCGGAATATGGCCCGCCGGCATAGGAGCGGTGCTCGTGGTGCTCAGCCTCCTGCTGTGCGCCGGACTGAATGACACGGCTTATTATCCGTCGACGGCCGACCTGCAGAGCAGCCTCACGATAAGCAACAGCTGCAGCAGCGAGTTTACTTTGGGCGTGATGTCCGTGGTGTCGCTAATCATTCCCTTCGTGCTCGCTTACATCGTGTATGTCTGGAGGAAAATGGACAAGAAGGATTAGCTCGTTAACAACAAAACGAAACAAGCCCCGACGATCAGGATTAACTCCTTCGTCGGGGCTTGTTACGTTAGTTCGTATTACGTTATTATTGGTTTTTTATCTGCACAATCTTCGTAGGTCCTTGCTCCTTGTTGCGCCTGTTGGTAACCGTAACCACGGCTTGGGCAAGGTTGATGAAGGCCTGGCCCGTCATCGTATCGGCGTTGAGGGCCGACGGTTTGCCTTCGTCGCCGCTCTCGCAAATGCTTTGCACTACCGGGATTTGTGCCAGCAGAGGCAGTCCCATCTCCTTGGCAAGCTCCTTGCAGCCCTCCTTTCCGAAGATGTAATACTTGTTTTCGGGCAGCTCGGCAGGCGTAAACCATGCCATGTTTTCCACAAGTCCCAAGATGGGAACGTTCACCTTGTCGTTCCTGTACATGTCAATGCCTTTGCGTGCGTCGGCAAGCGCCACCTTCTGGGGCGTGCTGACAATCACCGCTCCGGTGATGGCGAGCGTCTGCAAGAGCGTCAGGTGGATGTCGCTCGTGCCCGGCGGCGTGTCAAGTATGAAGTAGTCAAGGTCGCCCCAGTCAGCGTCGCCAATCAACTGCTTAAGTGCGTTCGACGCCATGCCGCCCCTCCACAGCGTAGCTGTTTCGGGATTGACGAAGAAACCGATACTCAACAGCTTCACGCCGTACTTCTCTATCGGTTCAATCAGGTCGCGTCCGTCCTTGTTTACGGCGTAAGGGCGGGCGTCTTCGACGTCGAACATTTTCGGCATTGACGGTCCGAAGATGTCTGTGTCGAGCAGTCCGACCTTGTAGCCGAGCCTTGCCAGTGCAATGGCAAGGTTGGCGGCAACCGTGCTTTTGCCCACGCCGCCCTTGCCGGAGCTTACCGCTATGATGTTCTTTACGTCCGGAAGCATCTTTCCCGGCTCAGGGCGCGGCTTTGATTTTGTTTCTACCGTTATCGTCACTTCAACGTCCTTGCTGACATGATAGTGTATTGCGGCCTCGGCGGCCTTGACGGTCGACTTAAGGAACGGGTCCGTTTCACGGGGAAATATCAATGAGAACGACACCTTCATGCCGTCAATCCGCATGTTGTCGGCAACCATCTCGCTCTCTACCAAGTTCTTTTTCGTGCCCGGATATGTAACCGTAGCCAAGGCATCCATTATAAGTTTGGGATATAATGTCATAACGTTTTTGATTGTTTCAGCCTGCAAATATAATGTAAGTATGCCGAAAAGCAAAATAAAAGCAGATGAAACGATGTTTATTTTCGTTCATCTGCATAACCTGTAAGCATACCAGGCGAGGCCTGTGTGTTGACGGGAAACTTAACCGTCACTTTCTTTTTTCAACGCCGCTGCGGCCTTGGCGGCGGTAGCTGCGGTAGTCGTCAACGGGTATTTCGATACCAGACTCTTCTAAAACGCCGTCGTGCGGAAGGCGGAATTTCATGTACCTGATGTTCAGTCCGCGTTCAATCCACTGGCTTTCATAATATGTCTGTATCGACAATATGCGGCGTGTTTCGTCGTCGATGTCGGTCGCGTGGTATAGATCTTCCGTGCGGAAAAGCAGCGGAAGGTGGTTATGCTCCACCATGTAGGTGGTATACGTGAAAAGGAAGTTGCTGTCTGTCTTCACGTGTATTATGCCTCCGTCGACAAGGAAACGGCGGTAACGCTCCATGAACGACGTGCTCGTAAGGCGCTTGCGCACGTTTTTCATCTGCGGGTCGCTGAACGTCAACCATATCTCCTGCACCTCGCCGTCGCCGAAGAAGCGGTCGATTATCTCGATGTTGGTGCGCAGGAAGGCCACGTTCTTCAGTCCCTCGTTTAATGCCTGGGTGGCTCCGCTCCACATGCGTGCGCCCTTTATGTCGACGCCTATGAAGTTAACGTCGGGGAAGAGGCGCGCCAGTCCGACGGCATATTCGCCCCTGCCGCAACCCAACTCGAGCACGATGGGGTTGTCGTTGTGGAAATACATCTCGCGCCAACGCCCTTTCATCTCGAACGGCGTCTGCTCAACTACGGAATAAGGACACTGGAACACGTTCTCATAACGCTCCATGTCGGCAAACTTTGCTAACTTACCTTTTGACAAAACGATTAGGAATTAAGATGATTATACGAATGAAAAAACGAAAAGTTAAGGATTAAGGGCAACACGTCTGACACTTGCTCCGGCCGTTACCGGCGTGACGTTTACCCTTAATCCTTAACCCTTTGTCTGCAGATTACTCGATTACGACCTTAGTCCAGCCGTGAACGTCAGGCTCAATGCCATACTGTATGCCGCGCAGCTTGTTGTAAAGCTTCGTACATATCGGACCCGGCTTGCCGTCCTTGCTGATGACATAGCTCTTCTTCTCCTCAAGGTCGTCAATCTTAGAGATGGGGCTTATTACGGCAGCCGTGCCGCAAGCTCCTGCCTCCTCGAATGTAGCGAGCTCTTCCTCGGGTATCTGCCTGCGCTCAACCTTCATGCCCATGTCCTCTGCCAGCTGCATGAGGCTCTTGTTGGTGATACTGGGCAGGATGCTCGTTGACTTCGGAGTGACGTAAGTGTTGTCCTTTATGCCGAAGAAGTTGGCTGCGCCGCACTCGTCCATATACTTCTTTTCCTTGGCGTCGAGATAGAACTCGCAAGCGTAGCCGAGGTCGTGGGCCATCTTGTTGGCGCGCAGTGAAGCGGCGTAGTTGCCACCTACCTTATATATACCTGTGCCGAGCGGAGCCGAACGGTCGAACTCGCGGATGATGACATAAGGATTAGCTGCGAAACCGCCCTTGAAGTACGGGCCTACGGGAGTTACGAAAATCATGAACAGATACTCTGAAGCCGGGTGAACGCCGACCTGTGCCGACATGCCCACGAGCAACGGACGGATGTACAGCGTGGCGCCGCTCTCGTATGTCGGGATGTAATCCTGGTTGAGGCGCACGACCTTAGTAACCATTTCCTCGAACAGTTCGGTAGGAACTTCAGGCATAAGTATGCCGCGGCATGTGCTCTGCAGGCGTGCTGCGTTCTCGTCCATGCGGAACACGCGCACCTTGCCGTCGGGGCAGCGGAAAGCCTTCAGGCCTTCGAAAGCCTCCTGTCCGTAGTGCAGGCAGGTAGCAGCCATGTGCATCTTGATGTATTCGTCGGAGCATACTTCTACTTCGCCCCACTTGCCGTCGCGGTAATAGCAACGGACGTTGTAATCGGTCGGCATATAGCCGAAAGACAAATTAGCCCAATCCAGATTTTTCATAATATCGTTTAATTAGTTTATTTATTAATGCAAAAATAGTAATAATCTCAATACCGAGCAATTTTTTTCAGTTTTATTAGCAATAAGCCTTCGGCCGTCAGGAGTTCCGTCGGGCGTTTTCAGTCCTCGGGCTGAAGTATTTTCTTTATGTCCCCGTCGGCCTTGGCGAGCTTGTCCTTGCATTGCTTTATCAGTCGTTGCGCCGTTTTCAGCTGTTCGCTGAGGGTGTCAATATCGAGTTCGTCGTTCTCCATCTTGGCCACGATTTCCTCAAGTTGTTTCAAAGCTTCCTCGTATTTCATTTTTTCATATTTTTAGTAGTTGTATTCTTTTCGTTCCGCCTGCTGTCGACGGTAGAGCTTACGGTGCCCCGGCCGAGCCTCGTCACAATCTCGTCGCCGGCCTTAAGCTCGCCGGCCGAGCGCACGGCCCGTCCGTTGTGCAGCGTTATCGAGTATCCGCGCTTGAGCAACCTGTCGGGATCGGCTGCGGCGACGCGCTGCGACAGCAGTTCAAGGCGGTGGCTCTCGGCCGTCAGTCTGCGCATGGCGGCAGGGGTCATTGCGGCTGACAGGCTGTCAATGCGGCGCGACGCGCTGTCAAGCCCGAGCCTTACGGCGGCACGCAGCCTTGCCGACAATGCCTCGATGCGCGCCGACTGGCGGACGTTGACGAGAGAGAACAGCACGGGTATGCGCTCCGCCACGCGTGCGAGGCGCATGCGTTCATAGTCCATACGGCGGCTTACGGCCGTCAGCATGCGGTCTTGGGCGGCGGCTATGCGGTCTGACGTCCGCTTCAGGTTGTCTACGAGCAGCGTGGCGGCGGCCGTCGGAGTCTTAGCCCGCATGTTTGCCACCATGTCTACTACAGACTCGTCGCGCTCGTGCCCAATGCCCGTAATGACGGGCAGGGGGAAGTTTGCCACGTTCTCGGCAAGCGCGAGCGAGTCGAACGCCGACAGGTCGCTCGTGGCTCCGCCGCCGCGGATTATGACTACGCAGTCGAATGAATCGGCCTCGGCGTTTATGGCGTTGAGCGCCGATATGACGCTGCGCTCGGTGCGCTCGCCCTGCATTATCGCAGGGAAAAGCCTCACGCTGAAGCCGAAGCCGTAAGGGTTGGCGGCCAGTTGGTTGCAGAAGTCGCCGTAGCCGGCGGCCGTTTCGCTTGACACTACGGCCACGCGCTGGGCGAAGAGCGGCAGTGGCAGCTCCTTGTTCAGCTCGAACACGCCTGCGGCCTTGAGCCGCCTGATGGTTTCGAGGCGCTTGCGGGCCATGTCGCCGAGGGTGAACGTTGGGTCGATGTCGGTCACAATCCACGAGAAACCGTAGTTCTCGTGAAACTGTGCATGCACCTGCATCAGCACCTTCATGCCTGCATGGAGCGGCTCGCCGGTGACGCGCTCGAAATGGGGGCGCACCAGCGACCACGCGCTCCGCCAGCATTTGGCCGAGGCACGTGCCACGGTGGTGGCTCCGTCGGCGTTCTTCTGCACCAGCTCCATGTAGCAGTGGCCGCCGCGCTCGCGCACTTCGGCCAGCTCGGCCTCCACCCAGTAGTCGTCGGCCAGCGTCAGTTCGACGGCGCTGCGCACCAGCGAGTTAAGCTCAAATAAGGTCAGTGACTTTACCATAAATTCATCTCTTTTATCTGTCGGCGGGCGTCTTGCCGGCCGCCTCGTGCCTGCCCGTAAGGTAAGCTTTCCAAAAGTTGGGTATGCCGTAGCCGTAGATGTTGTCAGGCGCGGCGTTGTTGTCGGCGCTGCCGCGCACCAGCCGTATTATGTCATAGGCCGTCTTGTCGGGCAAGGCCTGCCAGAGGCATGCCGTGAGGCCGGCCACGAGCGGCGCCGCGAACGACGTGCCCACATCTTTTATTATAGTGCCGCGCCCCGTTATTACGGCCGTAGGGCTGCCCGGCGCCATCACGTCGGGTTTCACGCGGCCGTCAGCCGTCGGGCCAATGCTGCTGAACGAGGCGTTGCGCCGGTCGGGCGTGACGGCGCCTACGGTTATTATGTCGGCGGCGTCGGCCGGCACGTTAATCTTCTTCCACGAGGCCATGCCGTCGTTGCCGGCGCTGTTGACGAGCACCATGCCCTTGCCGGCAAGCATTGAGGCCGTGCGCGACACCATCGCCGTGCGCCCGTCGAGCTGCGACAGCCGGTAGTTGTCGGCAGGATTGTCGAAGGCGTGGAAACCCAGCGAACTGCTTATTATGTCGGCGCCAACGCTGTCGGCAAACTCGGCGGCCGCCGCCCAATAATCCTCCTCGGCCAGGCTCTCGGTGTAGTTGTCCTCACATCTCAGCAGCCAGTACGAGGCGTCGGGTGCCGTGCCGACGTATGTGCGGGGCACGTTGACGGCCATCGTCGAAAGCACCTTTGTGCCGTGGTCCATTTCCTTGAACATGTCCTGGGAGCGCGGCACCACGAAGTCTGCCCGCCCTACGACGTTCGCCGCTTTAAGGCACGGTATGCGGTCTGCGTTCATGTAGCCGCCGTCGAGCACGGCTATCGTCACGCCGCGCCCCGTGAAGCGGTGCTTGTGCATCTCCGTGCCGCCGAGCATTGCCACCTGTTCGAGCGTTACTCCGTAGCGGCTGTCGGATATAGTGTCCCATCGGTTGAACTCCGTGTGGAAGCGCGAGCGCGCCGGCGAGGCCGCGATGGAGTCGGGCGAAGTCCACACCTTGCGCATGCCCTTAACGCAGCCGAGCAGCGCCACGCTCTTAAGCAGGTCGAGGTCGCCGCCGCGCACGAGCACGGTGTTGTTCCATTTGCTGACGCTCACCACGCTGACTCCCGTCGAGCGTATGGCGTTGAGGTAGGCCGGATTGACCGGCAGGTCGGTAGAGTCAAGCTTCAGATGCTGTCGCTCGCGTCTGTCGATGGCTTTTTTTGAAAGGAATTCGGCCGGCCTGTTCAGGCTGAACGGTGTGCCGCGCTTGTCTTTCAGCTCTACGCGGAACATGTAGGCCTTACCTCCGGGATAGCTTATCTTGCGCGTGACGCCGTTGGTGTGGGCGCCGGCGCCAAGCGTGCAGAGTAACATCAGAAGTTCGGATATCAGCTTATTCATTTATGTACATTCGTGTTTTACGATGTAAAGCCTGCGCAAACGGTGAATTAATGCCCGAGCGCAGCGTTATCTTAACGCAAGTCCGATATAAGAATACACCCACGGTAGGGACATAATTCATTATGTCCGCACGTTCTGTAAAGAACGTTATTATGTGTAAAACTGACTATATACGCCTCTTCGCGGCGTGCGGACATAATGAATTATGTCCCTACCGTGGGTGTATTCTTGTACCGGACTCATTTTATTTTATGCAAAGATAATGCAAACGAGAGGAAAGAAAGTTTACTTTCAGTTTCCCGAGTGCAGCTTATCTTATGCAAAGATAATGCAAACGAGAGGAATGTAAGCTTGCTTACTAATTCCCGAGTGCAGCTTATCTTATGCAAAGATAGCGCAAAAATTCTTGTTATGTTAACCGAACGTCGAAAACATTTCACTTTTCGGCTACTGGCGTTTCAGCGCCCGCCGTCAGAAAGGTCGCATTTCGTTGTGCGTCTTGCCGTGGTGCGTTGGTTAATTGATTTCGTGGTTGTTGAACGGCTTGTGATGGTTGTAACAATGTTGATTTCAGCCGTGCCGACGCACGCCTGTCATGCTTGTTATGAGGCGTGTTGTAACGAGTTGATACTCAACGTGTTGTAAAAGACCGCCTTTTAGCCTGCAAAAGGCAGCCTTTTACCTTGCGATAGGTAACCTTTCGCATGCTGAAAGATGGCCTCCGGCGATTCGCTTTGCAGTTCGGGTAACGTCTTAGAGCGTAAGTTCGTATTCTCGTTGGCATAGGTGTGTGCGTCTGTTTTTTCGTAAACAAATGTGCGGAAACGGACGGTGGCGCAGAAGATAATGGCGTTTTGCAGGACATTTATATGTTTTTAATCATCATTGACGCACTATTTCCGCCATAAACGTGTTTTATATATAAGGAGAAAATAAAGGGATTAGGTTATGAAAAGAATAGTATTCATATCGGTGATAATGCTCTTCGCGGCCGTTGCGGCGTTTGCCCAGGACGACGGCCGGCGCAAGATGACAAGAAAAGAGCGTAAGGCGCTCCAGGCGCGCGTCGACAGCATGCTGCACGCCCGGGCCGATTCGGCCATGCTTGATTCGGCCTTCGTGCTTGAGGCCGACGAGGTGATGTTCAAGCGGGGATATACGGCCCACGTCACGTCGAGCACAAATTTCGTGTCGGTTTGCGGCGACAGGGCCGTCGTGCAGGTGGCTTTCAACGTGCCGTGGTCGGGCTTCAACGGCATGGGCGGCATAACGGTTGAGGGCCGCATATCGCAATATGAGCGCAAGACCGACAAGCGCGGCAACGTCTACCTTACGATGGGCGTGCTCGGCAACGGCATTTCGGCCCAGCTCTTCATCACGCTTTGGGCCGGCGGCAACAAGGCGTCGGTCAGCGTGCAGCAGAATTTCTATTCGGGGCGGATAACGCTCAACGGCGTCATGGTGCCGTTTGAAGAGAGCGAAGTGTTCAAGGGCATGGCCTTATGAGTGCCGCTTTGACGGTTCGGATGATAAGGATTGTTGTTCATAAAGACTTGCAAGGATGATTTTCAGACAATGTTCGGCCGGCGACGTAGGCCGTGTTTGGAGTATAATAAATGACGCCAAGCGCCTGATGCAGGCTGATGGCCGCAGCCAGTGGACCGACGAATATCCCTCGCTCGGGCGCATCGAGGCCGACGTGCGGTCGGGCGACGCTTACGTGCTGTGCGCCGACGACGGTACGGCGGCCGCGTATGCCTACATAACAGCTGCGCCCGAGCCTGTTTATGCCGCCCTGCGCGGCCGGTGGCTTGCCAGCGGGGCGTATGTCGTGGTTCACCGCCTGGCAGTGGCCGAGGCGCATCGCGGCGAGGGACTTGCCCGCCGCATGCTCCTGATGGCTGAGGACGTGTGCCGCCGTAAGGGCGCCGTCAGCATAAAGGTTGACACTAATTATGACAACGCCGCAATGCTTCACCTGCTCGCTTCGTTCGGTTACAGCCGTTGCGGCACCGTCAGCTACGGCCCGCGCGGAGAGCGCATAGCCTTCGAGAAGATTGTGTGACGGAGCTTACGTCATAGCTTTCCGTTGCAGAAGTCCATCTCTTCCAGCTCGGGCCAGCCTGCGTCCTTCACTTCCCTGATGAACAGGCGGGCGCACATCTCGGCGTCGTCGCCGGCACGGTGGTGCTGGCCGCAGGGTATTTCGAACTGGTCGCAGAGGTAGTCGAGCGTGTTGCAGCCGAAGTCGTAGAGCTTTCTGGCGGCGCGGAGCGAGCAGTAATAGGTTACGTCGGGCTTCGGGAGGCCGTAAAGTTCGAGCGAGCTGCGGATGCAGCTGATGTCGAACGCGGCGTTGTGGGCCACGAGCACGGGGCACTCGTCGAGGTATCCGGAGATTTCGGCCCACACCTCGGGGAATTCGGGCGACTGCTCCGTGTCATTAGGGCGTATGCCGTGTATCTGCATGTTCCAGTAGCTGTACATGTTGTCTTGCGGCCGAACGAGCCACGAGCGCGTTTCTACGATGCGGCCGTCGCGCACCACGCATATTCCCGCCTCGCAGACGGAGGCGCGCCGGCCGGTGGCCGTTTCAAAGTCGATTGCTATGAAGTTAAGTCCCTGCATTGGTTATTTTTCCTTTCTTGAATAATAGTTCAACATGTTTCGGGCGAAGTTACGCATTTCGTCGCGCACTTCCTCTGGCTCCAGCACCTCCATCTGGTCGCCCTGCGCCAAGACAATCTGATAAAAGTCGAAGGTCGGTTTAAGGTGATACTCGAAGAGGGTTGACTCGTCGTCGCTCTTGATTTCGCATTGCGACTCGTGCAGGGGCAGCGTGCGCAGATAGTCGGCGAAGCCGCCGTAGGCCTTGACTACGATGCGCTGCGGCTTCCCGTCGGACGTTATTACGCCGCAACAGCCCTCGAAGTAGCGGTCGACGTCGAAGTCCTTTTTCATCTTGAACGTCTTGTCGGTGTCCTCAATGCATGATATTCGGTCGAGGGCGTACACTAAGTAAACGTCATCCGGCTTTACGCCCTTGGCCTTGTTGCGCTCGGAGTAATAAGGATTATGCGCCACGACGTACCACCGCCGCTTAACAACCTTGAGGAAGTAAGGCTCTATCTCGAACGTGTTCGGATAAGGCTTGCCGAACCCTTGGTGCGTGATGCGCAGCACGCGGTTTTGTCGCATTGCTTCGGCTATGCGCGTGAGCCACGTCTGTCCCGAGGGAATGTCCTCAAAGATGATGCGCTCCTCCAGGCGGCTGTCCGCCTGGATTTGGTTCAGCGTGGCGTATGAACTTATCAGCCAGCTGCGCAGGTTGTTGCCCCGCAGGCGCTCGGGTTCGGCTATGTAGTAACGGTAACCGTCGCCGGCGTCGCATTTTATGTCTACTCCGAAAATGTCCGCCACCGCCTTCTGATGGTTGTGGAACGTGCGCAGGGGCAGCGGTTCGCCGTAACTGAGTCCGCTTTCCTGCCACAAGTCGCTGATTTCCTGATACGTCAGCCGCCTGTATCTCAGCAGGATGTCAACCAGCCATACGTACCTTCCGAAAAGATTTGCCGCCATATTATTATTGTATTGATTGTTTTTGCAAAGATAAAGCAAACGAGCGCAATGTGAGCTTGCTCACAAATTGCCGAGTGCAGCTTATCTTATGCAAAGATAATGCAAACGAGCGGAAAGAAAGTTTACTTTCAGTTTCCCGAGTGCAGCTTATCTTATGCAAATATAATAACCAGCCTGTGAAAAATCAAGGCAGAGCTGAATATTTTATGAATGGAAACAAATTTTTTCGTGTTCTGCCATGATTCGGCATTGTAGACATGTTTCTTTGCAACCGAAAACAATGTCAAACCAAAAACAAAACGATTATGGAAACAACGAATTTAAGCAACGAATTCATGGCGAAAATGCTTGAGAAAAAGGCATGGGAAGAACTTTCTAACGAACTGATGTGGACGGAACAACTGCTTGAAAAGTGCAGGGGCAAGGTTGATTGGACGGAAATATCCAAAAATTGCAACATCGTTTGGACGGTGCCGATGATTGAGAAGTTCAAGGATTGTATCGATTGGGACGAGCTGTCGCGTTCGTGCAACGAACACTTGTTCACGACCGAGCTGCTCGAAAGGTATAAGAATAGGTGGAACTGGCGCGAGCTGTCGCACAACTCGTCGCTGCCGCTGACCGACGAACTGCTCGAGCAGTTCGCCGACCGCTGGGACTGGGGCGAAATCATCGATTGTTATAGTCGCGACGAGATGTACGATGCGGCGTTCCTTAATAAATACCAAGACCGCATCCCGATGTCATCGCTCCAATATTCACGGCTTTGGAGCAAGTTGGTGGAGGACAGGAAGAGGCAACTGAAAATACAGATGTATTCGTAAAATGCCGCCAACGGCTTTCCCAAAGGCCACCTCTTGTAATGCAACATGCCGCCTTTCGCATCGCGAAAGGCGGCATGTTAGATTGTAAGGAAAGTGCCGATGGTTGGTTGCGGATTATATCTGACGTGACGGGTGAAATCTCTTTTGTTTAAAGAAAAATGTCGTTAATGTTATATTTTTTATGATGCGCACTAATTGGAAATACGTATTTTTAACATGAAAAACCATAAATATAGCCAACCTCTGCCTTGTTTCTGCATACCATGCCGTTATCTTTGCACCGTACATTAATATAAAGGTATAGAAGCAATGATGACGATTGACAATCACGACGCAAAGGTTTTCACCGACGATATTGAGCAGAATGCGGTGGAGCAGATCAACAGGTTGTTGGCCGTAGACGTGTTCGGCGGATGCAAGATAAGGATAATGCCCGACGTACACGCCGGAGCAGGATGCGTGATAGGCTTCACGGGCGACCTCGGCGAGAGGGTTATTCCCAACATTGTGGGCGTAGACATAGGCTGCGGAATATATGTAAGACCGTTTGTCTGCAAGAAAGACATCGACTGGCACGCGCTTAACGAGTTCATCGTTCACAACATACCGTCAGGGCGTAACCACCGCACCGGCGATTACGCCGCCCTGACGGACAAGTACAAGGACGGCTACCGCGAGGCGAAGGAGATAGTCAAGGACTTGCGCTGCAACCGCGAGCTGAAGGAGAACAAGCGGCTGTATAAGTCGGTAGGGACGCTCGGCGGCGGCAACCATTTTATCGAAGTAGACCGCGACGAGGCCGGGATGTATTACCTCGTAGTGCACACGGGCAGCCGCAACCTCGGCAAACAGGTTGCTCAGATTTATCAGAAGTTGGCCGTAAAGTGCCAGTCCGGTTGGGCCGAACTTATGCAGGTGCAGGAGCGCATGATAGCCGAATACAAGGCGGCGGGCCGCAAGGCCGAGCTGCAAGATGCCATCAGGCAGTTGCACTGCTCGTTCAAGACGCGGCGGCCTGCCGTTCCGCAGGAGCTGTCTTACCTCGAAGGGCGCTACCGCGACGACTATCTTAACGACATGCGCCTGTGCCAACGCTGGGCCGAAATCAACCGCCGTATGATTACGGGGCTTATCACCGACTGGCTCACGGAGCAGGGCTACGCCGACACGGAGGCGTGCCGCGAAGAGCCGTTCGAGAGCGTTCACAACTACATTGGCCCGGACAACATCATCCGCAAGGGCGCAATAGCAGCCTACGAGGGGCAAAGGTGCATCATACCGATGAATATGCGTGACGGCTCACTGATATGCGTAGGCAAGGGAAACGCCGACTGGAACTGCTCCGCTCCCCACGGGGCTGGCCGCCGCATGAGCCGCGCCGAGGCCTTCCGCACGGTCAGTCTCGACGACTACGCACAGTCGATGCAGGGCATCTACACCGAATGCGTTAACGAGGAAACGAAAGACGAGGCTCCGATAGTGTACAAGCCGAAGGAAGAAATAATAGAGAACATCCGTGACACCGTGACCGTTGTGAACGTGATAAAGCCTGTTTACAATTTCAAGGCGGCGGAATGATTAACGCTTTGATAAAATAACAAACCTTCACATACGGCATTTTTGTGTGGAAATAAAGATAAAGCTATACGGACAATGTTTATCAATTACAAAGGACAAAGCATTTTCGCGTTCTCTGATACGCACGGGATGCACCGCAAGTTAAGCATACCTGACGGCGCCGATATTCTGGTTTGCGCCGGCGACGGAACGTCTGATTTCTCGAAAGACAACATGGTCGACTTTCTGGAATGGTATTCAAGCGTTCCGGCGCGGCTGCGCATTTTCATCTCCGGCAACCACGAGATCATCTTCAACTATTATCCGCAGGCGGCAAGGGCGTTAGTGCCCGACAACATTGTTTACCTGGAGGACGGCGGCTTCCTCTACCAAGATATTTCCTTTTACTGTGTTTCGATGAAGGCGTTGCAGACGGGGAACGTGCCCCGGATACCCGGCGACACAGACTTTCTTGTCACCCACTTTCCGCCCGAAGGCGTCCTTGACGACGGCCGTGGCAGCGGCTTGCTGAAGGAGATAGTCACGGAGTGCCGGCCAAGATACCACCTGTTCGGCCACGTACACACGCAAGGTGGAAAGCGAACGGAGAGCGGCGGAACGACTTTCTGCAACGTGTCATGTTTCATGGAACTGAGAAATATGCGATAAAAGTCCGCCTTCTGCTTCGATTCGGCATAACGGACGCATAACTTTGCGCCATCAAACTGAATAATCAAAGGTTATAAATAGGATTACAAAAACTGAACCTTTCGATAGACTTAATTTGACATGACAGGGTGTAGTCCTTATGTTGGGTGGTTGCGGCACACGTCATCTGAATTTAAGGAAGGGGAGGGTGAGGGGCTTGTTAAAACTAAAAACGGGAATCATGACGTTCAAGGATTTACTTGCGCAATACGCTTTCGCCGAGATAAGGCAGCCGCTCATGCGCCTATGGCAAACAAACGAGCCGAAGTTGGCCGCACTGCTTGATCTCGACAAGTGGGAAAAGATATATCAGAAGGTACAGGCGTTGGAGCCGATACCCTCAGATTATTACATCGGCATTGTAAGCCGTTGGGAGCGTTGCAGCCCAATGATCGACATGAACTGCTCCGTTTACGCAAAGTCTGACGGCTGGCGCGACGGCCCCGTGGCCTGTCACCCGTCGTGGCGGGAAATCGTCGGCATGGAAGTAACGTTACTTGAGGACGACATCGAGCTTACGCCGCAAGAGCTTGCCGCCGGCTTGTTTTGGGAGATAACATATTTCGGCGGGACAGAGGAAATAGCTCGGCGGAACATTGAAAACAGATTCCATGCTGGAAGTAAATGAAAAAAGAATTTTCAATATCCGTACTGACATGTTTTTACTTCGGTCGTAATTCTTTATTCCGTCGAGCTTCTTTACGAGTGAAAGCAGGATTGGCGGTATATAAATTAAATACGAATTTAATGTCACAATGTCACATTTGAGCGCATGTCGCTAATTGTCAGTGATTTAAGTTGTGACGTTACTTTTGTTGCCGTTATCACGACTGTCACAAGCCTTGGGCGTGACGGTTGTGATAACGGTATTTTTCATAATGTCACCACGTAATGCCATGGATTCCATTATATTACACCGCATTGTGACATTGTGATATTAAAACCTTCAATAAAAAAACTTAGTGTTCGTATTTTACCAAATGCTTGTAGTTTGCGGAGTCGTTAGCAGGCATTACCCACGGAGGCTGTCGTCAGTCAACTCTTGGTTATAGTGATGGATCACGACTTCTGTTAACTCCTTAAAAACCACTTGGCTCTAAGCGGATCTTCATTAGGGTATTTCTCAGTTTGCAATATGCCGCTTTTCACATTGCAGTTCACCGCTTATCATCGTGTAAAAGGCCATATTTCAAGACTGGTTCATGGCATGAAATGGATTTATCTGCCTATGAATTCGAGCAGAAACAGCGAGAGCAACTTGCCGCAAAAGTACGTGAGCTTCAAGAGAAGAACACGGAATTACAGAAAGCGGCGACCAACTATTACCTTTATACCGCCGAAGGTGAACGCCTTTTCTGCGAACGGAACAATTGCCGTATTTATCCTGACAACCGAGGCATCTATTGGCATTTCAAGATTGCCGATTATCCGGCTTATACACTTCCGACAGAAATCAGCCGGGCATATCTTAACCATGAGATTTCGATACGGGATGTGTATATTTACTGGCATAAACATAAATAAACTATTGAAATTTATAACTGGAAATTCATCCTTAAAAATATAAATCATCATCAGTTCTATACCCTGTGACATAAAATAACTTGCATTTACTACATTGTAAGATATAGTCGAAGTTCCAATCATACTTAGGAAAAGAGCAATATGCCGGCCTTAAAATTCCTCCACATTGGCAGCAAAAATTGTTTTCTGAAACAAAATTTAATTGAATAGGACTATTTTTGCAATAATCTATGATTCCTTTTTTGCTTAATTCCAGAAAACATTCTGTTGTAGCTCTAACATCAAACAATGAATTATGAGAATTTTCATAACCTTTCCCAAATAAATGATTATACAATTCGTTTAATTTGGGATATTTGTATTCACTTGAATTGCTATTTCTTAATATTTTACATAAATCCACAGATGCTTTCATCGTGCAAATTATATGAATGCCACTGAATAATGAATTAATTTCAGTAACAGTCATTTCTGTATAACGCAATAATTCACATTTCAATACATTTACATCAAAATCAGCATTGTGGGCGACGATATAATGAACAGCCTTTAATTGTTCAACAAAATATTTATAAAAATCCTTTCTATCCCATCCTTTTTCATTTGCAATATCATTAGTTATACCATGCAATAAGATAGAACTTTCTGGAATAACAAAATTTTCGGGCCGCAAAATATAGTCAGCTTCCTTCAACATATCATTGTCATAGCCTGATAAAATTTGATAACTGATTTGAACTATATAAGGCCAATTATCTACATTATCAAATGAATCTTTGTAATCTTTTGCTAATCCTGTAGTTTCTAAATCCAATACAAGAATTACAGTTTGATATAAATTATATCTACGAATACTTGGCCCAACACTTGTTATTTTACAATGAATTATTTCTTCATAATTTAAAGCCGTGTTATATCCAACTGCATTTAATGTAGAAAGTAGAGAATCAGAAGAAATAGTTTGAGGAATATCATTTGGTAATCCATAAACAAATTCATAATAATAACCATATCCTGATTTTGAAGGTGGCATGACTATATGACTCTTCCAACGTAATTCTATTCTTTTAAATATAGTCTTATATTCATCTTTTGGCTCAAAAACGATAAATCCTGCATTTTTAAAAAGTTTTTCTGCGTGAGCATTCATCAACAAATTATTCGGAAGTTTTTCTGTTTTAATCCAAATGTGAAAGCCATTCTTACTCCCTGTTCTTACAATCCAACTATAACTTTCATTAAGACCTAGAAGATGTAGAAATTTCGTCACAAAATCAAAAGAAGAACACCCATCAATATCAATACAACGGAAAGAATTTCCCCCAGATATAACTCCAATTCCTGTAGCAGAATTCCAAAAATAGGATTTCCACTCTACCTCACCATACAGTCCTGTTTCTTGTTTTCTTTTTCTAAAATAGGATATAGGCTTTTTGAATTGTTGGACAAAATCATATTGTGTCTGGTTATGATTGATATTTATATTATCATACAATTCTATTTCATCTATATGCAATATTTGATAACTAATTTTGCTTTCAACAACATCTTTAAGTTCGCAAATAACAATATCCTTCCACCAACACCAACCCTTAAAATTATTAGTCTTTATTCGAAATATGTTTTTAAAAGAAAAATAAGCACTTGATGATAACGCAGTTGTAGCAATTCCATCATTTATCTGTATATTATCATTTAACAATTCATCTGCTTCATAAATAACATCTAAATGATTATTTGCAACATCATATTTAAAAATTGGAGACACTTCTTTTATACAATCAAATACAAACCAATATGTATTTCCTTTCAATGCAATCTTTATTCTTAATATCTCATTATCATAATATTTAAAGAAATCTTGCAAGGTAAATATACGCAAAATATTTTTCTTCCCATAGAATCCATTTATATAAGTTATACTATTGAACCCTATAGATTTATAATAATGAGAATATAGTAAGAATTTCTCTTGGTTAGATATGATTGAGCTATTTTGCATGGTTAATTATCGAATTCTGTTTATTGAAATAATTTCCAATTTTTCACCTGAAGTAAGATTTAAATACTTTATTAATTCTTTCTTTATTGAATAGAGAATATCTTCATTAGACAATTTCTTTTGTGAAAAGCTCACATAGTACATATCTGTCCTATCGTTGAGTTTATAATAAACTTCATACTCCATATCTTGATGATTAAGTAATTTCAATTCTATTCGATTACATTTCATTTCCTGACGATTGGGAACAAAACGGGAACATTCTTAAAAGGCAAAAAGGATAAGTCGTTTATTGCTAACTACTTATCCTTTTACCTTGTACCCAGAGCCGGGGTCGAACCGGCACGGGTTGCCCCACTGGTGTTTGAGACCAGCGCGTCTACCGATTCCGCCATCTGGGCTTAATGCGGGTGCAAAGATAAGGATAAAATCCGAATTGACAAATTTTTAATTGAAAAAACTTAAAATAATTGGTTGTGAGCGTAATAATGTGTATCTTCGTATCGTAATAACAAACCTTTAATATTAATATTATGATGGGAAACAAGGATAACTATTGTTTGATTTTGGCCGGAGGTAAGGGTAGGAGGCTGTGGCCCTGCAGCCGTGAGGACTGTCCGAAGCAGTTTCTTGACTTTTTCTCTACGGGAAGGACGCTCATCCAGCAGACATTCGACCGTATGTCGGCGTTTATTCCTGTCGAGAACATTTATGTCAGCACCAACAAGATGTATTCGCGGCTTGTCGAGGAGCAGTTGCCCGAGCTTCCGAAAGATAATATCCTAAGTGAGCCGATATTCAGGAATACGGCGCCCAGCCTTGCGTGGGCTACGCACAGGATACTTCACGTCAATCCTGAGGCAAGGCTTGTCGTGGTGCCGTCGGACCAGGCGGTGTTTAAGGAGGACGTGTTCAGGAGCAATGTGCTTGACGGCCTTGACTTCGTTGCCGGCAATGAGTGCATATTGACGATGGGCGTCAAGCCTACCCGACCCGAGCCGGGATACGGATACATACAGATTGGGGAGCCGTCAAAGTGTGAAGGTGTGTTCAAGGTGAAGTCTTTTACCGAGAAACCCGACCGTGATTTCGCGCGAATGTTCATGGAGAGCGGCGAGTTTTATTGGAACACCGGCCTCTTTCTTGCTAATGTGATGTATCTGCGCGAAACGCTGAAGAAGATTTTTCCGCCCGTATTGCGCAACTTCAAGGAAACCGAGGAGAGGCCTTTCAGCATTGAGGCCGAATTGCAATTCATCAAGGATAATTTCCCGGCATATCCCAACTTGTCGATTGATTACGGAATACTTGACAAGAACGAGAACGTGTATGTCATGAAGTGTGACTTCGGCTGGGCCGACCTCGGCATGTGGCACTCTATGTATGAGAGCATGAGCAAGGGCGAGGGCGACAATGTCGTGATAGGCGCCCGCGTGATGACGGACGACAGCCACAACAACATAATCAAGCTGCCCGACGACCATCTGGGCGTAATCAATGGCCTTGACGGCTATATCGTGGCTGAGAAGGGCAACGTCCTTCTGATATGTAAGAAGGAAGATTCTTCGGCGTTGATAAGAAAATATATCAACGAAGTACAGGTAAAATACGGAGAGGAATTTATTTAAAGGTGAGAAGGTGAGAAAGTGAGAAGGTGAGAAACAAATTGTCACTATAAACCAATTTGTTTCTCACCTTCTCACTTTCTCACCTTCTCACTTTTAGAAGTTTTCCCTGATCTTCTTTGCTATTTCGTCAAATTCTGCTTCAGTGAGTTTCAGCTTGGGGTTGGCGAAGTTCATGTCGCCTTCACTCTGCATGGGCACAAGGTGGATGTGGGCGTGCGCAACCTCAAGGCCGAGCACGGCCATGCCGACCTTGCGGCAGGGGAAGGCCTTCTTTATTGCCACGGCCACTTTCTTGGCGAACACTATCATTTCGGCCAACTCGTCGTCGTCCATGTCGAAAAAGTAGTCAACCTCCCTGCGCGGTATTACGAGCGTGTGGCCCTTGGCCAAGGGGTTGATGTCGAGAAATGCGTAGAACTTATCGTTCTCGGCGCATTTGTAGCTGGGTATTTCGCCGGCTGCTATTTTTGAGAATATGTCCATTGTTTTTATTTTTAGTAGACAAGCAGACAAGCGACGAGCAGACAAGGAGATAAGCCCGAGTCTGTAATGTTATTTCGCTCGTCAACTTGTCTGCTTGTCACTTGTCTGCTTAATTTAAACTATTCAACTGTTATCTTGTCTATTCTCAGCTTGATGGTACCGCGGGGGATTTTGATTTCCACCTCGTCGCCTACCTTCTTGTTGAGCAGTCCTTGCGCGATGGGGGTCTTGATTGATATCTTGCCTTCGCGCAGGTTGGCCTCGCTCTCGCTAACGATGGTGTAAGTCATCTTGGCGTTGTTGGCCATGTTGGTCATCTCCACTTTCGAAAGTATCTGCACGCTGTCGGTGCTCAAGCGTGAGGTGTCAACGATTTTAGCCTCTGATATGGCGAGCTTCAGCTTGTTGATTTTGTCTTCAAGATGAGCCTGCGCCTCTTTTGCGGCGTCGTATTCCGAGTTTTCGCTTAGGTCGCCCTTGTCCCTTGCTTCGGCGATGGCGGCCGAGGCCTTTGGGCGTTCGACGCTTTCCAAATGTTTAAGTTCGGCTACCAGCTTGTCGTAGCCTTCTTGTGACATGTAAGCCATAGTTATAAGATGTTTAATTATTTGTTTTTCAGGATAGACAAAAAGAGAATTCCGGCATTTGTTTCAATGTCGGAATCCGCTTTCAGTCACCTTATGTTATTTCAAATGTTTTCTGGTGCAAAGATAGGCTTTATTTTCCTAACGGGCAATTTTTTATGGCTAAAAAAGATTAAGACGCCCTTCCGCGTGTCCTGCTGTTGTTGTCGGCCGTGAGTTTACATGCCGTTCTTTTTGTTTTTCAGCTTCGTTTTAATCTTGTTCCATATCTCCGTCTTCTTATACAGCGTCCTGGCCGTCAGCACCGTGCTTGCCGCGGTGGCGAGCAGGCCGAGCGTAATGCCGAGCCAGGCCTCGTGGGCGAAGGTTGCGGCATAGGCCGCAATGCCTATGGGCACGTGTGCCGCCGCGTATGTAAGGACCTGGCGTGACATCCTGAACCCGTAGCGCAGGCGGGCGTAGACGAGTATCACGGCAAGGTCGAGCACGTTTGACAGCAGCACGGCCACGCCGGCGCCCACCAGGCCCCAGCGGCTGAAGCATGCCGCCATGAGCGCTACGAGCGCCGCGGCCGATATGCCTTCGATTACGAGGTAGGCGCGCGAGTGGCCCTTGGCCAGTGTGATGTAGGCCACGGGCAACATCGTAGCGCGGGCGTACATCGACAATATGGCCACCTGCGCCATCGGCACCACCGGGGCGAACTTGCCGCTGAAGAGCAACGGAATGAGCAGCGGCAGGGCCGTTATGACGAAAACCAGCATGGGGGCGATGACGAGCAGCGACACCTCTATCTGTCTGTTTACCGTGAGGTTGACGGCGGCCGTGTCATGGTTGACGGCCGACAGGCGCGGAAAGTAGTCAGACTCCATCGCCGAGAACACCATGCCTGCGTAAGTAACGGTTATCATGTAGCCGGCGTTGTAGAGGCCTACGGTGTCAAGGTCGGCGCAGGTGTTGAGGAACGAGCGCACTGCCATCTCGGCTCCGCTGCCGAACACGCCCGACATTACGAACGCCATGCCGAGGCGAATCATGCCCGAGCCGTCTTTCAGCGCGGCGGCGGCTCCGGCCGTCTGCAGCGGATACGCCTTGAGCGAGAAGCGCAGCGTAACAATGAGGTTGGCCGCAGCCAGGAGCACTATTACGGGTATTATTCCACTGAAGCCCATAAACCAGTAGGCCGGCACCGACAGCGCCAGCGACACTACAACCATCAAGACCTGTATCTCGGCCAGCTGGCGCAGCCTGCGCGCCCCTTTCAGTATGGCCGTTTCGCCTCCGGCCAGCGCCGTCATAGCCACCGCCGGGGCGAGCGCCATTATCTCTAACGAGCGGTCGTCGCCGTCGAACGCCATCATGTTCAGCAGCGGAGCGGCTGCCACGCATGCCGCTACGCCGAGCAGCGCGGCCATGAAGCTCCACGCCCTGACGGTCTTCACGAAGCTTAGTATCCGCTCGTTGTCGCCTCTGTCGAAGATTTCTGACAGATGCCTTACGGCGCCGAACGAAATGCCGAGGCCCGTAGCCTGTGACACGAAGTTGGCGAGCGAGTTGAACAGCGACGCCAGTCCCATGCCGGCCGGGCCGAGGATGAGGGCCACGAGTTTGTTGCGCACAAGCCCGATCAGTATGTTCAGGCCTTGCACGCCGCCGAAAATGCCCGTGTATTTCAGCACGTGGCCGTAGCTGTTTTTTGATTCAGTGTCGTTCATCCAAAATATTTAACGGCGTATTTGCGAAAATATTACATTGCAGACCGCCGCCTTTTGCACGGCGAAAGGTAACTTATCGCATCGTAAAAGGCCGCCTTTCATGGCTTGAAAGGCGGCCTTCTGCAAACCGTTGGCAGTCAGCGTGTTACGTTGGCTCCATGAAGCGGCTTACTTGAACCCAAATCGGTCATTAGAACGTATGTGTCTGAATATTCATGTATTTCGCTAACTCTTCGCCTACTTACGCGTTCCTGCCGCCAGATTGCTAATCGTTTCGGCGAAGGCGTAGCGGGCTACGTCAAGACGAAACGATTAGCAATCTGGCTGACATGAACACATAATCAGTCTGAAGTCTAATGACCGATTTGGGTTGAACGCTGTCGGGCGTTACGCAAAGAGGGCCGACCCTTGTTTGGGCCGGCCCTCTTTTAGTGGGTTCATAAACGTTGGTTTACAGCAGAGCTTCAAACTTTTCCTGCAGTTTTGCCTTCGTCGTAGCGCCTACGAACTTGTCAACCACCTGGCCGTTCTTGATGAACAGGATGGTGGGGATGTTGCGGATACCGAACTGCATTGCGATTTCGTCAGCCTCTTCAACGTCGCATTTGCCGACTACTATCTTGCCGTCATACTCTTCTGCCAGCTCGCCTACGATGGGGGCGATGGCCTTGCATGGGCCGCACCATGTTGCCCAGAAGTCAACTACTAAAGGCAGATTGCCGTTCTTAAAGCTCTCGAAGTTCTCGTTTGTGATTTTTACTTCCATTGTTTTCTTATTTAGGGTTAATAATTATGTTACCTTATGTTTTTGCTCTAACAAAGAGTGTGCCATCGTTGCCGTCGGCGTAGGCAATCCGTCGTGCAGCCGTTATGGCAGACGTCTTGGCATGCCGTCGTATGGCCGTGGGCGGCCGGCAGTGCGCCGCAGGCTAATTTATCTTGTAGTCCAGCGCCTCGCTGCCTTTGATGAAGGTTATCAGCTCGCGGCATACGTCAACCTTCCCCCGCTTGCTGTACAGGGTGAACGGCCGCGTGGCGGTGCCGTCGCTCACCTGGAAGTACAATTGTGCGTTGCCGGGGCAGTCTTTTATCACCGTCACGAGGTCTGACACGGTGGTTTCGTCAATCTTCTCTGCGTCGAGGGTTATCGTCAGCCGCTCTATCTGCTTGTCCTTCACGGTCTGCAGGTATTGTATGTCGGTGACGCGCATGTCCATCATGTCGCTGTTGCGGAACCTCTGTACGAACTGCGCCTTCACCATCACCGTGCTGCCCTCGATGAGCATGCCCTGCCACTTGCCCCAGTCTTCGCCGAAGAACGCCAGCTCGCCCGAGCCTTCGAAGTCTTCTATCGTGACGAAGCCGCACGGCTTGCCGGTCTTAGTGAACTTGCCGCGCGACGCCGTGACAATGCCTCCCAGCACCACTTCCTGCTTCTTTGCCAGCTCCTGCTTGTCGGCCAGCTCGGCGCAATGCGTGTTACACATGTTGTTGAGTATTACCTCGAAGTCGTCGAGCGGGTGGGCCGACAGGTAAATGCCTACGAGGTCGCGCTCCTTGTTGAGCTTCTCTATGGTGCTCCATGTTTCGCCCTCGGGTACTTGGGGCGTGGCTATGTCAACGCTGTCCATGCCGCCGAAGAGCGAGTTTTGCGCCGCGTTCTTCTCCTGTTGGTAAAGCTGTCCGTAGCGCACGAGCGTGTCGAGGAACATCTCTCCCTTGGCGTTGCGTCCGAAGTAGCTTTCGCGCCTGATGTTGAAGCTGTCGAGTCCGCCGCTGAGGGCGAGGCTCTCGAAGCATTTGCGGTTGCAGGCCGAGAGGTTGACGCGCTGCACCATGTCGAACACGTCTTTATAAGGGCCGTTTTGTTCGCGCTCGGTTATGATGGCCTCGGCTGCTGCCGAGCCCATGCCTTTTATCGCGGCCAGGCCGAAGCGGATGGCTCCCTGCTTGTTTACGCTGAACTTCTGGCGGCTCTCGTTGACGTCGGGCCCGAGCGTCTTTATGCCCATGGCCTTGCACTCGTCCATGAGCTTTGTTATTTCGGTTATGTTGGTGACGTTGCGGCTCATGTTGGCTGCCATGTACTCGGCAGGGTAGTGAGCCTTGAGGTAAGCCGTCTGGTAAGCCACCCACGAGTAGCACGTGGCGTGACTCTTGTTGAAGGCGTAGCTGGCGAACTTCTTCCAGTCTTCCCAAATCTTGTGCAGCACCTCGTGCTTGTAGCCGTTCTTCTCGCCGCCTTCATAGAAGAGCCCCTCCAAGTGGTTCATCTTCTCAATCTGCTTCTTGCCCATCGCCTTGCGCAGGGTGTCGCTCTGGCCTCGCGTGAAGCCTGCCAGCTGGCGGCTGAGGAGCATGACCTGCTCCTGGTACACGGTGATTCCGTAAGTGTCCTTGAGGTATTTCTCCATGCAAGGAATGTCATACGTGATTTTCGACGGGTCGCGCTTGCGCTCGATGAACTGCGGAATGTAGTCCATAGGGCCGGGGCGGTAGAGGGCGTTCATGGCTATGAGGTCCTCGAATACGGTGGGATGCAGCTCGCGAAGGTACTTCTGCATGCCGGCAGACTCAAACTGGAACGTGCCTATCGTGCGGCCCTCGCTATATAATTTATAGGTGTCGGGGTCGTCAATCGGTATGGTGTCAAGGTCGATGACGTCGCCCGTGGTGAGGCGTATGTTCTCTACGGCCTCCTTAAGTATTGACAAGGTTTTCAGTCCGAGGAAGTCCATCTTTATCAGTCCGGTTTCCTCGATCACGCTGCCTTCATACTGCGTGCATAGCAGTTTGTTGCCCGTTTCCTTGTCGTCGGCCGTCGACACGGGCACCCAGTCGCTTATAGGGTCGCGGCAGATGATGGTTCCGCAAGCGTGTATGCCGGTGTTCCTGACGTTGCCTTCGAGCATTTTGGCGTACTCAATGGTTTCGCGCGTGCGCCGGTCTGTCGAAGCCTCGGCCTCGCGAAGCTCCTTCACGCACTTTATGGCGTTTGTGAGGTTCATCTTCAGACCGTCGGGCAGGCGGTCGGGTATGGCCTTACAGAGGCGGTTTGACTCTTCGAGCGGGAGCTTCTCGACGCGCGCCACGTCCTTGATGGCCAGCTTGGTGGCCATGGTGCCGTATGTAATGATGTGCGCCACCTTGTCGGCGCCGTACTTCTCGGTAACCCAGTCGAGCACCTTTCCGCGTCCGTCGTCGTCGAAGTCGGTGTCGATATCGGGCAGCGAGATACGGTCTGGGTTGAGGAAACGCTCGAACAGCAGGTCGTATTTTATGGGGTCAATCTTCGTAATGCCGAGGCAGTAGGCCACTACTGAGCCGGCCGCGCTGCCACGTCCCGGGCCAACCATCACTCCGAGCTGGTCGCGCGCTGAGTTGATGAAGTCTTGCACGATGAGGAAGTAGCCCGGGAACCCCATCGTCTTCATTATGTAAAGCTCGAAGTTGACGCGCTCCTTAACCTCGTCTGACAGCGGGTCGCCGTATAGGCGCTTGGCCCCTTCGTAGGCGAGCTTGGCCAGATAGTCGGCCTCGAACTTTATCCTGTATATCTTGTCGTAGCCGCCGAGCTTGGCGATCTTC
Source organism: uncultured Prevotella sp. (assembly GCA_944321295.1). Lineage (GTDB taxonomy): Bacteria > Bacteroidota > Bacteroidia > Bacteroidales > Bacteroidaceae > Prevotella. Next base: position 70,889 of record CALUKU010000009.1, read on the forward strand.
TTCTCGCCTTCCTCGCGCGACAGCACCACGTTGCCGTTCTCGTCCTGCGTGAACTCGTCGTAGAGCTGCTCTTCGGTGAACCGTTTGCGGTATTCCTCCTCCGTGCCGAACTCCTCGGGTATGGGGAAGAAGGGCATGATGGGGGAGTGGTCGATACTGTAAAACTCAACCTTGTCGAGCACTTCGCACGTGTTGGCCAAGGCTTCGGGCACGTCGGCAAACACCTCGTTCATCTCCTCGCGCGTCTTAAACCACTCCTGCTTAGAGTAAAGCATGCGGTTGGGGTCGTCCAAGTCCTTGTTGGTTGACAGGCAGAGGAGCCGGTCGTGAGCCTCGGCGTTCTCCTCGTCAACGAAGTGGCAGTCGTTTGTGCATACCAGCTTGACGCCGTATTTCGCGGCAAGCTTCATGAGCACCTTGTTGGCTTTCTGCTGCAGGGGGAACGTTTCGCGGTTGGCGCGGATGTGCGGATCTTTCACCTCATGGCGCTGCAGCTCGAGGTAATAGTCGTCGCCGAAGACGCGCTTGTACCACTCTACGGCCTCCTCTGCGCCTTCGATATCGCCCTTAAGGATTTTCGCGGGCACTTCGCCGGCAATGCACGCCGAGCAGACTATAAGCCCCTCGTGGTAAGTTTCAAGGTCGGCGCGGTCGGTACGCGGGCGCATGTAGAAGCCGTCAACCCACGCACGGCTCACAAGCTTGATGAGGTTTTTGTATCCCTTGTAGTTCTTCGCCAATACGATAAGGTGGTAACCGCCTTGGTCGCCCAGGTCTTTCACCTTATCCTCCTTCGTGCGCCGCGCCACGTACATCTCGCATCCGAGTATGGGCTTGAACTCAGGTTTGCCCTGCTCCTTCAGCTCGCCGTTCTTCTTCTTGCAGTAGTTGAAAAACTCTTTTATGGCGAACATGTTGCCGTGGTCGGTCACGGCCATGCCCCGCATGCCGTCGGCAATGGCCTTGTCGACGAGTTTCTTTACGCTGGCCTGGCCGTCGAGTATGCTGTAATACGTGTGTACGTGAAGGTGAACGAAGTCTTGCATGCCGCTGATTTAACTTTTAAACTCTTGGGGAGGTCAAAGTTAAGGCTAAAAAACGAAACGGCCAAAATATTAGCATGAAAAAATCGTCAACGTGCCGGCGCATATTCTCCAAACCGTTGTATGACAACACGTTCTTTGATGTTAAGTTTTCTTAATGCCGTAAGCGTTGTTGTGAACGCCGCTTACGGCCCGGCCGCTCGGCTCGTTGACTCCGGCGAAAGCCTTGTCCCACGCCAGGGCCTCGGCCGTGCTGCAGGCTACGCTCGGCACGCTCGGTACGGTTTTCGCGGCGTTGTCGCTCGGGAAATGCGAGGCGAACAGCGAACGGTAGAAATACTCCTCCTTGTTGCGCGGAGGGTTGACGGGGAAGCGTTCGGCCGCGTGGCTCATTTCATAATCGCTAACGCTGTCGGCGGTTATGCTTCTCAGCGTGTCTATCCATGAGTATCCCACGCCGTCGGAGAATTGCTCCTTCTGCCTCCATGCTATCTCGTCAGGCAGTAGCGGGGCGAAAGCCTCGCGCAGTATTTTCTTTTCCAATGTCGCGCCGGGGCACATCTTGGCAGCCGGGTTAATGCGCATGGCCGTGTCGAGAAACTTCGTGTCAAGGAACGGCACGCGGCCTTCCACGCCCCAGGCGGCGAGGCTCTTGTTGGCCCGCAGGCAGTCGTAAAGATGCAGTTTCGACAGCTTGCGCACCGTTTCTTCGTGAAATGCGCGCGGCGACGGCGCCTTATGGAAATACAAGTAGCCGCCGAACACCTCGTCGGCCCCCTCGCCCGACAGCACCATCTTTATGCCCATGCTCTTAATGACGCGTGCGAGCAGATACATCGGCGTGGATGCGCGGATGGTCGTAACGTCGTAAGTTTCAGTGAAATAGACAACGTCGCTCAGCGCGTCGAGTCCTTCCTGTATGGTGTAGTTGATTTCGTGATGCACCGTGCCGATGTGCTTTGCCACGATGCGTGCCTTCTCCAGGTCGGGCGAATTCTTCAGGCCTACGGCGAAAGAGTGCAGCCTCGGCCACCATGCGGCCTCTCCGCCGCCTGTTTCCACCCGCCTTCCAGAGTATTTCATGGCTACCGCACTCGTTATTGAAGAGTCGAGCCCTCCGCTCAGCAGCACGCCGTAGGGCACGTCGCTCATCATCTGCCGGCGTATGGCCGCCTCTAGCGCGTCGCGCAGTTCGCCGATGTCGGCGTTGTTGTCTTTAACGTTGTCATAGTCGAACCAATCCTTTTCATAATAACGGCGCGGCTTTGCGTCGCCTGCGGTCATGACGTGTCCCGGCGGGAACACGTCATACTTGTCGCATTGTCCTTCAAGAGCCTTCAGTTCGCTTGCCACGTAAATCCGTCCGTCCTTGTCGCTGCCATAATATAAAGGTATCACCCCTATGGGGTCGCGTGCTATAAGGTAATCGTCGCGCTCGGCGTCATACAGGACGAAGGCGAATATCCCGTCGAGCATGTTGAGGAACGAGTCGCCATGCTCGCGGTAAAGGGCGAGGATGACTTCGCAGTCGCTTCCCGTCATAAACTGGTACTTCCCGGCATAATGCCGGCGTATGTCCTGATGGTTGTAAATTTCTCCGTTTACGGCCAGCACCTGCTTCTTGTCAGGACTGAAAAGCGGCTGGCGGCCCGACTCGGGGTCGACAATGGCCAGTCGCTCGTGGGCTAAGATGGCCGAGCCCCCGCAATAAATGCCGCTCCAGTCAGGGCCGCGGTGACGTATCTTGCTGCTCATCTGCAGCGCCTTCTGCCTCAGTTCGGGCGTCTGCTTGCGTATGTTTAAGATTGCAACTATTCCACACATTGGATTTAAGTATTTAAGAATTATGAATTAAGTAAACCTCACTTTGTGAATAAAGAATAAGGAGTTAGGGATTAAGAAAACTACCGGCATGGCAGATTTTCTTAATTCCTAACTCCTTATTCTTAATTAATTATACGCGCTCTCGCCGTGTTCGTAGATGTCGAGTCCCTCTTCCTCTACGCGCCTGTCAACCCTTATGCCGATAAGCGAGTCGACGATTTTGTAAAGGACGAACGTCACGGCGGCGCTGAACACTACCGAAACCACCGTAGCCACGAGCTGAACCCACAGCTGGTGCCAGTCGCCGTAGAGGGCGCCTTCGGCTCCGCCGTCGCCCGTTATGCAGCGCGTTGCGAACACGCCGGTGAGTATCGAGCCGACGATGCCGCCTATGCCGTGCACGCCGAAGGCGTCGAGGGCGTCGTCATACTTGAACTTCGGTTTCACCACAGCCACCATGAAGAAGCATATGATGGGCGTCGCCACTCCGATGCAGAAGGCTCCGAGCAGGTCGGTCGACCCTGCGGCGGGCGTTATGGCCACAAGTCCGGCCACGGCTCCGGTGCACGCGCCTACGGTAGTCGGTTTCTTGTTGAATATCCAGTCTATGGCCATCCACACGATGGCGGCCGTCGCCGTTGCGATGTGCGTCACCAGCATGGCGTTGGCGGCAATGCCGTCGGCTGCCAGTCCGCTGCCTGCGTTGAAGCCGAACCAGCCCAGCCAAAGGAACGAAGTGCCGAGAAACACGAAGGTCACGTTGTGCGGCGTGATGGGATGTCCAATCTTGTAATCCTCCCTCTTGCCGATCATCATAGCCATGACGAGGGCCGATATGCCGGCGTTGATGTGCACCACGGTGCCTCCTGCGAAGTCGATTGCGCCCATTTCCTGCAGGAAGCCTCCGCCCCACACCCAGTGGGCCATCGGGAAGTAGGCCAGCACCGTCCACAAGATGATGAACACCATGTAGCCCTTGAACTTAATTCTTTCGGCGAAGGCGCCGAGTATCAGTGCCGGCGTTATCAGCGCGAACATGCATTGGAACATGACGAACACCAGTTCGGGTATGCCTCCTGCGGTCAGCGTTCCGGGCGTTATGCCGTTGAGGAAAGCCTTGTCGAAGCCGCCGATGACGGCGAACAGCGGGCTGCCCGACTCCTTAAAGCCGGTGCCGAAGGCCCACGTGTATCCCACAGCCACCCATAATACGCTTACCACGCCCACGATGAGCAGGGTCTGCATGATTATGCTCAGCACGTTCTTCTGCCTTACCAGGCCGCCGTAAAACAGGGCTATGCCTGGTATCGACATGAGCAGCACCAGCGTTGTGGCCGTTATCATCCATGCCGTGTTGCCGCTGTCGAGCACGGGGCCTGCGGCCTCGGCCGTGCCGTCGGCCCATGCGCTTGCCGAGAGCAGCAGGGCCATGGCGGCCGTCGCGGCCGTTCGTTTACCTATCGAGTATGTGTGTCTTAGCTTTTTCATAACATTGTCCTCCATTTTGTTTTTACCTTTTTACCTTTCCTGTGTTCCATCGTTACCGTCATTTCTCCTGCTCGGCGTTGTAAAGGGCGATGTCGCCGCGTTCGCCTGTGCGTATCCTGACGGCGTCGTCAACCGGTGTGATGAAGATGCGCCCGTCGCCTATCTCGCCTGTCTGTGCGGCCTGCAGTATTGCCTGCACCGATTTCTCCACGTTCTTGTCGCGCACGACGAGCGACACGAGCGTGCGCTCTATCGAGCTGGTGTCATACACTATTCCGCGGTAGATGCGGCCTTGCCGCGCCTTTCCGTTACCTCTTACGTCGTAGTAGGAGAACCATTCGATGTCGGCTTCGAGCAAAGCCTTCTTCACGTCCTCGAACCTTGACTTGCGGATGATTGCTTCAATCTTTTTCATGATAATCTTTCTTTTTGGTTGTATAATATGGTTGTTTACTATCGAAGTGAAATTATTTTCTGCAAAATTAAAACATTTTGTTGTCATATTGCTTATAAATGTGGCGTTGTGTTGCTGTAAAACATGATATTGTTGCAATTTGTTATAAATTTTATTCGTTTTCATTTCGGTTTGAAATATTCGCGCCTTGATTTATTGCAAATTGCAACATGGAGAGTGTTTGAATGAAAATATTTTGATTATTTTATTTTGAATGGGGTCAAACTTACACTTTTTAACCAAATAGACTCGTAATGGTTGCATATTGAAAGTTATCAGGTCTTTATATCGACTAATAGTAATTATATCAATAAATTTAGTATAATAATGTCAGTAATTTATTTATTTTGCTTTCAAAATGTTGTAACTTTGTCTTCGTGATAATCAAAATGAAATGTGCGGCGTCGTGATTTCGCTTGTGTGTTATTAAACAGATGTCTAATATATAAAATAGGTAAAGGTATGAAAGATTTTACAGGAAAAGCAATAATAGCAGCCGTTTTGTTCGGCACGTCGTTGACGGCTGCTGCGCAAGACAAGGTTGAGGCCACCTTGCAGGCCGACGTTGTGAGCCAATACATCTGGCGCGGACAAGATTTAGGGGATGTCAGCCTGCAGCCGTCCCTCGGCCTCGCTTATAAGGGGCTGTCGCTATCGGCGTGGGGCAGTGTCGGACTGAGCGACCCCGGTGACACTAAGGAGTTCGACCTGACGTTGGCATACAAGACGGGAGGGTTTAACATAGGCGTCACCGACTATTGGTTCAATTCGCCCGACGAGCGTTATTTCAACTATGCGTCGCACAGCACGTCGCATGTCTTCGAGGCCAACGTGGGCTACGATTTCGGTCCCGTGGCGATGCAGTGGTTCACCAACTTTGCCGGAAACGACGGCCGTGACCGTGGCGGCGACCGAGCCTATTCGTCGTATTTCGAGATTAGCGCCCCGTTCAGTCTTGCCGGCTGTCAGTGGACGGCGGCCGTCGGCGCCGTGCCTTACGCTACGAGCTTCTACGCTGAGGCCGACGGGTTTGCCGTTACCAACGTGTCGCTCAAGGCTGTTAAGGACGTCCGCGTGACTAAGCGCTTCACTCTGCCGCTGTTCGCCGGAGTGTCTGCCAACCCCTCGACGGAGAAGGCCTACTTCGTGTTCGGCCTGACCTTGCGGCCGTAGCCGTAAGCGGCTGACAGTGAGCGGGTTGCGCCGCGGCTTGTAAAAGGCGGCCTTTTGCCTTGCAAGAGATGGCCTTTCACGCCGTAAAAGACCGCCTTTTGCGGTGCAGGAGGCGGCCTTTGGGAAAACGGGATGAGAATAACCCAATGGAAACATATAAACAATAAAATACATACGCTATGGCAAACTTAAGATTTAAAGTAGTTGGCGAGGCTTTCAAGAAGAAGCCCGTCAAGGTGATTTCGCCTGTTGAGCGCCCGTCGGAGTATTTCGGCAAGTACGTGTTCAACCGTGCCAAGATGTACAAGTATCTGCCGTCCGATGTTTATGACACGTTGATTGACGTGATTGACAACGGAACCTGCCTCGACCGCTCTGTGGCCGACGCCGTGGCCGCGGGCATGAAGCGCTGGGCCGAGGAGAACGGCGTGACGCACTACACGCACTGGTTCCAGCC
>CALUKU010000010.1 GCA_944321295.1 uncultured Prevotella sp.
GAAGACTTGGATAATGCCACATTCGATTTGTTCCGCAAGTATGCCAAACGGAGCGGACGCATGGAGGAAGCGGACTTAATGGACGATAATCATGGACTGTTGGAGAAGCTCCGACTTTATGAGGGCAGTTATCTGAAACGTGCTGCCGCATTGCTGTTTCATACCGACCCGGAAAAGTATATAACCGGAGCGTTTGTAAAAGTCGGTTTCTTCCGTGAAGGCATGGATTTGGTGTATCAGGACGAAGTGCATGGCAATCTGTTCCAGCAAATCATGAAGCTGATGGATTTGCTGTGTACCAAATACATGAAAGCCATCATTACCTACGAAGGTATCCAACGGATAGAAACATTGCCCATGCCTCGTGAGGCACTGCGTGAAGCGTTATTGAATGCTTGCATCAACAAAGATTATGCAGAACCTTCTCCCATTCAAATCCGCGTGTATGAAAACAAGCTGGAGATAATAAACGGTGGTGTATTGCCCGAAGGATGGACGGTGGAAACCTTATTGTCCTCACATCGAAGCATGCCTTACAACCCGGATATTGCCAATACGTTCTTCCGTGTAGGTGAGATTGAAGCATGGGGACGCGGTATTGAGCGCATTATCACGGCTTGTAAGAATGACGGATTCTCCACGCCGGACTTCCGCTATGACGCTTCGGGTATCTGGACAACATTCAAGTTTGAGTATCCGGAAAGAGCTATTATTCAAAGCGGGCCAGAAACGACCCAAAAGAGTGACCAGAAAACGACCAGAAAGCGACCAGAAAGCGATCAAAGTAAACAGGAAGATGCTATTATTGAACTTCTTAAAGGGAATCCCTATATTTCAAGAAAAGAGATTTCTGGTCGATTGGGACTACATGACAGCAGTGTGAAAAGGCGATTAGCTTCACTTCAAGAGAAAGGAACAATTAAGCGTGTAGGACCGGATAAAGGTGGTCATTGGGAAGTCCAAAAAGGATTTTGAACCAAGGTGGAGAAGTTTTCATGATTACATGCCTGACTTTCAAAAGAAAGTTGTATATTTGTAGTCAATAAAGGAAACCTCCACGCAATCTGACGCAGAACGCTGCAACAATCCGGTGGAGCAATAGCGGGAGATTATACTACTTGCTGAATCATAAATCAAAGATATTCAGCCACTTGGAGGAATAGTTCGATTCCTGGTGGTACCACATCAAAAAAGAGTTGTCCGACTGACAACTCTTTTTTGGTTTACCACCAGCGATACGAAAGACAAACTTTACACAAAGAAAATGCGCATACCTACGGCCATAGCAACATTTATCATGTGCGCCGCCGGCTTACCGGCCGCGGCACAGACGGGCTTAGCAGGGCGCATAGACAGCGTACTTGCGATGCGTGAAGCCAAGGCCATGGCGAAATATGACACGGCATACATCGGCAAGCCTGGCAGCAAATGGATGGTAAAGCTACGCCTGAACGCTTCAGGAACAGATCTTAACTCAAGGGGAAACATTGACGGAGCGGCGTTTAATACCAAACTGAAAGCTGAACCGAAGAATACAATCGGCGGCGCCGTAAGCTACCGCGGCCTGTCGCTCGGCTTTGCCATCAACCCGGCAAAGCTTGCCGGACGCAACAAAGACAACGAATTCACGCTCAGCACCTACGGCAACCGCATGGGAGCGGACTTGGTTTACACTTCGTCAAAAACATTCAGCGGAACATTAGAGAACGCAGGCAAAACCTACGACATCGAAGCAGGCAAGGTAAGCATGAACGTGCTTCAAGTGAACGCCTACTACGCCTTCAGCCACCGCCGCTTCTCGTTCCCGGCAGCGTTCAGCCAGTCGCAGGTACAGAAGCGTAGCCACGGGTCGTGGTTGCTGGGCCTGTCGGCCTTCGCCGGACGCATCCGCACTGACGCCGAAATCATGCCCGGAACGCCAGGTACACGGCTGTCGGTAATCAGCGTGGGCGTCGGCGGCGGCTATGCATACAACTTCGTCATAAAGAGTAAGTGGCTGTTGCACATCTCGGCCGTGCCACACATCGTAGTGTATTCACGCAACAGGCTCACGGTAGACGACGTGCGGCAGCGCGCCCCTTTCAAGTTTCCGTCGCTAATCAACGTCGGCCGCATGGCCATGGTGCGCAACTTCAAGAACAGCTTCTTAGGCGCATCGGCCGTAGTTAACTTATGGCAGCAGGGCGACGCCGACAGGATGATGATTGAATGTATTAAATGGCGGGCAAGGCTGTTTTACGGCATAAGGTTCTGAGAAGACCTTTTTATTCACAAAAAACGATTAGACACGACTCTTTAAGACATAAACTTATACCGAACTCACATATATAAATCGAGCACGGATTTAATATCACAACGTCACATCCGCACGCATATCGCTGATTATCAACGGTTTAAACCGTGACATTACGTATGTATCCACCGTCACCACTATCACAAGACGACATGAAGCGTGACGGTTGGTGAAAGTGGAACGGCTCATAATGTCACCACGTAACACCATGGCTTTCAAAGCCTTACGCCGCATTGTGATATTGTGACATTAAAAATACGTCTGTTCAATATAAGACTTATTCATTTGCAAACATTTCAAATAAAGTAGGGACATAATTTATTATGTACACATGTTCTGAAGGAACGTTATTATGTACAAAATCGGTTAAATACGCCTCTTTGGGGCGTGCGGACATAATAAATTATGTCCCTACGAGAGGGTTTCCATTATACAGAAACTCACATTAAAACCGCAAATAAAAATTGTTTTTCGGTTTGTAAAATGCCGCTTTTTGCGTCTCCGTTTGCCGCTTTTCACAATGCAAAAGGACACGTTTTACATCGTGAAAGGCGCCTTCTTAATATGCACAAAATCGGCTAAATACGCCTCTTCGCGGCGTGCGGACATAATAAATCATGTCCCTACGAGGGGTGTTTCCTTTATACCGAACCCACGTAAATTCACAAGAAACCGAACTCTCGAAACTTACCCCAGAAACAAACAAAAAACCGCTTGCACGGCTCTTCATGTTTCCGTGCAAGCGGTCTTGATTTATGACCTAAATATCTTTACTCTGCTATGAAGACATACTGCATCGTTATGTCGTTGAAGTAGATACTGTATGTTCCGGCAGGCACGGTGATGTTGTCGCCACCGGCAGTACATGTGCCATAGTTCTGGTCGGCGATGTTGGCGCCGCTGCCCCAGTTGGTATCCCACTTTCCGTCAACACGGAACTTCAGTTTGCCGTCGGCAGCAACGGTAGTCTTTACGTACCAGTTGTGCGGAGTAACCTGCGTCATCACGATGTCGGCGTTGTCGGCCCAGCCGGTAATGTCGCCTGAAATGCCGACCGAAGCATACTCTGCAGGATTCTGGTCGCTGCACATCGTCCAGGTGTATGTCATCGTAGACATGTCGATGGTGAAGGTGTAATAACCCTCTGACGGAGCTGATATTGCCTGTGCGGCGCCGTCGCCTACAATCTTGCCTGACTCCGAGCTGTCGCCGTCAACCTGCGAGCCGTATGCCTTGCCGTCGTTGCCCCATCCGTCGGAAGCCCAGAACTTCAAGTCCCATGCGCCGGTCCACTTCGTGGTGTAGCTCTGCTGGGTTGCGGTAGAGGGATAGAAGGCGCATGTCTTTCCCGTAGCAGGGTCGTTGTTCCAGCCCTGCACGGCGCCATACACGTAATACGTGGCGGCCATCGGCTCGATGGTGTAAGTATAGTCGAGCATGTTGATGGTCATGCGGTACATGCCTGCGTTCTCAATGCGTCCTGCGCCTACTCCGGCCTGGGCTACGAGCGTGCCGCTGAGCGCCGGGTCGCCGTCGGTGGCAACACCTACCACGCCGTCAGCGCCCTCATGCCAGAAGTCGCCGCTGTCGAGGTTGCCCTGCGGGATGATCTTCCAGCTGCCGCTTCCCGTAGCTGTGAAGGTAACGGTGAACACGGGGTCGGCGTAAACGTCCTCGCCCGAGTGGCTGAACAATACTACGTGGTCAGCGTCCCATCCGCCCGTAACGTCGCCTACGAGATAGTAAGCCGAAGCGATGTATGGAGCCTCGGGCGTTGCGGTGATGGTTATCTTGCCCGCGTCAACGCGGAAGGCCTGGCCGTTGATAATCATATTAGTGTAAACCTGGGCTGACATGTCGCGCGCCTCGGGGCGCTTGCCGAAGTATCCCTCAACCGTATTGGCAAGGTCAGCCTTTGCCACGCGGCCCTCGGCGTCAACCTCGAGCGTAGTAACCGTGGCCGACGAGCCGTCGGCGGGGAGCAGCTCCATGCGGGTGTTCTCAACAACGGCGCCGTCAGGCAGCGTGCCCGACAGCGTGAGCACTTGCACGCTGTCACCCGTAACAGCGGCCAAATCAACCGCTCCGGAGGCTGCCGCCGTGTATCCGGGCAGGGTGATTGCATCTTCCTGCGGATTGGTCTGCGGACTTGCCCAGTCGTCAAAATCTCCGTCGCACGCAACGAAGGTCATGGCAGAAAGGAGCAAACCGCCAAAAAGCATTATCTTTTTCATAACGATTTTCTTTTATTGTTATAAGTTATCAGGTTAAGGAGCTTACGGCCGGTGTCCGTCTTCGGCCCCACGGCCGTAAGCCCTTGTCTGTTTTTACAGGTTACTCTACGCGGCCCATGTCGTTGTCGAAGTCGACATAGAGCTTCTGCCCAGCCGTGCATGTCACGGCGTAGTCGCTGCCTATCTCACTCCAGCTGTCAACGATGTTGGCGTTGCGGAAGTAGAGGTTGCCGTCATACAGCGTGAATTCTGTCTGCCACCACTGCGTTCCGGGTATCTTGATGTAAGCACGAAGCTCGCCGCCCGTAGCGAAGGCCGGTGAAACCCACTCGCCGCTTGCGTCGGCAGGCGCCGTCAAAGCCCAGTTGGGGTCGGGGTCGTTCCATGCTCCGGCTGCCACGTGGCCCGTAACGTAAGCAGTGCCGGGATAAACCGTGAGCTTAGCGCGCACTGAGTTGTCCTCTATCGAGAAGGCAATCTGCAGGGCGTACCATCCGGCGTTGGCGAACGCAATGCCACCGTCGGCGCCCTCGCTCAGTCCGGCGTTGGCCTGGTCGTCAACGGTTGTGAACGTCCAGCCGTTGTCCTGAGTGTCGGCGTTGGCTCCCCACTTCAGCGTAGAGCCGGCAGCCATGTAAACCATTCCGTAGTAGTTGTTCTCAAGGTTGTAGATGGGAGCAAGCTTCTTGGCGTCGCCTCCGCCGCGGATTGACGGGCCTGCGACGTAAGCCTCCTTAGGCATCTCGGCAACATAAGAAACAACCACCTGCGGCAGCTCTATCACGTTAGAGTAGCAGTAGCCAACCTCCGAGCCGTAGATATGCGCAACAAGGCGGATATACACGGGCATGGGGTCGTTAGAGGGGCTTGCGCCGCCGTTAGCCAGCTGGTAAAGCGACACTACGGCGCTGTTAAGCTCTGATGCGACGACGGTCATATTTGCCTCCTGGCAAGTATTTGCCAGCGTCGTGTAGCTGATGTTCTCGGGCACGTCGAGGCTTGCCACGTCCTTGAAGGCAGGGTCAATAGACACCTGCACCTCGTAAACCGTTGCGGCGGGGAAGCCGTAAGCCGGCTGCGACGTCGTAAGGTTCACGCCCGTGCTGTTGGCCAAATCGTAAACGTTGCCGGCATAGGCAGGCGTGTTGAGCACGAACGTTTCGGGCGTCTGCAATGTCGGGTTGCTGTCGTCGTCGGTTTCGCATGACGTCATAAGCGGCAGCACCGCCAACGCCATCACCGGGACGAGCAGGCTTTTTATAATATTTTTCATAATCGTTTTCCTTTTAATTGATTATTGCAAAAACCACTAAATTAATAACCCGGAGTAGGAGTAAGGTTGCTGTTGTTGTTAAGGTCGGTGTCCGGGAAAGGATAAACGTCGTAATGAGAGTAGACGTTCGTACCCGTTGCAGAACCGCCCTTCCAGTCCCAAAGATACTTGTTGCCGGTGAAGCAGTCGAAACGCCTCAGGTCGCTGCGGCGGCGTCCCTCAAGGTAGAACTCGCGGCACCACTCGTCGAGGATGTCCATCTCTGAGTTGATGGAGGGCAGACGGGTAGCGTGCGCACGGTCGCGCAGAACGTTGATGTCGGCCAACGCGTCGTTGAGATTGCGGCTCTTGCGCCACTTAGCCTCAGCGCGGATGAGGTACATCTCGGCGTAACGGAACAGGGGGATGTCCGTGTCGGGCCAGCTCGTGTCGCTAACCCTGCCGTTGTCTGAGCGGATGTTGCTCCACTTTACGATCGAGATACCGTCGGTGAACGTCGTGATGGCGTCTGTGCCGTTCTTGCGGATACCGCCGCCACGGCCTGCGTAGAACAGGGCGCGGTCGTCGCCTGCGGCTGCGGTAATCTGGTCGGTAGACGAACCGTCCTGCATGTCGAGGGCCTTGATTTCGGCCTCTGAAGCTCCGGCGGGCGCCTCCTCGGTAGACATAGGTATGTCGCCTGCGGGGAAGAACTTGTCAACCATTGACTTGCGGGCGAACAGACAGCTCCAAGGAGCAATAGCCAGACCTACGTCGGGCATGCCTGAAATCCTCGTGGCGAGCACCAGATAGGTAGAGCCTCCGTAGTTTCTCGTGCGTGCTCCGTCCTGGCGTATTGGCAGTATGGTTTCCCTCATTGCCTGCTCGTTCTCGTCGTTGTCGGCCATGAAGAGCTGCTCGTAACCCGTGTAGCCGTTATCGTTGGTTCTGGTTGACAGCTCGTAAGCTCTGCTCTGCTCAAGCTTGTTGCAATATTCAATAGCCTTGTCATAGTCGGGCTTGCCGGTGTAAGTTTCAGAGTTGAGCGCCAGGCGTGCGTGCAGCAGGTAAGCCGCACCGCGATCGGCACGTCCGTACTCGCCGCCGGGCTTGCTGTAAGTGCCCACCTCAGCCATCATAGGCTCAATCTCGGTAAGCTCCTGGTCAATCCAGTCGTAAATCTGCTGGGCGGTGTACTCAACGGGAAGCTCTGTGATGTTGAACTCCGTCTTGAAAGGCACCTTGCCGAAGAGGTCGAGCAGATACCAATAGTGAAGGGCGCGGAGAAAGCGCACCTCGGCACGATACAGGCGGTTGGCCTCGTTGTCTTCAACCTGCTGGAGGTAGCTGTTGAACAGGGTGATGTCATACGTCAGACGGGTGTAAGCCCATCCCACGCGCACGCTGCTCGAGTTCCACTGCATGTAGGTAAGCTGAGGAATGTCCGGGTTGTCCTGCCAAGCCCACGCGCACTCGTCGGTGGGCAGCTCCTGCAGGTTGAACGTAGTACGATAGAAGCCCGACTCACCCTCATCGTCGCTAAGGTCACCCTTGCCGGCAGGACCGGCCTGGCCGGTAAGGCCGAGCGTAGAATAGCATTTTGCCAGCACTCCCATCGGGTCGGCCGAGGGCGACGACTGCGGGTCGATAGAGCTGATGTCCAAATCATTGACACAGCCCGTCAGCCCCACAGTAAGCACGGCTGCAGCGATTGATTTAAAAAATATCTTTTTCATTGTCAATGTCATTTATTATTATAAATACGAAAACACAACCTTAGAAGTTCAAGTTAAGACCGAGCTGAAAGCTCAACGGACGCGGATACGGGTTGTTGTCGATACCGGTAGAAACCTCGGGGTCAAGGCCTTTATACTTGCTTATGATGAACGGGTTCTGCACGTTGAAATACAGACGGCCCGAGAAGTAGTCCTGGTTGTTATACTTCAGCAATGCGGGGAAGCTGTAGCCGAGCGTTATGTTCTGGCACTTCAGGTAAGAAGCGTTGCGAACGAAATAGTCGCTCAAGGCGAAGTCCTGCTTGCCGGTGAAGCCGAGGTCGACGGCAGCCTGCAGGGTGTTGCTGAAGGCGTTGTTAGAGAACAGGCCTGAAGAGCTTACGACACCCTTGTTTGACAATACGTCATAATAAACGTAGTTGCCGAGAGCCGAGCGGAGCGAGAAGCTCAAGTCCCAGTTCTTGTAGATGAACTTCATTGTGAGGCCCATGTAGACGTCGGCGGCCGGGCTGTGATAATAGTAACGGTCTTCGCTGTTGATCCGTCCGTCGCCGTTGCGGTCAACGAAAACGCCCTCGATCGGCTTGCCGTTAGCGTCGTAAACCTGCTGGTAAACCCAGAACGAGTTAGCCGGCTGGCCTACGGTGTGCGCCTGGATGGTGGTTCCGGTACCGCGTGAAGCCGTACGGGTAGGAATGTAGTAATCGGGGTCGTTGCCGCCTGTAAGCTCGGTAATCTCGTTGTGGTTCCAAGAAACGTTGTACTGGATGTCCCACGTGAAGTCCTTGGTGACGATGGGCTTTGCGCCGATAGAGAACTCAACGCCGTAGTTCTCGAGCGAACCGATGTTCTGCGCCATGCGCTGCGCAAAGTTCATCAAGGCTGGTATGGTAACATCCTGGATAAGGTCGGTGGTCTTGCGGTAGTAACCGTCGATGTTGGCCGTGATGCGGTTGTTGAGGAAGGCGAAGTCAAGACCGGCGTTCCACGTGGTGGTAGTTTCCCATGTAAGGTCGGGGTTGTACTTCTCGGGACGCATCGTATAATAATAGGTGTCGCCGAAGGGATACTGGGCGTACTGGTTGCTGACTACGTAGAGCGGAGTGTAGAGGAAGTCGTAACCGATGTCCTGCTGACCGGTCTGTCCCCAGCCGAGGCGGAGCTTGAACTCGTTCCACCACTTAAGGTTCTTCATGAACTTCTCGTCGTTGATGCGCCATGCCAACGCTACCGAAGGGAAGTAGCCCCACTTGTGGCCCTTGGCGAAGCGTGACGAACCGTCGGCACGGAACGTTGCGGTGAGCATGTAGCGGTCGAGCAAGGTGTAGTTGAGTCGGCCGAAGTAAGAAACGAGCGAGTTGTGCGTAGCCCAGCGGGTCTGTTCCTTCAGCGTGGGGTTGTTAACCGCGCCAGTGTAGGGGTCGGTGCCCTGTCCGAAGTCCCATCCGTTGCGGTGGTAGTGCGACTCCTCGCCGCCGACCATGACGTCAACGTTGTGTGCGCCGAAGGTGTGCTGGTATTGCGCGTAGACGTTACCTGACAAGCTGTACTTGAAGTTGCGGGTCAGGCCTTCCCAGCCGTAGTAATAGCTGCCGAACGAATAAGGAGAAGAATAATCTTCCTGGCGGCTCTCGGTGTACTGTCCGC
Source organism: uncultured Prevotella sp. (assembly GCA_944321295.1). Lineage (GTDB taxonomy): Bacteria > Bacteroidota > Bacteroidia > Bacteroidales > Bacteroidaceae > Prevotella. Next base: position 9,163 of record CALUKU010000010.1, read on the forward strand.
CGAAGCTTGCGTGGATGTGCAAGTCCTCGAATCCGTGGATCTTGTAATCCATCTCGATGTTGCCCGTAAAGTCGTTAGAGTGGGCTATGCAGTCCCTAAGCATGATGGCTGCCAACGGGTTCTGTGCCGATTGCTGGTTTACGGTGTAAACCCAGTCGGGGTCTGTATATCCGGTCGTGGCGGCGTAGTTCTGATAATATCCGCCGAAGTACTTGCCGATGTTCTCGTCCTCGAAGTAGACGGGCCTCGTCGGGTCCATCGAGAGGGCGTTACCTATGGCGCCGCCGGCGTCGGGATAGCTGTCTTCCTCGGCCATGAACTTAGCCGTAACGTTGAAGTTCAAGTGGTCGTCAAGGAACGACGGGGCAAGGTTAACAGAGGCGTTGATACGCTTCATGTAAGACTTCTTGATGATACCGCTTTCGCTCTGGTAGCCCAACGACACGCGGTAAGGCATGTTCTTGAGTCCGCCGGTAATCGACAGGTTGTGGGTGGTGCTGACAGATGTGCGGAAGATCTGGTCCTGCCAGTCGGTGTTGGCGTCGCCGAGGCGGCTCACGGCGTCGGCTCCCATCACGCGGCCGACGAGGTCGCGGTATTCGTCGCCGTCGAGCACGTCATAACGCTTCTGCGTTGTTGAGATGGTGACGTCGCCGTTGTAAGAGAACTTGGGGCCTGAGCCTTTGGCTCCCTTCTTGGTCGTGATGATGATGACACCGTTAGAAGCTCGCGAACCGTAGATGGCCGTGGCCGAAGCGTCCTTCAACACGGTGAACGACTCGATGTCGTTGGGGTTGATCGACGCCATGATGTTACTCATACCTTTAACGTTATTATTATCGATGGTAAGACCATCGATAACGAGCAACGGGTCGTTGCTCGCGTTCAGCGACGAACCGCCACGGATGCGGATCTGGGCGCCCGAGCCCGGCTGACCGCTGCTGGTGATGACGTCTACACCCGCAATCTTGCCGACGAGCATGTCGCTGGCGCTGCTGGTGATACCCTTACTCATGTCGTCGGGCTTGATGGCCGTAACCGAACCGGTAAGGTCTTCCTTCTTGGCGCGGCCGTAACCGATGACAACCACGTCTGAAAGCAACTGCGTGTCGTCTTGCATCGTGACAACCATGTTGGCCGAAACCGGCAACTCGATGGTCTTGTAACCGATGTAAGACACGGAAATCTTGGTTCCGGGAGCGGCCTTGATGGTAAAGTTACCGTCAAAGTCGGTTATCGTACCGCCATCCTGCCCGACAACGCGGACGGTGGCGCCGATAATCGGCTCGCCGGAAGCATCCTTCACAATGCCTTTTACGTCATTTTGCGCAAAGGCTCCCACTGAGAGGAACAATCCTATCAACAAGGACAATAGCCTGACAGGGGTCTTGATTCTTACCTGCTTCATCATTTTAAACTTTTAAAGTTAACGCTATAAAAACAATTATAATTAAATAATGTGTTCCCACCATGCAGCGTGCGACCGTAAGGATACGGACACGTTGTTTTTCATCATTTTTATTTACTTTTTAATATGGATGCCTCTTAAAGGTCAGTTTTCACAATTGCAAATATACTTTTATTTATACGAAATCACACAATTTTTAATTAAAAAAAACACATGTCTTGCAGTGTAATCGGTTGCACAATGACAAATGCCATGCAGGCACAACAAACGCAAGTATAAACGCAGGATACCTCGGCCTTCGACACGGAATCCTGCAGCATGCGTGAGTTAGGAATTTTGTTTTATGCCATTATGACGGCAACATAGTGGACATCATCTTCCAAGCGAGGCTCTCGGTATTTGTCATCCCGGACTTGATCCGGGAACCAGTCGTATGCAGCAACGTTGCAGTATGAGGATGTTTCCATTCTGGATCCCAAATCAAGTTTGGGATGACGGTTACCGAGAGCCTCACTTGGACGAGGATGTGCACTGCGGTTGTAATCTGAATGTCATAAAACCAAATTCAGAACAAACGCAAGAGAACAGGCACTTATTATCCAACCGAACTGCTGGTGAACGCAAATATTTCAAGCTTAGGCTGTTCGCACTGCACGATTGTACCATCCAACTGATTTGCGGATGAACCTTCAAACGGTGACCTTTCACAACACAAAAGGCAACCTTTCAGCTCGTGAAAGGTTGCCTTTTAGAAGGCCAAACGCCGCATATTGCAAAGCGTTGGCTGTCAAGACGTTACGTAAGCGGACGGTTTACTCTGCCAGGATGTTCATGAAATAGGCGCGCACGTCGCTCCACTTATAGAACGGATAGCTGTCGGTTTCGATGGGGATTGACGTTTCACGCTCGTTGAGCATGAACTTAACGAGGATGTCGTCGTGGTTCTTCTTGTTGCGGAAGAATATCATCTGCACGTTGCCGGCCATGGGCGAAATCTTGTAAGATACGAAATACTTATAGAAGTCGGCCGGGTTCTCAACGGAGTTGTTGCAATCCTTCAGGCCGAGGAGGCCGGCGAAGGGTATCAGGTTGCCGTCGTGGCCGAAGCGGAGCGTTGCGCCCGTCTTGCCGCTTGCTATCACGGCGTCGGCCGACTCAACTACGTTGGTGAGCAAGGGCTTGGCGTTGTCGAGCAACATTCCGTTGCTGCCGGGATAGTTGCTGTCGCCTACGTAGAAGCGGTAGTTGAACGACTGGTAGAGGTCGAACAGCTCCTGCGGCTCGAAGAGGTCCATGAACGACACCTTGGTCTCGATGTCCTGCATGCCCACGGCCAACCAGTAGAAGCCCCACATCACCTTATGCGGGTTGACGTTGCGCACCACCCAGAGGCTGTCGCTGAAGAGCGTGCCTACGAGGCGGTCGGCGTTGGTGTGCGACTCCTCGAACTTGCGGTACTCCTCCTGCCAGGGGCCGTCGGGCGCGTTGAACTCGTTTGACTCGGGGCTGTGGTAGTTCATGTAGCACATGTAGCGGTTGCTGGCCTCGCGCGTGATGTTGAGCTGGGGGTTAAGCTCCTTCAGGCGCTCGCAGAAGGCGTCCATGCTCATGGCGCAGCGCATGACGATCGTAGAGCGCGCAGATATGTCTACCTTGCCCTTGAACACCTCGGGGAAGGTGTTGAACATGCGCTCGGCAATGCCGCGGTGCTGCCTTACGCCGAGCGGCGAGAGGTCGCCGCCGCGGCCTTCGGCCTCGAGCCACACCTTCTCTACACGCTCCAGGGCGTCGAGTCCGAGCGGGGTGAGCGCGCCGGCGTCCTTAGCCTTGCGCATGAGGTCGAGCACCCATTTATAGTCGTTGTCGGCTATAAGGTAACGCGAACCGTGGCGTCCGTAGTGGCTGACGTAGAAAGGCTCGTAGCCCTTGGGCGCGGGCGTCTGCTCAACGGTGCTCACAGGGTAAGCGTAATACACGCCGCCGGCCTTGTTCAAATCATTGAAAATCTCGTCTTTTGCCGTCTGCGCCACGGCCATGGCAGGCAGCAGCAGCGCGGCTAACGCAATCTTGAAAATCTTATTCATAGTGATAAATCTTTTAAATATTCGTGATTAAACAAATGTCGGGACATGGGGTCCGACGTTTCTCGCCCCATGTCCCGACTCAACGATTATCAACCTACTTAGCGGAACCCGGGCTTAATACTTATCGTTTTGGACAAGCGTCGGGTTGTTAGTCATCTCACTTTCAGGTATCGGGAACACCTTGTACATGTCGTCAACGTCCGCGCCGAGGCGCTCGCCGTTCTTCCAGTCCCAGTTGTTGTTCTTGGTGAACTTGCCGAAGCGCACCAGATCTGTGCGGCGTACGCACTCCGAGGCAAGCTCGCGCTGGCGCTCGTCCATGATGAAGTCAAGCGTAAGCTCGGCGTCGCTTATGCGGCCGTTCACCGAGCGCACGCCGGCCTTCTCGTAGTTACCGTACATGTAGGCGCGGTCGCGTATCTCGTTGACGTAGGCCAGAGCCTGCTCGCGGGTGCCGTTGGTGGCTCCGCGCAGCACAGCCTCTGCCGCCATGAGGTAAGCGTCGGCCGTGCGGAACATGGGCCAGTCGATTGACGTGTAGGTGTCGCCGCCCTCGCTTATCTGGTCGTCCTTGGTAACGTTGCGCCACTTGATGTAGCCGTAGCCGCAGGTGAACGTGCTGGTCATGGCGAGGTTGGCGTCCCATGTTTCCTTAACCTGGTCGGGCAGCGCCGTCATGAACTGTGCACGCTTGTCGGCCTTGTTGTCGCCCCAAGTGTCGTTCACGTCAAACATGACGTCGGCGGGGTCGAAGGCGTCGACGAGAGTGGTCTTAGCCCTGACGTTGCCCCAGCCCTTCGTGCCTACGCCGGTCTGGTAATAGTCGTTCATCGGACCGTTGACGAATGCCTTCACGTAGAAGTTCGTGCCGGCAGAGCTTTGCGCGTGGTTGCCGTCCTGAGTGAGCGGCCAGATGATTTCGCTGCACTGGTCGTTGTCGGCAAGGAAGATGTGCCTGTAGTCTGAAGCCAAGGGATATACGCCGCAGTCAATCACGCGCTTTGCGTAAGTGAAGCAGTCGTTGTAGCGGTTCTCGCCGGTCCATGTCTCGGCGTTGAGGTACATCCTTGAGAGCAGGAACCATGCGGCGGCCTCGTCTACGTGTCCGTACTCGGCAGTGCCTACGGCCTTGAGCACGTCTTCAGTGGTGCCGCTCTCGCCGAGCACGGCCTTCAGCTCGCTCTCGGCAAACTGGAACACTTCCTTGCGGCTAACCTGCACGGGAATTTCCTTAACGCCCGTGTTCTCGTCAATCAAGGGCACTGCGCCGTAAAGGTCGCACAGCATTGAGTAGCAGTAAGCGCGGATGAAGCGTGCCTCGGCACGATAGTTGAGATAATCGTCCTTCATCTGGTCCCAGAGGCCGCGGTCCTGCAGCTTGCTCTGCGTACATTCGCGCAGGAACTCGTTGCAGTAGGCAATTGACATGTAAAGCCTCTGGTAAGTCCAGGTGACTACCGAAGTGGACGGAGTCCAGTTGAGGTTGAGGCAGTTGCGCAGTCCGTTAGAGGAAGAAGGCATGAGGAAGTTGTCCGTGCACAGCTCCTCGAGGTAGAAGAGCAGGCGCGTATAGCCTGAATAGCCCTCGTTGGCGCCCTCAAGGTCGCCGTTGCCGCCGTCGCCACCCTGCTGGCCGGTAAGTATGAGCGAGCCGTAGCACTTGGCAAGCACGCCTATGTAGCCGTCGGTTGTGCTGTAAACCTGCTCCGACACGAGGTTGTTGTCGTCAAGGGGCATGGTGTCGAGGTCGCCTATGCACGATGTCGTCATAAGCGCGAGGCAGCCTACTATGAATAAATATATCTTTTTCATCTTTGTCTTTTTGTTTTAAATGGTTTCAATCTATCAGAAAGTAAGGTTAAGGCCGAATGTGTATGAGCGCGGACGCGGATATACATCGCGGTCAAGACCGTCTGAAAGTTCAGGGTCGATACCTGAATAACCAGTGATAGTGGCAATGTTGCTCATCGAGAACGTAAGGCGCAGCTTGCTGTCGCTGTTCCAAAGCTTATTGAACGTATAGCCAAGGGTGATGTTGTCGAAGCGGAAGAACGAAGCGTCCTCGAGCCACTTGTCAGAGTAAAGCTGCTGCTGCTGGAAGCCTGACTCGGCCGTAACCTGCAGGATGTTAGAGTAGCTGCCCTGGTCGCTGTAGACAGACTGCACGTACTGGTCAGCCGCAACGTAATTGTAAACATAGTTGCCGAACGAGCCGTGGCCGCTGATGGCGAGGTCCCAGTTCTTGTAAGTCAGACGGGTGTTGAAGCCCATATATGACGTAGGCAGGGCGCTCTTTCCGGTAGCGTAGCGCGTTTCGGTGCTCGAGATTGAGCCGTCGGGCTGCACATACTGGCCCTCAAGGGCGTTGCCGTCGGCGTCGTAAGCCTGCTTGCAGAGGTAGAACGTGTAAGGACGCTCGTCAACCATGAACACCTGTACGTACTTACCCGTGCCTGAGATGGCTCCGGTCTGGACGAAGTTCTGGCCGGTGTCAATCATGTTGAGCTTGGTGATCTTAGAGTCGTTCCATGTGTAGTTGAAGCCGATTGTCCACTCCCAGTCCTTAGTATGTACGGGCACCGCGTTGATGGCGAACTCGACACCCTCGTTCTCCATCTTACCGATGTTGGTGGTGAGCACCGACGAATAGTTGGTACCTGAAATCACGTTGATGGTGTTGAGCAGGTCCTTGGTGTATCTCTTGTAGTAGTCGATAGAACCGTAAATCCTGTTGCCGAGGAAGCCGTAGTCGATACCGACGTTGTAAGTGGTCGTGGTTTCCCACTTGATGTCGTTGTCGTATCCGTTAGGACGGTAAGTATTATACCACTTGTCGCCGAACTGGTAAGACGACTCGGGATAAGAGATGGTGAACGTAGTCATGTAAGGATAGTCGTTGAGGATATCCTGCTGACCGGTCACACCATAGCCGAGGCGGAGCTTCAGGTCAGACAATACGTTCTGATCCTGGAGGAAGTCTTCCTGGATGACCCTCCACGCGAGGGCTACTGACGGGAAGAGGCCCCAGCGGTTGTCCTTAGAGAAGCGCGAAGAAGCGTCCGAACGCAACGTAGCGGTCAAGAGGTAGCGGTCGTCGAAGCTGTAGTTAAGACGTCCGTAGAAAGAGAGCAGGTAATACTCCGTTTCATAATGCGTGGGGCTTTGCAGCTGGTTGCCCTGCGGGTCGTTGTAAGTGAGGTTGTACTTCTTCCAGAAATTCTGCCATCCGTAACCCACCATTGCTCCGAACTTATGCTTCTCGCCGAACGTTGTGTCATAGTTGGCGAAGGCGTCGAGCAGCAAGTTGCGCTTGTTCTGCTTTCCGCGCTGCATCAAGCCGGTACCGTCCTTCTGGTTCTGGGTCCACATCATGCCGGCGTTCTCGGGCACGTCGTTGTAATACTTACTTTCGAGCACGTCGTAACCGAGGTTGACGTTGAGCTTAAGGTCTTCGAGGCCGTGCACCTTATATTGTATGGCAGCGCTACCGATTGAGCGGAGCACCTTGTTAGAACGGTCGGTAAGCTCAAGCTGGGCCATGGGGTTGTCGGTCTGGATAGCCATGGGCACGCCGCCGTTAGTCCAGATGAAGTAGCCCAGACCCGGGTCGGTGGCCGACGTGGGGCTGCCCGTCTTGACGGGACGCGTCGGGTCGTAACGCAGAGCGTTGTTGACAACCGAATGGTCTACGTCCTGGTTGTTCTCCCACGAAACCTTCAGGTTGATGTTAGCCGTGAGGTGATCGTCGAAGAACGAGGGAGCGATGTTTCCGCCGAACGAGAAGCGCTGGTAATTGTTCGTCTTGATGATACCGTTCTGGTTGGTGTATCCGAGCGACACGCGGAAGGGGCTGTTGATGGGCTTAATCTTGCCGCCGATTGAGAGGTTCTGCTCCGTTCCGAAGGCTGCACGGTAAATCTCGTCCTGCCAGTCGGTGTTGGCCGTGCCGAAATCGGGATTTGCCGGAACGCCGGTCACCGTCGGCACGAACTCGCGGAACTCGTCGGCCGTGAGCACGTCGAGCTTGTTAGCCACGGTGCTGACGGAGTAGCTGCTCGAGTAATTAACCGAGAGGCGGTCGCCGCCCTGCTTTGTAGTGATTACGATCACACCGTTTGACGCACGCGAACCATAGATGGCAGTGGCCGAAGCGTCCTTAAGCACGGTGAAAGTTTCAATGTCCTCGGGGTTGAGCGAACCGATAATGTTAGACGAGCCTTCGATAGAAGAGTTGTCGACGGGCACACCGTCGATAACGATCAAGGGGTCGTTGCTTGCTGACAACGAGGCGCCGCTGCGCACACGTATCGTCGCGCCTGAACCCGGAGCACCCGAGCCGGTAACGACATTCACACCGGCAACCTTACCCACGAGAGCGTCCTGCATGGTGACACGGTTACCCTTGTTGAAATCATCAGGCTCGATTGCGATTACCGAACCCGTTGCGTCAGACTTCTTAACGCTGCCGTAACCGATTACGACGAGGTCGTTAAGCAGCTGTGAGTCGTCTTGCATGGTTATCACCATGTTGGCCGAGATGGGCACTTCGATGGTCTTATAACCTACGTAAGACACTTGCACCTTGGCACCCGGCGCCGCATTGACGCTGAAATTACCGTCAATGTCGGTAACGGCTCCACCGTCCTGCCCAATGACACGGATGGTAGCACCGATGATAGGCTCGCCGGAAGCATCCTTCACTACGCCTTTGACGTTGCTTTGCGCAAAGGCACCTACTGACAGGCTCAGTCCTATAAGCACGGACAGGAACCTACCGGAAGCTTTCATTTTTACACGCTTCATTCTTTGAGTTTTTAGTTAACATTAAAAAAATAAACACACAAAAATCCTTAATTAACATGCATCCACATCAGCTTTGCCGGCATAGCGCATGCCGGCACTAAGACATTTGTTTTTTCCCAATAAATTTAACGTTGTTTTGCAGGTAAGTTTTCTCGGCCGCAAAAGTACAATCTATTTTTACCCCCCCCCACTATATTTTTGCGAAAAAAAGCCCAATATTTGATGCAATCGGTTGCGCAAAGAAAAGGCAAAATATTATAATGTGTTGATAAACAGCTAATAAGCTTTTTGAGTAACTTTGCAAAATAAAATTGTCATAATGCCTGAAAATAACACGTCAATCACGATGAAAGACATTGCCAGGGAGTTCGGAGTATCCGTGGCAACGGTGTCGCGCGCGCTGCAAGGCAACACGAGGATAAGCCGTGAGACGCGCGACAGGATCACCGCCTACGCCAAGGAGCACGGCTTCAGCCCCAACATGATGGCCGAGTCGTTAAGGAGCAACAGGAGGATGAAAATCATCGGCGTCATAATACCCCAGTTCACCCACTTTTACTTTTCGTCGATATTAAGCGGCATTGAGGACGAGGCCCTGGCGCACGGCTACCGCCTGCTCGTGGCGCGGAGCAACGAGGAGTACGAGCGGGAGGTTGACACGTGCCGCTCTTTTTACGACAGCAAGGTGTGCGGCATAATAGTGTCGCAGGCCAAGGGCACCAACCGTTACGACCACTTCAGGCAGCTGGCCGACAAAGGCCTGCCGCTGGTGTTCTACGACCGCATCTGCACGGGTATCGACGCCAGCCGCGTGACCGTCGACGACTACACGGGAGCCTTCTCGGCCGTTGACTACATGATAAGCACGGGCTGCCGCAAGATAGCCTTCTACGGCGCTACGATGAAGATGGAGATATCGAAAAACCGCTACAACGGCTGGCACGACGCCCTGCTGAAGCACGGTATCGACCCCGACGGCTGCGTGAAGGTGGAATGTGACAACAGGGCCGACGCCGAGCGCATAACGCCCGGCGTGCTGAGTTCCGACGACAGGCCCGACGCCTTCTTCGCCATCAACGACGACACGGCCATAGGCATTATGTACACGGCCAAGCGCATGGGGCTGCGCGTGCCCGAAGACATATCGGTGTGCGGCTTCACCAACGGCCAGCGCGCCGTGGCCTGCGACCCCATGCTCACCACCGTAGAGCAGAACGGATACGAGGTGGGCCGCCAGGCGGCCGCCATACTGATAGACAAGGTCGAGGGGCGCACGCCCGTCGACAAGGTGGAGAAGCGCGTGGTGAGGACGAAGCTGATAATAAGGGGAACGACACGACCCGTATGACGCCGCCCCGGCAAGCGCGCCGCCGCAAGCGTCAGGCCGGCACGGGCACGGACGCCAATCATGGAACATTAAACATCGACAAACCTAAACCTTAAACAAAAATGAATAACGGATTAAAGAAAAAGCCCGACTTGAGTTTCGCCCAACTGTGGAACCTGAGCTTCGGATTCTTCGGCGTACAGATAGCCTACGCCCTGCAGAGCGCCAACATCAGCCGCATCTTCGCGACGCTTGGCGCCGACCCGCACAACCTTAGTTACTTCTGGATACTGCCGCCGCTGATGGGCATCATCGTGCAACCCATCGTGGGCACGCTGAGCGACAAGACGTGGTGCCGCTTCGGCCGACGCATACCTTACCTGTTCATCGGCGCCCTGGTGGCCGTCATCGTGATGTGCCTGCTGCCCAACGCAGGGTCGCTGGGCATGGCCGTGTCAACGGCGATGGTGTTCGGCCTGGTTTCGCTGATGTTCCTCGACACGAGCATTAACATGGCCATGCAGCCGTTCAAGATGCTCGTAGGCGACATGGTGAACGAGAAGCAGAAGGCCCTGGCCTACTCCATCCAGAGTTTCCTGTGCAACGCCGGCTCGCTGGTGGGCTACGTGTTCCCGTTCTTCTTCACGTTCCTCGGTATCAGCAACATCGCTCCAAAGGGCGTCATACCCGACTCCGTGATATACTCTTTCTACATCGGCGCGGCCATACTCATCCTCTGCGTCATCTACACCACGGCCAAGGTGAAGGAAATGCCGCCGAAGGAATACGCCGAATACCACGGCCTCGACAAGCCGCTCAACGAGGAGAAGGTCAACTGGCTTAAGCTGCTGCGCGAGGCTCCGTCGGCCTTCTGGACCGTAGGTCTTGTGCAGTTCTTCAGCTGGGCGGCGTTCCTCTACATGTGGAACTACACCAACGGCGCCATAGCCGAAACCTGCTGGCAGACCACCGACCCGACGTCGGAGGGCTTCCAGGCCGCCGGCAACTGGGTGGGCATACTCTTCGCCGTGCAGGCCATAGGCAGCGTGTGCTGGGCGGTGGCGCTGCCGCGCTTCAGCAACCGCAAGGCGGCCTACGCCCTCAGCCTCGTGCTGGGCGGAGTCGGCTTCCTGATGGTGCCCTACGTCCACAACCAGTACGTGCTCTTCGTGCCCTACCTGCTTATCGGCTGCGCATGGGCGGCCATGCTGGCAATGCCCTTCACCATTGTGACCAACGCCCTTAACGGCAGCCACATGGGCACTTACCTCGGCCTGTTTAACGGCACGATATGCATACCGCAGATTATTGCGGCCGCCCTGGGCGGCACCGTGCTCAGCCTTGTGGGCAGCGAGCAGAGCAGCATGATGACCGTGGCGGGCGTGCTGCTGATAGTGGGCGCGCTAAGCGTTACGATTATCAAGGAAACCATCGGCGGCGAAAAGTAACGCCCCCGCATAGTCGCAGCCACGCGGCAACCGACATACGCCCCTCTCCTTGCGGCGTGCCCTAACAGCGGCGCGCCGCAAGGAGAGGGGTATCTTTTGTCCTCCGGTAAACGCCTGACAGCCAACCACTTGGCAACATGCCGCCTTTCAGCCTGCAAAAGGCGGCATATCAGGCGGCGAAAGGTAACCTTTTGCGAAGTAAAAGGTCATGAACAAGGGTTCATCCGCAAATCTGTTGGATAGTATGACTTTGTTTTTGACAATTAAGCGCAAACTGAATACACCCTTTGTAGGGGCATAATTTATTATGCCCGCACGCCACGGAGGGGCGTATAAATATCCGAACATCGATGAAAATACGTTTCTTCGAAACGTGCGGACATAATAAATTATGTCCCTACAAGGACGGTGTTCTTTTCAACACTTTAATCATCTGCTTATTAAAACCATCCAACGGATTTGCGGATGAGCCTAAACCATCCCGACCGACGGCGCCCGAGGGGCAAAAGACACGGCCATAAGGCATTTTGCGCCACTGCGCTTTGCCGTGTCGCCGAAAAGCGTTACCTTTGCTTCGGATGCGTGCCCATGCGCGCGCAAACATTATTATTAATCATACATAAACGCAAGACATGAAGATTTTAGCCGTTGGAATGAACTACGCCCAGCACAATAAAGAGCTTGACGGAACGTTATATAAACCGGAGGAACCCGTGATTTTCACAAAGGCCGACTCGTCGCTGCTGAAGGACGGCAAGCCGCTCTTCCTGCCCGACGACCTCGGACAGATAGACTACGAGGCCGAACTCGTGGTGCGCATCTGCCGCTTGGGCAAGAGCATACCGCAGAGGTTCGCCCACAGATACTACGACGCCGTGACCGTGGGCATTGACTTCACCGCCCGCGAGCTGCAGCGCAGGCTGCGCGCCGAGGGCAAGCCGTGGGACATGTGCAAGAGCTTCGACGGCGCGGCGGCCATAGGCCAGTGGGTCGGCGTGGACATGCTGCGCGACATACAGGCCCTGCGCTTCCGCCTCGACGTAAACGGCGCCACGGCGCAAGAGGGCTGCACGGCCGACATGCTGTTCAAGGTTGACGAGCTGATAGCCTACATTAGCCGCTGGTTCACGCTGAAGACGGGCGACATCCTCTACACGGGCACGCCCGCAGGGGTAGGCCCAGTTAAAATCAACGACCGTCTGACAGGATGGCTCGAAGACCGTAAAGTGCTTGAGTTCAACGTTAAATGATAAGAAAGACCATATTCCTGGCCCTGGCGGCCATGCTGACTTGCCTTGCCGCAGGAGCGCAGGCGCAGCGGCAACGCTTCTTCAACCTCACGGCCGACGAGGTGAAGATTGACAGCCTGCTGCCCTTCTTCTCGTGCTCGGTGCCCCTTGACGGGGCGTGGGCCGACTCCGTCTACACGGCCACGATAGAATATCCCGAATTCATAGAGATGGGCGACGCCGACATAAGGCGCTACCTTAAAATCAGCGGCAAGCCCCTGCCAGGGCTGCCCGAGGTTAAGACGAACGTCGTTGTGGAGCGGCGCCGTGGACACCTTGAGGTGTCGTTCGCGCCGCTGGCAATGCGCGACGGCAAGTACGTGAAGCTCGTCAGCTTCATGATTGACGTGAAGTCGCGCCCCGCCGCGCGGGCGAAGAGCCGCACGCGCGCCGACGAAGGCACGTCGCCGGCCGACCGCTACGCCGCCCACTCCGTGCTGGCCACGGGCCGCTGGGCCAAGATACGCGTGCCGGCCACGGGCATTTACGAGATAACCGACGCCCTGATACGCCGCGCCGGCTTCTCTGACATGAGCCGGGTGAAGGTGTACGGCTACGGCGGAGCGCTGCTCGACGAGGTTCTGTCGGGCGAAGACCTTGCCGCGCACGACGACCTTAAGGAGGTGGCCACGTGCACCGTCGACGGCCGCAGGCTGTTCCACGCCCAAGGCCCAGTGTCGTGGAGCAGCGCCACGGCCGCCAAGCGCACCCGCAACCCCTACTCCGACTACGGCTACTACTTCCTGACCGAGAGCGACGGCGAGCCGCTGACGGTTGACAGCACGGCCTTCGTCGACTCGTTCTACCCCTCGGCCGACGATTACCACACGCTGCACGAGGTTGACAACTTCGCATGGTTCCAGGGCGGACGCAACCTGTTTGAGGACGACCCGATAAGCGCCGGCACGTCGCGCAGCTACGTGCTGACGCCCGTTTCGACGCAACCCGGCGACGCATCAATATCAATAGGCATTACGGCCGGACAAGCATGCAGCGGCCGGATTGACATCAACGGCACTGCGGCGGGCACGTTCACGCTCAACGGCTTCTCCGAGTACGACCACGGAAAGGAAACCGAAATGACATTCAAGATAAGCAACACGGGAGAGGCCGACACCGTCACGATAACCACGACGGCGGGCGGCCCCGCGCGCCTTGACTACATCTCGGCATGCTACTCCGAGCCCCGGCCCAGGCCGACGCTGAAGGGCACGACCTTCGACGCGCCCGAATACGTGTACAACATAACCAACCAAGACCATCACGCCGACCCGCAGGCCGACATGGTTATCATAGTGCCCGCGTCGGCAAGGCTCACTCCGCAGGCGCAAAGGCTTAAGGAATTCCATGAGCAGCACGACGGAATGAGGGTCAACATAGTGCCGGCCGACGAGCTGTATAACGAGTTCTCGAGCGGCACTCCCGACGCAAGCGCCTACCGCCGGTACATGAAAATGCTGTACGACCGCGCCGAAAGCGAGGCCGACATGCCGTCATACCTGGTGCTCTTCGGCGACTGCGTGTGGGACAGCCGCATGAACACGCCCGAATGTTCGGGCCTCAACGCTGACGACCTGCTGCTCTGCCACGAGAGCGAAAATTCCTTCAGCGACGTTTACTGCTACATAGACGACGGCTACTTCTGCTATCTTGACGACGGCGAGGGCGGCAACCCGCGCGAAACCGACAAGGCCGACGTGGCCGTGGGACGCTTTCCAGTGCGCAACGTGGCCGAGGCTGAAATCATGGTTGACAAGACAATACGCTACGCCGAGAACGAAAACGCAGGCAGCTGGCAGAACAGGTTCGTCTTCATGGGCGACGACGGCAACGACAACCAGCACATGAGCGACGCCGACGACATGGCTACGCTGACCGAGAACCTTAACCCCGCCTTCCAGGTGGAGCGCATAATGTGGGACGCCTACACACGTGAAAGCTCGTCGACGGGCAACTCGTACCCCGAAGTGACACGCCTGATAAAGCAACGGCAGGAAGCCGGCGCGCTGATAATGAACTACAGCGGACACGGCGGACCTAACCAGCTGTCGCACGAAAGGGTGATAACAATCAACGATTTCGCCCAGTTCGCCAACGAGAACCTGCCGCTGTGGATTACCGCCTCGTGCAACATCATGCCCTTTGACTCGCAGGAATCCAACATCGGAGAAACCGCCGTGCTCAACGAGAAGGGCGGAGCCGTGGCCTTCTTCGGCACGACGCGCACCGTCTACGTAACCCGCAACAACGCCATCAACCAAGCTTACCTCAGGGCGCTGCTGACGCCCGAGGACGGCGGATACATCTCGATAGGCGAAGCCCAGCGCCGGGCAAAGAACGAGTTGGTGACGTCAGGCGCCGACAGAAGCGAGAACAAGCTGCAATACTCGCTGCTGGGCGACCCGGCGCTGAAGCTCAACATGCCGCGCCCCGGAGCTGTAATCGACAGCATTAACGGCACGCCCGTCGGCGCCGACGGCGAGCTGCCGCAGCTCTCGGCAGGCTCCGTGGTAAAGGTGCACGGCCACGTGCAGACGGCCGAAGGCGGCAAGGACGAGTCGTTCAACGGCGTTGTGACGGCGCTCGTTAGGGACGCCGAGAAGCTGATTGTGTGCAAACTTAACAATACGGGCAACGAAGGCGCAAGCGTGCCGTTCGAGTATTACGACCGCAGCACGGTGCTCTTCAACGGCAACGACAGCGTGCGCGGCGGCGAGTTCAGCTTCACCTTCGCCGTGCCTAAGGACATCGACTACAGCAACCAAACGGGCATGATTAACGTGCTGGCGCTCAACTCGGCCACGCACGACGCCGTGAACGGCTGCGACGGCAACTTCATCGTAGGAGGAACGGGCGCGCTCGGCACCGACTCCATCGGCCCGTCGCTCTACTGCTACCTCAACTCGCCGTCGTTCGCAGACGGCGGCGACGTCAACACCACTCCTTACTTCGTGGCCGAAATATTCGACAAGGACGGAATAAACACCACCGGCAGCGGCATAGGCCACGACCTCGTGCTGACGATTGACGGCGACATGGCAAAGACTTACGTGCTGAACGACTACTTCGAGTATGACTTCGGCAGCTACACCCGCGGCTCGACATATTACAGCATACCGGCGCTTACGCCCGGACGGCACACCCTTACGTTCCGCGCTTGGGACATAATGAACAACTCGTCGACGGCCGAACTGACGTTCAACGTCGTCGAAGGCCTGAGCCCCAACCTGCTCGGAATAGACTGCACGTCGAACCCGGCACGCACTAACACGACATTCATCATTACGCACGACCGCACGGGAAGCAACATCGACGTAGAGATTGAAGTGTTCGACATCAGCGGACGCCCGCTGTGGAGGCACACCGAGAGCGGCGTTTCGGCCACGGGCGCCTACACCGTCGACTGGGACCTCACGGCCGACGACGGCGGACGGCTGCAGACCGGAGTGTACATCTACCGCGTGAAGATAGGCGGCGAGGGCGGCAAAATGGTGTCGAAGGCAAAGAAGCTGATAATAATCGGAGGCTAAGACACGGCTTGCGGCACGGCCGCGGGAGAGTTAAAAATCCATTTGGCAGCGCCGTCCGTACAATAATAAGCAAGAAAATCAGTTATTTATAAGAATGTCTTTCACTGCTGACGGACAGCGGCAAAAGGCAAAGTCAATATTTATCACAAGAAAACATCAACTAAAATGAAGAGCCTTAAGATACTGGCCATAGTGACGTGCGTATTCATCTCGCTGGGCGCCGGCGCCCAAGAGAAGACCGACATCTTCAATCCTGAACGCAACTCAGTGACTTCACAGACCATCGCTCCCGACGCCCGTGCGGCCGGTATGGGCGACGTGGGCGCGGCAACCGACCCCGACGTGGTGTCGCAATACTGGAATCCGGCCAAGTATCCGTTCTGCATCAGCCGCGCGGGCGTGGCCCTCAACTACACGCCTTGGCTGCGACAGCTCGTCAACGACATGGACCTTGCCTACCTCGCCGGCTACTACCGCATTGGCGACTACAGCGCCGTGTCGGCCTCGCTGCGTTACTTTTCGCTGGGCGAAGTGCAGACAAGCTACGACGACGGAGGCATGACAATCAACCCTTACGAGATGTCAGTGGACGTGGCTTACTCGCTGATGTTGAGCGAGAAGTTCTCGATTGCGGCCGCCGTGAGGTGGATTTACTCCGACCTTACTTACGACTACACCGACGACACGACGCCGGGAAGCGCCTTCGCGGCCGACATCGCGTGCTACTACAACGACTACATAATGATAGGCGAACGTGAGTGCCAGCTCGGATTGGGACTTAACATAAGCAACATTGGTAGCAAGATAACCTTCGGAGGCGACGACAACAGCGAGTTCATACCGGCGAACATGCGTATAGGCGCCGCCCTCATGGTGCCGATTGACGAGTACAACCGCTTCACAATAGCGGCAGACGCCAACAAACTGCTCGTGCCGACGTACCCGCTGCAGGAGGACGGCGAGTCGACCGAGGACTACCAGCAGCGCGTGCAGGAAGATTATTACGACATATCGAGCATTGCCGGCATATTCAAAAGCTTCGGCGACGCGCCCGGCGGCTTCAAGGAAGAGCTGCAGGAGATACGCTGGAGCGTCGGCGCGGAGTACGTCTACAACGACAAGTTCTCGCTCCGCGCGGGCTATCACCACGAGTCTGAGAACAAGGGTAACCGCAAGTACTTCACCTTCGGCGCCGGTTTCCGCATGAGTGCCTTCTCGCTCGACTGCGGATACGTATGGGCTACGGCCAAGAGCAACCCCCTGGACCAGACCCTGCGCTTCACCCTTTCGTTCGACATGGACGGTATCAAGGATTTGTTCAGAAGGTAATTATCAAGGAACAAAGGAGTAATGCAGTAAAGGAGTTAAGGCAAATGCCTTGCTGAAGGAAATCAATTTGTAAGCGATACTTGCAAAAACATCCGTCTTAACCCCTTTACAACGTTACTCCTTTACCATTAAAACATTTTCATATGAATATAAAAGTTGGTTTAGGCTACGACGTCCACCGCCTCGTTTCGGGGCGCGACCTGTGGCTGGGAGGCATTAAGATAGAGCACACTATGGGCCTGCTGGGCCACAGCGACGCCGATGTGCTTATCCATGCGATATGCGACGCCCTGCTCGGGGCGGCCAACATGCGCGACATCGGCTACCACTTTCCCGACACGTCGGCCGACACGCTGAACGTTGACAGCAAGATTTTGCTACGCAAGACCGTCGGGCTGATTGCCACGAAGGGCTACCGCGTGGGCAACATCGACGCCACGGTGTGCGCCGAGCGGCCAAAGATTAATCCGCACGTGCCGGCCATGAAGGCATGCCTGGCCGAGGTAATGGGCGTCAGCGAGGACGACATTTCAATCAAGGCCACCACAACAGAGCGCCTCGGCTTCACCGGACGAGAGGAAGGAATGAGCGCATACGCCGTGGCACTCATAATTAAGGACTGAACCGTCTGACAGCCAACAAGTTACAAAAGGCCGCCTTTCGCAGTGCGAAAGGCGGCCTTTTACGTTGTCAAAGGTTACCTTTAAGGCTGTAAAAGGCGGCCTTTGACTATTATCTTAGCCGCCGGCGGCCTTAACACAGGCAGCCGACGCTTACGCGGGTCATGATATTGCCCCGAAATACTGGAGGTTCTTGCGCAGTGCCTTAAGCCGCTGCCACAGCATCGAATACTCGGGCTTGGTGCACATGGGGTCGTCGTCGATTATCTTCCGGGCCTCGTCGCGCGCCAGCTGTATCAGCTGTCCGTCCTTAGCGATGTCGGCAATCTTCAGGTCGAAGGCGATGCCGCTCTGCTGCGTTCCTTCCAAATCGCCCGGGCCGCGCAGCTTAAGGTCGGCCTCGGCAATCTTAAATCCGTCGCCGGTAGAGCACATTATGTCGAGCCGCTTGCGGGTGTCGTCGCTCAGTTTGCGCTTGCTCACGAGTATGCAGAACGACTGGTCGGCGCCACGCCCCACACGCCCGCGCAGCTGGTGGAGCTGCGACAGGCCGAAACGTTCGGCGTTGAGGATCACCATTATCGAGGCGTTGGGCACGTTGACGCCCACCTCGATAACCGTCGTTGCCACAAGAATGTCGGTTTCGCCGCCGACGAAGCGGCGCATCTCCTCCTCCTTCTCGGCCGGCTTCATCTTGCCGTGCACCTTGCCGAGCCTGAACTCCGGAAACGCCTCACGCAGGGCCTCATATCCCTCTTCAAGGTTTTTCAGGTCAATCTTCTCGCTCTCCTTTATCAGCGGGAACACGATGTAAGCCTGCCTTCCGGCCTGCAGCTGGCGCCGTATGCCGGCGTAGAGGCTCGTCATCTGGTCGTCATACTTGTGCATGGTGACGACGGGTTTGCGCCCCGGCGGAAGCTCGTCGATAACGCTTACGTCAAGGTCGCCGTAGGTGGTCATCGCCAGCGTGCGCGGAATGGGCGTGGCCGTCATCACCAACACGTGGGGCGGATTGTCGCTCTTGCCCCACAGCTTCGCCCTCTGCACTACGCCGAAGCGGTGCTGCTCGTCAATGACGACGAAGCCGAGGCGGGCGAACTGCACCGTGTCCTCAATGACGGCGTGCGTTCCCACGAGTATGTCGACGGCGCCCGAGGCCAGTCCGTCGAGCACTTCGCGCCGCCGCTTGCCCTTCACCATGCCCGTGAGCAGCTCCACACGCACGTCCATGCCGCCCAAAAAGTCGGTTATCGTGGCCATGTGCTGCTCGGCAAGGATTTCCGTCGGGGCCATTATGCACGCCTGATAGCCGTTGTCTACCGCTATCAGCATTGACATAAGGGCCACAAGGGTCTTGCCGCTGCCCACGTCGCCCTGCAACAGACGGTTCATCTGCCGCCCCGAACGCATGTCGTTCCTTATCTCCCTTATCACGCGTTTCTGCGCCCCGGTGAGCGCGAAATGAAGATTGTTGTGGAAAAATCCGTTGAACTTGCCGCCTACACGGGCGAACACATAGCCCCTGTATTTCTGCCTGCGGTCGCTCGCGTAGCGCAGTATGTTAAGCTGAACGTAAAAAAGTTCCTCGAACTTAAGCCTGTATTCGGCCTGCGTGATGTCGTCGTTGCGCCGCGGGTCGTGTATCTTCCTGAAGGCCTCGTCCCTCGACATGAGCTTAAGTGGCTGCATTATGAACGGCGGAATGGTTTCAGCCAGGGGCTGCTTCATGGCGGCAAGCAAGGTCTTAATCATCTTTTCGACGGCACGCGAGTTAAGACCAGCCTTCTTCATCCGCTCCGTCGTGACGTAATAAGGCTGCAGGCCCATCTGCGAGAGTTGCAGTTCCGAGGCCGGGTCGATGTCGGGATGGGCGAACTGATAACGCCCGTTGAACACCGTTGGACGGCCGAAAATAATATATGGAGTACGTGTTTTCAATTGCGAAAGTATGTATTTCGCGCCTGAAAACCAAACAATGTCAGCCACGCCGGTGCCGTCTGACACATGCGCCACAAGCCTCGTGCGGTGCGCTCCCATGTCAAACGACTCAAAACTAAGAATGTCCGCCTTTATCTGCACGAACGGCATTTCACCCGAAAACTCGCCTATGCGGTAAATGCGGCTGCGGTCAACGTACTTATAAGGATAATACTCAAGCAGGTCTTCATACGTCTTTATCCCCAATTCTTTCTCAAGCAGGGCCTTGCGTCGCGGCCCCACTCCGGGCAAAAACTGTATGTCCTGGTCTAAAATGTCAAGCATTATCGCTTTTATAGATTGTAAAAAAACACTTGTCGCGCGGCACGTCAGCGCACGACTTCCATAATACGGCAACGCCGCAGGCCGTCAAACAGGCCGCCTCACACAGGCTACAGCACCCCGTTCAGACAAGGGCGCCGGCCACGCTGAGGTCGAACGGCGTTGTGATTTTTATGTTCTCGCGGTTGCCTTCTACAAGGGTTATCCGCCCGCCGAGGCTCTCCACCACCGACGCATCATCGGTAAAGCCGTCGCAATAAGGCTGTGCGTAAGCCTGCTTAAGCAAGCGTATGTCGAACGTCTGCGGCGTCTGCACCAGCATGTAGTCGCTTCTCGGCACCGTAACGGTAACGCCTTCGCCGTCAATGCGCCTCAACGTGTCAACCACGGGCACGACGGGAATGACCGCCTTAGCCGTGCGCGCCGCCTCGTAACAACGCCTTATGACGTCGACCGAAGCAAAGGGACGCACGCCGTCATGGACTCCCACCACCCCGTCAGCGTCGTCCGGTATCAGCGCCAAGCCGTTCATGACCGAATGGAAGCGCGTGGCGCCGCCGTCGGCTATGGCATAATCCGCCTCGAAACGATAGTCGGCGCAGAGCTTGCGCCAGTAATCCTGCTGTTCACGGGGCAGCACGAGTATTACCTTCAGCGAGCCGTCGTACTCCTTGAAGCGGTTGATGGTGCGCATCAGCACCGGCAGTCCGCCGACGGGAATAAACTGCTTAGGCACGCTTGCGCCCATTCTTGTGCCCTTGCCGCCGGCTACTATCACGACATAATCCATCGGCTTGAACATGTTTCGGCGGCAAAAGGGCGCAGCAGACGCAGGCCGACACCGTCCGCCGCACGTCCTGCGGCCTTTTGCCGCCATGTTAACGGTTATTTCAGCATTAAGTGCTTATACATCATTCCGTCGGCTATTCCGTCGGCAGTCTTGGCATCCGTCAGGGCGGCGAGCAGCTTATAGGCGTAAGGCAGCGCGGCGGCCGGTCCTTCGCCCGTAGTGATGTTGCCGTCGACGGTGCAAAGCTCGTTGGTGTACTCGGCTCCCTCAAGATACTTCTCGAAGCCCGGATAGCACGTGGCGCGCTTGCCCTCAAGCATGCCGAGGCCGCCGAGCACCATCGGAGCGGCGCATATCGCGCCAATCATCTTGCCGCGGACGTTGTGCTCAACGAGGGCTTTCCTCACGCCGGCGTGGGCGTTAAGGTTGGTAGCGCCGGGCAGTCCGCCAGGCAGCATCAGCAGGTCGGCGTCGCCGAAGTCGGCGTCTTCGATAAGCATGTCTGCCTCGATTTTCACTCCGTGGGCGCTCTCCACCACAAGCGAGCCTGTCACGCTGACGGTCTTAAAGTCGACACCGGCGCGGCGCATTATGTCTAACGGTATGAGGGCCTCGATGTCTTCAAAGCCCGTTGCCAAGAATTCATATACTTTTGCCATTGTAATAATTATGTTAATAGTTTGTTATCGGTTATTTCAAACACTCGAGATAAGCCTTGATAGTTTCATGCAGACCCATGTAAAGGGCGTCGCAGATAAGGGCGTGGCCTATGCTCACCTCGTCAATCCAAGGTATGTTCCGGTGGAAATAGTGCAGGTTGACAAGGCTAAGGTCGTGCCCCGCGTTAAGCCCCAGCCCCACTTCGCGCGCAGCCTCGGCAGCCTCGACGAAGGGCTTTATCGCCTCTTCGCGGTCGGCAAGGTAGCCGGCGGCGTAAGGCTCGGTGTAAAGCTCCACCCTGTCGGTGCCGCACAGCTTTGCCGCGGCTACCATTTCGGGGTCGCCGTCGACGAATATCGACGTCCTTATGTCAGCCTCCTTAAAGCGTCCTATCACGTCGGTCAGGAAGCCGCGGTTGGCCTTAGCGTCCCATCCGTGGTTGCTGGTTATCTGGTCCTCGGCGTCGGGCACGAGGGTAACTTGCGTCGGCCTGACCTCCAGGACGAGGTCTATATATTTGTCGATAGGGTTGCCCTCGATGTTGAATTCGGTCTTCAGCAGGGGGCGTATGTCCCTCACGTCGTTGTATCTGATATGCCTTTCGTCGGGGCGGGGGTGCACGGTAATGCCCTGCGCGCCGAACTTCTCACAATCAAGCGCGGCCTGCAGCACGTCCGGGTTGTTGCCGCCGCGGGCGTTGCGCAGTGTTGCCACTTTGTTAATGTTAACGCTTAATTTTGTCATTTTTCGTGTTTTTATAATACTTAAGGTATATGATGTCCGACAAAATGTGTATTTTTGCAAACATCTTATCCAACGGCAAAGTTACAAAATGTTTGGCATTTCCAAGCATTGGACGGTAAAAAGAATTTTAAAACCTCAAAAAATATGGCAACCCACAATATGAAGTTCGCGTTGTTCGGCAACATATACCAAAGCCGCAAGTCCGAAAACATAATCAAGATAACCGAATGTCTGGCGGCCCGCGGGGCCGTGATGTGCATGGAGAAGATGTTTTACGACTTCCTCGTAGACACGGGCAGGATCAAGGCCGGCAGCGTAGACGTGTTCGAGGACGGCGACTTCACGGCCGACTTCGTCATCTCGCTTGGCGGCGACGGCACCCTGCTGAGGGCCGCGGGGCACGTAGGCGACAAGGGCACGCCCATACTCGGCATAAACATGGGCCGCCTGGGATTTCTCGCCGACATAGTGCCGAGCGAGATTGAAAGCGCCATCAACTCGCTTTACGACGGCGACTACGCCATCGAGGAGCACAGCGTGATATGCGTGGAGGCCGACGACAAGCCCCTCGAACATTCCTCATTCGCGCTTAACGACATAGCCGTGCTGAAGCGCGACACGGCCTCGATGATAACCATACACGCCGAAATCAACGGCGAATACCTCGTGACTTACCAGGCCGACGGCCTCATCGTGAGCACGCCGACCGGCTCAACGGCCTACTCGCTGTCAAACGGCGGCCCGATAATAGTGCCGCGCACGGGCACGCTGTGCCTTACGCCGGTGGCCCCGCACAGCCTCAACATACGCCCGATAGTCATTCCCGACGACACTGAGATAACGCTGACGGTTGAGAGCCGCAGCCACAACTTCCTGATAGCCGTCGACGGCCAGTCGGAGAAGTGCGCCGAGAACACTCGCCTGACCGTGCGCAAGGCGCCTTACGCCATCAAAATCGTGAAGCGCAGCAGCCAGCGTTACTTCTCTACGTTGCGCGAGAAGATGATGTGGGGAGCCGACACGAGGATGGCCAAAAACTGACCGAGCGCCGCTCAGCACCTGCGCCGCACCGCATCCGACGGCGGAGGCACGCGCCCCGTCAACACACTAAAAAACAACCCAAACCTGTAATAATATGACTGCGAAACGTTTCTTCACGCTGGTGGCCATGACCGTAATGCTGGCCACGGCGACCGCGGCGCAAGACGCCGACTCACTCTACGCCAAGGGCCTGCTGCAGCCGGGAACCGAGGCGCCCGACTTCACCCTGGCCTCGCCCGACGGCTCGCGCCACTCGCTCTCGTCACTGCGTGGCAGCTATGTCGTGCTCGACTTCTGGGCGTCATGGTGCCCCGACTGCCGCAAGGACATACCCGAGATGAAGCGGCTGCACGCCGAATACGGCGACATGATAAAGTTCGTAAGCGTGTCGTTCGACGACAAGAAGGACAACTGGACGCGCTGCATAGCCGACAACGGCATTACATGGCTCAACCTAAGCGAGCTGAAGCGCATGAGGGACTCTGACGTAGCACGCCTGTACAACGTCAAGTGGATACCGTCAATGCACATTATCGACCGCCAGGGACGGATAATCCTGTCAACGGTGATGATCGAGAAACTGGCCGCAAAGCTCAAGGAGCTGCACGAGCTGTAACCTCGGCGAAGCCAACAGGCACGCAAAAAACGCAAAAGGCAGGTTTATCCGCAGTTTCATTGGATGTAAATCCAATTTTACATTCGAACAACAATAAAAGGCGCAGAACTTTGTAGGGACATAATTTATTATGTCCGCACGTTTCGAAGAAACGTATCTTATTAGCGTTGTTTTCCGAATACGCCCCTCCGTGGCTAAGGACACGATTGCGTCTTAATGGTGCAATCTTCAGAATTATGTCCCTACGACGGATGCGTTTTTTAATCAGTGTCCACTGATAATCATATCATATGCCCATCCAAACAAACTCCGGATGAACACAGAAGGCGTCCTTTCGCAATGCGAAAGGACGCCTTTTAGCGTATAAAAGCTTACCTTTTGCAACGTAAAAGGTAAGCTTTTGTAATCCGTTCATTATCAATGCGTTACACAACCGCAACGCAACAGCCGAACATGCGGCCGCCTGACGGCTAAAAATCGAGCGGCCGGCCGCGGTAAAAGTCTATCAAGCCGGTGTCATACATATACTGATACTTGGCGCGGACGAGGTCGCTCTCCGACTTCAGCCAGTTGTTCTTTGACTCGTTGAACTCGGTTATGTTGGCCTTGCCGTACTCGTATTTGGCCGACATCAGCTCGAAGGCGGCCTTGTTGCTGCGTGCCGCCGCAACGCTGCTCTCATATTGCGCCTTGGCCGCCACGGCGTTGTAGTAAGCCTGCTGTATTTCCTTGTACAGCGTCTTCTTCACGTTGTCGAGCTGCAGTTGCTGCGTTTCAAGGTTCAGGCGGGCCGCGCGTATGTTGTTGCGCGTTTCGAGGCGGTTGAAAATCGGCACGTTAAGGCTCAGCCCTACGTACTGGCTGAAGTTGTTGCGCATCTGGCTGCCGAAGCTCTCCGCCGCGTAACCGCCCGTCTTATAGTAGTTTGAGCCGAGCCCGGCCGTAAGCGACAGCGTGGGCCACAGCGCGCTTTGGGCTATCTTCACGCTCACCTCGGAGCCTTTAAGGCGGTAAGCCTCGGCCTTAACCTCGGGCCTTAAGGCCATCGCCTCGTTGTAAATCTCGTCGGGCGCGGGCAGCGCCTCCGCCCCGTCCATGGCTATCAAGGCCGTGTCGGGCCTCACTACGGCGAAGCCTTCGGGCGAAGGCAGCTCCAATAGTTGCGCCAGCGCGAGCGCGGCCAGACGGTAGTCGTTGTCGGCCTGCGTATAGGTCAGTCGGCTCTGGGCGAGCGTAGCCTCTTGGCTGGCCACGTCTACGCCGCTCGCCTTACCCGTGCGGAACATCTCGCGCAGGCGTTCCACCTGCATCGAGTCAATCGTTATCTGCCTTGCGGCAACGTCGCGCAGCTCCATGTCGTAAAGTATCTGCACGTAAGCCTGCGCCACCTGCACGCTGACATCGTCGCGCGCCTTAGCCAGGTCGGCCGTGGCAGCCTCAAGGTTAAGCTTGTTAAGCTCTATGGTGCGCGGTATGCGCAGGCCCGTAAACAGGGGCACGCTCGTGCCGAGGCTGAACGACGTGCTGCTCGTATTACGGTTTGAATAGGTGTTCTCAGACGTAAGTCCGCGGCCGAACGACCAGTTTTGCGACGCCGAAGCCGTGAGGTTGGGCAGCCGGCTGTTCTTAGCCGTGCTGAGGTCAACCTCGCCCTGGCGGCGCGCCACGTCGCGCTGCCTCACGGTTATGTTGTTTGCCAGGGCGTAGTCGATACACTCGCGCAGCGTCCACGCCCTCGGCTGCTGCGCACTCAGGCCTGCCGCGGCGGCGGATAAGGCCATTATCAATATTAAGCGTAACATGGTTTCCGGGTTTTATCATTCACTTATCTTCTGCGGTCCCCTCACGATGTCGTCCTTCGTCAGTCCGCTCTTAATCTCAATGTTTATGCCGTCGCTCAGTCCGGTAGTCACCTTGCGGCGCTCGTAGGTCTTCTTTCCGCCCTCGCCTTTCACTATGTTGACATACGTATCGTTGCCAACGAACTCGATGGCGCTCTCTGGCACGGTCAGCACTCCTTTCGCCTCGTCAAGCACAATCTCGGCGTTGGCGCTGTAGCCGGAGCGTATCTCGTTGCCGCCGGGCACGGTCACGGCGGCCTTTATCTCAAACTGGTTGGCGCCGTTGTTGTCGGTCGCCTTCGGCGAAATATACTCCAGCGAGGCGTCGAACTTAAGGTTCTGCAGGGCGCCGATGGTTATCTTCATAGCCATTCCCGTCACGAGCCGCCCCACTTCGGTTTCGTCGATGTTGCCCTTGAATATCAGGTCGCCCATGTCGGCCACCGAGGCGATGGTCGTTCCGTCGTTGAACGTGTTGCTGAGGATGACCGAGTTACCCACCTTCACCGGTATGTCAAGTATCAGGCCGCTGATGGTCGAGCGTATGAGCGTGCTGCTCGCGCTGGCGTTACTGCTCGAAACACCGTCGCGAACCACCTCGAGCGCGTCCACCGCAGCCTTCTTTTCCTCTCTTGCCTGGTCGAGGGCCTGGCGCACGTTGTCATACTCCTCGGCGCTGACAAGCTGCTTGTCATACAGCATTTTCTCACGCTTGTGGTTGGTTTCGGCCTGCTTCAGGTTGATGTCGGCAAGGCGCACGCGTGCCTCCGCCGAACTAAGCTGGCTCATGTCGGGTATCACCTTCACCTTGGCAATCACCTCGCCGGCCTTCACCATGTCGCCCGCCTCCTTGTAAATCTCGGTTATGATACCGCTGATTTGCGGCTTCACTTCCACCTCGTCGCGCGGTTCTATCGTGCCCGTAACGACCGTCGTCTTGCTGATGTCGGCCACCTTGGGCCTGAACTCGTCGTAAACGACGGGCTGCGGCTTCGACTTCAGGTAGAGAAAGACGAACGTGCCGACGAACAACAGGGCTACGAACGCCGCGATGATTACTTTTAAATACTTCTTCATATCTTTTTAGTTGACAAGTTACGGGCTGACAAGTTGACAAGAAGATTTGCCCTATAGGAACACCTCTCCACGGCGTCGGCCCAATTACGAATTATGAATTGTGCATTATTAATTAGTTATTCGTCCCTCATGGCGTCAACAGGCTTGACGCTCATGGCGCGCATCGCCGGCGCCAAACCGGCCAAGACGCCGAGCAACATCAGCAGCAACGCCGCGCCGACGGCCGTCCAGAACCTCACCTGAAAGTGCGCCGTGACTATTCCGTCGACAGTGTTGCCAAGCTCTAACATCTCCAGCACGGCCACGGCGAACATTATTCCGCCCATGCCTGCTACCGCAGTGAGTATCACGCTCTCGGCTATTATCTGCCCGAGGATGTTCTTCGGCGTCGCGCCTATGGCCCGGCGTATGCCTATCTCGGTAGTGCGCTCGCGCACGGTCACCATCATTATGTTGCTGACGCCTATCGCTCCGGCCAGCAGCGTGCCTATGCCGACGAGCAGCGTGAGGAAGTTCACGCCGGTGAAAAGATTGTCGAGCATGCCGAAGAGCACTTCGGTGTTGAACACCATAATACCCTTTTCGTCGTCAGGGGCTACCCGGTGGGCCTGCGCTATGACGGCGCGCATCTTGGCAGAGATGTCGCTCATGGCCACGCCGGGCTTGGCCGTAACGCATATCATGTGGACGCTGTCGCCGAGGTTGTAAGCCTTCTGCATGAGCGTCAGCGGCACGGTGACGGCCTCTTCGGCGCGTCCGTTGGCATGCATGTTGCCCGCGCTGAAGTCAACTCCTACCACATCATAATATATGTCGTCAACACAGACGCGCTTGCCGCACGGGTCGCCGCCGCCCGGAAACAATTCTTTGTAGACCTTCTTGCCGAGAACGCACACCTTGCGGTTCTGGATTATGTCCATGTCGTTGATGTAACGGCCGTAATACAGCTGCGGAGTTTCCACCTGCTGATAGTTTGGCAGCAGGCCTTTCATGTTGCATGACGCCTTCTTGTCACCGTAAACGGCGCTTCCGCCCCAATGTGTGAGCAGCGGCGAAACGGTTGCCAGCTCGGGCACATGCCGCTTCAGGCGCTCCACGTCGCCGTAAACCATGCTCCACTGGCGGCCCTTGCGGAAGCCGGCATAGGGCTTGGTGGTTGGCTGCGCCCAGATTATGGCGGCGTTGGCGGCAAAGCCCTTGAAGTTGCCCTGCAGCTTTTCCTCAAGCCCCCTGCCGCCGCCGAGCAGCGCAACGAGCATGAACACGCCCCAAAACACGCCGAAACCGGTCAGCAGGCTGCGGCTCTTGTTGCGCGACAGGGTGTCGAGTATCTCGCGAAAGCGGTCAATGTCTATTTTCATTGGATGGTGTTTTATTATTGGAGTTATGGGGCTAATGGGCCTGATTGGGCTAATACGCCGTGGCTGATTGAACTGTCTGCCGTTATCAGCGAGGGCGTATTTGGCTTATCCGGCTCATCGGGCTTATCTTTATCTCATTCAGCCCTGAGCGCCTCGATGGGCCTTATGCGGGCAGCCTTGCGGGCCGGTATGAGGCCGGCGAGCGTGCCCGCCAGAACCATCACCGCCGTTGCGGCCACGCAGACGTCAATACCTACGGTGGGGTCGTAGAACATCGTGGCCTCGAAGAGGCCGCTGCTTACCTTCGTGCGGCCTATGGTGGCGTCCATATACTCGTTTGCCGCCACGCCGAGCACCATGCCGATGTAACCGAAGAACGTTGTTATGACGACGCTCTCGGTGATGATCAGCCGCAGGATCGACGACGGCTTGGCGCCAATGGCCTTGCGTATGCCGAACTCACGGGTGCGCTCCTTGACGGTGATGAGCATGATGTTGCTGACGCCCACTATGCCGCTGAGCAGCGTGAACAGGCCAACCACCCACAGGGCGGTGCGGATGATGGCCACGCCGGTGTTCATCTGCAGGTTCTGCGTGAAGCGGTTCCATATCCACACGGCGCTTTCGTCGTCGGGAGCGGCACGGTGGTTACGGTTGATGCGCGCGCGGTATTGCGACTCGAAGACGTCGTTGGCCTCCTGAGTGTCAAGTCCCTTGAACGAGAAGACTATCGTGCCGACGTCGTCACCCTTGTTATATATCGTGCGGAAGGCGGTGAACGAGGTGAAAGCCGACTTGTTCATACCGCTCCTGTCGGCCTTGTAGATGCCTACCACGCGGAAGGCAACGCTGTCAACGTCGACGTAACGGCCTACGAGCCGCTCCGTACCGACGGGCAAAAGCTCGCGGGCGTCGTCCTCGCTCAGCACGAGTACCTTGCGTTTCTGCTCTATGTCGAAGCGGTTGATGAAGCGGCCGTAGAGCATTTCCTTCTTGTTCACCTTAATCTCGTTGGGAAACACGCCCGTGAGCGTGCCGCTGACGTAGTTCGGGCCGCAGCTTATGGTCAGTCCGCTCTGGTCGAGCGAGCCGCCCGTTTCATCGACGTTGCCGGGAAAGTTTCTACTTGTCACGGCCATGTCGGCGTCGTCGAGCTGTATGCGCCGTCCCTCCTTCAGCCCGTCGTAAGGCTTCGACGTGCTGCCGCCGCCCACCATCATCGAGTTATCGAGAAACCTGTCGCTCTGCAACATCATGGCGTTAATAAGGCCGTTGCCCGCCCCGAGCAGGAAGATGAGCATGAATATGCCCCACGCCACGGCAAATCCCGTCAGCGCGGTGCGCAGCTTGTTGCGCCGCACCGTACTCCATATTTCTGTTATTAATGCATAATTCATAATGCACAATGCATAATTATCAGCTTTGCAACACGTAATTTCTATTTATTGTCGGCAAACGTAGTCTTTACGATTGACGTGAGAAGGCGCAACAATTCAACACAATCGGCAAGCAGGCTTTCTGTCATTTTTGCATCAAGATATCCTGTTTCGCCCAAAAGCTCAATCCAATATTCAGTTTCACTGGCTTCTTTCAAGGCAATGTTCATCTTCGCCCCGAAGTCAGGTTTCGTTTGTCCTCGTATGGCCTCCTTAACGTTAGCTCCTATGCTTGTACCGCTTTTCAGCAACTGCCTTGACATCACGTACT
Organism: uncultured Prevotella sp.; assembly: GCA_944321295.1. Taxonomy (GTDB): domain Bacteria; phylum Bacteroidota; class Bacteroidia; order Bacteroidales; family Bacteroidaceae; genus Prevotella. Next base: position 39,097 of record CALUKU010000010.1, read on the forward strand.
CGTGCTGTCGGTCTGAAAGAAATTTATAAGCGTTAACACACCTTATGGCAAAGTCTTTGCTTTTCGTTACTATGGTGTTTTCTACTATCATATTTACGCCTTATGATATTATCAAATGTAAACAATTGAAATCCAGCGACTTACGTATAGTCTTGTAAAAGACCGTCTTTCGTCCTGCAAAAGGTTATCTTTCAGCGCGTAAGAGGCGGTCTTTTGCAACGCCATTTGCCGTGTTTTGCAACATCGTTGGTTTACCACGTCTTTTCCTGCAACCTGATTATGCATTATGCATTGTGCATTATGCATTGGTCACTTCATCACCCCATCGGCTCCGAAGGGCGAAGCATGGTGGTCGAAGTTCGCCTCTATGCTGCCTATCACGCCGTCCCTGATGTGCACTATCTTATTGGTTTCGTTGGCAACGCCGCTCTCGTGGGTCACCACAACGATGGTCATGCCTTCCTCTTCGTTGAGTTGCTTCAGCAGCTTCATCACCTCCACGCTGGTCTTCGAGTCCAAGGCGCCGGTAGGCTCGTCGGCAAGTATTATCTGCGGGCGCGTTATCAGCGCCCTGGCTATGGCCACGCGCTGCTTCTGTCCGCCCGACATCTCGTTGGGATAATGCCCAGCCCAGTCCTTAAGTCCGAGGCGGTCGAGATAATCCAAGGCCATACGGTGGCGCTGGCGGCGCCCCACGCCATGGTAGAAGAGCGGCAGCTCGACGTTCTCGACGGCCGTCTTGAACGATATGAGGTTGAACGACTGGAAGATGAAACCAATCATCCTGTTGCGGTATTCGGCCGCGCGCGTTTCCGATAGGTTCTTTATCAGCGTGCCGTTGAGCCAATATTCGCCCGAATCATAGTTGTCGAGGATACCAAGAATGTTGAGCAGCGTCGACTTGCCCGAGCCCGACGCGCCCATTATCGACACGAACTCGCCGCGCCCTATGTCGAGGTCAATGCCCTTGAGCACGTGCAGGGGCTGACCGTTGTCGTATGTCTTATTGACGTCTTTCAGATGAATCATCGTTGCGCTACGATTTGATAACCGCCCAAATCCTCACGAGCGGAGGGGGCTTGGTATGTTTCTGAGGTTGCTTTTATATGTTGTTTACTTATTTTCAGACGCATGTCGCTCCTTTGTTTCTGGAGGTTCGGGATGGTCGTCATACGCCTTCACCACTTCGTCAATGCTTATCCCGAGCATGCGCATACGGCGGAACATGGCCGGAAGCTGGCTCTCCATGAACTCACGCCGGCGCCCGTCAAGTATGCGTTGCCTGGCGCCCGGGGTGACGAAGTAGCCCAGGCCGCGCCTGTTATATATTATCCCGGCCGACGCCAGCTGGTCGTATGACTTCACGGCGGTGTTGGCGTTCACCTGAAGCAGCACGGCATACTCACGTACCGAGGGTATCCGTTCGTCGTCGGCGAACTTCCCCGTGAGTATCTCGTCGCACAGGCGGTCGGCTATCTGCAGGTATATCGCTTTCTCAGTCGTAAAGTTCATAGGTTTATCCATTTGTTGTTAATAACTTGCATGCGCCTGAACAGGCGGTAGGCCAGCCACCAGTTGATAACGCCCCAAAGTATGAACACCGCGCAGTTGGCAATCGCACATGCTACGAAGTTATCATTAGTGACAATTGGAACATTTCCACCAAACAGGATGAACTTTACCATCGAGAATACTACACCCAGTCCAAAAAAACAACAGGACGTAAGCACGAATTTCCTACGACGGAAGAAAACGCCGCCCAGTACATAAATTGAATTTACGCAAAACAGCCACGCACAACTGGCAACACACATCATAACCTTACCAAGTAACGATTCCGGCGGAACGCCTGACATTACGCCGTAAATGCAGAAAACACACGATAAGAGTCTCGGTATCGTGCAAGCCACTACGTTTACGCCAGTCATAACGCTCATCACTATCCTGAACACGTCGGCCAGGCAATATGCCGAGAAGCTCATTAGCACCAAGCCAACCGTAACGTAAAGCGCACGGGCGGCAAACTTCTCAATGTCAGACGCAGGCAACGTCATAAACATTACGTATTGCTCTTTTGTCTTCATGTTTTTAATAATCCAACTACCACCTATTATGCAGACAATCAAGAAGATTATCGAATTCATAATGATGGCAAACAAAAGCATGTTCGCTGAATCCATGAAATTAGCATTACGGCTCAATAGCATGTTCGTAACGAATACCACCATGTAAGCGAAGAACATGGCGCCCGTGTTTGAGAGCACCTCCTTGCGCGTTGAAACGGCCATCCACCGCAGCACGAGGCCGAAACGTCTTATATCGAAATTTGCCATAATATTAATCCTTTCATTGTTTGGGTTTGCCTTAAACGCTTGTCAGCGCGCCGCCCTCGTCAGCGCAGGGCGCGGCTTGCGGCGGCGTTGAACAGCAGCTCGAGGTTGAGCTGGGTGTCCCCGTCGCCCTCGCGACGGCGTGTTATGACGGCGTCGCCGTGGATTGACGGCTCCGAATAGATTACGTCGTCAGCCTGCTCTCCGGGTGAACGGAAGCCGAAGCTGTACTTAGCGCAGATGTCGGCCACCGACGAATCGAGCAGCAGTCCCGTGTCGCCGAGCATTATGATATGGTCGAGCAGCGACTCTACGTCGTGCACCTGGTGGGTGGATATTATCACCGTGCGGCCCTCTGACATGTTGTTGGCTATAACGCGGCGGAACTGGCTCTTCGACGGAATGTCCAATCCGTTGGTCGGCTCGTCCATCATCAGCAGCCGCGTGTTGGCCGCCAGGGCGAAGCTCATGTACACTTTCTTCTTCTGTCCCATGGAAAGCTCCTTCAGGTGGACGTCGGGCGTAAGCTCGAAGTCAGCCAGGCAAGCTTTCAACACGTCGCGGCTGAAGCGGGGATAGAACGGCTCGTTAATCCTGACGTAGGCCTCGAGGGTGACCGACGGCATGTCGAACTCCTCGGGCACGATGAACATTTCGCCCAAGGCCGAGGCCTCGCGGGCCGACGAGTCTACGCCGTCAACGACCACCATGCCCTTTCCGCTGCGCAGCAGTCCGGCTATAAGATAAAGCAGGGTCGACTTGCCCGTGCCGTTCTTGCCCAGCAATCCGTATATCTTTCCGCCTTCGATGTCGAGGTTGAAGTCGGCGAAGACGTAAGGCGTACTACCGGGATAACCATAAATCAGATGTTCAATGTGTATCATTATGTCCGTGTTTTAGTTTTCACAAACCGCCGCCGGCATGCGCCGAGGCGGCCGGATGTTTGCCATAGCTTTGTGTACCACTTAAATAGTACACTGCAAATATAGTATTGTTATCCGTCACTTGCAAGCTTTTCGGTGAAAAACAATCGGCCGCAACACAACTTTAACGTTTGTTCACCGCCTGCGGTATAGAAGCCTTAGCTTGACAGACGAACCGCAAGAGGGGGGCATCAGCAGTTTCATTGGATGTAAATTCAATCTTACATTCAAATAGCAATAAAAGGCACAGAACTTTGTAGGGACATAATTTATTATGTCCGCACGTTTCGAAGAAACGTATTTTATTAGCATTGTTTTCCGAATACGCCCCTACGTGGCGTGCGGACATAATAAATTATGTCCCTACGACGGATGCGTTTTTTAGTCAGTGACCGCTCATAAGCGTATCATATGCATCCAACTGATTTGCGGATGAACCGCAAGAGGTAACCTTTTAGGCGGCGAAAGGTTACCTTTTAGCGCCTAAAAGGCGGCAAATCGCAACGCAAAAGGCCACCTATTACGAACGCATTGATAATCAGGCGCTTACAAAGGGCTGAAAACCCATGGGATAACCATAAGTAGGTACGTCGGCAGGATACCTACAAATGGGTATGCGCAACGGGCGGAACGGCGCTCCGCCAGCGTTTTAACATGGCGTGGGAGGCAAAATCACAGATTACGCCCGGCATGTTCACGCCTCTCCGTCGGCAGGGTCATCATTTGTTGTTATCGGGCCATCACAACGCCATGACGGTTTTTACCGATTTTTAAGTATTGCTAACATTTTACATTCACCGTACCTTTGCAAGCACAAAAAATCCGTAATTACAAACAACATTATAATAAAATGGTTAACATCAAGAAAACAACAGCATTGTGCGCGCTCGCCTGCTGCCTCGCGGCCGGCACCGCCCAGGCCCAGGTTTCGACGGCCGACAGCGTTTACCAGCACGCCAAGGGCAACCGCCTCAGCATTGGCGGCTACGGCGAGATAGCCTATTCGAGAAACTTTTACAGCGACAACCCGTTCCGTTACGCTAACCCGTCATACTACAAGAACGACCCGTCGCACGGGCGCTTCGACATTCCCCACGCCGTGGTTTACCTCGGATACGACTTCGGCAAGGGCTGGACGATGGGCATGGAGATTGAGTTCGAGCACGGCGGCAGCGGCGGCGCGATAGAGAAGGAGGCCGAGGAAGGCGGCGAATGGGAGGCCGAAACCGAGAAAGGCGGCGAGGTGGAGCTGGAGCAGTTTTGGGTGCAGAAGTCGTTCGCCGACTGGGCCAACATACGCTTCGGCCACATAGTGGTGCCCTTCGGACTCACCAACGCCCACCATGAGCCGCTCAACTTCTTCACCGTCTACCGCCCCGAGGGCGAGCGGACAATCATTCCCAGCACGTGGCACCAGACAGGCCTGTCGTTCTTCGGCCGCTCGGGCGACTTCCGTTACGAGCTGCAGTTCACCGGAGGACTTGACGCCATGTTCTTCGACCGCACCTATTGGATTGGCAAGGGCACGCAAAGCCCGTGGGAGTTCGAGGTCGCCAACAAGTTCGGACTGCTGGCGCGCATCGACAACTACACCGTGCCCGGCCTGCGCATAGGCCTCAGCGGCTACTACGGGAAGACGATGCACAACACGTTCCCTCACGACCTCGAGTCTGAAGGCAACCGATACAAGGACATTGAGGGCAACGTTTACCTCGGCTCAATCGACTTCACGTACAACGCCCACAACTGGATTGCGCGCGGATACGCCGACTACGGCTACGTAAGCGACGCACAGGCAATCAGCGCAATCAAGGCAAACCAGTCGTCGGGCACGTCGCCCTACCGCAAGACGGCGTTCGGTTCGCACGCCGTGGCGGTGAGCGTTGAGGCTGGTTACAACGTGTTCTCGCAGTTTGAGAAGCTGCGCCGCTCGGGGCAGAAGCTGTATGTCTTCGGCCATTACGAGTACTATGACTCTTACGTCAACAACGCTACGAACACCTACACCAGCAAGCAAATCGTGGCGGCGGGCGTCAACTATTACCCCGTTCCCCAAATCGCGGTCAAGGCTGAGTACAACCACCGCTTCCTCAAGAGCGGCTACAACGACGAGCCCGCGCTCAACATCGGAGTGGCATACGAGGGCTTTTTCCTGTAAACATATGGCTCTTTTAAATTATGGACAACCCTTGTAGGGACATAATTCATTATGTCCGCACGTTCTGAAAGAACGTTTTTGCTGTGCTGCGCTTATGTAATACGCCTCTTCGCGGCGTGCGGACATAATGAACCAAAGGTCAGCGTTAAGCTAATTATGTCCCTACAAAGGCTGTGTAAACTTAGTATTCAAACCCAAAAACAAATGTATATATGAAAATGAAAAACAATCTTTGGGCTGCGCTCTGCATAGGGGCGCTTGCCATGACGTCGCTGTCGGCGTGCAGCGACGATGACGCCCCCGACCTCGGCGGCGACAAGGAGAACCCCGTAATAGGCAACCGCTGGAGCGGAATACAGGCCGAAATGTGGGAGGTTGCCAACCAGTACGTCAACCAAGTGGTGTTCCCCACGTATAAGAACCTTGCCGCCTCGGCCGACGTCCTTTATGAAGAGGCCGTTAACATGCAGCAGAAGCACGACGCGGGAACGCTTACCGACGCCGACGTTGAGGCCGCATGCGACGCCTTCAAGACGGCGCGCGAATACTGGGAGAAGAGCGAAGCCTTCCTCTACGGCGCGGCTACGGACTACAACCTCGACCCGCACATGGACTCATGGCCCCTCGATCAGGGCCAGATGGCCGACTTCATGTCTAACCCGACGATGGTTGCCGGCCTCTACAGCGACGACCCGATAGCCTTCGTCAACCAAAACAACGCCAACTTCGACACGGCCCTCGGCTTCCACGGACTTGAGTTCGTGCTCTTCCGCAACGGCGCTCCGCGCCCTGCGTCGGTGTTCGACGGCGTTGAAGATCATGAGAGTTTTGCCAACAAACCCACGGTGCAGTGCAAGGACGAGCTGGCGTTTCTCGTAGCCGTTGCAGGCGACGTGCGCGACAACTGCTACCGTCTTGAGGTGTCATGGCTCGGTCTGCAGGCCAACACCGCCCACAAGGCGCGCGTCACCGAGCTTGGAGTGAAGACCCACGCGCTTGACGGTAACGGCTATTATTACGGCGCCGACATGCTCCTGGCGGGCACTGACGGCAGCTCTTACGCCTCAATCACCGCCGCGCTTGTAACCCTCGTGGGCGCTTCGGGCTGCGGAAACATTGCCAACGAGGTGGCCAGCCAGAAGATAGGACAGGCTTACCGCGTGGCTACGGGGCAGCCTTCGCTCGACCCGAACGAGCCTGATGCCATCGACTACATCGAGTCACCGTACAGCAAGAGGTCGTACATCGACTACCGCGACAACATCTACAGCATTAAGAACAGCCTTTACGGCAACATCGACCAGAGTGCCCCGGCAGAAAAGTCGGTAATGACTTTCCTGAAGAACAACGGTTACAGCGGCGCTGGCGACCTGCAGTCGGCGCTTGACAACGCCATCGCCAAACTGACGGCATGCGTCGAGAGCGGCGTCGCCTTCGTAGATAATCCGGGCGCGCAGCAGGCCGGCGACGCCATGGAAGCCGTCGACGCTCTCAACGGTCAGCTTGAGGCCGCGTCGCAGTGGATTGAGAAACAGTAACCTGGCATAAGCCTGCCACGCAGGCACAGCCATGCAGCCGTGCGCATCGTGACGTGTGATTATACCGCGCCAGCATGCGCATGGCTGTAAGGCTTTTCAGCTTAGGCGGGAAAAGATGATACAAAAACATTAATAAAAAACAGTAAAATGAAGAACATTTTTTATCCTTTCATCATGGCTTCGGCCGTGTTCGCCCTGTCGGCTTGTACCGACGAGGACGTGCAGAAGCTAAGCGTTGTGACCGACGCTAACTACGTTGGCACGGCGCAGGGCGTGTTTACGGCCGAGGAATGGTATCCCGGCGGAAAGCTGGGAACCACCGAGAACGTCTACGCTGGCTGCTACGAGGACGAAACTCCGGCAACCGAGGCGCAGGGACTTATGGACGAATTCAACGAGGGCGAGCAGATTTTCGAGCGCAGCGTCACTGTGAACACGGCGCCGTTCAAGGGTCTCGGCCCGGCCAGCACACGCCGCTCGTGCCTCGACTGCCACCCCAGCTACGGCCACGGAAAGCGTTTCGACACGTACACGACGGCCTACGGCAACGGCAACGGCTACCTGCTCGTAATCTACCACCCCAACTCTCCCGGCTCTAACGACGGCCCCTACATCAGCGAGGTGACGGCAATGCCGCAGACGCAGGCCACAAGTCCGTTCCTGCCGCCTATCGACGAGAGCCAGATACAGATGCGTTGGGAGAAGGTGACGGCCATGGAGAGCGGCCTGCCGCTGCAATTCCCCGACGGCGAGAAATATGAGTTGATTTACCCGGAGCTTAGTATTCCGCAGTCGGCGTTCAACACTTCGCCGAAGCCGGAGGACATCGAAATCCGCCTGGAGTCGACCATCGGCATAATAGGCACAGGCCTCCTTGACGCCATCGAGGAAGACGACATACGTCAGCAGTACGCCTCAACGGCGGCGTATTATAAGGAAAAGGGCATGGACGTCAGCGAATATGTCAACCCGAGCTACTGGGACGCTGCCGCAAACGACTTCGCCGCAGGGGCGTGGTACACCACGTTCGGCAGCGCGGGACGCATGGCCGACGGCTCGCCCGGTGCCGAGCGAATGGTAAAGAGGTTCACTTACGCCCTGACGCGCGCCACGCTGCAGGACGGACCTGGCGCCAACGCAGTGTGGAACATCACGAACGTGAGCCGTCCCGACCGCCCGAAGCTCTACACCACCGACGCCTGGGCTAAGGCCATGTCGGAAAATCCTGACGTGATAAGCGCCATCAAGGCCGACCCGACGTCGCCTTACTACGCCGACACCGAGGAAGGAATTGCAGAGAAGGTGCTCAACCTGCTCAGCCCGAACACCAACCAGTTTGACAACCCGTGGCACAACTTTGAGCCAGACATGACTACCGACCAGTTCTACGCACTCATGGTATGGCACCGCGGCCTGTCGATACCGCGCGCCCGCAACCTTAACGACCCCGACGTGCAGCGCGGCAAGGAGCTGTTCATGGAGATGGGTTGCGCCTCGTGCCACCGCCCGTCATGGACTACCGGCGACGACAACTACTGGACGCCCGAGTGCATAGCCGACCGTCCGCTGCCGCGTTATCAGAACCAGACTATATGGCCGTACAGCGACATGATGCAGCACAAGCTCTACATGAAGAACGACATTCACGGCTCGTGGTGCCGCACAACGCCGCTCTGGGGACGAGGACTCTCGCGCGTGAACACCGGCGCCGAGGACCGTCTGCACGACTGCCGCGCACGCAACGAGGTAGAGGCCATCATGTGGCACGCTTACAGCAAGCAGAGCCACGCCTACGAGTCGGCCGAGAAGTTCTACAATCTGCCAAAGGCAGACAGGGACGCCGTGGTGAAGTTCCTGCAGTCGATATAATGAAAGGGATGGGCCGGATAAGCCCTATAAGCAAGGCTTAAGGATAAGCCTAATGAGCCGAATAAGCCCAATGAGCCGGATGCGCCGTTGCGGCACACGACCTGCATATTAGGCTTATCGGGCTTATTTGGCTTATCATCATAGCCTATCAATTTGGCTAATCAGGCTAATCGGGCATACCACTTCTGCCATCGCCTATCTGCCTGATTATCAGACTACTTACAAAAGGCCGCCTTTTAGGCTCTGAAAGGCGGCCTTTCATCGTGTAAAAGGCGGCCTTTTGCAGAGCAAAAGACGGCCTATCGGAAAACAAGAAATATTTAGCGAATGTTGCGCAAGATTCTTTTCACATCATACATACTTGTCGTGGCGTGCATGGCAGCCGCCACTTTCGTTGAGAAATACCATGGCACCGACTTCACCCACGCGGCCGTTTACGGCTCGTGGTGGTTCACGGCGCTGTGGACTTTGCTGGCAGCCGCGGCCGTGGCATACTTCGTCGGCCGCCGCATCAGGCGTCCGTCGGCCGTGGCGCTGCACGCCTCGTTCGTGCTGATACTGGCCGGAGCGCTGGCCACGCACGTGTCGGCAAGGCGCGGCATGGTCCACCTGCGCAGCGGACTGGCCGTCGACACCTACCAGACACTTGAGCCTGACGGCAGCGTAAGCGAGCACAAGCTGCCCTTCGCGCTAAGGCTCGACACGTTCGACATACGTTATCACGACGGCACTGCGGCCGAAGCCGACTACGTGTCGCGCTTCACCGTAATCGACGGCGACGGCGAAACCCGCGCCGAGGTGTCGATGAACAACATCTACTCGCGCAACTCAATGCGCTTCTACCAGTCGTCTTACGACCGCGACATGCTGGGCAGCATACTCGCCGTAAACTACGACCCTTACGGCATACCGCTGACTTACGCCGGCTACGGCCTGCTGTTCGCCGCGTTCGCGTGGACGCTATTCGATCCAAAAGGGGCTTACCGCCGCCTGTTGCGGCACCCGCTGATGAGGAAAGGGGTGCTATCGCTGCTCGCTGCCGCCGCCCTGCCGTCGGCCGCCGGGGCGGCCACTACGCTGCCGAGGGAGTCGGCCGAGGCTTTCGGGCGGCTCAACATATTGTATAACAACAGGGTGTGCCCCGTGCAGACGTTCGCCATAGACTTCACCAAGAAGCTCTACGGCAGCCCCCGCTACAAGGACTACACGCCCGAACAGGTGCTCGCCGGCTTCATATTCTGGCCCGACGAGTGGTGCTCGGAGCCGATAGTCAGGGTTAAGGACGGCGCCCTCAGCGACCAGCTTCAGCTGCCACGCCACTGCGCCGTCAACACGTTTTTCAACGAGTTCGTGGGCGACTACGTGCTCGGCCCTTACGTGCGGGAATATTACCAAGGGCAAGACGACAAGCTGCACAGGCAGGCGGCCGACATAGACGACCGCCTGATGATGATAATGGAGCTGCGCCGGGGCACGCTGCTGAAGGTGTTCCCCGTAACCTCGGGCGGCCGGACGACGTGGTACGCGCCGACCGACAACGTTACAGATACGCTCGTCACAGAGGCGCACCGTGCGTTCATAAAGAATGTGTTCTCGCTGGTTTACCAGGAAGCGCTGGCCGGAAGAACGGCCAACACCGACAAGATAATAAGCAAAATAGCCGCTTATCAACAGAAAAACGCAGGCTCGTCGCTGCCGTCGGCCCTGCAGGTGAAGGCCGAGAGGGCGTATAACTCCGTGCCCTTCGCCACCATCCTGTTCATGCTTAACCTCACGGCGGGCGCTGCCTTGCTTGCGTTTACGATATGGCGGATGGTGAGGCGCAACGGCGCCGACAGGCTGACGCCGGGCGGCGGACGTGCCGCTAAAGCCGCAGCGGCCGCAGGCGCCGTCGTACTCGCAATCTCGCTGGCCGCCCTTACGGCGTGCCTTGCCCTAAGATGGATAATCAGCGGCCGCGTGCCCATGGCCAACGGCTACGAGACAATGCTCGTTATGGCATGGTCGGTAATGCTCCTTTCGCTCATCGCCTGCCGCCGCTTCCGCATCATCACGCCCTTCGGCCTGCTCATGTCGGGCTTTTTCCTCCTCGTGTCACACATCAACCAGATGGACCCGCAGATAACCCACGTCATGCCAGTGCTGGCGTCGCCGCTGCTGAGCGTCCACGTTTCGGTCATCATGATGTCGTTCGCGCTGCTGTCGCTGACGTTCGTCTGCGGACTGACGGCCGTCATGCTGCGCCTTATCAGGGGGCGCAACGCCGCCTCGCTGACCGAACAGACCGAGTCGCTCGCCCTGCTGTCGCGCCTCATGCTCTACCCCGCCTTGGCATTGTTGGCCGTCGGCGTGTTCGTCGGAGCCATCTGGGCTAACGTGTCTTGGGGCACCTACTGGAGCTGGGACGCAAAGGAAACATGGGGTTTGATAACGCTGATGGTCTACGCCGTAGCCGTACATGACGGCTCGTTACCTTTCCTGCGCCGCCCCATGGGCTACCATGTGTTCATGACATTGGCCTTCCTCACCATCCTGATGACTTACTTCGGAGTAAATTATTTCTTAGGCGGCATGCACTCGTATGCTTAGTTTATAAAAATAGGAGTTAAGGAGTTAGGTAGTTAAGGAGTTAAGACAAATGTTCTGTTGTTTACGATTCGTATATCCGCAACAAAGCTATTGTCTTAACTCCTTAACTACCTAACTCCTTAACTCCTAATCATTCCCAAACTCTCCTTAACTACCTAACCCCTTAACTCCTAATCATTCAAGACACTCCTTGGCCTCTTCAATGCTGAAACCGCGGCCGAGGGCGAACCTTATAAGCTTGCCGTTAAGCTCGTAGTCGCTGCCGGCCTTGACCGACTTGCGCTTCGCCTGCAGCAACGGACGCAGTATGTCGATGTATATCTGCGGGTCAACCTCGTCGAGAATGCGGGCTGATATGTCCTCGGGTATGCGCTTCATGTAGAGCGCCTGCTCAACCTTGCGGCGCCCCCACTTGTTGTAACGTATCTTGTCGCGCACGAAAAAGCGGCAGTAACGTTCGTCGTCGACGAACTTATCGCTCACCAACCGCTCCATGACCCGCGCCATGGCGTCCTCTGACATCTGCCAACGGCGCATCTTCTCGGCCATCTCATGCGAGCAATGCTCTGCCGAGGCGCACAGCGCCGAGAGCTTCTGGTAAGCCTGTTCTTCGGTTATTATGCCTTTCATTGATTGCTGAATGTTGTTGATTGATAGGTCTGAATAAGCCCGATTGGTCTGATACGCAGGGGCTGACAAGTGCCCGAGCCTCAGTCTTTCGGCATGTCCGGGCGGGCGTAGCGCGCCCTCATCATGCGCCGTTTGCCGTAAGCGTCGGTGAAGACATCCACCTCCGCGAAGCCTTCACGGCGCGCCATTGAGGCCGTACGGTCGGCGTAAAGGGGGTTAAGCTCGAAGTAGAGCGCGCCGCCGGGCCGCAAAGCATGGGCGGCGTAGCGTGTTATGGCACGATAAAACAGCAGCGGGTCGTCGTCAGGAACGAACAGGGCGCCGTGCGGTTCGTAGCAGAGCACGTTGCGCTGCATGTCCTTCTTCTCCTTATTACATATATAAGGAGGGTTGCTCACGACGACGTCCCAAGCCTCGCCTTGCGGCTGCATGGCGAGCGCGTCGCGGCGCTCAAACGTGACGTCGGCGCCGAGCAGCCGCGCGTTGTCGGCCGCCACGGCGAGCGCCTCGTGCGAGATGTCATAAGCGGTGACCCGGCTTTGGGGCATGTCGAGCGCCAAGGTAACGGATATGCAGCCGCTGCCCGTGCCCACGTCGAGCACGCTAAGCGGGCCGCGACAGCGGAAGTCGGCCTCAACGAGGGCGCAAAGCTCCTCGGTCTCGGGACGCGGAACGAGCACGCCGGGGCGCACGCCGAACCACCGCCCGCAAAAGCAGGCACGGCCCACGACATACTGCACCGGCTCGCCCTGCGACAGGCGGGCGGCCATCATGTCAAGACGGGCGGCGTCGGCGGCCGCCATCGACTCAATGGCACCGCACATCACGTCGGCCTTCGACAGGCCGAAACCCACGTCGAGCACGTAGTCGGCCACGGCATGGGCCTCGGCTTCGCCGTAAAGGGGCGCCAGCATGCCCCACAGTTCGCGGTAAGTCATGCGCCGCCCTCCCTGCCGTCAAGGCACGCAAGGCGCATGTCTGCAATATGTCTGAACATTATCTGAATATCGTTTAACGATGCAAAGGTATAAATATTGCCGCTGCGGGCACGACGCCCGGAGGCGTTTTTGACGTGCGCTTATTATTAAATAAAGTTAACAAGGCGTATCAATACCGTCTGATTAAGCACCGGAGATGGCGCACGGCACGCCGATATGCCTTATCTTTGCACTATGGAACAACGAGAAACTGACGAGAAATACATGCGCCGCTGCATCCAACTGGCACGCAACGGACTGCAGAACGCCAAGCCCAACCCGATGGTGGGCGCGGTGATTGTGAGCGGCGACGGCCGGATAATAGGCGAAGGCTACCACGTGCGCTGCGGCGAAGGCCACGCCGAAGTGAACGCCTTCGCCTCGGTGAGGCCCGAAGACGAGGCCCTGCTGCACGCCTCGACGCTCTACGTGAGCCTTGAGCCGTGCTCGCATTACGGCCGCACGCCGCCCTGCGCCGACCTGATTGTGAGGAAAGGCGTCAGCAGAGTGGTGGTGGGATGCATCGACCCGTTCGCCAAGGTGCAAGGGCGCGGCGTCAAGAGGCTGCAAGACGCGGGCATAGACGTCACCGTGGGCGTGCTCGAAGAAGAGTGCAAGGAGCTTAACAGGCGGTTCTTCACCTGCAACGAGCGGCAAAGGCCGTTCGTGCTGCTGAAGTGGTGCATGACGGCCGACGGCTTCATCGACGACAACTTCAAGCCGGTAATGCTGTCGACGCCGTTCACACAAATGCTGTCGCACAAACTGCGAGCCGAGTATGACGCCATACTCGTGGGCCGGGTGACGGCCGAGCGCGACCAGCCCCGTCTGAACGTGCGCCACTGGAGCGGCAAAAATCCCATGCGGATAGTCATCGACCGCAACCGCCCGTTCAGCCCGTCGGCCGACTTCTCAAGGCCAATCATCCCACAGCTGTTCAAGTATCTTTACGACGAAGGCGTGCAAAGCCTCATCGTGGAGGGCGGCGCCGAAACGCACAGGCGCTTCTTAGAGAACGCCGACTGGTGGGACGCTATACGCGTGGAGGTGTCGCCAAAGAGCGTAGGCGGCGGCACGAAGGCTCCCGCCCTGCCCGCAGGAATACGGCTGAAAAGCCGCCGTGAATACGACGGCAACATCATATTTGAATACGGTAAATGACAAGCGTGTAACCGCCTGATTACCAGACCACTTACAAAAGGCCGCCTTTTGCTCTGCGAAAGGCGGCCTTTTAGCGCCCGAAAGGTAACCTTTTGCACGCTAAAAGACCGCCCGTTGAAATACGGCCGGCTGACGGCGACATTACGGCAGGCGGGCCGCCGCCGGGGCGGACGCGGCACAGCATAATAACTTTTAACAGCGGCTAAGGACGGAAATATGCCGTTTTTAGTTATTTTTGCATACCGAAACATAGCAAAACAACGTCAACACGATGGAAATCAACTACAAGATACAATTCCCGGAGATGATGAAGGGAAAGAAGATTCTTTACGTCCACGGCTTCGCATCGTCGGGACAGTCGGGCACGGTGGTTAAGATACGCGAGATGTTGCCCGACGCAACGGTCGTCGCTCCCGACCTGCCGCTGCACCCGGCGGAGGCCATGGAGCTGCTAAAGGACACCTGCGCCGAGGAAAACCCCGACCTCGTCATAGGCACGTCGATGGGCGGAATGTACGCCGAAATGCTTTACGGCTACGACAGGATACTGGTGAACCCGGCGTTCCAGATGGGCGACACCATGCTGAAGCACGGCATGGTGGGCAAGAACACCTTCCTTAACCCGCGGCGCGACGGCGTGCAAGACTTCATCGTGACGAAGGCGCTGGTGGAAGAATACAAGGAGATTACGGCGCAATGCTTCAGCGGCGTGACCGACGACGAGCGCGACAGGCGCGTCTACGGACTCTTCGGCGACGCCGACCCGGTGGTGCACACGATGGAATTGTTCGCCTCGCATTACCGCAACGCCGTCAGCTTCCACGGCGAACACCGCATGAACGACGGCGTGCTGCTGCACTCGGTCATACCCGTCATCCAATGGATTGACGACCGCCAGCAGGGACGCACGCGCCCGATTGTCTACATCTCGATAGACGCCATGCGCGACGGTTACGGCAAACCGCTGTCGAGCCTGATGAAGGCTTACCGCTTCCTGATAGAGAACTACACGGTCTACATCGTCGCCCAGTCGCCAACCAACGACCCTGAATATCTCGCCGACGTGGCCGCATGGGCCAAGGAGGTGGTGAACGTGCCGGCATGGGGGCACGTGGTGTTCACCAACCGCAAGGACCTTCTTTACGGCGACTACCTCATCGACCCGTCGGCCGACTTCGGAGCGGCCGACTTCGTGGGCACGCGCATAGTGTTCGGCGACGACACTTTCAAGACGTGGGAGGAGATAATCGAGTTCTTCGGCCGCCTCGGAGGCCAGTAGGCCGCGCGCCGGAACATCCGAAACGACATGGCGTAAACACATAAATAATGTAACGGAGATGAAGAAAGTTTTCCACATAATATCACACTTCGACGTAGGCGGGGCCGAACGCGTGGCCGTGAACATAGCCAAGTCGCGCAGCGAAGGCTTCGAATACCACGTCGTTGAGCTTATCCGCGCCCGCTCGCAGTTCACGCGCGTGTTCATCGACGAGCTTGAGGCGGCGGGCATACGCTATCACAGGGCCTTCGTGCCCGACGTGCGTTTCCATTACGTCTTCGAGCGGCTGGCCGCCGTTGTGTTCCCGTTGTGGTTCCTGCCGCTGTTCCTGAAGCACCGTCCGGCCGTCGTCCACACCCACACCGAAATGCCCGACCTGGCCGTGTGGTGGTTTTTCCGGCTGTTCCCGAAACTGCTTGAGGGCTGCAAGGTCGTAAGGACGATACACAACACGCAGCTCTGGACGGGACTGAAGAACACCGGACGCCGCGTGGAGCGCTTCTTCATCAGGCATAACTCCAACGTTGCCATCTCCGTGTCGGTGCGTGACAATTATGAAAAGGAATACGGCCAACGGCCTCCTATTATATATAACGGAGTGGCGGAAACGGCGCAAAAGCCGTGCGAATGGGTTAAACAAGGAAAGATAAACATACTATTCGCTGGTCGACTGGAGCCGCAGAAGGGTGTAAGCACTCTCGTAGAGGTGGTAAAAAGGATGAAAGCGGACGACCGCCTGCACTTCCACATCGTTGGCGGAGGCGGGCTGAAACAGTATGTAGAGCGTGAACTCGGTTCGCAGCCGAACGTTACATTACGTCAGCCCGTTTACGGTATTTCGGCTTATTTAGCGTCATTTGACTACCTATTTATGCCGTCAGAGTTTGAAGGACTTAGCATAATGTCAATAGAAGCGAGCCTCGCCGGACTGCCTGTAATTGCCAACAGGTGTCCCGGATTGAGCGATACGCTACCCGACGACTGGCCGCTCTGCGTGCATGGCAACAGCATTGACCAGTACGTCGCAATCTTCTCAAACCTCAAAAAGCGTGCGAACAACGCTGATTTAAGCATAAAGGCCACGCTATTCGCACGTGAGAAGTTCGGAATAAGGCGCATGCAGCAGGCATATGAGGCCGTTTACCTATATTAAACGGCCGTCAAGCCGAAGAACGACAACATAACACCCAAACGACAAGACAATGCCAAACATAATATCAAAGGCGGCCGCGACGGCTTACAACACGGTGTTCCGTGCCGTGCAAAGGTACGACCTCACGAGGTGGGAGCACGAGCCTGACATGACGAAACCCGTCTACGGCGTCTACCATGTGTTCTGTGACAAGGGCTGGAAGGAGCTTGTTGCCGACCAGATAGGGCGCCTGAAAGACAGCGGACTGTATGCCGCCACCACGCGGCTTTACGTCAGTTGCATAATAAAAGACGAGGGTGACGCCGACGAACTGCGCCGCATTATCGGCGAAGAGAAGGCCGAACTGATATCGGTAGCAACCGACCCGGAGAAGTTTGAGTATCCTGCGCTCGAGTTCATGCGTGCCAAAAGCCGAACGGACGACTGCCTGTTTTACTATTTCCACACTAAAGGCGTGTCGTATTACGGCGGCGAACGCACCGACAGGAACTTCATGCGGCTGCGCCGCAACATCGAGGCGTGGCGCCATATGATGGAGTATTTCCTCTTCTACAAGTGGGAAGTGGCCGTCAATGCGCTGTCAGACGGGTATGACACGTACGGCTGTTACCGCCTGCCGCCCTACCCTAAGCCTTACTATCTCTATGCGGGCAACTTCTGGTGGGTACGCTCCGATTACGTAAGAAAGCTGCCGCCGTTCCCCGAAAAGCGCATTGCCACCGACCGTTTCATTGCCGAAGAGTGGCTCTACAAGGCCGAGCCGAGGGACTTCTCGGCGTTCGACACGCTGGCAGACCTTTACTACGTGCACATCGACGAAGACCTGTACGCCGCACGAAGGCTGCCTTTACTGAAATGGATAAGATACGTATGGCGGTTTAATTGGGTGAAAACACGCCGCCATCTGTTCAAATACGACTATAAGGCAAAGCGCCAACTGCGCTACCAAGTGCTGCAGAAGAAATGAGCAACGGCCGGCAGTCAGAGCCTTGAAAGAAACGCAATGGACCGCCGGGCGTGCTCTTCAAGACGGACGTTGACGCTGTTCCAGTCGATAGGACGCCCCATCTTGGTACGCAAATCGGCCGCGTCGGCGGCACAGAGCAGGCGGTCTTGAAGCCCGAACATCGTCAGCAACGACTTGAAACGCGACAAACCGCGCCCCTGATTGCCGACGGCGAAGAAGGGTTTGTTGAATATTATCGAGAACACACACGCATGGAAAGAGTCCGTTATGACGTATTCGGCGTCGGCAAAGCCCCTCAACCACTGCTCCACGGGCGGCTGTATGCGTTCCTCAAGAGGCGCGTTTATATCCTCAACACGTGAGTTGACACGGAACGGAACGAGGCCTTCCGCCTCAGCCAAGGCGGCAATCAAGGCTGTTTTTGCGGGCGTTTCGTCAAGTATGTAGTTAAGAAGCGTGCCCTGACTTTTAGGCGTTCGGGCGTCGAGGAACAGCCTTTCATAGTCTTCCTTACCAAGAAGCATGGTCGGGTCGAGCACATGCTCGGCCTCGACTCCGAAACGTTCACGGCATAAGACGACGCCCGAATTCTCCCTTACGGACACCGCGTCAAACGCCGAAAGCAGTCTGCGGCAGTCTTGTGTCTGGCGTTTGGAATACTCCCAGGCGTCCGTTCCGAACGAAGCGGCATAGGCCATGCGCCTTATCCGCCAACCTTCGGCAAAGCCGAGGAAGGCCGTGCGTATGTCGTCGAAATACTGCGGACGCCACACTTGGTCGCTTCCAACGACTATGGCGTCGAAATCCTGCTCGCCGATTGACGTGTAATCGGCGAACGTCTTGCGCCTGACGTACCTGTCAATGAACTTATCCGTGTGCTGCCTTATCACCGGTTGCTCGCGGTTAAATTTCCTTTCATAGAATATCGGGCAAGGATGTCCCGTAAGATTTCTTACCAACCGCCGTCCAAACTTGACCGGCATGCGCCACAGGGGCACGCTAAGCGGCTTTCGTTCCTTTTCGATAACGTAAGCGTCGTGGCCCAAACGCCCTAACACCGTCTGCAAGGCGTAGGCCTGAAGTATGCCGCCGTAGTTGGTATGAAGCGGCAACGTGAGTATGCCTGTTCTCATTTCACAATCCTTGATAACGTTTTTCTCACCATCGTCGTAAGCTTCTTAAGCGCCGTTTTATAAGGAGGCACGCGCAGGGCGCGGTCAAGGGCGGTCTGGAAATCAGCCCCTGAGGCCGTCGCCTCAAAGAACTTGCGGCGCCGCGGACGCTCGGGAATAGTGTCGTTGAAGCCTCCGTTGAAGCGCTCGGCTCCCTTAATGTTGGCCTTGCAGACGTCGATGTCGAGCATGGCGAGGGCCGATTGTCCCTTAGGAGAGTTGACGAAGACGAGGCTTACGCCCCTGTCGTCGGCGAAATCGGGCAGCAACGAAGCGACGCCCCAATAGTCGGCAATGGTCAAATCGCTACGACTGGAACCACCCTTGCACTTGCATTGATGGCACGAAGGCCGCAAGTAAACGTCCGCCATGAAGCCCCGCATGAACAGATTCTCAACATAAACCGACGCCGAAAGCTCCCTTTCATCGCCCCGCCCGCCGCCGTCGCGCCCCTTGACAACGACATTATAGCGCGCCCAACCTTCCTTACGCTTGTTGCGGAACTCAACGCTTGTTATCACGACGCGGCCGTCCCGGCCTGTAAAAGCGTCGCGCAAATATCGCCGCCACACGCCGGGAGAGGGCACACCGTGGCACAGGAAGTCGACCGTAAGCAGGTTTTCGTATCCGCGCCGCAGGTATCCGTTAAGCCCGGCGACCTGGCACGGCGTGCCGACAAACAACACCCGGCGGCCCTGCCTCAGCACTGCGGCGACGGAAGCGAAGGCGTCTTCCATACGGCTCTGCACGTACTTGCTGCCCATCATCGGCCTTACTGCCTCGACGGTGTCGGCCTGCGCATGCACAACCTCCCAATGGTCGTCGAACACGGCGCCGAAAACAACGCCGCCGCTTGCCACCACCTGCCGCGCAAGGGCTATGAACACGCCGCCAGAAGAGCTGTCAATAAGGTCGCCGCCGTTACGGTTCTTAGCGGCAACGACGTCCTGCGGGCGCCTCTTGGACGGCGTGTTGAGCCACGGACAGACCTTCTCGCACAGTCCGCAATCGACGCATGCCGCCGCATCCACTTCGGGATAAAGAAACCCTTCAGCGTCTTCGCGCATGGCTATGCACTGCTTCGGACATGCCGCGACGCACGCGGAACAGCCGCAACAATCGTGTTTGTCGGTAATGTTAATCATCTTAAATCATGCGTATTAATATATAATAAGGTGTAAAACACCAGCTTCACGCTCCGTCAACGCGTCTTCCTAAACTTCGCTGCGACGGCTTTCACCCTGTCAACCACGAACTTACGCTCGCCTCCGGCAAGTCCGATGGCATAAACCGCACCGCAGACTGACACGGCAGACACGGCGCAGACCGCAACGAAACGCAGGAACGAAGGCTCAAGCGGAACGTAAACGGCCAGCGGCAACACGAGCGACGCGCACGTGACGGCCGCAATAGGCAGGCCCGCCTTGCGCAGATATTCGCGCACGGAGAAGCTTATCAGCGGGCGCAACATCCACACCCTGGCAGCCTGGGCGACGCAGAACACCACAAGCTGCACGACGAACACGCCCTCGGGCGGCGCGCCGAGCTTGAGCGCCACGTAAGAAAAAGGAAGGATGAGTATCAGCAGCGTGCCTACTACTGACTGGTAGCGGCGTATGCGCCCCGTAGCCGAGGCGGCCTGGATGAGCGGGTTTGCGAGGCTGTCGATTATCGAGATGGCGAGCGTCAGGCGGACAAACGCCACCGTATGGGCGGGCACAATGCCCAGCCACCACTTAAGTATGAGCGGCGCCTCGAGCATTACGGGCAGCGACAGCAGCAGAAGAAGGTAGTAAGAAAACTTCGAACTGGTGAACACGAGGCTGTGCATGTAAGCCATGTCGCCGGCCGCATACGACTTGGTTATCTGCGGGTTGAGGGCCGTCTGGAAATTAGTGCAGAAGCCCTTGATGGCGTTCTGCACCTGCACGGCTATTCCGCGGGCGGCGTTGACGGCCGGACCGAAGAACATGTTGAGCAGAACGTTAAGGCCCTGGGTGAACGCCACGGCGGCAATATTGCCGAAAAGGCTCCATCCGGCGAACCCCGTCATCTCCTTGAACAGCGGTGCGTCCCACATCAGACGGTAATGGGTTTCGGGAAAATGCCTGCCGCTGTAACGCCCGTAAATCACCCTTATGAGCACCTGCACCAGCAGCATGAGCACGGCATAGAGCTTAAGCTTGTCGACGTCGCCCACTACGAGCAGATAGACAATCAGCAACTTGAGCACCACCTCGAGCACCGATATGTAAGCAAAGGCGCCCATGCGCTCGTGGGCTATTATCGCGGCGTTGTAAGGTATGCTCATAACCATCACCACCGAGGCCAATATCGACGCCTGGTAAACCCACAGGGCGGCCTCAAAGCGGTCGGGAGGAATGGTCAGATGGGTATAGACGAACCACAAGCCCACCGTTTCGGAAAGCAGCAGCACGACGACTGATATCAGGGCGTGGATGTTCATGCTCGTGCAAAACACCCGATGCAGGCGCGCCGCGTCGCCGCGCCCAAGCTCGAAGTTGAGGTAGCGCTGCGTGGCCGAAGCCATGGCCGAGTTGAAAAAAGAGAACATGGCCACGAAACCGCCGACGACGTTATACAGGCCGTAGTCCTCAACACCGAGCGTGTTGAGCACCACCCTGCTCGTATAAAGCGTCACCGCCATCGAGAACAACATCCGCGCGTAAAGCGCCAGAGTGTTCTTGGCAATGCGTCTGTTTGTATCCGATTTTCCCGACATTTAGTTGCAAATGTAGTGATTTTTCTCCGTTCACGGCGACCTTTCATCCATAAAATACCATTTAATCACGGCTTGACTCGCCAGCCGGCAGGCACCACACGGATAATGCTACTCCGGCAACCATAATCCTGCACGGCAAAGGCGGCGATTTAGGACGTTAAGGTATAAAAACAAAAAATGGGACTCCGCCGAGTCCCTCATTCCATTGTTAACCTTAAATCTAATACTATGAAAAACACAATGCAAAGATAATGATTTAAATTAAAACACATAACAAATGTACGACTTTTTTATAAAAATATAGCGAAAAATTGATTTATGTCAAACATTTAACCGTTATTCAGCTTTAAAACACGCGTTTATTTAATATTCCTTGTTAAACTTATCATCGTGAATTATGGATATACTATCACCCAAAAGGTTTGCGGATTAACCATGAAAGATGGTTTATCCGCAGTTGTTTGGATGATAATAGCCTATTCACTTGCGTTCGTTCGGATTTTTGTTTCATGTCATTCTGATGACAATCGCAGCGAACATCCTCTTCCCAATGAGGCTCTCGGTAGTCGTCATCCCGTGCTTGACACGGGAGTCAGAATGAAAGCACCCTCGTATGGCAACGTTGCGGCTTACGACTGGATCCCGTGTCAAGCACGGGATGACGGATACCGAGAGCCTCACTTGGAAGAGGGTGCGCTCATAAATCAAGAGAACATACCTGAAGAAGATTAAGCCCAGTCATCCCATCAAGCTGCGGATGAACCCAAGATACGACCTTTCACACAACAAAAGGGCGGCCTTTCATCATGTAAAAGCTTATCTTTTACAACGCAAAAGGCAACCTCTTAGGCTGTAAAAGGCCACCTTTTGCAACCTAAGAGGTAGCCTTTTATAACGCATTGGTTATCAGGTGCTTACGAAAGACTTTAGAAACCATTGCGACGACGCCCATAAGCGGCACGTCATTACGCCGCGCAAGAAACAAAAAGAGGCGCACGCCCTTACGGGTATGCGCCTCTTACGAATTATGGAAACAAATGATTAATTTACTCCATTATTACTCAGCACGCAGCGTGAAACGCTTGAATGCAACAACCGTAAGCTCCTTGTCGGCTGACTGCAGATACTGAGAAACGCTCATCTTGCTGTCCTGGATGTACTCCTGGTTGAGCAGGCAAGAATCCTTGAAGAACTTAGCCATACGTCCCTTGGCGATGTTCTGAACCATCTGCTCGGGCATGTTGGCAGCCTTCTGCTCGGCTGTTTCCTTCTTAATCTTGCGGATTTCCTCAGCCTGGGCCTCAGTGATGTTGCCCTTCATGATGCCTTCGTTGATGTGCTCCTCGTTCTCGGCGATGTAGAGATTGAAGCCGGCCTTCTTCAGGGCAGCCTCAACGGCCTTGTTAATCTGCTCTTCCTTAGTCTTCTCGATGGCAACCTTCAGCTCGCTGTCCTTAACCTCCTGGGGTACGCTTGCCTCGTCGAGAGCCACAGGATTCATCGCTGCAACCTGCATGGCGATGTTATGAGCCTGTTCTTCAGCGGGCTTGTTGGTCTGCACCATGGTGCAGAGCAGGTGCTTGTTCATGTGGTCGTAAACCGAAACATTGCCGCCCTCGAGATAGAGGTAGCCGTCAAGCTCGGTCTTCTCGCCCGTGATACCAGAGCGCGCTACGACCTCGTCCTGAACCGTACGGCCGTTCAGGGGCAGAGCCTTAACCTCGTCAAGAGTCTTGGCCTTAGCCTCTACGGCGGCGTCGAGAATAGCCTGCGTCAGGGCGATGAAGTCCTTGCCGTTGGCAACGAAGTCGGTTTCACACTTCAAGGCGATCATTGCGGCGAAGCCGTCAACGGCCTTAACGAGCACGCAACCGTTAGAAGTTTCGCGGTCGCTGCGCTTTGCGGCGATGGCCTGTCCCTTCTCACGGATAATCTCGATTGCCTTGTCGAAGTCACCATTGCTCTCAGTCAGAGCCTTCTTGCAGTCAGCAAGGCCGGCGCCTGTCATCTTGCGTATTTTCTGTATGTCAGCTATTGATACAGCCATAGTTGTATTTTCTTAATGATTTAAACGTTAGTCAAATGAATATCAAGCCTCTGCGGGAGCCTCTTCAGCAGCCTCCTCGGCCTTGGGAGCCTCTCCCTCGCTTGCGGGAGCGTCCTTGCGGGCCTTGCGTGCGCGCTTGGGCTTGTCCTCAACGGCGTCGGCCTCAGCCTGCTCCTTAGCAGCCTTCTCGTCGGCCTTCTCTATCTTGCGTTCCTCAAGTCCTTCGGCGATGGCTGCGCAGCATGCGTTGAGGATAACCTCTACGCTGTCCTTAGCATCGTCGTTAGCGGGGATGACGAAGTCGATGTCGCGGGGGTTAGAGTTGGTGTCGACGATTGCGAACACGGGTATGCCCAGGCGCTTAGCCTCCTTAACGGCGATAGCCTCCTTCATGATGTCAACAACGAAGAGGGCTGAAGGCAGGCGGGTAAGGTCTGCGATAGAACCGAGGTTCTTCTCCAACTTGGCGCGCTGACGCGAGATCTGGAGGATTTCACGCTTTGAGAGGTTTGAGTATGTGCCGTCGTTCATCAGCTTGTCGATGGTAGCCATCTTCTTAACGGCCTTACGGATGGTGGGGAAGTTGGTGAGCATACCGCCCGGCCAACGCTCGATTACGTAAGGCATGTTTACAGAAGCGGCCTTTTCGGCAACGATATCCTTAGTCTGTTTTTTAGTAGCAACGAACAGAATCTTCTTGCCAGACTTAGCTATCTGCTTCAGGGCGTCGGCAGCCTCGTCAATCTTAGCGACCGTCTTGTTGAGGTCGATGATGTGTATGCCGTTGCGCTCCATGAAGATGTAGGGAGCCATGGCAGGATTCCATTTACGTTTCAGGTGGCCGAAGTGGCATCCGGCCTTAAGTAACATATCAAAATCAGTTCTTGACATTTTGTTCTTTTTTTAATTGTTGTTGTTTACTTTCCTTTTAGTTTTGTTAGAACCAACCCATAGGTAACCGTCTTAGCGGCAGCCGCGGGCGGGGCTTCAAGCCGCCGCTCCGCTCCCGATTATCGCCGTAACGGCGGGTCTTACAGGTTTGGATGCTAAACGCGAGGCTTGCGCTTCCACGGAGGGAAGCGTAGAGCCAAACATTAACGCTTGCTGAACTGGAAGCGCTTGCGTGCCTTGGGACGACCCGGCTTCTTACGCTCAACGACGCGTGCGTCACGGGTAAGGAATCCGTGGTCTTTCAGATTCTTCTTGTCCTCAGCGTTAACCTTAACGAGGGCGCGTGCTATGGCGAGGCGCAGAGCCTGGCTCTGGCCTGTGAAGCCGCCACCGTCGAGGTTGGCCTTGATGTCATACTTCTCGGCAACGTCGAGCAGCTGAAGGGGCTGCTTAACGACATACTGGAGTATGCTTGAAGGGAAATATTCAGTTATATCTCTTTTGTTTATAGTGATTTTGCCGGTGCCCTCAGTCAGGTAAACACGTGCCACAGCACTCTTGCGACGGCCTATTGCATTAATCTGTTCCATTGTCGCTTGATTTATTTGTACTGGTTAATATCTATTGCCTTGGGCTTCTGTGCCTGCATGTTGTGCTCAGTGCCGTCGAAGATGTAGAGGTTGCCCATCAAGCTGCGTCCGAGCGGGCCCTTGGGGAGCATGCCCTTAACGGCGTGGCGGATGATGCGGTCGGCACCGAAGTGGCGCTTGCGCAGCTCGGCCGGCGTGTTAAAGCGCTGTCCGCCGGGATAACCCGTGTAGCGTGTGTAAACCTTGTCGGTTTCCTTCTTGCCTGTGAACACCACCTTAGCGGCGTTGATGAGGATTACGTTGTCACCGCAGTCTACGTGCGGAGTGAAATTGGGCTTGTACTTTCCACGCAGGATCTTGGCTACCTTAGAGCAGAGGCGGCCTACAACCTGGTCTGCCGCGTCGATTACGACCCACTCCTTATTCACCGTTTCCTTGTTTGCGGAAATCGTCTTGTAACTTAAAGTGTTCATTGTCAATTTTAAAATTACTACTAAAAAACGTTTTTAAATTCACTTTGAACGGCGATTCACTAACCGTCGCACTCGGCCAAAAGTACGACTATTAACACTCCGTTCCAGGGGTTCTAAGTGCTCCCCCGATAATAATCGGCGTGCAAAGGTACATATTTTTATTAGAAACCGGCAAGCGGCGGCACGCTTTAGTGCGGATATTTACGCATATTTAACTTTATTTACCTTATCATTCGGTCATACGACCCGCCTTATATAATAAAATAAGGTGTAAGCCGCCAGGCGGCGCCGGGCTTGAACATGCCGCAGCATACACATGCGGCCGCATGCCGACGGGCACGCCATTACCGGAAGACAAAATAACCGCAGAATTGTGAAAGGCCGCCTTTTGCATCGCAAAAGGTTACCTTTCAGGCGCCGAAAGGCCGCCTTTTAGAGGCCAAGAGGCGGCCTTTTACAACGCATTGGATAACAACATGTTACGTAAGGACATAAAAAATGCGCCGCAACTCTTCGCGAGCTACAGCGCATTAAAAATATGTTTAACTAAAAAACCTTTTCGAATCAAAAGGGAACCTCACGGTGACCTTTGTCATCCTAAATAATCATGAAAACTTTACCTTAAACTAATACTATTTACTAACCTAAACAATTTATTAACCTTTTGACGCTGCAAAGATACAACGAAAATGCGTTCGTGTCAATACATTTTGCTATGTTTTTGTCAGCTTAACGGCTTTTCTTGACGCAAATCAATAAATTGTGTACGCAAACAGCGTTTAAATTGCACGATATTATTGGAAAAATGCGCATTTTGTTTTAATTTTGCCGCAACATAAGAAAAAACATTCCATACGATGCGTGTGCTCATAATAAATACAAGCGAAAAGACGGGCGGAGCGGCAGTTGCCGCCAACCGTCTGATGGAAGCGTTGAACAACAACGGCGTAAAGGCGAAAATGCTCGTGCGCGACAAGCTGACCGACAGCCTGACCGTAGTGGGACTGGACGGCCGGATGCGCAACAAGTGGAACTTCCTGTGGGAGCGCTGGTGCGTGTTCTGCCGCATGCGGTTCTCACGCAAGCACCTGTTCGAGGTCGACATCGCCAACGCCGGCACCGACATCACCGGCCTGAGGGAGTTTAAGGAGGCCGACGTAATCCACCTGAGCTGGATAAACCAAGGCATGCTCTCGCTCGGCGGAATAAGGAAAATACTCGAGAGCGGCAAGCCGGTGGTGTGGACCATGCACGACTTTTGGCCGGCAACAGCCATCTGCCACTACCCGCGCTCATGCAAGGCCTACGCCTCGCAAGGCTGCGCCAACTGCCAATACCTGCCCGGACACGGCTCGCGCCACGACATGGCGCACCACGTGTGGAAACGGAAGGAACGCATCTGGCGCGCGCACAACATCATATTCGTCACCTGCAGCCGATGGCTGGCCTCGGCGGTGAAGGGCAGCGGCCTGCTCGCCGGCAAGACCGTAACGAGCATACCCAACCCAATCGACACGCGCGAGTTCAAGCCCGCCGACAAGACCGACGCCCGCCGGCGCCTCTCGCTGCCTACAGACAAGAAGCTGATACTCTTCGTTTCGCAGCGCACCACCGACAAACGCAAGGGCATGCGCTACATGATCGAGGCTTGCCAACGCCTTGCCGAGGCAGACCCGGCAATGAAAGAAACGGCCGCGGCGGTGATACTGGGCGGACACTCTGAAGACTTCGCCGGCGAACTGCCCTTCAACGTCTACCCCATCGGCTACGTCAGCGACACGCGTAAGATGGTCGACGTCTACAACGCGGCCGACCTGTTCGTGCTCCCTTCGCTTGAAGACAACCTGCCGAACACCGTCATGGAGGCCATGGCCTGCGGCGTGCCGTGCGTAGGATTCAACACGGGCGGCGTGCCGGAGATGATCGACCACCGCCGCAACGGCTACATCGCCGCCTACAAAGACGCGCAGGACCTGGCCGAAGGCATGCGTTGGGTGCTATCGGAAGCCGACTACGGCGGGCTTAGCCGCGAGGCCGTGCACAAGGTTTCGACGGCTTACTCGCAGCAGAGCGTGGCCTTGAAATACATCGACGTTTACAACCAAGCCATCGCGTACAGACATTACAGGCTATGATAAAATTCTCGATAATAACCATAACATACAACGCCGCGCCCGTGTTCGGGCGCACGGCGGAGAGCGTTCTTAAGCAAGACTACCGCAACATTGAGCACCTGATAATCGACGGGGCCTCGAAAGACGGCACCGCCGACCTGGCACGTGAGTACAAACGGCGGTCTGACGCCGCAGGCAACGGCCACGAAGTGCGCGTAATTTCGGAACCCGACAAGGGACTGTATGACGCCATGAACAAGGGCCTCGGCCTCGCAACGGGCGACTATGTGTGCTTCATGAACGCGGGCGACTTCTTCCCTGACGGTTCGACGCTGTCGCTGATAAGCGCCAAGACGGGGCTTGACGGCCGCCAACCGGGCGACAAGGGGCTGCCGTCAGTGCTCTACGGCGACACCGACATAGTTGACGGTGAGGGGCGCTTCATAAGCAAGCGCCGCCTGTCGCCGCCCGAAAAGCTGACGTGGCGGTCGTTCCGCAGCGGCATGCTGGTGTGCCACCAGGCCTTCTACGCCCGCACGGACATAGCCCGCCGCACGCCTTACGACCTGCGATACCGCTACTCGGCCGACGTCGACTGGTGCATACGCGTGATGAAGGAGGGCGAGCGCATGGGCCTGCAGACGGCCAACACGCACGCCACCGTGGCCTGCTACCAGCGCGAGGGGCAGACAACCGAGCACCACCGGGCCTCGCTGGCCGAGCGCTTCGACGTGATGCGCCGCCACTACGGACTGCCCGTAACGCTGGCCATGCACGCCTGGTTCGTGGTGAGAGCCGTGCTGAAATAACGCACGCGGCAAGCAACGTCATTACCGTTTAGCTTTTTACAACACGGATATTGAAGCCGCACGGCGCATAAAAACTTATCTTTGCAACCGACGGCAATCATATAACGAAACAAGGAAAGAAGGAAACATGAGGAAGATTATAGCCGGACTGGCATTTCTGGGCATTGTGGGACTGGCCACGATGGCGTCGGCACAGAGCGGAGGCGACGAGCCGCCGACACGCAACACCGAAGCACCACGCACGCAATACGACGGCCACAGGCACGGCTACGGCCACCACAGGCACGGCCGGCACGGAGGATGTTGCGGCCGGCAACGCGACTACGACTGCCACAGGGACCACCGTTGCTGCGACGAGGGATACGGTTGCGGAGCATGCCGCGACGGCCGCTGCACCGTGAACCACTGCCACCGCAACGGCGAGCCGTGCGCCCCGTGCGCGGAATGGGTTAAGAAGCAAAGCGGCGACGACGTGTACCGCCGACGCTGACCTTACGCAACAACACGGCTGAGGCACAGGCATAAGGCCGCCGACTACTATCGGTCAAGACATGACACATACTAAAAAGGGGCGCGCCCTGCTACATCGTGTAGCAGGGCGCGCCCCTTTTTGCATTATCATTATGATTAAGAATATCTCAAAATCTGGCCCGGACGTATGCGCATACGCTTGCTTATGTGGTTGAGCTTGCAAAGCTTGGACACCGTAGTGCCACGCTTCTTGGCGATCGAGCTGAGCGTTTCGCCTCGCCTAACCTTATGGTAGCGCACGTCGGCACTGGCTGCCGACGACGAGCTTCCTGACTTGCCGCGGCTCGAACCATTAGACGATGAAGCCAGGCTGGCGTCAGACTTGCCGTTCATCTTGTTGGCGAGAACCGACTCGTTCTGGTAAGTGTCCTTATGGAACATGTACGTATCGCCGGTGACATCCTGGTTACGGAAGTCGAACATGAGCGCAGGATTGAGGGCAACGCCGCAGAGGCGTGTTTCAAAGTGCAAGTGAGAACCCGTGCTTCGACCCGTGTTACCGCCGAGTCCGATGGGGTCGCCGGCCTTCACCACCTGGTTTTCCTCTACAAGGTGCTTCGACATGTGGCCGTAGATGGTTTCCAGTCCGTTATAGTGGCGTATCACAACGTAGTTGCCGTAGCCTCTTGCCTCGTACCTTACGATACGCACCTTTCCGCTGAAAGCGGCTCGGATGGTGTCGCCGATGTACACCTTAACGTCGATACCCTTGTGCATGCGTCCCCAGCGGCGGCCGAAGTTAGAGGTCACCACCTTGCTCGTGGTGGGCATGCAGAAATGCTTAAGGTTGATGAGGAACGAGTCGGGCAACTCCGTCGCATGGTGGGCGTACTTGTTGCTCCATTCCTTGTATAATTGCGCCGAGGGCGAACCCATCTGCTCCCTGTCGATAAGGCTGCGCAGGGCGAGGGTGTCAACGGCTTTCATCTTCTTGTCTATGGGGGCCTGCCTTGCCAAAAGATCCTGTGCGGAGGCCGTGGCGGCCGTCATCGTCAGCATGGCAGAAATCGCAAATGTCTTCAGTATTTTCGTGAAATGCATAATTTAATGGTTGTAGATTAAGATAAAGCGTGCGGCGGAGGCCACACCCGACAGCCGGAAAAGTTCTCAAAGGTTAAACTACGGCTGTTTTTAAAATCCGACGGCAAAGATAATAAAAAAATCTGAATGTTGTCCCGAACTTTAACAACTTTATTGACCTTTTAACAAACCGGACACCGTCGCCGCCAACGGCGATAAGCGGTGACAGCCAACGCTTTACACGCTCGATGGCACTCAGCAGGAGGTTCCCGGCAGCGTTCCCGGCCTACTTCGCCACACGCTCCGACAGCCTTTGGCGGAGGCGCATCAGGCCGTAAAACAGCCGCGAGCCGAACAACACCGTAACGCATTGGCAACCAATGCGTTACAAGAGGCCACCTTTCACGTTGCAAAAGGTGGCCTTTCACGACGCAAAACATGGTTTTTTGGAAGGCAAAAGGCCGCCAACCGCACCGACACCGCAAACCGAATGGCCCGCAAAACACGCAAGACCGACGTGAAAAACTCATTCTTCGGCGTTTTATTCGTTTATTAAAGCGATTTTTAGTAAGTTTGCACATTCATTCTAACAAACCGCGCCCGAGGCGCGAAAACAAAACGACAGACAATGCAAGAAACAAGACAGAACCGCATAGCAAGACTGCTGCAAAAGGAGCTGAGCCTGATATTCCAATCGCAGACGCGCTCGATGCGCGGCGTAATGATAAGCGTGACGCGCTGCAGGATAAGTCCCGACCTTAGCATATGCACGGCTTACCTGAGCATATTCCCGTCGGAAAAGGCCGACGAGATGATTGCCAACATCACGGCCAACGAGAAAACCATACGCTACGAACTTGGCACGCGCGTGCGCAACCAGCTGCGCATAATACCCGAGCTGCGCTTCTTCGTAGACGACTCGCTCGACTACATCGAGCACATTGACGAGCTGCTGAAGAAATGAACTTCCCGTTTTACATAGCGCGCCGCTACCTCTTCTCTAAGAAGAGCACGCACGTGATAAACCTCATCAGCGGCATAAGCGCCGTCGGCGTGGCCGTGGCTACGATGGCGCTGGTGGTTACGCTGAGCGTGTTTAACGGCTTCCACGACCTCGTGGCGTCGTTCCTGACGGCCTTCGACCCGCAAATAGAGGTGGTGCCGGCCAAGGGAAAGACGGCTCCGGCCGACGACCCCGTGCTGACGAAGATACGCACGCTGCCCGCCGTAGACGTGGCGACGGAGAGCGTAGAGGACCAGGCGCTGGCAATGTACCGCGGCAACCAGGCCATGGTGACGGTGAAGGGCGTAGACGACAACTTTGACCAGCTGACGCACATCAACGACATCCTCTACGGCGACGGCGACTTCTCGCTGCACGCCGCCAACCTGCAATACGGTACGGTGGGCATACGCCTGGCCGACAAGCTGGGCATGACGGCCGACTGGGAGGGCTTCATGAAAATATACGCGCCGCGCCGCGAAGGACAGCTCGACATGATGAACCCAACGGAGGGCTTCGTTGAAGACTCGCTGATTTCGCCGGGCGTGGTGTTCTCGGTTAGGAACGGGCGCTACGACAGCGACTACATACTGACGTCAATAGCCTTCGCGCGCAACCTGTTCGGGCAGCAGGGCATGCTGTCGGAACTGGAGCTGAGGCTCAAGCCGGGGTCAGACCTCGACGCCGTAAAGGCGGAAATGAGGCGCATCGCAGGCGACAAGTATCTCGTGCTCGACCGCATGGAGCAGCAGGCCGACACGTTCAAGATAATGAAGATTGAGAAATTCATTGCTTACATCTTCCTGACGTTCATCCTGGCCGTGGCGTGCTTCAACATAATAGGCTCGCTCTCAATGCTCATAATCGACAAGAAGGACGACGTGGCGACACTGCGCAACATTGGCGCCACGGACAAGCAGATAACAAGGATTTTCCTTTTTGAGGGCCGCATGATTTCCGTCATCGGCGCCGTCGTAGGCATACTGCTCGGCCTGCTGCTGTGCTGGCTGCAACAGGAGTACGGCCTCGTGGCCTTGGGACAGAGCAGCGGCTCGTTCGTAGTTGACGCTTATCCCGTAAGCGTGCACCCTGAAGACATCGTGATTGTGTTCCTCACGGTAGTTGCCGTGGGCTTCGCTTCGGTGTGGTATCCCGTGAGATACTTCGCCAAAAGGCTGTTATAATAGACTGATTAATAATTAAGAGTTAAGGATTTAGAAATTGTGCTTTATTTGAGAGTTTGTCATTCAAAGCACATTTTCTAAATCCTTAACTCTTAATTATTACGTGAATTCGATATAAATTTTATGCCAAAAATACAAGCGGCAGCCTTGCGTAGGATGTTCTTCTTACGCCGAACTCACGTAATTCTTAATTTATTAAAGTGTTACCTTTCCGCCCAGTCGCCCCTGTCAAGGTTCCTATAGCTTATAGCCTCGGCCAAGTGCTGGGGCTTTACGTCGGGCGAGGCGGCAAGGTCGGCAATAGTGCGCGCCACCTTAAGTATGCGGTTGTAGGCTCGGGCCGACAGGTTGAGCCGCTCCATGGCCGCGCGCAGCAGACTGATACCGGCCTCGTCTGGCTCGGCGTACTGGTGAATCATACGCTCGGTCATCTGCGCGTTGCAATGTATTCCCTTGCAGTCCTTGAAGCGTTGCTCCTGCATCAGGCGCGCGTTGACGACACGTCGGCGTATGCTTTCGCTGCTCTCGCCGGGCGCCGACTGCGATATGTCCTTGAAAGGCACGGGCGTTATCTCTATCTGTATGTCGATGCGGTCGAGCAGCGGACCGCTGATTTTGTTCAAATAGCGCTGTATCTGCCCCGGCGTGCACACGCACTTGTGCGTAGGGTCATTGTAATATCCGCACGGACAAGGGTTCATCGACGCCACGAACATGAACGAACAAGGGTATTCAACAGTGTACTTGGCGCGCGAGATGGTGATTTTCCTGTCCTCTAACGGCTGGCGCAGCACTTCAAGCGTAGCCTTGTTGAACTCCGGCAGCTCGTCGGCGAAAAGCACGCCGTTATGCGCAAGCGATATCTCGCCCGGCTGCGGACTGGCTCCTCCGCCGACCAGCGCCACCTGTGATATGGTGTGATGAGGCGCGCGGAACGGCCGCTGTGATATCAGCGACATGTTCTTGCCCAACTTGCCCGCCACCGAATGGATTTGAGTTGTTTCAAGACTCTCGGCCAGCGAGAGCGGAGGGAGTATGGACGGAAGCCGCTTGGCCATCATTGACTTGCCGCTGCCCGGAGGGCCTATCATTATCATGTTGTGGCCGCCGGCCGCCGCAACCTCCATCGCGCGCTTGACGTTCTCCTGCCCGCGGACGTCGGCAAAGTCGAGGTCGAACTTGCTCTGTTGCTCGTAAAACTCGCGGCGCGTGTCGATGACGGTAGGCTGAAAGTCCCCAACCCCGTTCAAGAAGCGCACCACGTCGAGCAGGTTGTCCATGCCGTAGACGTCAAGTTTGTTGACCACGGCCGCCTCACGGATGTTCTGCCGCGGCACTATCAGTCCCTTAAACTCTTCTTTTCGCGCCTTGATGGCAATGGGCAAGGCGCCGCGGATGGGCTGAAGTCTTCCGTCAAGACCCAGCTCGCCCATTAGCATATATTCAGAAAGGCGGTCGCTTTTCACCTTGCCCAATGCGGCAAGGATGCCTATGGCTATGGGCAAATCATAGCCGCTGCCCTCCTTGCGCAGGTCTGCCGGAGCAAGGTTTATGGTAGTATCGTACACGGGCAGCTTGATGTCATTGTTCTTCAACGCCGCAATGATACGGTCGCGGCTTTCCTTAACGGCAGCGTCGGCAAGACCGGAAAGATGGAACAGGCTTCCGCTCGTCATGCTGACCTCCACCGTCACGGTTGTCACTTCCAAGCCGTTGACCGCGGCGCAGAATGTCTTAACCAGCATGGGTTTGTCAGTTTAATAAAACTTTCAGTTTTGATTCTATTTCGTTCAACTCAACATTGCGCTCCACAATGTGCCCCTGGGCGTTGAACAATATGTTTGCCGGCACTCCGTCGATGGCAAACAACTCTACAAAGGGGCTTTGGAACATCATCTGGTCGCACACCACCATGGCCGAAACAGAGTCTATGCGCAGCATATTCTTACAGCTTTGGCGGCTTGCGTCGAGGCTTATGCCAAGCAAGGCGAGCTTATCTCCGTACTCCTTTTTCAGCCTGGTGAGCCTTCCGTGCATGTTGCGGCTCTCATAACTCCAGTTTGCCAACGAATACACTACGGCCACCTTGCCGCGCAGGTTGGCGTCTGACACGCTCTTGCCGTAAACGTCCGTAGCCGTGAACGACGGCATACGGCTTCCCGTAACGCCGCTGCCGGCCACCTTAAGATAACGCACCATGCGGGCTACGTTGCCGTTCTTCGGCTGCGCCTTGGCTACGACATTGACAAGCTCTTCGGCTTTCTTTAAGTCTTTGGAGTTTTCCTCTATCTTTGGTAAGACGAAGTATTTGCGGAGAATGTACACGCTTACGGCCGACTGCGGATTGTCTTTTACGAACTGCTCTGCACACTCCAGCACCTCAGGAGGCGACACTTTTGCGATACGTTGGCTGAAGGCTGTCATCTGTTCGTTAACGTCAGTGCCTTCAATCTCAAGCTCCTTAAGGTGTAAGGCGTCGCCCTTTATCGTCACGGTCTTGCCCGGCTCTGCAAAGACGGGCTGCTCGGAGAAGTTTGGGAACACTATCATTATCGTTCCCTCCTGCTTGCATGGTGTTTCAAAGGTAAAGCGTCCGCCGTCGACTTTTATCGTGTCGACGCCGTTGAACACTCCGTCGGGGCTGTAAACATAAAACTCACCTTGGTTTAGGTTGAGTAGCCGGCCTTCAAAACTGAAGTAACCGCTGCGTGAACCGCAGGAAACCAAAACCAAGGTGAGCGTAATAAAGTATATAAGCCGCTTCATGCGTCAGCCAAGTTTATTTGCTGACGTTTGACAGCTCAAGGTCGTTGTTTGCGTAATTAGCAAGTGAAGGATCTTTCTGCAATGCGCTCTTCAGGTATGAAGAAGCAGCGTCGTTGTTGCCCTGACGGGCGTTGAGGATAGCCTGCAGATAGTCTGTCATGCCGTCTTTGTTCTCAATGCTGTTCAGAGTGTTAGCTGCGCCGGCGTAGTTCTTGTTCAGAATCTGGGCCAAAGCCGTGGTGTTGCAGTTGATTCCGTTCAAGTTCTGCTCTGCGGTAGCGTAATCTCCCTTAGCAAGATTGAGCGAACCGAGCACCTTGTTGTAGTCGCCTGCGGTGTTACCCTTAGCAATGTAGTTCTCAGCCTCACTCACGTTGCCGTTCTTGAGAGCAAGCAGACCAAGGTTGGCGTTAACCTCTGCAGCATTGCTGTTAATGCTCTGAGCCTTAGCCAGATAGTTCTTAGCCTCTGCATCGTTACCCTTTGCGAACTCGATTGCTGCTATGTTGTTGTAAGCGCGGTAGTCGTTAGGATAAACTTCGGTAGTCTTCTTATAGATTGCCTCTTGCGCATCAGCGTTGTCTTCGAGCGTAGCGGCATAGAGAAGCTCGTCAACGCTCAGCTTAGTAGCGTCTGCCTTGTACTGCTCCTTAATCTGATCGTCGCTGCGGCCGATTGTTTCGTAGTTGATGATGAGGCGTGAACGACGCAGCTCGGGAAGGATACCGTCAGCCAACTCGCGGAAACCTGCAGACATGTTACGTATCTGCTGCTCGCGCTCTTCAGGATCCTGATACATCGAGAGGACACGAAGGATTACGTCCTTGTCCTGTATGTTAGAAGCCGCAACGAGCTTCTGGAAGCCGTCCCAGTCCTCAGCAGTGTACTTACCGGTAACATCTCCAGCGAGCTTAGCACCCTTGAGCTGCTTCTCAGCGTAGTCTACAGAAACGTTCTGACGCTTGCCGGCAAGCTTATCGTTGAAGCCAACGGCACCGTCAGGTGAAGCGTATGCGAGAACCTCTACGTTCTTAAGGTTAAGTCCTTCCTTATCTTCATTGATTTTCTTGAGGAGGTTTACGAACTCTTCAACAGAGTTGTTCTTCAGCTCGCTCTTACGGATGTTAGCCTGGTTGATGAGGAACTTAATCTGAGCCTCCTGCTTTTGGGCGCGAACGCGCTGGAAAGTATCGGGAGCGATGCATGCGCCGCTGCCTGCAAGAGTATTCTTGTAAAGCTCAGAAGTAGAGATAACGCCCTCTGCCACCTTAACGGCAGGAACCTCTATCTTCTTCTTTTTCTTGCCATAGTATGCGTCGAAGGTCATATAAAGGTCGCTCTTATGCATCTCGGGAACATACTTGAAGTTTGACTTCATAGTATAGTTGCCGCCCATCTTATAAGAGATTGTCTGGTCGTTGCCTTCAACCTTTTCGCCTTGGAACGTCGCAGCCTGTCCCTGTGCGACCTGTCCGTCACCGTAACGAAGCTCGGGAACGACAGTCACTACAGCCTTCTTCTTCAGGTATTTCTCGGGGAAATTACCGTTGATTGTCACGGGAACCTGGCCGCCTCTTGACTCGAGGGGATTAGGAGTGACGGTGAAGTTGTCGGCAGAAAGCTCTCCCAACTTTGAAGAGCAAGACGTCAATGCGAGCATTGATGCTGCCGAAAGGAATAAGATAACATTCTTTTTCATAATGAAAGGTATTAAATATTTGTGCCGCGAGCGGGACTCGAACCCGCACAGCCATTACTGGCCAAGGGATTTTAAGTCCCTCGTGTCTACCAATTC
>CALUKU010000011.1 GCA_944321295.1 uncultured Prevotella sp.
GGAACGGTTATTCGTGTTCAGATAGCCGAACCCAGCATTCGTACCGTTATTCGCATTCGCGCACAACAAGCCCCCAATACCTCCTTAACCTTAATTGTTTTCAAAGTGTCAAATCACCAAAATTTTGCCTCCGCGTACCGAATTTTGCAGTCTTTTCAAAAACGGCACAAGCGGAAGCCATAGTACGCATTCGAGTACGAGGAACGGTAAGACGTGAGCAGACAGCCGAACCCAGCAAACGTACCGTCAGACGCACTCGCGCACAACAAGCCCCCAAACCAGCCGTATGTTGGTTCTTCATCGTCTTGGTTGGTATAGAATTGGTCGCAATATCCTGTTGCAGCAGAGCCTCCGATAGCATCAGGGAATGAATAGCCGTCATTACTGAATGCGTTAGTAAGTATATATCCGTCAGTACGCGGCAATTCCGTCATGGCAACATAACCATCCGGCACGTCTGTAGCGCTGTCAGAATGTGAAGTGAACTTTGTCGGGTCTTGGCAAAGATATATAACGCTCTTACCGCCATCTTCAATAGAAGCATGGTGAATAAGTATATCATCAGCCAACATCCACAAATATTCAAACGGTGTTTCCAAACCACGGTAAGATGTAACCTCAACTACCTTGTCGCCGCCCGTCCAGCCTTTGATTGTGTATGACACCCTACCTGTATTGTTTCCGAGAGTAGCCGTTACACCACATGGAATGAAAGGCTTATTGCCGCCCCAAGTACTCCACTGATTCCAATCTACCGATGGCCCACGGCCAAGTCCGCCCTGACGGAAACCGTCATCAGTAAGTGTGGCGTTGTATGTTTCCTGACAGTCAAGGCTCGCATATTCAATTCGCTGCAACCATGCTATCTCGTTGTAAAAACGATAGAAACCAAGGTGTGTGCCGTCCTTGCAGTAAGGTCTTGCACCTACCTTGGATATACTTGTTCGTGGCATTCCAAGCTGCGAATTGTAAGTGCCGTCCTTTGCCGCATCATCTGCACCCGAACCGCCACGGAACTGTGCGGCATTGCCTTTCAGTATGATAAGGCCGTTTTCATCCCTTGCAATCTCGTCGCCATTCCATGTGAGCCAACAGCCGGACACAGCCTTATTGTTGGTAAGGTCTATTGTCGCCGGCCACGGTGAACCAGTCTTGCGTATAGACTTAACGAAGCCGGGCAACGGATATTCTGATATGGCGTACAACCATTTTGTTCCCGATATTTCCACACGTATATAATCTTCGGGTTTTTCAAGCATGACATTACCATCGGTGCTGTCTATTATAGCCTCCGCGCCACTGTCTTTTTTGCGGCTGTCATTAGCCCCAAGATAATACTTCACCGAGCCGTCCGGGTTTTCAACGAAACGTCTCAACTTGTTCTGAATGGGCAAAGTACGGTGCAAATCCAAGTTTCCGACCCTCGTCAGTTTCTTGTC
This sequence comes from uncultured Prevotella sp., assembly GCA_944321295.1. GTDB lineage: Bacteria > Bacteroidota > Bacteroidia > Bacteroidales > Bacteroidaceae > Prevotella. Next base: position 1,440 of record CALUKU010000011.1, read on the forward strand.
CTTGCTCGTGAAGTCGCCCTGCACCCCATACCACATATCGTATGGGAATTGCGGCTTAGTGCTGCCGCTACCTAAAATCAATGACATAATTTCTATTTTTTTATCGTTTCACCTGCGCCCCAATATACATCGTAGGCGTTCAAATCAATACCATTAGGCGCAATGCTGACTATCGCGCCCGGCGTCCAATCACCAATGGGTACGGGAAAATCACCCGTTTCATTATCGCATATCAGCTTACATGACATTATTGTGTTCGTTTCCATGCTTGTGGTTTTAGGTCTTACAAACACGGAGAATGGCACGCCTCCAAGGTTAAACCCCTGTGAAAGGTCTGCAACCCTGCCCTTAGACAGTATGCGTAAGCTATACATTGTTGTTTCCATATCTACTATTGTTTATGTTGCAAAGATAATAAAAATGTGTTCACCAAACACAGATTAAAGGCAATTAATTGCAGTCTGACATCGACTTAATCATAAGACCAGTTCGACAAGTTAGCAATCAAAAATTGGAACGAGCCATCATTACGGCTTTCATCATCACTTGTATGTACTGATATAGCTGTTGCCCCACTACTGATATATGTCGCCTTAACAGGCGAATCTCCCCCTGCTACATAGCCCACACCTGATAATATTACCATGCGGTCATCGACAGAGGCAAACCATTGCGAACTGTGCGTTATTTTGTATATACCCGTGCCACTTCTTTCAACGCTCAATGTACTTCCATCAAAAGTATGGTATTTTATTGACGCGCTACTTTTCGTGCCCGTTACCTCACCCATAGCAAGCACTTTGAATGTGCGCCCATACTTACTTACCGTCGCAATGTCATGCCGTCCGACGACAATCCAACCGAAAAAGGTCGTATTATCTCCATATCCAAGCAATTCTATCACTTCTCGGCTGAATTGTAACTTGTCTTTTTGTATTCCGTCTTCATAAAAATACTTGCCTGTCGGGGCTTCTATCTCGAACTTTCCACTCGGCGTTTCGTTTCCCCACTTGTAGTTCACCAAAGTTATCTTGCGACCGTTGCACTTGGTAGACCAAGGAAAATTAATATTCTCCTCCCAACCTCCCGTTTCACTAATTGGGAATACAAGATTATCGTAACATTCTGCAAGGCTGCTAAAATCAGAACCAACATACCAAGAACCGTCAAATCTGACAAAGGGGCTTCGTTGAGAACCGCACAAGACAGATTGGCCATTTTGACCGTCAAGCATTATATTGGGTACGAAATTCGGATTGGAATAATCCGTTGACTCAACGCCGTTTATAGTACCTTTCTGCGATATGATGCAATTATTCTTTATTATAAAGTTTCCAATATTGGCAAGCTCTGCCAACAGCAACTGCGTTGCCACGCTCTCGAACTGCGCACCGAACTGATTCCACTTGGACGTATTAGTAGGGATAACACCGTAGAACGTTCCTGCGTCTATCCGCGCAACATAGTGCATATCCCCATACTTCACGCAATCAAGCCTAAACTCATTGCCGTAATAGGTCTTTGAACTGTCATATTCACCACGGTAAACAAGTGCCGGGCTTTTACCATCCTTGCCGTCATACGGCGAAACCCTTACAGGTGTAGCCCATTGTTGTACAAGCGTATTACCGTCAGCCGATTTCACGGCGGAAGTCATCCACAAATATTCAAGAGTTCCGACACTTGGCATTGTAGTAGACCACCCGGCAGGGACAAGGGAAGCCTTGTTAAGGATTGGCGGCGTTGTCGTAGAACCATTCTTTGCATAACGCAGCTCTGTGTATTTCCCATCATCGCCCTTATCACCATATACACCTATAACTTTCGGCGTAGTTTCACTTGAAGTTCCATCAGTGTAGGTGATAACCTCATAATTCCACAGATACCTTAAAGTCGCGGTCAGGGCTGGAGGGGTTGTGCTCCAGGTTGACGGGACTATTGTCTTTGAACTGCTGGCACAATAATATTCTACAATACTTGATATTCCACGCCCATCCTCACTGTACATTCCGATAATGCAGGGCTGTGTCTTTTCGACTTTCCCATCTGTGTATGTTATCTGCTCATAATTCCACAGATAACGCTTATCCTTTGTCGGAGTTTGCACCGTTGCAGTCCATCCGCTCGTATTAACAGTTATGCCCGTGTTGTTTGCTGACGTTAAGTAAAACTCCTCGACTTTGGAAATACCAACACCTTGTATCTTGCCCAAGTCCTTCCATTTCTCGCTGTCAGCTTGCCACAAGTGCCCCGTTACGTCATCGACATATCCATCGCCAACAGCGGCTTTGCTGCAACTCCAAGAAAAATCTGGCGCATTCCAGTAAGTCATTATTGAGGGAGCGGCATACCCTTTCTGCGTCACACCGCCTTCCGTCTCCGAGTAATCCGAACTGTCGTCAAGTATAAAGCTGTCGTTCTCTCGCAAAACAATGCCACTGCTCCTTAAGGCCGTGAAATTCAAGTAATGACCTTTGCAATGTCCGTCTATACTTATAGACGTTCCGTCCTCGCCTTTATCCCCTTTCGAGCCTTGAGCCAAGACCTGCCAATATACTGTATTTGTCGGCGCAACGCCAACGCACGGATTATTATTTATCATCCTGTACGTTGAAGTGTTGCCGTTACTTTCGTAGCTTACCTCATCACCCTTGAAATAAGTATATTTCGGATTGTAGACACCACGGTAACATCCAATATAGTCTTCATCCCCACTTTCGCTTTGTACCAATGCACCTTTGAGCCGCAACACTTTGTTCCCATTCAAATTGAACGATAAGGCATCTCCCAATTTGAACGTGTCGCTATCCAAATCGAAATAACTCTCTTTCGTGCTGCTCTGCACCCGACCCGTTGTTATTGTCCTGCCGTTTAGGCGCGTGAAACCATAAGTTGCCGTGAAGTCCCTGAAATTCTCGTCAACGTAAACAGACGAAAGTATGCCGACAAGGAAATAGTAATTATTGGGGTCGCTTTCATCCTCGAACTTCATCTGTTCCTGCGTAATGTACCATACGCCGGACTGCCCATCCCTTGAACATTTGGCAAACAAATAGTACCCAGCCGAACTTACAAGGGTAGTTTGGCTTGCACCGATACTCCACTGCCGTATGTTGTTTTCGTCAATGGTAAGATGGGCAAGCACGCCCGACGTAGCGACAAAGTTGTTGGGGTCGCCATTGTAATTGGGCTGAAAGACAACGCCGCCAAGTATGAATTGCTGACTTTTAGACCCAACTGTGAGCATATTAGTGTCTATTGAGTTGGGCCGTATGTTGTCAGTGTCGAAGTAGCCGTCCGTGTCATACACCATGTTGCGCAATTCCTCTGTTGTGCGCCATCCACGGCGTGCCTTGTTTAGGTCGCGTAGCCCATTGTTCTCTATGATTATATCATGGTCTATAACGTCAAGCACCGTTTGGGTGTAGACTGACACTGCCACCGTATCGGCAAGCGTAAGGCTGTAATCCTGCTCCGTAAGTAAGTTACGCGACACTTTCTGTATGCGGATGTTCTTTTCTATGCCAAACCTCGTGTCCCTTATCGGCACGTAGTCGCCGACATGGAAAACGCAAGTTTCGCTGTCATCAGGCAACGCATCGATGAAATAAGCGCGGTCAAGCGTGAGTTCATATTGCGCCTGTGGTTGCGTGCGCGGTTTGAAATCATCATACCCTGCATACCATAAGTCTTCTTCCGCGTCATCCTCGTAAGCCTTTGGCAGGTGAATGTCGGTGATATTGTATTGGTCGCCGACATTAATACGGTAAGCCTCATTGTCAGCCGTGGGTATGGTAAGCCCCCTTTCATCCGTAAACGGTATTATTGTGAACTTCTTAGTCGTGTTGTCGTAACCGTTTTTCGCCGCAAGCTCGAATTGTTGCCCTGCCAAGCGGCCCGTTATGAAATTTATCTTTGCAGTCGTTTCGGCTATAAGCCATTTCGTGCCGTTTTCGTCCTTTTCGTTCAGGTCGAAGTCCATCGTGTCGTCAATGAAGCTGTTCACGTCACCATCCACCAACGCCGTAACCTTGCCTGTGCGTTTCGGGTATATTTTATCATATTGCGCCGCATCTTCATCGCTGCCGTACTTATCCCTTAGCTGCGCATCCTCAATATAGCGTTTGTTGTCATCGTCAATGCCTATCATCTCGCTATTGGCTGCAATGACCGTGCCATCAGACAACGTATGCTCGTGCTCATTCATACGCTTAGGGTATGGAAGTTGCAAGCGTTCCGAATAGTTCCTATAATCACTCCGAATGTTGGTCGTTCCACCCTCAACCCAAAGACGGGTAATAATGGCCTTGTCATCAACTTTCTTTTCTGTAAGGGTGTAAAGTCCATTACCCCTGCCCCACTCGAAATAATCGCCTCCGCCGGGTGGAACAACCTTTGCCCCGAACTTGCCTATATGTATTGTACGCACGCCGTTTTCTTGCGTAATCCGAAATTCCAGCTTGAAGTTGTCATCGCTGCACAATGTTTGAAGAACTTGCAGACAGTTGTTATTAGAGAAAGTGATTGTTATCGGTTCTGTTTCAGGACAATTAACTTCGTCAAAATTCCACAAGCCGGGATAATCCCTTTCCACATTATAAATCAAGACCTTTACAAAATCACGTATCGAATACGTAAGGTCAAAAGAACTTGAAGTAGATTTGCCGTCAGCATCCGTATTTCTGTAAATGGTCTTCATCAACTCGTACATCACCCCGTAGAACGTAACATCGTAGGTATAGTAAGTGTCCGATTGCATCTGCCTGGTAGGCAATGTGCGGATTGAATATTCCTCACCATTTATTATTATCTTGTCTCCTTTGTCGAATGACATAATAACGGAAGACACTATGCTTAGTTGCACATTGTCATCGCCCATCAATGTGCAATTCTGTGTTGCCGACTTGACGGCACAAAAAGGCTCTTGCGAAAACAAGGGCGTTTTTGTGCCGTTGCGTCTTATTATTTCAAAATCTCCCATACGACTATCTCGTTCGTTTCAAACTTCTCTATGTCTTCAATAACGCCCGTTATCACAATATCAAACTCGCCTCCCTTTTCGTAGGTGTGTTCAACGGTGACATCATCGCCTTTTACGTTGAATGTATGTGTGCCATCACCCCAATAGACATTAAGTAGCTTATATGTACTTACAGTGAACGATGCCCTTGTCCCGGCTGCTGCGGCAACGTGCCTTAATACTTTCTTTACAGGCTCATCCTCCACGAGTTGAAGCGTGAATGTACCAACCATAAGTTCATCATTATACCTTGCCCATGTCTTCGTTATATCCATTTCGTCTACAATGTCAACTTCATACACAAGGGGCTTTGCCCGGCCATCATATTCAACCATTAGCCTATGAGTGCCATCACCATCGAACAATGACAGGAAACGGTCTTTCCATTCGATAAACGCCGCCCGACCGCTCGCTTCGATAAAGCATTCCAAGCTGATTGTGCGTTCCTTGAAACGCTTGCGCTTTTTGTTACGCACAATGCCGTGGTAGTTGTCCCAATCGACCTGCAACGCATCCTTTTGCGCCAAACGGCCCACAAGCCCCGAAGATGCCGACACGTAGACACCGTAATCCTTGAAATTGTTGCCATCGATATAATATTCCACGTCATCACTCGCTTGCATTTTCAATATGTCAGCCTCGTTCAGGGCGACATCGAAAAGTTGCAATTCATCCACCTGTGCGTGTGATTCCACAAGTTCCAAACTGTTCACAGACAGCCCTGTCGGCGTTTCAGACAGGTTGGCAATGAATACACGTCCGCCGTCCCTGTAAACCTTGAACGTGCCGCCCTCTTTCACGAATGCAAGGAACAGCCATTCGCCGGGCTTGACATCAAGCCACTGTTCCTTAAAGTTGTACACGCCCGAAAAATTAAGTAGCCAGCCTATCTTGTCATAATCAGTCTTGACAAACATCGTCAGCGTGAAATCAGACGCTAAAGGCAGTTCCTGCGCCGTTATGCACTCGCCACCGTTGAGAGCAAGAGCCTTGCCTTTCTTGGCTTCACGCGAGAATGTCGCGCCGCCGCTCAATGTCGCGTTGTTCCGATTTACAGAATAGTCCTGCGCCGTTGAACCGTCAGGGTCGTCAAACGGCAAGTAGAGTATAAGATTTTTGTCAATCATATCAATATGTCTTTTTGTTTGTTAAACGTATTTTTAGCCCCACACACTCATTTGCTTTCTCGACAACGGCGTTTCCGTAGACGTTGACGTTCACCCGTGCCTTGCATCCTGCCGTTGCCACATACAATTTGGCATTGTCGAATATGTCAACGGTCACAAAGGCGTTGTCTGCCGCCGTAAGTTCTACAACGCTGCCATGCCGTATATAGATGTTTCCGACGTTGTAGCGGTCATACAAAACCAACGCTTTGCAGTCACCGTTCATTACCACGTTTGGCACATTATCAACCTTAACGTCATCGTCAACGTAAGCTCCGTAAGGTTCGCAATGTCCCTTGAAATTCTGCCGCATAAAATCAAGCGTTGGGTAATCGTTGGCGATGCAGAAGTCTATACCCTTTATGAATAAGCCTACAAGGCTTTTCATGTCCGTGCCAGGCTTTAACTTCATCTGCCACATACGGCACAAGCCCTTGCCTATGCCATCTTTTTTAAGCTGTTCTACAAGTTCCATATTATGCTATTCCTTGTGATAAGAGTGAATTGTCTTTTGTCTCTATACGTTTCAGAGTCTCCTTAATCTCTTGGAGTTCCTGCCAGCTCCCGTTGGTGTTCTGCGCTATCTGCGACTGATATATAAGTGCTTGCCGCAACACTGCCGTTTGGTCGCCTTGGTTGATTATAAAGGCATTCAATCGTCCGGCAATCACGCCGCCTGTTTCCTCGCTCATTGAAGCAACTGCGCCCTCCAACGGGTCTTGCACGTTTTCCGTATCGTCAATGAAGCCATCAAGGGCATCAAGGTATTTCGTAAATTGCTCACCTGCGGCATTAACCATATCCTCGAAGTGCTTTTGCTCGTTGGAGTCAAGTTTATTGTCTTTCCACACATCCTCGCTGCCAAGGTATTCAACGGCCTCTTCAATGCCTTTTGCAAGGTATTGACGTTTTAACGCTTCGACAACGGCGTTTTTAAGCACCTCCTTTGTCTTTTCGCCTAACGCCTCGGCTGCGTCTTCACCCTGCATATAGGCATCCACCAAGGCATCGGCAAACTCATCAATGGCAGACTTAACGTCCGTGCCAGCCAAGGTCTCCGCCATTTGCTGACGCAAGTCTTCCTGTTGCTGTTCAATCTGCTCTATTTGGTCTTTGTAGTCTTGTATTTTGTCCTTGTCTGTCTTTTTCTTGTCTTCTTCGGCTTTTATCTGTTGCTGTATCTTGGCCTGTTGTTCTTCAAGATTGGCAAGCTCTTGCTTGTAAAGCCCGAACATATCATCACCCTCCTTGGCTGACGCAAGTTGGTTTTGCAATTTCTTTATCTCGGCTGTCAACTCCGAATACTTGCCCGATTGGAATATGCGGTTTGTCATCGCACGTTCCTGTTCCAAAGCGGCAATCTGTTGGTTTATCAGGTTTATGTTGTCTTCGTAGGCTTGGCGTTGGCTGTCGGAAAAGACCCAATATGTATTGTTGAACGCCCTTTCCAGCCTGTCGTATGAGTTTTGAAGTCCGTCAATCTCCCTTTGCAGTTCTTTTATGCGGTTTTCGTATTTTTTATCGTGCAACTTGGCGAATATGCCCACAACAGACGATACAGACGAAACAATGCCCGTTATACCGCCAAGAATATCACCACTCATCAGTTGCCCAACACTCGTTGCTGCATTGCCAAGCTGCCCCACCAAATCTACTGCCGTACCCAAGGCATCGGCAACGCCGCCCATGCCCAAGGCATCAAACATCCCTTGCAACGACTTTGCGCAATTAGACGCCGCATCTGTAACCGTTGCTATTGACTTTGTAATGCCTTGCGTGGCAGATTTCACATCCCTTTCAGCCGCTTGCACGTCTTCCTCACTGCCCTCGCCTGATGCAAGTTTTGCCTTTGCCTCTGCGAGCTTCTTTTTTGCGTCTATATAGTCATCGTAGAACGTGCCTATCGCCTTAAAGGGGTTTTTCTGAATAAGAGTGTTCTTTGCCTGATTAAGGCTGTCAATGACCGCCTTGTAATCAACAGGGGCAAGCTCCAAATCGGCATTTCCAAGCTGACTTTCAATGTCTTTTATCAACTTGCTAATTTGAGCCGCCGAAAGTGTGTCTAAGTCTGAAAACAGGTTTTTCCAGCTGTCCGATTGTTTGAGGAATGCCACATTAAGAGCCGATAACGCTTGATTTTCAGCCTCGTTTATCTGCCTTATACGTTCCTCATCACCCATCTTTTCGGCTGCTTGCCTGTATAGCGCATATTCCTCTTGGATAGATGCTTTCTGTTCCTCATACGTCCTGTACGAGTTGAGAATTTTATCTTGTAATTCTTTCTGTGCCTTTGCCTCTTCTTCTGACACGAACAATTCGCCAGCCGCCTTTTCGTCAGCACCTACAAGCCCTGACGAGCCGTTAGCAAGCCTTTCTTTCGCATCTGCTATCGCCTGTATCTTTTCGGCCAAATTCTGCGCTTGGGAAACGGACTGCCTTACGCTTTCCTTGAACAAGTCCATTGCCGACTTAACGCCCATTATTTCGTTATACTGTGCTTTCAGGCCGTTAAGCATATTCACCTGCCCGGCTGTAAGGTCTGCGCGTCCCTGCCTGTCTTGCAAGGGTTCGCCGTTGTCTACCGTAAGAGTCGCCAACTGTCTTTCTACATATTCCTTGTACGAATTGCCCGATTTGAGCAAGGACGCAAACTGTTTGTCCGCAACATCCTGTCCCATGCTGCGCACCCAACGGAAGTAAAGCTCGTATTGTTTTTTCTTATAGTCGAGTTCGCCATCGAAAAGGTTTGCCTGTTCCTTTTCGTAGCTTTCGTTCTCAATCTGCCGCCGCTCATTGAAGTTTGCAGTCTCCTCTTTCGTCAGTCCGCCCTTACCTGCCTTTTTCCTCGCATTTTCAAGTTCTTTTTCCTCTTTGTCAATGCGTTTCAGTTCCTCTCTGTGCTGTAAGTCAAGCTGTGCCTTTCGCTTTTCATAACCCTCCTCCATAATGGATATTCGGGCTTCTTCCAGCTTGCGGTCTGCCTCTTCCTGCGCCTTGCGTAGGTTTTCGCTGTTCCGCTTGGCTTGGTCTGCTGTCCTTTTCGCATCATTGTTTTTTTGCTTGGCAGATTTATTTTGTGGCAACTTGGCGGAAAGTTTGTCTATCTCCTTTGACAAGTTTTTATACTCGTCACTATTTATGACTACATTTGCACGCTCGTCTTTAAGTTGTTTGATACGCGCATTTATTCCGGCCTCAGTATTAAGATTTGCCGTCTTGGTGGAAATGGCGGTATTAACATCGTTGAGTATCGTTTGCAAGCGTTGCAACTCGGTGTAGTCCGCCTGTACCTTTACTTCCTTGGCGTTTATCTCGTCAATCTTTTTCTGTGCGTCGTCGGCTTTCTTCTCCAAGTCCTCGAACGACATTTCCACAAGGTCAACGCTTTCAGTGACGGGCTTTGTGTCATACGCCTTAAAAAAGTTATCTGTTGTTTCTGCCGCTTCTTTTATTGTTTCATTATGGACACGTGTACGTTCAATTATTTCATCAAGAGAACTCTTTATGACACCCCCAAAAGCATTTATTTCAGCACTTGACGCATTTGTAGCGGCCTGCGTGGCACTCAATATGGTAGAAACGACCCTTTGATACTCTTGTGTAAACGCATCGCCTGACAACTTTGAAAGAGCCTCGGCATTCTGCCGAATGACCTCATTAATAGCATCCTTTACATTGTTACCCATGTTGCGTATGTTGTCGGCCGCTGCCATTACGGGCACTTCATAAGCACTGCCTCCGCTGTAAACAGTACGTCTTTGACCTGTATCATATTCCAAGTCGTCTATCCTATCGCCAAGTGAGCTGAATATTTCGTTTGTGTCATCTTGATATTTTTGATTTTCTTGTTCGATATACTTTGCTTTTATTTTTTCAGCTGCGGTTTTTTGTATTGCTGCCGTAAGTTCCTGATACTTCTTTGTCTGCTCATCAAGTGTGGCATTTTCATCAAGCAAAGTCTTATTATATTCCTTGCATACCTCATTTACTTTTTCAAGCGCACTTTTATGTGATTGTGTTCCAGCCTCAGTGTTTTTTAATATATCAAACAACAAATTCAGATAATCAATCTGTTTCTTCGTGGTGTCTTGGAACTCACCCATTGCATCCGTTGACTCCTCATTTGAACTTTTGAAAAGAGTAAATGCGCTTATCACCATGCCTACCAACGTAAGAATCCAGCCTAACGGGTTGGCTTTCATCGTGGCCCACAAGGTCTTTACGGCAAGAGTACACTTGTTCGTTACGGCTGTCAGTGCCGTTGTTACCGTTCCCTGTACTGTCTTTGCCGCCGCGTCTGCCGCTGAAGCCGTGCGCGATTGGTTTATTGCCGCTGTCTCCAGCGTCTTTTTCTTTGCATAGAAGTCGGATTGTGCCGCCAACGCCGCCTTTCGTGTTATTGCCGCATTGTCTTCCGCCGCCTCCATCTTCTTTGTCGCAATGGCGATTTGTTCGGCATTGCCTGTCTGTTGGGCGCGGTAGACTTCATAATAAGACCTGTCAACAGCTGCCTTTGCGGCAACGGCATCCGCCCTTGCGCTTTCCATCTTCTGCGCCGCCAGCTTTACTTCTGTGCGCATTGCATCCAAGGACGCCGCTTGGCTTTGCCTTTTTGCAGTCACTTCCTGTTCCAATGCGGCCCTATATGTCGCATTTTTAGCCGTCAGGTCAACTTTCTGTAACGCGAGGCGTTGCTCAACGCTCATTACGCTTGTTGCCGCCGCCTCATAACCTGCGCTTGATGTAGTCAGATTGAGGTTTGAAAGATATTCTTTCTGTTGCTCTGTCAAAAGTGTCTGTATCGTTGCAATGCGTACCTGCCTTTGAACGTTGGCAAGCTCTTCCGCCGACAACGAGGCCTCAAGGGCGGCTGTATGCGCCGCCTGTGCTGTCGTCATTGCCTCGTTTTGCGCCGTTATCTGCCCCGTAGCCTGTGCCTCAAGTTTAAGCAAAGCTATCTTTGCACTCCTTACGGTGTTGTCAATGAGTGCAACGCCCGTAAAGCCTTTCGTGACAAGCGTATTGGCAACGACAGCCGCCTTGTATGTGCCGTAAGCAATGGCAACGGCTTCAAGGATGCGTATTATCGTGTCAAAGTTTTCTACAAGTCCCGTGGCTGCTTGTATTCCGGCGGCAAATACGTCTTGGTTGTCCTGACCTATCTTGTTCAACGCCATGTCCCAAGCGTCCCCAAGGTTGCTTATCATACCCGTAAGCGACTTGCTCTGCTCTTGCATGAGGTTGAAATACAAGCCGCCCTCGCTCGTCATGTTCTTAAACGCTTGCTCCACCTGCGGAAAACCGACCTTTCCCTCTTCTATCAGCTTGTTAAGCTCTTGACGGTTTACCTGCATGACCTTTTCCAATTCCTCATAAATAGGAATGCCTCGTCCGGCAAACTGACGGATGTCAACGGTGTATGCTCGCCCTTGCGACCTCAACGTGCCGTAAAGATAGATAATGTCATTAAGTGGCGCGCTTACGCCCGATGCGACATTACCCAACATGACTATTTCATCAACAACACTCTCAACTGACGAGCCAAAGGCAAGCATCTGCTTTGCGCCCGATGCAATGCTGTTGAGGTCAAACGGCGTTTTCGCCGCCGTGTTCGTAAGCTGCGCCATTAGGGCCTGTGCCTTTTCGGTGCTGCCAAGCATTGTGTTGAACGCAATTTCAAGCTGTTGGAACTGTCCGCGCGTGCTGATAATACTTTGAAGCAACGATTGCATACCTTGCCCGACAAGGTATGAGGTTATATAAGTCGCCCCACGCTGCGCAAAGCCCATTATCTGCTGTTCCAACGCCTCGGTGTCGGACATTGCGGAATCGGACGCTTTCTTAATGCTCCGTTCCATAGCCTCTGCCGACACGTTAAAATCGTCAATGTCAAGTGTGGCGCGGAATGCCAATGCTCCGTTTATGTTGTCCATGCTTAAATTATGCCTTTTATGTAGTTCTTTATGTCTTCCTTAGTCTTCAAGTCACGGCGAATTATCTTGTCTTCCGGCTTGCCTTTTTCATCTTTCGGAACGCTCTTTGTCTTTAGCGCGTCCGTCAGCATTATCTGCACATTCAGCCACGATATGCCCCAAAGCAAGTAATCATAACTCCACCCGAAATTCTTAAGGATTTCGCCACGATTACCCCAAGGGCTGTTAAGCCCCGTTACTCTATCTTGGCTGCTTTGGTCGGATGTGGTTTCGTCGTCCCCACTTCCCGTATCGACCTGATAGAGTATGTAAAACCCCCGGCGTTCATCATTTGGCTGATAACGTCAGCAAGCCTTTGCAAGCGTGAAACGGTCAGGTGGCTCAGAAAGAAGTCCTTAAGGTCTTTCACCTGTCTGTTTGAACGCTCCGTTACCGTGGGGTCGTTGATTACTGCAACAGCGGCAATCTCCGCCATCTGCGGTATGTACTTAAAGTATTTTTTCGTCTCGACTAACGGCTCTTTCTCAATGGCTTCTTCATCGTATGATATTTTGAGGTAAAGGCTGCGCAACACGTCTATTGTGCCAAGGTATAGCGGCTTGATGTAGAAATGGCGCATATACACCATTTCAACAGTGCTTCCGTCTGTGCTTGGTATTTGCTCGGTAGTAACGTCCCAATGTTTCGGAATGCGCTTGTCGCGCCATATCCTCACATGGCCGGGAAAGTTCCTGTTCCACCATGAAATGTATTTAGGCTGGCTTTTTGGCTTTATCTTTAACGGCACGGAAAAACGCACGCCCATCTGCAAGAGTGCCTGTATGGCCTTTTCCTCAATCTCTATACGCTGTTCTCTTGTAAGTTCCTTTTCTTCCATTTTGCTTGGATTGAAAAAAGCCCCCCACCATTAAGGGGATGGGAGGCTTTCCATTAAATGATGATGAAAAACATTTACGCTTTAGTTGGGTCGTCCATGCTCTCGTCAATCTGCAACTCTGCCTGATACGTGACAGTCATTGGTACAAGGCAGATGCCTGTTGACGAATAATTAATCTCAAACTTCGGGATGATGCGTGCGCAAGCGCAACCGACAAACAGACCCTCTTCGGGCTGTTGCCATATCGCCCATTCCTTGTAAGGCAGTTTTCGCGGCCTTATCCACTTACGCGACCCGGAGCCGCCTGTGATTTCACCGCCAAAGTAACGTGCCAAAAGTTCCAAGTCTGGGTCCATCAACGAAAGTTCAAGTGTAGTGTTCGTTTCACCTACAAGGATAATACGCTTGCTTGATGTTTCCGACTTGTGCTCGGTTGTTTCGGGGTCGTCATCCTTTAACGTACAAGTGTCTTGATAGACATCGCCAAGGTCTTTCCATGCAGTACCCTTTGCTGGCATGGTCTGACCGTCCTCTGATGCGTCGGCAACGTAAATCTTCTTTAACCCCATTGTTGATAAAATTGGCATAGTCTTAAATTTTTAGAATTATACTTGTTTCTCTCTCACTGTAAGCTCCAAAGCCAAAGAAACAAAATGCTCATTGTGTTCTTGCTCCTTAATAGGTGGGTTGAGCTGTCCTATCGTCCAATTCCAACCCGTGCCCGATTCATAATGTCTGCGTAAAACGTCAATGACCTTTGCCCTAATGGCAATGAGCCTTTGAAAATCAATACGGAACACTGACCTGTCCGTGCCCTGCGCAACGGGAATGTCCGGCACATGAATGTTGACATTTATCTGACCGAAACGCACCGAGGCTTCACCGTCTATCGTATGCGGCACGATTATCACGTCTTCTTTCGTGTAATCGTTGCGCTCGTAGTCGATTACACCGCTTATCATTGTCTTAACCTCGCTGTCATTCAGCATTTGGTAGACACGTGTCGCTATCTCCTCTGTCGTTATCATTTGCCAAACAATTCAACTGCTTTCGCCTTGACCTTTGCCGTCAACGTCTGTATCGCCGCCGGGAAATCGGACTTGGCTCTAAGCTCCGCCGGAAGTATTACATTGTAACCTTTTGCCTCCACGTAGGCGGCATAGTTCATTCCTGCTACTATTATCAACGCCCACTCGTCTTTTAGCCTGTTTGCCATCGCCATCGCCGTATCAAACGCGCCTTTCTGCGCCAAAGGCATATTCGTGCTTATGCCTGAATACACGATTTGCGATTTATGCACGACAACATAGCCTATTGAGTTAGTGAGGTTGCCCGTCCTGTCAGTGTAGTTGTGGCTGTCTCTCGCGTACTTAACAAGGTCTTCTCCAAGACTTTGCAACATGAAAAGCGTTGCATCGTCAACTCTTTTCTTGAATGCGCTGACGGCGCTTTTTATAACGTCATCGGCAAAATTCTTGGTTATCCCCATATCTCAATGTATTTCCTGTTAAGATTGTCAACTCCTTGTATGGTGAACTTGTCAACAGAGCCGTCCTCGCCAACAACTTGCACCTCGACACCAACAGCCAAACCGCCGTCAAAACAGCGCGGAATGAATACGTCATAATTGTACACATTCACCTGACCGTCTGCGCCGATTATCTGCTTTGCCGGAATAGACTTGTCTATTTGGCAACAGCCGCCGTCTTTGTAATCCTGCGCCTGTGTCGGCATTGGGAAACCTGTTACAGGGTCTTTGCCGCACTCGCTTAACGGCCTGTACCTGAAAGTTCCGTTTATCCTCATCACCAATACATTGAACCGTCAGTAACACTCGATAAGTCATCGACAAAATCCGTGGCATCCAAGCCGTTTTCGGCACAAAGTGCCTTAATGCGCTTTTGCAGTCCTTCCGTACTATAACCTTGGCTGCTTTTACCGAGGCTGTCGCTTGTAAGGACTATCAACTTTTTAAGCACTTGTATAGCCGCAACCGCAATGCTTTTCTTGTCCTTTTGACTATCGTATTCAGCGTCCCAATCCATTATATCCACGTCTTGCAACGCTTTAAGTATTGTCAAAGGACTTGGCGTATAAGGCTCAAGCTCGGCAATCAATGCCTTGTATTTTGTCAATTTCTCCATACTTATTTACTTTCCGTTGTTTCAGGCTTGCTTTCGTCAGCACCTGCGGCCTTGCCGTCTTCGCTGTCTACGTCAGCCTTTTTGTTTGGCTTTTTCCCTTGTTTCGGGCTGTCGCATGAAACAATGACACATAATCCACGCCTTACAAGGTCGTTAATGCGTCCCAAATCATCCACGGAAAGGGACTCGCCCTCCCTGTGAATGTGGGAGAGCTTGTCCTTGTCTCGAAAGTCTTTTATAACTTTAAGTATCATATCAAACCAAATTAAATGTTAGCCCTCCGGCAGTCCGGCTTCGCCGTCAAACTCTGCCTTAGTGCAATAAAACCTTTCATTGCCGCTTTCATCAGGCGAAATGGTCTTTTCAGTGATGCCCCTTACCTGCATACATACCACCGCGCCAATGTCGGTTATAAGCGGAAGCAAACGGCCCGAGCCCTGCGTGTACTCGGCTGCTACCTGACCTGTTGACTCACCTGTGCGCCACTTGGCAATACGTATTCCGTTGCCAGCGTTGATGTAGTCAACATCGTCTTCCTCGATTAGCTCGCTGTCTTCAATGGCAGGTTGGATTTCACCGATTACCCCGGCAGGCTTAACCGCAATGAAGTTGTGATTCCACGGCTCGACAGCCTTTCTCTTGCCGTCCATGTCAATACCCATTTTACGCCTTGCAATGGTGATTTTAGGTATCTCGTGTTCAGCAAGCAACGATTCCATTTCGGAAGTCGTAACGACTGATTCCTTTTTGTCGTTGCCATGAGCGATAAGGCGTGTGCTGCCATCCATGCGCAACCAATAGTACAGGTCTTGCGACATAAGAATTTCGCCCGGCTCAATACCACGGTTTCGTAAGTCGGCACAGAGTGCGCCAAGTACAAGAATAGGGCTTACTTTCCCTGCCTTTGTGTTGGCGGTAGTCCAGTTGAACGCACCTACCAGCTTATTGTCAGAGGGCATATTATAGTCCACCTCGTAAACACGTCCGCCGGGGTTGTTGATTTCCGGCTTGAACTGTGCAACGCCCCAATTAGACAACGCCATAAGCACGATAAAGTCCATTACGTCCTTACATCCAAGGTAAGCATCCTGAATGTCGTGCTTGAGCGTCTTTTCAATCTGCCTTACCTTTTCGGTTTCAGAAATGTAGGGGTTCTGATACACTTCCATCAGCTTGCGGTATTCCCTTGCAAGCATCGGGAATTTATGGCCGATACGCGGAATTTCCTTTGTCCAAATGTCAAATCCATCGGAACGGCGCATTGGCGTAGGCGATTCATCGCCTATCAGGGTTGCCATGAAACGCAAATTGTACTTGCCGACAATAGCCTCGGCAGTCAAAGACATTTGCGGCGTGTTGTATGTAAACCATTCGTCTGTGTACATCTTTTGAAACAGTGTTACCTGCCTTTCGGATGCCTTGTCAAACGTCTTTCGCCATGTTGCCAGCAAGTCCAAGGGTGAAGCGTTTTTGTGCAAGCCCTTGATTTGTGAATAGATTGATTTCATTGTCTGCTACTTTTTAATGTGATTGAGTTAGCCTTACATGAGGATTAGCCTTTAAGAATGCACCTGTGGCGTCCTTTTGGCCGCTTGGAATAGGCGGTACACGTCTTTCATACATTGTGTATTGCATCGTGTCGGCGCATACGTCAATGGCTGTCTCGAACTCGTCAACCTCCACCTCGGCAATAGTTACGCAATTAGCGTCACCCCTGCTTTTCGACTTGGGTGCTGACTCACCGTCAGAAACGACCTCTACAAGTACATTGTCCTTTGCAAGACCCGATATTTCGGCAGACAGCGTTACAACGTAGCTGTCGCCGCGCTTTTCCACTTTGGTAATGGTCGGTACACTTGTCATTGCCGTTGCCTCCGTGCCGTCTTTGAGTATATAATCGCCAACGGCAAAGCAAGGTTTGTAGAACTCATCAACGTAAAGTGTTACAACCTTTTTGTCTTCGGCGTCAACCTCCAGCACTTTTGCAGTCTTTATGACCTGCACCGTCCTGTTCACCTCATCCATTATCGCAAGCGTTCCAGCCGGGATAAAGTCGCCAACAGCAAAGTTTTGCTTGGCTACATCCAAGTTGAAGCCGCCGGGCACAATGGATGGGCTGCCCGTGAATATCGGGCGTGAACCTGTAAATTGTGCGGTTTTCCTTTTCATCTTGTTTGTTATTTAGCTGTTAATGATTTCAGCAAGTCTTCCGAGGCCTCGTCAACCTGTTTCTCACTTGCTGCCTTTCCACCCTCTGAATCATCAGTCATCAGACCGTTAGTAATGAAGTCCTGCTTGATGCTCGCCACTGCCTCCTCTATGTCCTCATCATCGGAAATAGACTTTGCAAGTCGGCTGCGGAACTTGGCAGGGATGCCGTGCTTTTCCATTGCGCTTGCAATCTGTGCGGCACGCTCGCCCTTGCTTCTCTCGGATTTCATTCTTTCGATTTCATCCTCCAAAGCCTTTATCCGCTTTTCATCGGGACTATCGGTAGGCACTCCATCTTTTTTGCCTTTCTTGCCCTTGCCATCTCCGCCGTTATCGCCGTGATTATCGGGGTCGTCGTCAGACTTATCATCTGTTTTGCCCTTAATATTGACCCATCGCGTTGCCTCGCCTTGGCTTGCCTTGGCTATTTCAACAACGAGATTTGCCGTTTCCGTAATCGCCGCCTCGTCGGTCGAATCATCCTCAATGCTGCCACCCAATTTTTCGGTTATCGCACTTAGATACTTCTCCGACAGCCCGGTGTCCTTACACAGGTCTTTGACTTTTGCAAAGAGTTTTTTGTTCATGTCTATATTTTTTTAATTATGGTTTACTATCTATGTGCAAATATACAAAATAATTATATTCTGTGTTTGACAAACACAGAAAAATTTTATTTTTATAATCACCTGATAATCAGTGCTTTAATAACACATCATATTTTATGCCATAAAAATAATAGCCAAAATATTTGTTTTATTCAATAAAACACATTATATTTGCAATGTGTTTGATGAACACATATAAACAACATAAAGATTATGACACAACAAGAATTTGAAAAAAGGACAGGCATGATGCCGACAGCTGACGAATTTTCACGCATCAACTCATTGTACATGAACACGTCAATGGACAAGGACGATTTCTGTAAGGATTTCAAGAAGTATGGAAACAGCGAGATTATTAAGCAAGTAAGCGAAAAGTTTGCAAGGTCGGAACAGGAAAAGGCAGGGCTTGCCGCTGTTCAGGAACAAGAAAGGAAAAACGACTTGGCAGAGTTCCTTATCGG
Source organism: uncultured Prevotella sp. (assembly GCA_944321295.1). Classification (GTDB taxonomy): domain Bacteria; phylum Bacteroidota; class Bacteroidia; order Bacteroidales; family Bacteroidaceae; genus Prevotella. The sequence continues at coordinate 19,863 of CALUKU010000011.1, forward strand.
GAAGTCAAGAGTTTACAATGATACGGACTTCCGAAACGAGGCTGTAAGGCTGATAGGCGAAAAGGAAACGGTTAAAAAGACGGTTGAAATGGGGCTCCAGCTGTGGGATGAAGACAAAGATTTCTTATTAAAAATGATTGGATAATGGATATAAAAGATATTTACGCAAAATATGTAGGCTTTCGGGCAAAGCATCAAGAAAGAATGCTTTTGATATACATGACCGACAAGGAAAGGGTCTATCTTTTCGACAAGGACGCAAAAACATTTGAAAAGGTATTGAAAATAAAAAAAGAAACGCATGAAGATGGGAATATTGTTTATTCCTCATTCCCTATAAGTGAACTTGATACCTATCTGTCGGCATTATTAAATCATGGCTACAAAGTTGCAATGTGTGAAGTTGAAAATAATCGGTAATAATAAACATAAACAAGATATGGAAGCAACAATCAGGCTGACAAAAAGAACGGCACTTGAAGAGGTTATCAGGAACAATGACAAACAAGCCATTGCAAGCCTGATAAGCCGCAAGGAGCAAGCGTTGAAAGAGGCTACAAGCAACGCCGCATTTTACGCAAGCATAAACAATGATGAAATGGCAGACAACGAAACAGCACGCAAAGAACGACTGACAAAGGACATAAACAAGTTGAAACAAGCATTAAAAAATTGAATATGGCAACATTTTTTTGCGTTACGACAGCGGTATATGACAATGGCCGGACTTCTATGCACATCATACCTCAACAGGCGGAAACAAAGCCGCAAAACAGCATGAGGTCAACAAATAGGGCTGACTATTATTGCGATTGGTTCGACACGTTGGAGCAAGCTAATTCGTTTATAAGCGATAACAGCTGAATGTAAAACGAACTATTGCCACAAATTGCGGCAATAGTTTGTTTTATTGAATAAAATTCAGTAACTTTGTTTCTCAAAAACAATTTTGATGAAACAGGAAAGAAAAGTAATACACGTTGAGCTGCTCACACCGCCGGACGGATATAAGAAGCATTACTACTTTGGCAGCATTGCCGCGATATATGACATTTTGCCGAAAGAGGTAGTCGGCATATCAAAGGAGGCACTTTGGAACACATCACATAATAACGAATATGTCGGCAGGAAAGCAATCATAAGACGCGGCGTGATACACACCAAAAGCGGTGAAAGGGGCAAAAGAGACAATAAAGAACAGTAAAACAAAGAACAATGTTAGGGGCAATAATTGGTGATATTGTAGGCTCACGTTTCGAGTTTAACAATACGAGAAAGCGCGATTTCAGGATGTTCACGAAAGAATGCGAATTTACAGACGATACTGTTTGCACTGTGGCGGTAGCTGACGCGATAGCCAAGGGCATAAATTACCGTGACAGCCTTTTGAATTGGTGCAACAGATACCCTCACCCCAAAGGCGGTTACGGCGCATCATTCGCCCATTGGCTCGCATCAGATAACCCACAACCCTACAACAGCTTCGGCAATGGCTCGGCAATGAGGGTTGCGCCTGTCGCATGGGCATTTGACGATTTACAGGAAGTTAAAAGACAGGCGAAAAAGACTGCAAGCGTTACACACAACCATCCTGAAGGCATTAAAGGAGCGGTTGCCGTGGCACATGGTATTTATGTCTTACGGAAGACGCACGACCTTAAATGTCTAAGGGATGCAATGTTGCAATATTACCCGACGTTTGTTGATGTTCAGCCTACAGGTGCTTTTGATGAAACGTGCCAAGGCACTGTGCCACTTTGCTTGAAAGTCGTTGTCAGTTCAACGTCATTCGAGGATGCTATAAGGAACGCCATTTCCTGCGGTGGCGACAGTGATACGATAGGCGCGATAGTCGGTTCAATGGCAGAGGCGATATGGGACATACCAGGCACTATCATTGACACGGCTTTTGATTACCTGCCTGTTGATATGCTCAACGCAATAAATGATTTTTTCCATTTTTTGAACAACAGAAAACACGCATGACATGGAAAACGAAAAGAACATAAAGGATTTTTGCCGCTACTTCAACAATGAAGACAGCAACCCATATCAAGGTAAAAATGCCGACAAGGCAATGTTTTGGCTTTGCGAGGGATTTTGGTATGCTCACATATCGAAACCCGATGAAAACGACCCTTTGGGTGATATGCTTGACGAATATCTGCGCGCCGGATTAAGGACATACGAACAATACGACAACGTGCCGATAACATTAAAAGCCGTGCTGTTCAACCGTTTCTGCCAATATAACGACCGCATGGATATTAAGGCATTCAAAGAGTTTTACGCTGATAAATACATGAAAGGAGGGCATAGCTGAATGCCCTCCTTTTTTACTTTATTCAAATTCGCAATAAAAGCCACTACTTGTTGTTACCATTTGTTTTATTGTTCGTGGATTTTGCGCCAGCACTTCAAGGTCTATATACCACTTGCCGTTTGTATATTCAGCCTTTGTTATTCTGAATTTTGTGCCACGCTGTAATATTATCTCGTTTTCATTCGTCACCACGGGCTTTGACATGCCGTCCCAACCTTTGCCGGGACAATATATGCCGTTATTGTGCTTGCCGCCAAAGTTAGAGAAAGGCTCTACGTATGTAGCACGTGTTCCCTTTGGACAATAGATATTCAGGCATACAGGCTTTGAGCCAAATGCCGTGTTCCGGCAATCTCCGCATGACATAAAGGAGTCATCTGTACCCTCGAGCCCTACAAGTTTGCTCGGATTTGACGCATATTCTTCAAGCGGCTTTGGCAATTTGAAACGGTATTGCATGAATGCCGTTATTTCATCACGCTTTACCCAAACATCATCATTGAAGCTGCTTCGCGCAATGTAATCAGTCATGCCCTTAATGTGCCGCTCACTTTCCGCCAGCCTGCTTGTGTAATAATGGTAATAGCCTTTTATGGCCCTCAACGGCTCTGTTATGTATGAGCTGCCAGCGGTATATTGGAACATTGCGGCTTTTTCACTCTCTGAAGCGACCGCCCAATTCGCCTTTGCATTGTCAAAGAAGTAATCATTTGCATCACTTTCATCATGAAACCATTTAGCCGCATCCTTTCGTTTTTGCGTATAGTCTGACGGCTTAAATGTGATTTCTGTTTCGGCGTTGCCTGCGTTTTTCTTCCTTGCACGGTTTGCCGCCGCTTTTTCAAGTTGGCTGCGCTTTTCCTGAATGGCTGCGACAGCTTGCTGCGCCGCTGCCTTGTCGGAGGCGTTTATGGCATTATCAAGACTTTGCAACAGGCTCTTGTATTGCTGCGACTTCGTGCTGAATGCCTTTGCACTTGCCGCCTCACTCTTTATTTTCTGCCAATCAAGCAAGTCATTAACTCTCTCAAGCTCCTTAACGTATGCGGCTTGCGAAACCTGCCACGTGGCATATTTCTGTTGCACATTGTGCATATTGCCGCCTAAGAAGTCGTAAGCCTCGAACTTCAATTTCTTTGCTTGCTGTTCCAGCGTAAGGTTTGCCCATTGTTGTAGCTTGGCCGTAACGGCATCGTTGACGGCAACAGCGTCAGCCATTGAGAATTTGCGTGCAACCTCCATTGGGTTGTCTATCTTGTCAAGCGCCAATATCTGCTTGCCGATTTCTTTCAATGCCCTTGCAGTCTTCAATATATCCTCATCGTTCCCACGTTTCAGTGCATCAGCCAAAGCCGAAGTGTCAACGTCGGAAATGCCCGACATATAATCAAGTATGCTTTGGCCGTACTTCCGTGTAGCCTTGCGATTATTCCATGCCTTGCGTATTGCATCTTCCTGTTCTTTGGTACGTGCTGCGTGACGTTCTTTCGCCCTCTCTTGCACTGACGGCGGATTAATGACCTTTTGGTTGTCCCTAATAAAATAAGGCAGTGTGCCCCTTTGTTTCGCTGCCTCGACCCTTTCGGAATTGTCGTCAAGCCACGTGATGAAGTTGCCGGGCAGCTTTGAAACGCTGTTGTCGCTGTGAACGCCGCTTGCACTTTCGCCGTCAAGTATCTTGTCAAGCATTTTGTCGATTTCCTCATTCTCGGCAAGCACGGGCACTTGATAGCAACGGCAAGCCGGATGCCAGCCCGTCCACTTGAACGTTTTGGGATATACGCCTTTCAAGTCGTCGCATATATCGGCGACAGGGTGGTTGTTGCTTAACTTGATTTCAATGCCGACGACAAAATCAAGCTGTTGCCAGCGTGTGTGGTCGGCTGTTCGGTAGGCAATGTTCGTTTCAGTACGCGCGAGGCGCAATGCGTTGCGGTAGCTTGAACGGTAAACGCCACTGCCGGGATGGTACTTGCGTGGGCTGTCATCCACCCATTTGTAACTTCCGCTTTCCTTGTCGTACACCCTGCGTTTCCATTTCCGCCCATATACAGGGTTGCCGTTTTCATCCTCACCGATTTTTACGCGGAAACGCCTATAAAAACGGTCGGGGTCTTGCAAGTATTGCTTTATTTTAGTGGCAAGCCTCGATGCAGGTGTACCCTCACCTATTGCCAAATCAAGCGTGTTTTCAAGCTCGTCTTTGAACATACTCGTGTACTTCCACACCTTTTGTGAAAGGTTAAGTCCGCCATCGCCCGACTTCCGGGCAAAGAAAGCATCCATTGCCTCCTTGTTTCGCATGAAATAACGGGCAAAATGATTGTCTTCAATGGACTTTTCACCGAACACGCTTTTAACAAGCCCATCGTTATTCTCGTTGGCAGTCAGCCATTCCTTTTCAACGCCGTTACGGATGGTTTGGTAAACTTGGCTGTACATAGACCGAAGTATCGGCGTTACGTCTTCTGAATAGCCGTAATCGCTGAAATTGAAAGGCTTGCCGTCTTCAAGCTCCGTGCCTTTAACAAGGTCGATTATATCCTCAAATGCTTTTTGGTATATCGCCCTGACCTGCGCGGCATAACCCTCCGTCCGCTTGAACAGCTCCTGTTCAAACTTCTTATAGTCTACGTACTTTTGTTTAGCCATAGTCAATCATCTGTATAATACTCGTCATCTGCCGGGGTGACCTGCGCAAAGGAACAAAAACCGACAGGGCGTTTTACCTTGTCTTCCATGTCTTCGCGCAACATTTCGTCCCTGAATATTGGAACACCGAAGACGTAAAGGGTAACGACTTCACCCGATTTGCCGCTTTCGTGCCGTCTATATATCACCGGCTTCATACCCCCTGCCTTTTCTCAAACCGTTTACAACAGTCTGAATCCAAAAACTTGCTGTATTTCTCGAAAGGGCATTTGCATAGAAACGGCTCACCTTTGTAGTTTAATTCGTGGTAGTCATAGGAATGTTTGCACTCCCTACAATGATACTCACTTTCTGCGACCTTTGTCTTTTTCTTTGCCATGCTCATTTATCTATTCTGCTTGTCCGAAAACATCCATTTGGTTAAGTTCCCTTTGCTGTTCCAATCTTTGCGCATCTTCCTTGTTAAGGCGTTCAATCTCCGTTTTCGAGTCCTTTACGAGGTAAGACAATTCAACATAAGTTTCACGGCTAAGTGCGCCATCATTATATTGCTTGGATATATCCGACAGCATTTCGCTAACGTCGTCGCCAAATGGCTCTTGGAACTCGTGCCCAAGTTCCAATTCTTCATATTGCTTTCGATGTACATAATCAAGCACGTTGCCCAATATGGCTTTCATAAGCGAGGCATGGCGGTTCATATACCCATCGTGGCGGTCTTTATGCCGCTCTGCCTTGATGACTGCAAGAAGCATCACCTTGCGGATTGCCTTTGCCGAAAGGTTGCCCAAGGACTTCATATTGTCGAAGTCAATGTTTGGGGTGAAACTCTTGGAAAGTATATGCTTATCCAAACGCTCGAACTCATCCTTTTTGCTACCACTTGCCTGGTCCCAGGTCAGGTAACGTATTTCACCGCCGTTTTTCAATATAAACAGTTTAGCTTCTTCTTCCGACTTGGGCAACGAATTAATAATCTCGGCTGTTGCCACCATTGCCGGATTGGCGAAACGGTCTATTACATCCGCATCCACGCTTTCCATTTGCTCCACACGTTCAATCATGTATTGCACATCCTCGTGTTCGGGTTCTTGTTCAAACAACAAGACAGGTATCTTCCCGATTGGGTTTGCCCCCTTTACGACTTCCCATCCGTAATTGCCCTTCTTGCACCTGTATATGGTATCAGCCGTATAAATGTCAACATGATGCACCGTATTGTTCCCATTTTCCGTTAGGTAATAGCCCCACGCAAAGGCCGTCAGATGCTTGTATTGGTCTTTTATAGTGTATATATCATCATTAGTCTTTTTACACAACACGTTAAGCATAAGCCGTGGTTTGTCTTCCTTGTCTTTGTAGACATGGTACAATATGGCAGACGTTCCCTCCGCCCCGGCGGCACGCTTACACTCCCTGACGATTGCATCGAAGTGTACGTCTCTGTTTAACTGTTTGAAGTTCGCAAAAGCCTCGTCCGTGCTCTTACTCATCTGCGTCCACTTCACGGGTCGCCCATACAGGAACACCAACGCTATCTCATTGATGAATTTCTGATAGGGAATAGGTATCTTGTTACGTTTACTCCAACGTATGAAATTACCATCTTTATCATACACGGGTTTATCCTTGCGTTCCATAATCCTGTGTGTCGGCAGCTCGTAGTCAAGTAAGTTTTTCGCGGCTGCTCCCGAATGGTTGTACATCATAGACAATGCCCTTGTCACGTCCTTTGACTCCAGCAATTCCACGAAGCCTTGCTTATAGCCTACGGCTGCCTTGATGTTGTTCTTGATGTAATCTATTACTCCCATGACTATTTTGTTTTTGATTTATAAACCTAAAATACGCTCGATATTATCGGGTATGTCATATTCGTTGAAGTCAAACCATGAGCGCATGAGGAACATATCGCGCCAGTCAGGCGAATTGCCAATGTCTGCCTTTATTTCATCTTTCGGCTTCAACATCAGCTTGCCGTCAGAGTCTGCTTTCCATGTCTGCAACTGTTCCAGCTCCCTTATTATCTCCTCTTTCTCCGATTGGCTGACAATATCATCATCAACACCCACTTCGTTTGCATTTATATGCTCCGCCAGCTTGTAACCGCATTGCGTTTGCAAATTCCTGTAATTTTCACCGTTCAACGGTGATGAATTGTTGACAAAGCCTTGTATGTCGCAGTTGTCAACAACACCGCCGCCAACGCCGTCTTCGTCAACAATGCAACGGTATTTCGGGATTCTGTATTTCTTTTGGCGGCTTTTAATCCATTCCTGAATGTCCGTTGTCTTGCTGACAGCGAAACATATCTTTTCAACGATATTCCAGCCGTCCCATACCGCCAAACGTGCATAATCCGCGCCATAGCGCGCTATATCACCCGTGATGTAGTGCTTGCCTGTTCTAATAGCCAACGGGTTTCCGAAAATGGCGCAAATCGCATCATACGAACATAGAGCGTTCGGGTTATCGTCATATTCCCAATTACCCTTGAACAAACGCTGATACTTTACCTTGTCAGCCGTTGAACGCAATGCCTCGATATAGTCGGGGTCAATAAAAGGGTTTTCCTGCACAAGGCAAGAAAGGTACATCATGTGCCCCGGCAGCTTATTGGCGATAAATGGCTTGTAGAATATATCGTACATCCAATTCTTTTTCGGGTTACAAGTGATAAACAGTTTTCGCTTGAGCCCGTATTCTGCATTCATTGCACGCCCGACACGGGTCTTGAGGGTGTCGTATGCGCCAAAGTTCACTTCGCCGCCCTCCTCTATCCAGCCGCCTGTAAACTCTATCGAACCGTACCGCTCGTACAGTGGGTCGCTCGGTTTGAACTGCAAATCAAGAAAATCAATGCGCGAGCCATTGTAAAACTCAATGAAGTTAAGTTGTCCGTTGAAAGTCCAAAGGCCATCGCACCCATACATCGTGCTGACACGCTTGAATGTAATGTATGTACTTTGCGTTATTCGCTTCAATTCGGCACGTCCGATAAACCATTTTGTGCCGGGGAAACAAAGGCACATGAAAAGCAACCACGCCGCGCCCGTCCACGACTTAGCACCTCCGGCAGCTCCGCCATACATGATTTCAACGTGCGTGTCATCCGTCAGGTATTCCAAAGCCTCGCCCTGCTTTTCGTGCCGCTTGCCGTCCTTACAGGTTATGAAGTCGAAACATCGGCGTTTGAAAAGCTCCATCTTGACTGAAAGAGACAAGGGTATTTCAGCGTATTTACTTCGACCCATTCGTTGACTTTATTTTTTCCAACAACGCATTGTATTGCAATAGTTCTTCCGTGCTCAACCCCGAAAGGTCAACACCGTTGCTCGTGACCTCTGCTTTTACATCGCTTTCCACTGCTTGCGTGGGCTTGCCAAAAACACGGTCAAACAGCATTTCCACTGTTGACGTGCGCCCATATCGTATATCCGTATTGATAGCCGATATTACATTTAACACCCATAAAGGGGTTTTCTTATTCGGCTTTTTATCCGCATCTTTAATCAACGGCTCCAGCTCTTCGGGCGAACTCTCCATTATGAAGCGAATGACTTTCAAATAGTCTTCCTTGCTCATTAATGGGTCAACACGCTTTCCTGACAACTTCTTGATGTATTTATACACGGAGGGCTTCCGACCTCTGTTTTGAGGTTGGTTCTCGCTTGTAAAGCGATTTCCAATTTTGTTGTCTTTTTCAAATAGTCCCATCCGTTGTTTTACCGTTGATATTCGTTGTTTTTTGCAATATGTGTTCACCAAACACATATAAACTGCAAATAAAAACCGATAGCAATAAATCGCAATCGGCTTTTACTTCAAGTATCAGGCTTGTTTTTGCTGTTCCTGGTACTTATTCCAAAACCATTGTACAAGGTCATTTCCCTGCTCCTCCAGCTCATCATAAGCGTCTGTTTCGTCTAATAGAGCGTCAGCCTTGTCAATCACGCTTGACAGCAAACGTTGTTGCTCATCGGTTGCGTTATATATTTCAATCTCTCCGTTCAGCTGCTGATGGATTACTTTAATCTCATCAGCTGATAATTCGATTTTACTCATAAGTCTATTGATTTTGAATGTTATTGCAAATATAATTATAAATCGTATTTTTTCGCTATCGCCTTAACCTTTCTTGTGTATTTGTCAGCCTTGCCGTGTACTGCCTTGGTAACTGTTTCAGCCCAAAACTCACTAACATTCGTTTCTGCATATTTGCCATATCCCGACTTCTTCTTATCCTTACGCCATTGTGTATATAGCTTGTTTATTTCCTTTCCTGCCGCCTTTTGCTTTGCACCCGTCATGTGTTCATTCCATGTGGCATGGGCAAGCTCGTGCGTAACAGTGTGCGCTGTAGGCTTGTTTGTTTTCGTATGCCAGCCGGAAGCATAACCTTTACGTGTCGTTGCATCCACCGACTTTTTACCCTTGTTGAAATATTGCTTGTTAAGATACACCGCATTAGACTTTCCGTTTAATGTTTGATGCACACCAAGCGTTCCGGCACTAAGGTTTGCCAACTTTACATCCCTTTGCCTTACGCCCATTACGGAATGGTAACGGCTTATCGCCGCTTTCGTGTCCTTGTACATCTGAGGGTCTTTCATTTTCACCAAGTCCTCAACACCCGTAATCTTTCCTTTATAGGAACTGTCGCCGGGTTGCATACCGCCGCGCGTTCCGCTTGAATTTCTGCCCATGCTATTTCTTTTTATCGTTTATAAAATCCCTAACGTACAAAAGACCCGACTTTTGGCAAAAGAGCTGTATATCCCTGCCTCCGCCGTAGACTATCAGGTTCGGCCTGTCAAGACCGCTTATCTCCTGCGCAACCCGTAAATCAGACTTAAGGCTTTCCATCCAACCATCCAAGCCACGGGTGAAAAAGGCGTTGTACCCTTTCGGAATGCCCATTTTATTGTATTCAATGAATTTGTCGGCAACATTCAGGTCTGCATACACCTTTATACCGCATTCCTGAAAATACCTGCTTAGCCAGCGTTTCTTATATATAAGTTGCAACCCCCACGCAATAGGCGTTTGGTCGTGGCAACTACAATTCGGCTCGACAATGGCCTTACAACCGCTGTCAAGCACTTTAACAGGGTCTTTGAACAATGCCTCAAACCTGTAATCGTCAACGTAGAAATGGTATGTCGCAACATCCTTACGTAAACGGCTGTTAGCACCCCACGGGGTAAAAGGCAGTTCCAATTTCCCGGCTTGCATATCAAGCAAGAGGTTGGGTATCTCGAAGTCATTGTCGCTTTCATAAAGCACATCTTGGCACATGGAACGATAGAATGCGTCCTTGCCGTCATCCCCACTTTCCATGCCGTCCCCATCGGCTTCGTCTTTGTCTTCCTCATCCTCGCTTGCAGTCTTTTTCGCATCCTTTGGCATATCCAGTCCGATAAAGTCAAAATCGACATCGTCCCAAAGGTCGTTGACTTCAAGCTCGCCAAAGTCCCATTCGCCATTATTGATGTTGTCACGCAATATTATATCCTTGCGCTCATCAGGCGTAAGGTCGTAATATACGATAACAGGCACATTTTCCAAACCGACAAACCTTGCCGCTTTCAGGCGTTGGTTTCCTGCCAACACCACCATCTTTCCATCCTCGACTTCCACCGCCAAAGGTCTGTGCTTCCAAAAGCCGTTTATCTTTATGGAATCCACAAGCCTGTCAAAGTCCGCCTTTTTGATTTTACGCGGATTTTGAGAAAACAATGTCAAATCGTCTGTCGGAACATATTTAATGCCTTCACTCTTCATCATCATCAGCCTCCTCTGTCTCATCGCCATCCTCTACTTCATCGTCAGGCATGAAGTTGTCATAATCTGAAATTTCAAAGAACTTCCGCATCACTTCGGCAAGACGGACAAATCTGTAATGCCTTTTATCGCCTACATAGACGAACTTATCCCCATCAGGACTGTAACCTATCGCATAGAACCTGCCTCGATAACCTATCGGCAAAGCCAATTTGTCATATATGGAAACAACCGACTCCGACAAGCCTGTTATGTGCGCCTTACGGTTGTAATCGTCGTTTACGTAGATATGTATAAGGTCGCCTTTCCCGAACTCCCTTTTAGGGAACAGGACTTTAAGGACAACACGCCCGATGCTTTCCTCATATCTCCACAAAATAACAGCCAGCACCGCCACGCACACAATAGAACATATCGGAATCCAATACATACGCTAATATTTTTAGTTCATTGCAAAGATACAAAAATGTGTTCAATAAACACACTTTTAAGGCATAAAATTAATAACCATATACAAGCATGGCGGCATCCCTTTCATGCTCGTTAGTTCTTTTACCATATCCCGTAATGTTTTTGAACCCATCTTGCGTTAGTTTCGTTACGTTCCTTTTAGGCTCTACCATCTCATAATCAGCACCAAGTCCGGCAAGGTAATCGTCCCAAATCGCAGCGTCGCGTTTCACAGACCCGACACCCTGTAACCGCTTGCGCTCCATCTCACGAGGCATTCTTTCCGTTCCAAACCATTTGCGTTTTCTTGGGTCTTCGACAAGCACCTTGAGCCTGACCTTTTTTTCCGAGGCGTACTTTACATATTCCCCTACAAGCTCCATTGCAACGTGTATCTTCAATGTTTTCAGCATGAGGAAACAACGTTCCGAACTGTCCCATACGGCAAAGCCTGTATGTACGCCCGTGTCAATACCAATGTATATCATAATCCATCAAAACAAAACTTGCTCCATTGTTACCAGCTTAAGCCGTTTAACAGCCGGGGCATAGTATTTTTCCAATATCTCACATCCGACAAAACGGCGTTTTTCTTTGAAGCACGCAACAGCTGTTGAAAAGCTCCCGGCATAAGGGTCAAACACCAAATCGCCCTCTTTCGTATGCAACGCGACCAAATGCCGTAATAATCCAACAGGCTTTTCTGTCTCGTGAATGCGTTTGCTCGGTGGGGTGTAGTGGAATGTCTTTTGCTGAAGCCTATATCCAAGGCTATTGAAAGTCGCTCCCTTTTCACGGATATACACTATAAATTCCAGGTTGTTTATATAGTTGCCATTGCCCAAAGGCATGGGATTTGGCTTATCCCATACAAGCAACGTAGCAACATAACCCTTGCTTTCCCACCATGTCATAATACGCCCAATCTGCTTGTTTGAACAAAAGACACACACATTCACCACCTTTAACACCCTTATAAATTCCGTAAAAACCCTGTCGTAGTCTATACCGTGGGAAACAAAGTATATCGCACTTTCCTTGCGTGGCCGCAGTAAACGACGGTTTATAAAGTCTCCATGACCGCCCCCTCCGTTCAAGTCCAGCTCATACGGAATATCGGTCAGTATGAAGTCAACGCTTTTATCCGGCATACTGCCCATCAGTTCCAAACAATCGCCGTTAAAGCAACGCAGACCGTTTAAGTTTGTTTCTTCCATCAATACCTGAATTTTGTGAATTGAATGACAACGCCCTCGAAAACGTTTTCACTGTTGTTACTGAAAAACCACTCTATAAACTCATTGACTGTCAAGCCGTCATTTTTCGCCACTTCCTCGATAGGCACATTTTTACCGTCTATCCATATTTGCGGCACGGCATCATCACAGCCGTAGGTCATCGTTACTTCTTGCAGTCCAATATCTTCAAACCGCATCAGTTCCCTCTGTTGCGAGTTGTACGGCTTACCGCTCCACTCCCTTACAGACAAGTATTTCCTGCCGCCGTTTATGTCGGCGCACCATTTGTTCCATATCCCGTTTTTATTTTCACGTATGGTGTGTATCTTGCTGCCGTTCTTTAACTTTTCCTCAAAACCTGTCGGCTTACCCGACCTTGAATGTGCCGCAGGAAAAACCTTGCACAATGTGATTATAACTTTCTTTTTCTCCATAGTCATTTATTTTTTAATTCATCAGGCAAAAAAGACAAGATGTGCTTTATCACCTCCACAGTCCAGCCATTGCCCAACATTTTATATTGCTGTGTTTCCGAAACACCCCACTTATACCAGTCGGGTATTGTTTGCAACCTCGCACACTCCGTAGGCGTCAATCTCCTTATCCTGACACCCTCCATAATGTTTATCGTCCTGCCCCCATGACCGTTCATAAGTGCCGGGGCTTGCGCTACCACATCATATACCCTGTTTTGTTGGTACGGTTGCTTCCCGTTGCTTTCGCCGCACGCATTTATCTGCCTTATATTATCTTTCATGCTCAAAAGGTAATTGTTGTTTTCCCATGAGTGGCTTGTTATCGTAGGCGATTTTTCTACATACAAACCGCCCTTGTTGTTGCCACGAGGGCATTGCATTATCAAGTTGTCCTTTGCGACGGTGGTAAGACAGTTCGTCTTGCCTTGCGCCTGGCTCTCCTCAAACCGTGGTTGTTCGTTCCTATAAACCCTGCCACGCTGCGCCACACAAACCAAATCCATGTCGCTGTGGTAGCTTTTGCAAGATATGCAATTTGCTTTGTCCTGATTGGCCGGAATTTCGCCTTTGTAATTAATCCTTACAATATCCATAGCTCTAATATATAAGGCCGTGTGCCGTATTTGTCAAGCCCCTTGCTGTATGTTACTATAATACATGGCACTTTGCCGTTCTTAACTAATTTTACCCCCCCCGATTTTTTGTATTAGGTATTACAACCGCTCTTTCTTCCTTAACCAAGTCGTACATTTCTTTGCCCTTTACCCTTAAAGCATTCATTTTTCCGTCCCTGTCATGGAACTTTGCCCCGAAGTTATTGCCTTTCTCGACATTGCGCTCACGGTGAATAAGCAACTTTTCAACAACGCTTTCTTTCAGATAATAACGTTCCGGCACCTCTACTTCAAGAATGTCTTTCAATAGAATGCCTCTGTCTTTCGGTTGCGGTATAACACTTTCGGGGGGGGGCAAATAAATCGGTCTGTGCAGTCTTTATATTAGTCCAATAGATACGTTTCCGTGTTTGTGCCGAAACGAGCGCACTATTGATGTGAACACCGCGCACACCCAATGCCTCGTTGATTACACATTCCCATCGTTTGCCCATCTCTACATTTTCAAGCAAGAAAAAGACATCAGGGTTTGCTTCCCGTACTTCGGCAAGTATTCGTACATACTCCCAAAACAGGTAACTTTGTCCCTCGAACTCAAAACCTGCCCTTTTCAATTCAAGATAGCGGTCAAGCGTAAGGACTTTTTCATTCGTAGAAGTTGACATACCCTTGCGCTTCCCGGCAAAGCTGAAAGACTGGCACGGACTGCCTCCAATGAGCAAGTCAATACGCCCAAGGTTTCGTGCGTCAACGTTGCGGACATCGCCAAGCTGTACCGTATCAGGAAAATTCAACATCGTATTCTGTATCGCGAACTTATCGACCTCGCTTGCATAATACTTGTCTATCTTGCAACCAAGCTCGCGCAACGCTATCTGACCGCACGACATTCCATCAAAAAGACTTAGCACTATCATTCCTCAATATTGTTTCCGTCAATTATTCGCAAACCATATATCTTTGCCGCACGGTATTCAAGATTGCATCCCTTTGATGAAGTCCAGCCCCTATCAAGAAACACTGTATCGCATTCCAACAACGCCGTTATGTCCCGGCCAAGAGCCTCGGTTTCTGTAACATCCGTATCGTCAAACGGTACGACATCAAACGGCGTTATTATATCTGCATCAGGATATTCATCGGCAAGGTACGCTTTCAATGCTTTAGCCTTGCGGTGAGCCGCCTTACGCCTTTCATACGGTGTCTTCTCCTTACGCCCATTTATCGGCGTTGATATGTAAATTTTCATTGCGTACCTCCTTTCTTCAATTCTGCGATAAGCGCATCGGCGAACCGTACCGCTTCTTGGGCAGAGCCTTTCAAATCCTTGTATTCAAAGCCCAAGCCTGACTCTTCTGCTCTCTTGGCATTGCCGTCATCAATATATATCGCGTGCAGAATAGTCTTTGCTATCTCATATCGCCTCTGTCCCCAATCAATGGCACTTGTAGGCTCTTGCAGTATTTCCACTTCGTCAAATCCGAGTTCTATGGGATTGCCCCAACTGTCGCATTTGTCAAGCGTAACTTTTGCATAATCGGCAATATTGATAATTTCTCCTGTTGCTTTTATCTTTGCTTTCATTCCGTTTCCTCCTTTGCTTTGATAAATAGTTCGCATTTCCCGTCCTCATAACAAGGCTCAATCCAATATATCGGATAATAATCCTCCATCAATGCTCTCTGACCCAAGATAAACCGCTTGCATTGCTCGCGCAGAGGGCAATAGCCGTTGTCATGGGTCATTGCATCGCACATATCTATATCGTAACTCATTTCGTTACCTCCTTTCCGTTAGACTCTCTTTTACTTTTTCTACATCAAACTCATAATTAGGACACTTGCTAATACCGCCCATAAGTAACAGTACAGGGAACATCAATCCATGCTTGCAAGACCTTCCGTGTATATCACAAGCAGACTTGCACTGATAGCACAGATATTTGTCCTGAATACATAATGTTGCGCTCATTCCATTTTCTCCTGTCTTTCGGGCAAAAGGTCGTCAACGTATGCCCAACATAAGATTTTATATTCAGCTACCATCTTTAGCCAATCCAAACCTTTATCATTTTCAATGCGATTAGTATAATACGCAATCTTCTTTATAGTTGGTTTCTTGAAAGGATTTGTATCGTCTGCCTTAAATATAAACCACCTCCCCACTTCTGGCTGTTCCTCTCTATCGTGCCACACGGAGTTGATGCGCCATTGTGCGCCAGCCATAAATCCGCTCTTTGCATCAGGATTATATGGGCATTCTCCAAATTCACCAGCACCAGCAAAAAGTAACGCCGCCTTTTCAATCTGTTCTTCTTTCATTTTCTTATCCAATTTTTAAGTTTGTTGATGTATGTCGGTGGAACGTAGTAGTTGAACACTCCAAGTTCAAGTGCTCTTATAGCCTCTCGCAACTCCTGAATGGCCTTATCAAGCCTTTCACGGTGAAAGTGAAACAAATCATCCTGTACTGGCGTATTCTGCAATCTTTTCAACTTTGATTTCTTTGCCCGTAGTAGTGTCTTTGTCTTTTCCTCGATGTATTCCTGGCCCTGCTTCAACGTCTGTGCGCAGACTGTCAGCTCTACTTTCAGCCGTGGGTTGCTAACCTTAACAAGGGCAGCTATGTAGTCGAAGTACCACCGCCATTGTTCGATAATCCACATCGGTAACTTGTTGCGGTAATAGATAACCTCCCAATCGTTACAGCCTTTGCGAATGGCTATCTTCACGCATATTTGGTTATCCGTTCCCCACTTATTTTGCCTTGCCATAATTTTGGATTTGTTATTTATTTATCATCACTCGAACGAACTCTTGCCCTCTTGGTGATTTCTTTCCATACTTCTGTTGGTTGCATTTTGCCCAACGCATCAATCATCCATTCTGCGCCTGAAACAAAACCATTTTCATAAGCGACCTCACCTATATAGTCAAGCCCTGTTTCGTTCATGGCGTGTTCCAATGCAGCCTTTTCAATATCCTCTCTTTCCATAATTATTCATCAAATTTCAATTCTTGCAATTCGCCCCGAATGCCATTGTAAACGGTTATTCCATTCGGCCTCCACTCCTTTGTTATGTCTTCGAGCTTTAAGAAGTCCAAAACAAATCCAAGACGTTCACGCTCCTTACCCAAGTACATTGCACATAAGCCCATTTCAACAGCTATCTTATTATGTCTTTTCGAGCCTATTTCTTCCTTTATTATTTGCTCACGAAGTCTCTCGTATTTCCTTGACAGGCTTACGTAAGCCTTTGCGTGTATTGATATATATTCGTATTTTTTCATTTTGCTTGTTTCTTTTCAACTCATAATACACATTTCTTTACACTCAATAACTTTTACCACCATGCTTAAAGGAGCGCATTTCATTGTATTTCATTTTCTGATTTATGAACCATTCAATATCTATTCCCTTACTATCGCAATAGGCAATAACAGCGGCTATCGTAAGACACAATACGTAAGAAAGGTTGTAAAAGCCATTAGTCAAGACACCGCAAATGTCAAACATAATCTCGGTGAATGCACACGGCACATCCCTCAATTTTAATTTTTTGAGCATCTTGTTAGTGCGGTCAAAATCTATACCCCTTAATCCGCCCAAATCAAGACAGCGTATAACGACATCACAAAGTTCATCTTCAACGCTGTTTTTGATAAATATTTCAAAGTCCACATTCCAAGGACAATCACCCTTGGAGGCATTTGTTAAGAACTTCCCCAAATCAGCGTGCCGTCCTTTCCTGTCAGCTTCAACGGCTTCGGAAACTTCGGTTATAACCATCATCCGCCAATGGTTATCACTAAGTTCTTGGTCGTGCCAGCCGTGTGCCTTGGCTGTTGCAAATGCCCTGTCACGCAAGCCGTTAAAATCAATGTCGCATTTCATTTTTTGCAGTTTTTAGTTTACTTAATTTCATCAGGATAAAAGTCATCAAGATAAGCCCAAAGAACGGTATGAAAGAATGCCACATGAGTATTCCACAACAGGCTTTTCACGCCCATGTTAAAGCTGTAAACACCTTTCCTGCCAGTCTGCCGTATTTCGATAAAGATACGGTCGTATTCAGGCTCTTCACTCGCTTTGTGCCATGATGAATTTATACGCCATCTTGCACCTGCCACAAATGCCTGTGGTATCGGTGTTGAAAGTTCCTTAGTGTAAGGAAAATTCTTGTGGCAATATTCATTTGCCTTTTGCTCTATCTGTTCAAGTTCCATACATCAGCCCTCCCTGCTGCATTGTTCGTTATATGCGCACTCACCACTACAAAACGGCAACCGCTGGGTAGTGACGACCTTTTTATTTATCCACCTGCCATGCAAGCTGTCATACACACGCTTAAGCCCAATTCCAATGATTGTTTTATACACGACCCTATTGTTAGGCACTTGCTTGTGGCAATATGTGCAAGCCGTATATCCTTCCCGTGGCTTATAGTACGTTTCGTATCTTTCCATCCGCCTTTGACATTCCGCCTCCGCCTTGTCATAATAACAAGTGTATTCGCCGTCTTCCTTTGTCAAATCGCTATAACGCACGGAACTAAGAGTTACGCCTCGTTCATGCTTGCATGAAATGAAATAAGACAACTCGAATTTGTCGCGGATTTTCTGAATGAATGAAAAGTATGCCGTGATTTTCTCGACATCCTTTCTTTGTGCGCGTTTGCCTATCTGTGGCCGTTCCCAAAACCTTGACCTATATTCTTGCGGCAACGTCAACTCTATCTTGTCAACTTTCCATACCTCAATTTGTGGCGGCATTCCTACTATCCTGTATATGACATCTACATTTTGCGGAACTTTCGCCAAAAGGTTTTCCTTTATTTCCGAAAGTAAGTTGTCAACGTGTGCATCTTCCTGCCGGAACTGTTCCGTTATTGTCAATGCTTTTTCTTTCATTGCCATCCGTCTTTAAGTTATTTCCTGCGACTTCCGCCGTGCAATTCGATTACGTTAAAACTCTTAAACCTGTCAACAAGGCGTTGTTCAAAGCGTTCTTTCAAAGCCTTAACCGCCAAGTTGCTTGTTATGTGGTATCTCTTGCCCGTCTGTTGGTATATCTCGTAACGTGCAAAAAGAAACTCATCAGTCACCTGCGACAGCATCGTGCCAAAGCTCTTTTGATTTTCGGTCATCAGCCCCAAGTCGTTAAGGCAGACGTTAAAAGGCGTACCTTCGGAGGCCTTTTCATTGGCGCATTCGTTGTAGGTGTACTTGTCAATATGCCCGTGTACCTTGTAATAATTCATAAGCTGCGTTGCGCTGATATTGACAAAGTAGTTGTCATTCCTCGTCTCGCGCAGATACTCGGAAAATATCTGCATAAGCATTGTCTTTCCCGTTCCCGGCTCGCCTATCAAAAGCAAGTTTTTATGCAGTCTATAATGTTCATTAGGAAACACATCCTCGGCAAGTTTACAGCCATTGAAATAATATGTCATGAAGCGCAACACATCCCTGTTGTATTCGTCAATTACGAATGTAGAATATTCGCGCAACATCAGTGTATTGCCTATTTCCGAAATCATCTTGGCGTGCAACTCATATTCGTCCGGGTTTTCCAAGTTGTACCTAAAACCTTTCAGAATAGTCCTGCGGTGTTTCTGCACCTCCCACTCCGCCTGTTCCTTTGACAGGCTGTAACGTTGCTGTTGATAGTCCCTTATTATCTGTAACGCCGCTTCCTGCGTAAGCGGCTTTCCATTGAGTTCCATATCTTTTAACTTTTTCATTGTATGCGTCAATTACCCATGTGAGAATGGCGCGATAATCAGATTTATATGTCCTACCTGAACTACCTTTATAGTTGTCAAGTATGTATATATACCCCTTGACCTCTTCCTCTGAATGGTTGTTCAAGAGCTTTTCGTATTCCGTCTTCGTTAGACTTACGAACTCGGCGTATTGCACCTTGGGTTCTTTCTTCTTTTTCGTTTTTTTCGGTGTCGGTGTCATCGTCATTTTCCTTTCAGGCGGCTTTTCAGGTACGCTTTCCGTCACTTCCTGTTTTGCGACCTTTTCAGGCTTTTTGGGGTTGGCATTCTGAAGCCTTGCCTTTGTCCTGTCACCACCTTTTTTCCCGGCCATGCGCCTTACCGCGCTGATTATGCTGCTTTTCATCATCTTCACGTTGCAATATTCGCCTTGGAGGTTGACTTGCAACAAACCTGCGTTTATCAGGCGTTCCAAAGGCGTATCGTCTATTATCGCCAACAGCCGCATAATCTCATTCTTCGTGTAAGCCTTGCCATCGGGTCTTGCCATTATTCCGCGCCGTGGGCTGCTCCACATATAGCAAAGCAAATCCATAAACAAGCCCTTGACGTGTGGCGGCAATATTAGGACATCAGGATTGGTAAGCCAAAATTCGGTGTCTATCGGAAGCGGTGGTATGCTTGCCTTGCGCCGTTTCATGTTTGTAGTTATAAGGAGGGTACTTTCGCACCCTCCGTGTTGTTTAATTAGGCTTCCAATATTGCAATGTCCGGCGCAACATCCTTAATTTTAGCAATAACTTGGTCTATGCAAGTATCGCGGTATGTTTCCGCCATCTCCTTAGCACCCGGCGAAACAAGTTGCAGATAAACATCGCCGTCTGAAATGTAGTGGTCGAACTCTATTTCAAAACCCTGTTTTGCAGTCCCCTTGAATATCGCCATGTTCACCGTGAAGCTCTTGGGCAATGAGCTTTCCACCTGACAGCGGTAGACATCCGCCATTGAGCCTGACGGGTCGCGCTGTTTCTCAATCTCCGCCGTTGCCTTTGCCTTGAAGTTCTTAAGAATGCTTACCAACTTCATACATTGTTCGCGGTCTGAAAAAACGCTTCGATTAAGGCGTAAGAACTGCCCCAACTTGGCAGGTTGCCAACCCTTGCTTGGGTCGTTAATTCCGAATGCGGCGTATGTGTCTGTATATTCAGCACGGCCTGTGAACTTGCTTTTGGCATAGAAGTCCCTTTCGTTGACGGTAAGGGTTATTTGACATTTCTCTCGCTCAACCAGCACGTTCGCCTGTTGAATATCTATCGTCCCGATACGCTTTGACAGCCAGTCGTAAGGCGTTGAAAGTACACCTATAACATCCCTACTTTCGGGGGCTTTAAGTTCAAGCTGCTGTACCTTGGCTGCTTCGCCTTGACGCAATACCACCTCAATAGGCTTATCGCCTTTGTATTCACCGATATTTATTACAATACCTTTTTCCATTTCTTCGGTTTTCATATTCTTTTGATTTTAATTGTTAAACATTGTCTGTCCCTGTTCCGCGCATCTGTTGAAACATCGTGCGTTGCCTTTCTTCGGGAGTTATGTGCCGTTCCTCTATCTTGTAGCCGTCAGGCGAATAAATTGCCGTGCGCCCCTCTTCGGGGTCAACGAACTTGTAACAATCGCGCTTTACCCATTCGCCACCAGCCTTAAGCTCATCGAGGATTTTTCCTACCTGTTCTTGCAACGGCTTAATCTGACCTTTTATATTCGTCCTAACTTCGGCAAGCTCATCTTCAAGCTCTCGAATTTGGATTGACACATTCGCCAGCTCCGCCCGGCGTTTGTTTATTTCTTCCTGTTCAAACTTCCTTGTGTAGCTCTTTTCTACAATTTGGTCGGCATTATCCCTCAAATGCTGTTCCCTTTCCGATATTGGCATATCGGCAAATAATACGTCTTGCATAATTCAAAAATTTTTTTGATTGTTCACTCTGTCTTGATTTTCCAGTCAAGCAACAGCCATTCCGCCCAAAGCTCAATGAATTGCTTTCCAAAATACTTTGCTTTTTCTTTATCTTCCTGGCACAAGCGGAAGCCAACGTCCGCAGCCGAGCCCGAGGAACGGCCATCCGCGTTCAGAGCGCCGAACCCAGCAATCGCACCGTGACTCGCATACGCGCACAACAAGCCCCCTTTGTCCTCATCGCTCATATCATCCATTTCTCTTTGCGTGTACAACGCAAACCAAGGATAATAAAACCATTTGCGGCCTTCGGGGTCGGGTACAGGCTTAAAGTTCCTGCCCCACAAAGCACGGCTTATCGTTTCCAACTTCATCAGGGCTATATGTCTTGCCTCACACCCGGCATTCAACAGTTTTTCTTCATCAATAGGCTCTTCATCAAGCGCAATGCACGCATCAGCATAACTCTTGATACTCTTGTAGTCATCAAGACTCGGCTTTGCAGTATTTCTGCCTAACAGCGCATCAAGGACTTTTTTCATGTATTCATCAGCGACTTTATAAGCCGCGTCAACGTTACTTTGTTTGATTTCGATTGTTTTCTCCATCTTTCTTTAATTTTAATTTGTTCAACTTTTTAATGTTTATCTTTGTCATTCTTATAGCATTCAAGACCCTCAAGCTCTTTACCTGCGGCATATTTTGCAATATTAATGGCAAGTGTCTTGTCAACTCCGCTACAATGTTGTCAGGTACGTTTATCATAAGCCCTCCAAAATCTATCAGGGTCAGGTATTTCAATATTCAAGAACTCACGCCCGTATTCACGTAGCTTTTCGCAATAGGTCGAAAACGTAACGGTATCCATCGCCGCTGTCGAGCCGGGAAAGCTGATAATTTCGCCTGTATGCCTATTCACAACCTTGTCGGCTGTCATCTGCGACTTAAAGAACTCGTGTACCTGTTCAGTGCTTGTAAACTCCCACCCGGCATCAAGCAAGGCATCAAGCAACATCGGGTATATGCACCCCCAAAGCCAGCCGTTTTGGTCGTTGCTGCGCGGTTTGCGTATCTTTTCAACGCTTACACGGTAGAAGCCATCGCACACTGACTTAAAGTAGTTGTACAACCCTTTAAGATTGAACAGGCCGTTACGTTTTTCGACTACTATCTTACGCATTGCTACATTTTGCAAAGTTCAATACATAATCCCTTACCTGCGACATATACGGGCTTGCCTGTCTGTGCTTCAATTTCCGTCTTGAAACGTCGCTCATCACTATTGTTGTCTGACAAATGAAGCAACACTATCTCCGAAACATCGCTTAGGTCGTTTGCGGCAAGCACCGCCTTGCACGTGTTTAATTCAAGATGTGTTGTCATCAGCCTTTCACGCTGTGATGGTAGGGTGCGCCCTTCGGCTATCGCCCTTACAAGGTCAGGGTCTGAATAATTACACTCAATCATTATGTGGTTTAGGCCAGGGAAACTATATTCACACATACAACTGTCAGTGAGGAACATCAACCTGCCGAACGCGGCGTGCTCTATCAGATAACCTGCGCAAGGCACGTCATGGCACGCCGGGAAGCCAAGCACCTTAAAGCCGCCAAACCTGTAACCCTTGCCATAGGCAAGCCTTATCGCCCTCGAGCCGTCTATATGCTTGGCCTCCCATACTTCGGGCAGTGCAATTACGGGGAAGCCACATTCAACCATGTATTTTATGTACTTCGCATGGTCATTGTGTTGGTGCGTCACAAGACATCCTACAACCTTGCCCAACTTGTAACCGATAGCCTTTTTGTAGTCTGAAATGCGCACGCCAGCTTCAATGAGCAAGGCCTCCTTTCCGTCTTCAAGGATATAACCATTGCCACTTGAACTGCTACCCAATACCTTCAATTCCATTACTTACACTCTTAATAACCAGGGTCGTCTTGTGCCGGGGCATTTGCACCATCCGTGACAGGCTCAAATTCGGCTTCATCCATATTTATGACTTTGGTAGCATTGTGCGACACAAGCCTTTCGCGGTCGGCAACGTCATTGTCATAATCAGCCTCGTTGTCGTCGGCAAAAGCATTCTGCATCTCTATTGACAGATAACCGTACTTGCTTAACAATGTGCGTATGACCGTCTTTATCGCCATTGCGTGAAAGTTACCAAGCCAACCTACTTTCTTGCTGTCAGGCGAAAAGGGAAGCGCGGCAAGCCTTACCAGCGCATCTTCCGTAACATCTTCGGGTTTTCCGTCCTTGTCGTATGACACGAGTCCCTTTGAGTATCGCTTTGCATGAGCTGCCACCTGTTCAACAGTCATGTACAACGTTTTGGAAAAGCCATTCATCAACTCGAAATAACAGAAGTAGCCGACAATCTTATCACTTTTCTTTTCGCCGTCAAAAGCAATCTCGCCTGTCAGCTTGTTTACTTTTCGTAGCTCTCCATCATAAACGACATCGGCATTTATTGTGCGGTATTGCCCTGTTCTCATTGCAAGCTGAATGTAGCCTTTATATCCAAGTTGGAAGCTCGGCTCGTAAACCTTAATGTAGTTACCCCTTTCGTCTTTCTTCGTATTTTTGTAGGGCACAATGTAAGCATAGCCCAAAGCCCTATTGATAGGCAGATGCAACACCGCCGCTTTCAAAGCCTCGGAAACTACCTGTCTCGGCTCGCATAGCTGTAGTTTGCTGTCAGTATTGTATAAGTCTATCACGGATGCGACAAACGTAGACGCATTCTTAGCCAGCGCATTCTTAAACTGTTCCATCACTGACGGCGCATTAAGCATATTTTTCAGCAAGTCAATCTTTTTCGGTTTCCCGGCAACCTGCGCGTTATTTGCAGTCGTCACCGCTGTTGTCTGTTGTGTTGTCATATTATTTTCCTTTCATCAAATTAATTGTTCCACTTAATGTTTCCATAAGCCCATCAACGCCGGGGCTTGTCACGAACTTGTACAATCCGTACAAAACAATACTCTCTTTGCCCATAACGGAAACGACACAATCCGCACCACCTGCCTCGTTTTCCTCAACCACTATCATTACGGCAGCTTTCCTTTTCTTAGGGTCGCTCTCCACCTGCTCCGCGACATAGTTGTTAAAACTCTCTACGTCGGTCAAAAACCTTGATTTTTTCATCACATTACACTTTTTATGGTTAATTGCTTGTCAGTCGAAACCTTAAGGTTGATAATCTGCGAGACGGTGGGGATTATACTGTTCACCCTTTCCCTGTTGTCAATGAAAAGCGGCGCGCACACACCCTTTGCCTTGCAGATAGCGTTAATTATGTCAACACCAGCGTTGACCTTGCCAGCCGTATTGACATCAGGATAAGGCGTGCCATTCACAGTACAGATGCAAGCCAGCTTTTCGTTACCGTTAAGCTGTTCCCTTGTAAACGTGAATGAAACAACTTTGAACAGGCCGTTAATGCGTCTTGTCAATTCCGCGTCTTTGTCCTTTTGGAAGTTGAATGCCAAATCCTCGATACGTTCAAGTTCCGCCAACGCCACATTGTTTGCCCGGCGTCTGTCTTCAAGTTCCTCAATCTCCTTGTGTATTCGGCTTATCTGCTCCCTGTTGGCAAGTCTCTTGTACAGTTCCTGTAAGGCGTCTTGAAGCACCGCCTTGCCGCTTTCCAGCTCGGTTGTGTCGGCAGGTTTGAACTCCATGCCCATTTGGTTTGCCAGCTCCGCAATGTCATTTTCAAGCCCGACACACGTTGCGTCATTCCGTATCATCGCATCTGTATCAGGTGCTTGCGGTATTTGCGACTTCATCGTTTCGTAATCTTCTTTCATCACGCCTACCTGCTGCTCACTTGTCTTTATTTTCAAAGACAGGTCATCAACCTCTTTCGTCAGTTCATCCATGCGTTGTTTCTTGGCTTTGCCATCGTTCTTGTTTTTTTCAAGACGCTTTGCCTTGTCAGCGTTGAAGTTTGCTTGCATCTCACGCTGCTTTTCCTCTATATCGTCAATTTCCAAGGGTCTGTGGCAAGTAGGGCAAACGAACGCACCTTGTGGATATTCCAGCGTCTCCGCATTGATTTTACGGTATTCGGCACGCATTGCCGCCAAATCGTCATTAATGGCAGCTATATTCAAGTTGATGTTTTGGCGGCGTTCCTGCCAACGTTGAATTGAATCGGCAAGGCTTCTAATCTCGTATTCCTTTTTTTGCAAGTCGAGGGTCTTGGCGTTGACATCCTTCATTGCCTCACCCTTTATGTCGGCCTGTCTTTTAGCCAACGCAAGACGTTTGTCGTTCAATTCCTTTTGCAGTTCCGACTTCCGCTTATATTCGTTCTCGTTAATCTGCGACTTGTCGGCTATCTGTGCGTCAATGTCAGCGACAGCCTTTTTCTTGGCCGCTATCTCGCTTTCCAGCGCGGCCCAGTCTTCGGCTTCAGGCATAAGCCTGTTCGCCGTGTCTATTTGGCTCGGTATTACTTTCAGCTCGTCATTGATAGCCTTTTTCTTGGCCGCCATCTCTTTTGCATACTGTTCAAGAGTGCGTCCCGTAAGTCTGTCAAGAAGCTCCGCATATTCGGGCTTTGTTTTCGCTACATCCTCATCCGAAACGTTACCTGCCATGTCGAACAATATAGACTTTTGCACGTCAGGTTTCAGGGCGGCAAAATAGTACGGGTCGGTTATCAGCTTGAACACGCTTTCGTCTATGATTGAGGAAACAACCTCGTCATACTCTGACTTCGTGCCCATTTTAACACCGTTCACCGCAAATTCCGTCTTGTGGTTTTTCAACACTTCTTCCGCCCTGTTTCTTGGTTTTGCCCATACCTCAACATAACTTCGGCTCAGCTTCACTTCCTTGCCGTCAACGTCAAGTATGCCTGTAACCGAATGTTCAAGATGCAATATCGGATTGCCTTTGTCATCCAAGGTCTTAATGTTGAAGTTGTTGTCGCTCCGCCATGTCGAATCCTTTCCGAACAACAGCCAAAGGAAAGAGTCGAAAACAGTTGTCTTGCCTGTTCCATTGTCACCCGTTATCCACGTTTCGCGGTCGGAAAAGTCGATTTCCATGTTCGCAATGCCCTTGAAGTTCACAAGGGCAAGGCTTTTCAGTTTAATAGTTTTCATCATCATTACTATGTTTGTTTACCATTGTCTTCATTTTCTCCGCCGTGTCAACCGCCATCAGTTCGGCACGCGAGTAGAGTATCTTTGAACGTACCGTGCTACCCATGCGTGAGCCTTGCACAAGACCATTTTCCACCCAACGCTTTACACGGTGTTCCTGGAACTCCCTGTAAGCCTGTCTCTGCGATATAAGGTCTTTGCCGGGCGCAAGCCTTTTGGCGAAGTTCGCCGCCCCAAGCTCCGAAAACTTCATGCAAAGGTTTTTCAGCTCATACAATTCAAGCGA
Organism: uncultured Prevotella sp.; assembly: GCA_944321295.1. Taxonomy (GTDB): domain Bacteria; phylum Bacteroidota; class Bacteroidia; order Bacteroidales; family Bacteroidaceae; genus Prevotella. The sequence continues at coordinate 46,491 of CALUKU010000011.1, forward strand.
TACTGCCATTTTTCATTTCTCCTTTTTCCTGCCAATGATACGTGCCATGTGATTTCTCACGCTCCTTTCGCCGTCAGTGGTGAAGTAAGCCCATGCCAGCGCAAGCCCGGCAACGGCGAACACCCCGTGCCACCATGCGGCAAACAACACCGCGCATACAAGGCTTGTCACTCCAAGTAAGCCCCACACAACAGACCATATCAAATTTTCAACTATCATAATGCACGTGTTTTATGAAAACAATACATCTTCGGGCACTCCAAGGCGTTTTGCCAAAATGGAAGTCCTTAACGCATCAGGCCGCTGCGTACCTGCGAGCCAACAACGCACGGTTGACGTGTGTACCTTGCACAGGCTTGCCATCTCCCTTACGAACTCCGACTTGGGGGCTACGCTTGTCTTAGGAGGCAGCGCATCGTAAATCTCCCGAAACTTTGTCTTTCCCATATTTTCCATATTTTACTGTGTTTTACAAACATATTTATTATCTTTGCATCAATAACTTGTATATCGTGTTGCAAAGATAGGTTATATATCCGAATTATCCAAATATTTCGGTTATATTTTGATAATAAAATTGATATTATACATGAAAAGGTTTGATTTAAGAGAGTTCAGACGTGATAAAAGAGTGACGCAATCGGAACTTGCCGAACTCTTCCAATGCAAGCAAAACTTCATTTCGCGCATTGAAAATGGCGAAAGGACATTGCCGCCCGAAAAATTGGATATACTACAGGATAAATATGGTGATATATCCAAATATTACAAGGAAGTTTCAGACACAGACGAGCACATGACCATAAACGCCTCGCCTCAAGAGTTTATAAATGCCGGGGCTGATGCGTTTACAAGACAGCTTGTCAAGATGATGAATGAAAAGCTGATAGCTCCATACAGCGCACTGTTGGAGAAAGACATGATTATTGAAAGGCTCAACAGGGAAATTGGGCGGCTTGAAATGCAACTTGAAGATGCTAAAAAAGACAGTGCCCGTCAGGATGGGGATGCCGCCTCTGCCGTTGCCGGGTGACAATGGAATACCGCAACGGATGTTTCACGACAAAGAAAATACCGAAAAATCAATGACAAATGGAAAAATACTATAAAATGGTAATAGACCTGTACAGGTCGGCTGTCGAAAACCTGTCAGCCGGACGTAATGTCAATAACGATTGCGGAATGGCGGAACTCACCGCCATTGCCAACGCAATAACCACGGCGAGGGTCAACGGGAACGAAACAGCCGGACTTGAACAACTGAAAGCCGACATCGAGCACCTGCGCCTAATCACTGACAGCCTATGAATACGCCGGAAACAAAACAGGTGATAATGCGTTTCTACACCGCCCTTGACACATTAAAGGCAATGGGTAAAATCAGGGGAATAAACACGTATTGCACGGCTTACAACATTGACCGCCGCAACCTTTACGCCCAGCGGAAGGACTTGGAGCGCAGTTGGTTTCAGGTGTCATGGCTTTACCCTATGGTTAAAGACTTCGGCGTAAGTGCGAGGTGGCTGCTTACAGGCTATGGCGGAATGTTTGAAACGAGCGGATTCCGCGAGCAAATCAACATCAGAAAGCAAGAATAAGTAAAGATGAATGTGCTAAAATCACTGCAAAATGACTATCGTTGAGCCAATAACGGCACATTTTTAGTAATTTTGCATTGAATTTTAATAATATATATATATATATGAAAAAATTATTGTTCACAATGGGCTTGTTAGTAATGGCTTCAGTGTCAGCCATTGCCCAAAGTTTCACGTTGACCCCTAACGGGTTTGTTTCAAGTGATGACGAAACAAAAAATTATGTAGTTGTTGACATACAAGGTACACAACAGGAACTTTACAAAAAAGTGCGTGCGTACCTTGTAAGCATCTACCGTTCGCCAAAAGACGTTTTGAGCGAGTCAGAGCCTGACGTTATCACCATAAACGGCATTGAAAGCGATGCGGTACAAAAGAAAGCATTAGGCATGGCCGCTGCTTCTTACGATATGAATTATACTATATCCATCCGCTTCAAGGACGGTCGCATACGTTTTGACGCTCCTACATTCACACTTGCCGACTACAAATCAGGCAGCAAGACAATACGCCTATTATTGCAAGGAAAATCCAACGGAGGTTTTGGGTCGGAAGTTATAAACGTGATTTACAACAAGAAAGGCGAATTAAAGGCCAAATACGCCAAAGAAGCCTTGGAAAAGTTTTTCAACAATTACATAATCGACTTAAAGAAAGGCGTTGAAAATAATGTAGGCGATGATTGGTAACAAGACAAAAACATTCATATATGGATAATAGTTTGATGATTTGGATTTTCGCAATACCGCTCATTGCGCTTGTATTAGGAGCTATAATAAAGGCTTTCACCACAACCCCATCACAAGAACTCAACAAAAAGTTTGTAGAACTTGGGACACTGAAAGGAAAAACATACGACCAAATAGTAAACTATGTTGGAGAACCTAATTCCAAAGACGTGTTAAATGATACCGTGCTTTGCCAATGGATTCAACCTGCATACCATATAGCCTTACTTTTTGATAGGAACATGGTGTGCCTTGGCGTTAGTTCAGAAACTAAAATTGATGAGACTTTGACATAACTGACAATTTTATATGTTTGTCAAACACATATTCCATTTTCCGCCTAAGATTTCACCCAAAATCTTTGGCGGTTTTGTTTATTATCGCTACATTTGCAATGCTCTACAATTCAACGTTGGCAGGTGTTAAGCCTGTCTATGTCGGTCAGGCATTTTTTTTATGCCCTGACGTGTCGTAAGACTATACGGACATATCGGCTTCCATACCCCCGTGTGGTGCGTCAATGCGCCCACTGCCAGCGTTGGTGTAGAGCAACGGGACAGGTGGAAGCCGTTTTTATTTCCACCGCTTTATTATTATGCTCAAAACAACGCAATTTAGCCTACACGTGAACAAAAGTAGCGCAATGGCAGGTAAGGCCAACCAAACAGGCCACCCAAAAGACACAGACAGCCTTATAGACGTTATCCGCAAGGCCGTTGAGTTGCAACACCGCCTTAACGAGCTTTCCAAGTACCTTTTTGAGGATGGAGACTTCGACGGAGAGTTCTTTGACGCACAGGAAAGACTGCAAGACATCATCAACAACGACCTGCGCCCGATGGTCGGCGCACTCGTAGTCAACAACGTTTACGAGACGGAAAGGAGGCAAGCACTATGAAACAGAACGACAAGGCAACGGTATTGATACCGTCAGACATGATAGCGTTCCCGTTCCACAAGCAACTGATAACATTCCTTAGCGGCGAAACAGGCCCGACAATGGTAAATGCTACCGAAATGGCAAAGGCTTTCGGTAAGCGCACAAGGGATTGGTTAAGAAGCCAACAAGCCAAAGATTACATTAAGGCATTTTGCAAAGCGCGAAAATGCGCTTTGCAAAATGTAGTCGTCGTTCAAAAGGGAACGAGAACACGAGGCGGCACGTGGCTACATTCCGACTTGGCGATAGAGTTCGCGCGTTGGCTGTCGCCGGAGTTCTCGATATGGTGCAACGACATCATAAAGGCGTTGATGCAGCGCATTGACCTTGGCAACGGCGTTATCCTGCGTATGCAACAGCTTGCAAGGCTCGAGGCCGAACACCCCGAACTATTGGGCGAAGAGGACGATGAATATGTTGATGCAGAGGAAGTTGAAACAGCCGACATGGAAGCCAAAATCGCCGAGCTGAAAGCCGAAATAGCGAGAAGCGAGGCTGACGACAAGCGGCGGCGTTACGAAAGCCAATAACACGGCCATTACAAGGAAAGCGGACACCCAGGAGCGTCCGCTTTCTTCTTTTTCCTTGCTTTTTCTTCTTTCCCCTTATACCCTATATTCCTTATATATATAATAATAATAATTAATAATAATATTATTATTATTAAAAGATGTACGCGCGCGAAGCGAAAAAACGAAAGGTGAAAAAATGCGCCTTTCGGCTTCGCATTATGTTGATTATCAGATAGTTGTGCGTTTTGCTTAAGCAAACAAGGCTTTTTGCTTAAGCAAAACACGTAAGTAATTGAGCGTCAGTAATTTAATGTTTTGCTTAAGCAAATCTGATTTTTACTATCTTGATTATCAAGCGGTTACGTTTTTTGCTTAAGCAAAACAGTGCTTTCAGGGTCGCCCTTGGTGTACAAAGGCTCTTCAACGGACTTTATTTCAATCCCCATGAAGTCAAGCACGCGCCTGTTTGCATTGTCAATGTTCGACCAATCCTTTTTTATGTATATGTCGGTAACGCGCATCGTCTCGTCAACATGGTTGAGCGCGGTGTGTACGGTGTACTTGTCTATGCCAACGTCATTGATTGCTATCGTTGCCCATGTATGCCGGGCGGCGTAGAACTCCAAATCGTCAATGCCCACAATCCTGCCTATGTCTTTCAGCCCCTTGTTTATGGCCGCGCTGAAAGCGTCCGTTCCCTTGTACATCTTATAAAACCTGAAAAGCCTTTTTCCTGTAGGGTCGCGGTATTTCTCGATAAGCGGAACAGCCTCCGGCTCTACCTTGACGGACATAAGGGCGTTGTCCTCGCGCCTGTTCCTTGTCTTGGTGCGCATATAGGTAATACGTCCGTCCTTATAGTCAACGCACGAATACAAGTCAGCCACGTTCATGCCGATAAGGAAGAACGACAACAGGAACAAGTCTTTGGCGAAATTGAAGCGGTTGTTGCCATAATGCCATACCGTCTTATAGTCCAGCGCGGCAATGGCACGCATCTGCCCGGCTGTTATGGCACGTTTCCTAACGGGCGGCAGTTTTGGCAGCTCGATGTGCGAGAAAGGCGAATTTGGTATGCGTATTATCCCGGCGTCTTCGTCGTTGAACTCCCTTTTTGCCATGTTGTGTATGGCTCTTAACCTTTTAAGATAGTTGTTCGGCGCGTAGCCGACCGACACGTTGGGCTGTTCCGTTATCCACTTGGCCCAGTCTTTGAGGAATTGTGCAGTAACTTCCTTTATGCTCAACGTGTCACGGCCAAGGAACTTGACAAGGTTGTCGAAAGCCACCTTGTACGACATGGCATTTCCCCTGTGCCCCTTTTCCATCATTTCCTTTACCGCCTTGCGCCCGTATTCGATAATGTCGAGGTCAAACCTTTCGCCCTTTTCCTGAATGATGTAGTCAAGCACCTGTTCAACGGTCATGTCTTCAATGCCCTCACCGAGCCTGTCGCACACATTCCTGTACTTGCGTATCAGTCCGTCAGTCAGGTCTATATACTTTTGGTTTTTCAGTTTTAAGGTAGTCCGCGTAAGGTCGTCCTTTGTCGCATACCACGGCGTTGCGATGTATTTCTTACGTCCTTTGTGGGTAAGCCTAATCTTGATGTTGTACGTGCCGTCCTTTTTCTTTTGGTGGGCATAAACCTCCGCCTTGAATGTCACCATGCTTTTTGTGGAATATTTGTAGAAGTTTTGCCGTCAAAATTACGCATTTTTTGCGGAATATGAAAAAGAAAGCATTACTTTTGCACCCGTAATGCGAGGCTGACTTGTACCCCCGATGGGAATCGAACCCATATCGTAGGTTTAGGAAACCTATGTTCTATCCGTTGAACTACAGGGGCTTACGCCGTTTTACTGAATAAAAGGGCTGACGTTATCCAACCCGTTGAAGCATATCCGGCATTGCCGCGTTCGGTCTGTTATCCCATAATATTTAGGAGAGACTTGTTCTATCCATTGAACTATGAGACCCCGCAGTGTGTTTGCGGGTGCAAAGGTAGTCAGATTATGTGTTAAAACCAAATTATTTGTGAAAAAACATATAATCGGTTAAACTTTTTAGGATTAACTCAATCAAATGTGATGTTATGAAGAAATTAGTTGTTTTATGCCTGATGGCCGTGTGCGCGGCGCTTTGCCACGCACAGGGCAACGTTAAGGGCGACATAATAGACACTTCTACGGGCGAGGCGTTGCCCTTTGTCAACGTAGCGGTGTACAACCGCACGACGGGAGAGTTTGTAAAGGGAGCTGTGTCAGACGCCGAGGGCGCCTTCAACGTTACGGGCTTGCCTTACGGGCAGTACATGCTGAAGCTGAGCTACATAGGCTACACCACGGTGACGGGCGAGTTCGCCCTGACCGAGCGGCGGCGCCACGCCAACATGAAGACGATGAGCATGAGCGAAGACAGCCAGACGCTGGAGGAGGTTACGGTGACGGCGCAGCGGCCGAGCATGAGGCTCGAGGTTGACCGCAAGTCGTTCGACGTGTCGCAGGACATCAGCAACGCCGGCGGGGCGGCCAGCGACGTGCTTGAGAACATACCGTCAGTGGAGGTCGACACCGACGGCAACATATCGCTGCGCGGCAACACGAGCGTGGAGGTGTGGATAAACGGCAAGGCCAGCGGACTGACCAGCGACAACCGCGCCGAGATACTGCAGCAGATTCCATCGGAGAGCATAGACCGCATAGAGGTGATTGACAATCCCTCGGCCAAGTTCAGCGCCGAGGGCAGCGCCGGCATTATCAACATCGTGCTGAAGAAGAACCGCACGGCGGGCTATTACGGCTCGGCGCAGGCCGGCGGCAACACTAACGGCAGCGCCAACGCCAGCGGCAACGTCAACTTCAACTACGGCCGCTGGGACGGCTACGTCAACATAGGCTACCGCCACCGCGCCAGCGAGGGCGGATCGTACAGCTACCAGGAGTACTTGAACACCAACCAGTACCAGACTTACGAAACGGAGAACGACCGCAGGGGCGACAACCTGTTCACCCGCGCCGGACTTACGTTTAACGCCACCGACAAGGACGCCCTGTCGCTCAACGGCATGATGATGCTCGGCAGCCGCAAGAACGGCGGCGTGACGCCCTACCGCTACGGCACCATCGGTGCGGCGGAGGACACTTACGTCATGCTGCGCAACTCGTCGGGCGACAACAAGATGCGCATGTTCTACGGCGAGTTCAACTACCGCCACAACTTCACCGACAGACATTACCTTGACTTCACCGTTGACTACCATAACTGGCACATGGACCAGAACAACGTCTACCAGGACAGCACGACCTACGTTGACGGCTCCGTGCCGACGGAATATGACTACCAGTTCCGCCCGATGTACTCGCGCAACCACTCGTGGGAGGTGAAGCTCGACTACGAGAACCCCATAACCGACGACATCATGCTGCAGGCGGGCTACCAGGCCAACTTCGACCGCGATAACTCGCCGCAGGAGAGCTACATCGACGAAACGTCGTGGGAGGGCGCGAACCAGGTGGAGGAGAAGGACTTCTACAACCGCTTCATCTACAACCAGGACCTGCACGCGCTGTACGCCACGGCCACGATGAAGTTCGGACGGCTGGGCGTGATGGCCGGCCTGAGGGGCGAATACTGGCGGGTGAACACGTCGAGCTACGACTATGAGCAGGAGCACGACCCGGCTAAGCGTGACCCGGCGTTCAAGAAGGACTTCTTCCAGCTGTTCCCCAGCGTGTTCATGTCTTACCAGATTGACGAGACGCAGCAGCTGCAGCTCAACTACACGCGCCGCCTGCGCCGTCCGCGCGGCCACCAGCTGAACAGCTTCCGCAACACGCGCGACGCCTCGATGACGTCGTTCGGTAATCCCGAGCTGACGCCCGAGTACAGCAACTCGTTCTCGCTGAACTACCTGAAGACCTGGGAGCAGCACTCAATGCTCCTGAGCGCCTACTACCGCCCCACGTCAGACGTCATTCAGCGCATCAACTACCAGAGCAGCACGGACAACATGATGTACTCTACGTTCATGAACGTTGCGAAGAGCCTTAGCACGGGCGTTGAGCTGGTGCTGAAGAACCAGATATGCCGCATACTCAACCTGACGACTACGGCCAACGCTTATTACTACAAGCTGAACGGCTTCACCTACGACATCGACGGGCAGACCATAACCGGCGAGGGCAACGACAACTTCACGTGGAACGCACGCATGCAGGCCTCGCTCATGCTGCCTTACGACATATCGGTGCAGCTGACGGGCCGCTACCGCTCGCGACAGGTCATCACGCAGGGTTACCGCAAGGCCAACTTCAGCATGAACCTGGGCGTGCGCAAGACGTTCCTCGACCGCAAGCTGACGCTGGCCGTCAACTGCCGCGACCTGTTGAACTCGCGCAAGTTCGAGAACTTCACCAGTTCTGACACCTTCACCCGCCACCAGAAAAACTGGGGCAGCGGACGCTCCGTCAACATGACGCTGACTTACAGCTTCGGCAACATGAAAGCCAAAGCGCCCAAGAAGCGTCCCGCAAACAGCGCCGAGATGGGCGGCGGCGAAGAGGAAATGCTTTGATTGAAGGTGAGAAGGTGAGGAAGTGAAAAGGTGAGGAAGTGAGAAGATGGGAAAGTGAGAAAAACTTAAGCATTATGAGAATTTCTATAATAGGAGCGGGCGCTATGGGCGGCGCCTTGGCACGTGGCTTCGCCAAGGCGGGACTCTGCCCCGCCGGGCACATCACGCTGGCGGCGCCCCACGAAAGTACGCTCGGGCGCTTCGCCGAGGCGGGTTTTGCAACAACTACTGACAATAAGGCGGCCGTTGCCGGGGCCGACGTAGTGATAGTGGCCGTTAAGCCTTGGTTGGTGGGCGGCGTAATTGACGAGGTACGCCCGGCGCTCGACTGCGGCCGACAGACTGTTGTGTCGGTGGCCGCCGGCGTGAGCGGCGACGAGCTTAAGGCAATGTTGTCGGCAGACGGCGGCGACATGCCCGCCACGTTCATCGCCATACCTAACACGGCGGTGGCCATGGGCTGCTCGATGACGTTCATCACGCCCGTAAGCGGCGGCGAAGAGGCCGCCGGCAAGGTTGAGGCCATATTCAACGCCGTAGGCTCAACGCTCGTCGTCGACGAGCGGCTGCTCGCCGCGGGCACCAAGCTGGCGTCGTGTGGCATTGCTTACGCCATGCGTTACGTCAGGGCGTCAACTGAAGGCGGCGTAGAGCTGGGCTTCAAGGCCGACGCGGCGCGCGACATAGTGCTGCAGACCGTCAAGGGGGCGGTGGCCCTGCTGCAGGAGAGCGGCGCCCATCCGGAGGCTGAGATTGACAAGGTTACCACACCGGGCGGACTGACCATACGCGGACTTAACGCCATGGAGCGCGCCGGTTTCACTAACGCCGTGATACGCGGCCTAATGGGCGAATAACGCCCTGCCAAGCATACGCGCCGACGACCGGGCGAGGCCGTCGGCGCGCGTGTTGTAAAGTAACGAAATGTATTATTTTCAGTAAAAATACTTATTTTTCTTCCTAAAATTTCGTTTTTAAATATTAAATTACTACTTTTGTCGGAAAAATCACTAAAACAGTTTCTAAATGGAAGATGCAATAAAACAAATCGGAGAACGTCTGAAGGGACTGCGTGAGGTGCTTGACATTCCGGCACAAGAGGTGGCCGACCTCTGCGACATTACGCTTGAGGCATACCTGAAGGCCGAAAGCGGCGAGAGCGAATTGTCAATCAGTAGTCTTCAGAAAATTTCAAAAAAGTATGGCATAGCCCTCGACGTGCTGCTGTTCGGCGAAGAGCCGCACATGAGCTCGTATTTCCTCACGCGCAAGGGACAGGGCCTCAGCGTAGAGCGCCGCAAGGCGTACAAGTACCAGAGCCTGGCGAGCGGCTTCCGCGGACGCACGGCCGACCCGTTCATCGTGATGGTAGAGCCTAAGCCCGACGACGTGCAGCTTGACAAGAACTCGCACCAGGGACAAGAGTTCCACCTCGTGATAGAAGGCAGTCTTGAGGAAACCATCGGCAAGAAGGTGCTCGTGCTAAACGAGGGCGACAGTATTTACTTTGACGCCTCACAGCCCCACTGCATGCGTGCGCTCGGAGGCAAGGCGGTAAAGTTTCTTGCAGTGATTTTATAAGGAAAAAGGAAGTAAAGGAGAGAAGGAATAAAGAAGCAAGGGAGTAGGTGTGATTGCTCCTGTTGGAGGAAGTTTTTTTTACTTGCTCCACGTCTTTCTTATTCCCAACAAAAAATAGGTATAAGCGATGATAGAAAGATTTTTGACCCAAACAAGTTTTTCGTCGGTTGAGGATTTCAAGCAGAACCTGCACATCAACGTGCCCGACAACTTCAACTTCGCCTACGACGTCGTTGACGCCTGGGCCGAAGAGAAGCCCGACAAGCTGGCGCTGTTGTGGACTGACGACGAGGATAACTGCATCCGTTTCACGTTCAAGGACATAAAGGAGCAGAGCGACCGCGCCGCGTCTTATTTCCAGACGCTCGGCATAGGCAAGGGCGACGTCGTCATGCTGATACTGAAGCGCCGCTATGAGTTCTGGCTGTCAATGCTCGCCCTGTGCAAGATTGGCGCCGTGGCCGTGCCGGCAACGCACATGCTCACCACACACGACATAGTTTACCGTAACAACATGGCCGACGTGAAGGCCATCATCTGCGTAGGCGACGATTACGTGATGACGCAGGTGAAAGGCTCGCTCGACCAAAGCCCCACGCTGAAGACGCTCGTCAGCATAGGCCCGGAGGTTTACGACGGTTTTCATGATTGGCACAAGGAGTGGAACGACGTGCCGCCGTTCAAGCGCCCCGAGCACGTCAACGACAACGACGACACCATGCTGATGTACTTCACCAGCGGCACCAGCGGCGAGCCGAAGATGGTAGCGCACGACTTCGTCTATCCCCTCGGCCACATCACCACAGGTTACTTCTGGCACAACCTGCGCGAGGACAGCATCCACCTTACCGTGGCCGACACGGGCTGGGCCAAGGCTGCGTGGGGCAAGCTCTACGGCCAGTGGTTCGCCGGCGCGGCGGTGTTCGTCTTCGAGCACCAGAAGTTCACGGCCGAGAAGATAATGCGCAAGATAGAGCAATACCGCATAACGTCGTTCTGCGCCCCGCCTACGGTCTACCGCTTCATGATACACGAGGACTTCTCAAAGTACGACTTGTCCTCCCTGCGCTACTGCTGCACGGCCGGCGAGGCGCTCAACCCCGCCGTTTACGACCGTTTCTTCGAACTTACGGGCATACGCCTGATGGAGGGCTTCGGCCAGACAGAAACAACCATGACGCTCGGCACAATGCCTTGGATGACGCCAAAGCCCGGCAGCATGGGCATGCCCAATCCGCAATACGACATCGACCTCGTGCGCCCCGACGGCACGCCCTGCGAGGACGGCGAGAAGGGCGAGATAGTAATCCACACCGAGAACGGCAAGCCCATCGGCCTTTTCAAGGGCTACTACCGCGACCCCGAGCGGAATCGCCAGGTGTGGCACGACGGCCTTTACCACACGGGCGACGTGGCCTGGCGCGACGAGGACGGTTATTACTGGTTTGAGGGCCGCACCGACGACGTCATCAAGAGCAGCGGCTACCGCATAGGCCCGTTCGAGGTGGAGAGCGCGCTGATGACCCACCCGGCCGTAGTGGAGTGCGCCATAACTGGCGTGCCCGATGACATACGAGGCATGGTGGTTAAGGCCACCGTTGTGCTCGGCAACGACTGGAAGGACAAGGCCGGCGACGACCTCGTGAAGGAACTGCAAAACCACGTAAAGCGTGAAACCGCGCCTTACAAGTATCCGCGAATAATCGAGTTCGTCGACGAGCTGCCCAAGACCATCAGCGGCAAGATACGCCGCGTGGAAATCCGCGAGAAAGACAGAAAGAAGAATTAAAAATGAATAATTAAGTATCGTCCTCTTCCGCCCCGGCGTATTAGGCTCATTCGGCCCATCGGGCTTATCCTTCCTATTAACCCCTACGAAAATGCCTGAAAGAATAGTTATTAAGGCGGGCAGCAACGTGCTCACCCGCGACGACGGCAAGCTCGACATCACCCGCATGTCGGCCTTGGTTGACCAGATTGCGTGGCTCCGCGGCCGCGGCTGTGAGGTCATCCTTGTGTCGAGCGGCGCCGTGGCGTGCGGTCGGGGACTTGTCAAGCCCTCGCGCAAACTCGACAGCGTGGGGCAGAGGCAGCTCTATTCGGCCGTGGGGCAGGCTAAGCTGATGAACCTTTATTACGACCTCTTCCGCGACTACGGCATACCCGTTGGCCAGGTGCTCACGATGAAGGAGAACTTCGCCTCGCGCCGCGACTACCTCAACCAGCGCGCCTGCATGGCCGTAATGCTCGACAACGGCGTCATACCGATAGTCAACGAGAACGACACCGTCAGCATAACCGAGCTGATGTTCACCGACAACGACGAGTTGGCGGGACTCATAGCGTCAATGATGGACGCCTCGGCGCTCGTCATCCTTAGCAACGTCGACGGCATTTACGACGGCCCGCCCGCCGACCCCTCGTCAAGGCTCATCGCCCGCGTGGAGCGCGGCGCCGACCCCTCACGCTACGTCAGCCGTGCGAAGAGCGGCTTCGGCCGCGGCGGCATGTCGACGAAGTGCAAGATAGCACGCATGGTGGCCGACGAGGGAATACGTGTAATCATAGCCGACGGCCGGCGCCCCGACGTGCTCATAGACCTCATGACGCGCCCCGGTGACACGCCCCACACCGAGTTTGTGGCGGCCGAAAAACCTGTGTCCGACGTCAAGAAGTGGATTGCCCACAGCGGCAGCTTCGCCAAGGGCGCCGTCACGGTAAGCCGTGCGGCGGCCGAAGCCCTGCGCGGCGGCGAGGCCGCCAGCCTGCTGCCCGTAGGCGTGACGGCCGTAGAGGGCGACTTCTGCGAGGGCGACATAATAAGCATTGTCGGCGAAGGCGGCGTCCGCATAGCCATTGGGCGCGCCTCGTGCGGCAGTGCCGAGGCGCGCGCCGCCATGGGCTGCCACGGCGGCCGCCCCGTGGTGCATTACGATTATATGTACATGGAATGACGCCCCGCTGCACCCTTAACTTACTATCAGCCATATGAATGAAACCGAAGAGATTTTGATTAAGGCCCGCGAGGCCGCGCTCGAGCTTGCGGCTGTCACCGACGAGGGGAAGAACGCCGTGCTGCGCACCCTTGCCGACATGATTGTTGAGGCTAAGGAAGAGCTGCTCAGCGTCAACTCCATCGACCTGCAGCGCATGTCGCCCGACAATCCGCTCTACGACCGCCTGATGCTCACGCCCGAACGCCTCGACGCCATAGCCGCCGACATGCGCCGTGTGGCCGACCTGCCGTCGCCTCTCGGGCGCGTCACGGCAGGGCGCACCCTGCCCAACGGCCTGCGCCTGCGCCGCGTCAGCGTGCCTTACGGCGTGATAGGCGTGATTTACGAGGCCCGGCCCAACGTCAGTTTCGACGTCTTCTCGCTCTGTTTCAAGGCGGGCAGCGCCTGCGTGCTTAAGGGCGGCAAGGACGCCGACAATTCTAACTACGCCATCGTAAAACTCATAAAAGGCGCCCTGCGCCGGTACGGCCTCAACCTTAACACGGTCAGCCTGCTTAAGTCAACCCACAAGGCCACGGCCGAGCTGCTCTCGGCCGTCGGCTACGTAGACCTGTGCATACCGAGGGGCGGACGCGGGCTGATTGACTTCGTCCGCAGCAAGGCCAAGGTGCCCGTGATTGAAACCGGGGCGGGCGTCGTGCACGCCTATTTCGACGAACACGGCGACACGGCCATGGGCGCGCGCATCATCAACAACGCCAAGACGCGCCGCGTCAGCGTCTGCAACGCGCTCGACTGCCTCATCGTTCACGCCTCGCGCCTGGCCGACCTGCCGGCCCTCTGCGCTCCGCTGGCAGCCTCGGGCGTTGTCGTATATGCCGACGCCGAAGCCTATGACGCCCTCAAGGGCGGTTACCCTAAGCGGCTGCTGCGCCGCGCCGCGCCTGAAAGTTACGGCACCGAGTATATGGACTACGCCATGTCGCTTAAGACGGTGCCCTCGCTCGCCGCGGCGCTCGACCACATAGCCCGCTACGGCTCGGGCCACAGCGAGTGCATCATAACGCAAGACGAGCGCAGCGCACGCCTCTTCCAGACCTACGTAGACGCCGCCTGCGTCTACTGGAACGCGCCTACGAGCTTCACCGACGGCGCGCAGTTCGGCCTCGGCGCCGAGATAGGCATAAGCACACAGAAGGTAGGCCCGCGCGGCCCTATGGGACTCGACGAGATAACCACCTACAAGTGGCTCATCGAGGGCGAGGGACAAGTGAGGGAATGAAACCGAATAAGACTTTATACTTTTAAGAAATAAAATGAAAACATTCATCAACGTTGGCGACCTCGGCGGCCTCAGTCAGGCCCTTGCCGAGGCGCAAGAGATTAAGCGCGACCGCTTTAAGTACCAGCAGCTGGGCAAGAACAAGACGCTGCTCATGATATTCTTCAACAACAGCCTGCGCACGCGCCTCAGCACGCAGAAGGCCGCCATGAACCTCGGCATGAACGTCATCGTGCTCGACGTGAACGCCGGCGCCTGGAAGCTCGAGACCGAGCGCGGCGTCATCATGGACGGCGACAAGAGCGAGCACCTGCTCGAGGCCATACCCGTGATGGGCTGCTATTGCGACGTCATCGGCGTGCGCTCGTTCGCCGGCCTGACCGACCGCGAATACGACTACGCCGAAACCGTGCTCAACCAGTTCATACGTTACAGCGGACGCCCCGTCTTCGCCATGGAAACGGCCACCGTGCACCCCCTGCAGGCCTTCGCCGACCTCATCACCATAGAGGAGCACAAGACAAAGGCGCGCCCGAAGGTGGTGCTCACGTGGGCGCCCCACTGCCGCGCCCTGCCGCAGGCCGTGCCCAACTCGTTCGCGCAGTGGATGAACGCCGCCGACGTAGACTTCGTCATAACCCATCCCGAGGGCTACGAGCTTGACCCAGCCTTCGCCGGCGGAGCGCGCGTCGAGTACGACCAGATGAAAGCCCTTGAGGGCGCCGACTTCGTCTACGCCAAAAACTGGAGCTGCCCCGGCGTCACCCGCCCTGCCGACTACGGCAAAATCATCTCGCGCGACATGGCGTGGACAATCGACGCCGCCCACATGGCCGTCACCGACAACGGCCGCTTCATGCATTGCCTGCCCGTCCGCCGCGGCCTCATCGTTACCGACGACGTAATCGAAAGCCCTTCGTCGCTCGTCATCCCCGAAGCCGCCAACCGCGAGATATCGGCCACGGTAGTCATCAAGCGCATGCTCGAGGACCTGTGACGTTACGCCCGTTGCGGTCGCCCTAAACTTGATTCAGAACAGACGGAAACACCCTCATCCAAGTGAGGCGCAAGAGCCTCACTTGAATGAGGGTGCGTCCGTAAGTCAATGTCGTAAATCTGATGTTTTTGTGCTGAAAGTACGCTGGCAAGGGCTATTGTCCGCTAACTCCCGGCGAGCGCAGCGAGCCTAACTCCCGTTAACTCCCGCTAACTCCATTTATAAAAAAAAACGTCACAATGTCACATCCGCATGCACGCCGCTGATTACCAGCTTCTTAGGCCGTGACATTACCCCAAGCCCCACCTTCACCACCGTCACAGCCGCCCATCGTGTGTGACGTTTGGTGATAATGCGCACGACGTAATGTCACAGCGTAACGTCGTGGTGCCCAACGCATTACGCCCCTTCGTGACATTGTGACATTATAATCTCCAATGAAAAACATTTTGCTGTTTGCAAAACGCCGCCTTTCGCCTTCCCGTTTGCCGCTTTTCACCCTGCAAAACGCCACGTCTTGCGTCCCAATAGGTGCTTTCCCGCAATCGCATCCCGCCTTCCCCATAAATACACATCCTCTTCCAATTAACGCGATCACCTCTTCCAATTATCGCACCAACCTCCCTCCAATTATCGCACGCACCCTCCTTCAATTAACGCAGCCATCCTCCCTCAATTAACGCAGCCATCCTCCCTCAATTAACGTAGCCATCCCCTTCAATTAACGCAGCCATCCTCCCTCAATTAACGCAGCCATCCTCCCTCAAGTGAGGCACTCGCTAATCGTCATCCCGTGCTTGACACGGGAACCAGTCGTATGCCGCCACGTTGGCGATTAGAGGGTGTATTTATTCTGGATCCCAAATCAAGTTTGGGATGACATGATGTGCGAGAGCCTCACTTGAATGAGGGTATATTCATTCTGTCCTGAATCAAGTTCAGGATGACGACGGATCAAGTCCGGGATGACAATTTGCGAGAGCCTCACTTGGAAGAGGGTGTTTACAGTATTTGGGAAGAGGGTGTTTACAGTAATTGGGAAGTGGGTGTATTCAATTATACATGTGTTTCTTATCCCAACCCCGACGTTTCATCTTTCATTCCCCATTCTTCATTTTCTCATCCCCCATCCCCATCCTCCATTTTTAATTTTTAATTTTTAATTTTTAATTAAAAAAAAGGCCTCCCTGCTCACGCAGGAAGACCCTCCAATCAAGATATCTATCAAAGTAAAATTCTCGTGTCGTTATTTCACGGTGATCTTCTTAACCGTCGTGCCGGCGGCGGTCGTCACGCGTACTATCGCAACGCCGCTGTCAACGCCGTCAAGCGTCACGGCCGTGCGGCCGTCGGCCACGCTCTCGCTCTTGAGCAGCTGGCCGCCTACGGCGTAAACCCTTACGGCCCTCAGGCCGGCAGAAGATGATACTACCACCTGGCGCTCGGCAACGGAGTAGACCGTCACGTCGCCGTCAGCGTCGCCAACCACCTCGCTAATGCCCGAGGTGCCCTCGCCCGCTCCGCGAGCGCGGATGAAGTAGCGGCCGTGCGACGAGCCGTTTACGCTCAGCGTCATGCCCTCGGTTATCGGCGTGTCGGTGTTCAGCTCGGCGTCGTAGAGCGACGGCTCCAGCAGGGCGGCCGTGCCCGTGAAGGTCAGCGTCGTCACGTCACCGTCGGCGGCGAAGAGGCCCAAAGGTATCTGCTGCAGGTCCTTCACTTGGTTGATGTTGGCGGCCATGTCGCCGGCCACGGTGTAAACCAGCGGCGCAGCGGTGCCGGCGGACTCCCTCATCAGCTGCACGTCCTCGCTCTTGGCGTAGCCGTTGTCGGCCGCAGCGTCATATCTCAACAGGGCGGTGCTGTTGCCCTTTGCGCCGGCTGCCAGCAGCGTCATGCCCTGCAGGGCCTGCGTACCGGTTCCGTCATCGGCGGGCATTACGGCCATGTTGCGTGAGAATACTATGTCAAGCGGTGTAGACGACGGAACGGTCTGCCTAACGTAGAACGCCGTGTAAGGAGGCACTACGGCTGCCGACGTTCCGCCGGATGTCAGCCAGTTGCCGTCGCCGTCCTTAACGCCCGTGTAGGGGTCGCTGTCGGTGGCTGTCCAGTAAACCTTGTCAAAACCATTATTCTCATTCTCATCGAAGAACTCATCCATGTCGAGCGACGAGGTGAACGGGTTGCCTATTAGGACGTAACGTCCGTCATGCGACGGGCTGACCTTGACCGTAGCCTCTTCAGCCTGCTTAAGGTTGTCAGAGAACAGCAAGCCCGTGTTTACCTGGCGGCGTGTGAATGTGGCGTCGAAGCCCTCAAATTTAGTGTCTTCCTTCGGCAGGCGGAACTCCACCGTGCCGCCGACCTGTGTCGCAGAGCCTTTGCCTACGAGGACAGAGAAGCCCTCGCCCGGCTTTGTCTGTATGTCGATGTCGTTATAGGTCGAGCTCCATGTCACGTTAGACGTATGCGCACTTTCGACGTGGCTGCCGTCGTCTTCTACGCCGTCGCCGCCCTCATTAATGACGGCGTGCTCGTTCCAGCTGCGCTGCAGCACGTAAGGTTGCAGGCGGTTGTTGCCGCTGCCGAATTTCAGGTCGGTAAAATATTCGGCTGTTTCCTCGCCCGTCGTCTTGGTATACCAGTCGCCCGTGAAGACGCCCTGCAGAGGCGTGGCTACGGTTGTCCACCGTCCTGTGGGCACCTCAACGTTGGTCCAGGCGCGGTCGTAAGTCAGCAGGTGGCTGTTGAGCATTTGGCCGCGGGCGTTGAAGTGTATGCGGTAGCAGCGGTTGGTGTAATACAGCCCGGCGATATAACGTCCGTCGGTTCCGGCAGCGTTTTGTTGATATGCCACGGCGAGGTCATACTCAATGTTCGCCGTCGGGTCGGTCAGGTCGCCCTTGCCGCCGTACAGGTCGAGTATGCCGCCCGCGCCGGCCAATTGGCCTGCCGTGTAAAGCTTGATGCCGTTGTCGGTAGGAATGACTACCCTCGTTGCGCTCAGCGGCACGTAGCCGGCGCTTGTGCCGTTTTCGGCGTTGGTCATGTAACCGGACTTCTTAATCTCATCCGGCTCGGCTCGGCGCCACTTTGAGTCGTCGTTCCAGTTGTCGCCGGGGCCGCCCGTCCACACCTCGTAGTCGGGCACGATGACTAATGGTATCACAAGCTGGCCGTTACACTCGGGCACGTCGTCGCCAATGTCACTTGTGGTGAATTCAAACGCCACGGAATAGTGGTAACCCTCGCGCGGCGTGAATTCGGTCGACGTGAACCTTATAACCACGTTACTCGCGTTAGTATGCGTGCTCTGATCGATGGCGAAATCATCAGCCAGTTGTCCTACCACAAACGCGTAACCGCCTTGCTCAAGCTCTTCGGCATATCGCGGATCGTCGGTCCAGGTGAGGTATAAATTCATATTGTCAGGGAGCGATTTCACCCTTGCCGGCGTGTCTTTGTCGAGCCTCGGGTTCCTTACGGGCACGGTCAGGTTGGTCATGTTGTCATACTGCAACTTACCTAAACGTACCTTTACGGCATAATCGCCTACCTGGCTGTAGTCGACATCCTTTCTGCCTACGTCGAGCAGCGGGGCGCCGTCTTGGGCGTAAAGCCTCATCTCCGTGGGCTCCCAGCATATAGACAGAGCGGTTTCGCCTTCAGCCGGCGTAGGCTCTTCGCCTATCGGCACGAGCACGACGTAGGTGGTTTCCTGCATAAGCCTTATCGCCAGGTTCTTCGAGGCCGAGAGGGTCAGCTTGGCGTTCAGTCCGCCGGTATTGTAGTCGGTGCTTAGCTGCTTGATCAGGTCGATGTCCTCTTTGTAGAGCGTGCGCTCCTTGTCGTCAGGGTTTTCACGGGGCACGATGGTGTCGGTCACCGACGTTACTTCGGGATACCACGCGCGGAACCTTGCCAAGGCGTCGGCCAAGCCATGGCTCTCGCCCTCGTCTTCGGCGATAGGCTCGGTCTTATGGGCGTTGAAGTCCTGTATGCTGCCGAAGTACCAGTCGAACACGGCGTCTTCAACTATGTGGCCCTGGTGATCCTTCATCTGTACGTCAATCAGCGGCTGCTGGCCCTTGCACACGGTGGCGGCGTCGGTAGACACCTCGCCGTCTACATTGATTACCAGCGAGCCTTCAACGCGGAACGTTCCGCGTATGCCGCAGTCGGGGTCGTCCATGTCAAAGTATTCGGCAAGCTTGTAGGCAAGGCTTTCATCCTTATCGCCCTGAACGTTGCTAATGTCTGTGTTGGTGAAGGCGATGTAATATTCGTCACCCACTACAAGCGTAACGAAGCCCTGTGAAGAGTTGTTGGCCGCTACGCTCGCCAAGAAGCTTATCCTTCGGCCCTCGCCCGAACCCGTGCCGTCAACTGTCACGCCGGGTGATGTCGACTCGAAGAAGGTGGAAAAGCCCATCGAACCGAAATAATTGCTTGTGCTGCCTTTATAGACTCCGTTTCCGTGAACCACGGCTTTCTCAAAAGCTTCATGATAGTCGGTACCCGAGGTTATGAGGCGGTCGTAAGCGGTCTTGTTGACGAATGTATAATAACCCTTTGAAATCGTTTCGTCGCCTTGGCTTTTCACTTCCTTAAGGCCGAGGCGGTCGAGCAGACGCTCGTAGTTGATGTTAACCTGCACCTCAGCCTCGCTGTCTCTTGTACACAACGGCTTAATCGTATTGGCGTCAACTTCCATCGGACTGATGTAAATGCGGATGTCGTCTATACAGAAGTCGCCGCCTGCCGTACTCGCGCAGTTGTTGAACACCTCGAGTACGTAGCGATCATACGGCTGTCCGGCACTGTTGAACTCAAAATACACCTGGTACCACGGCTTGTTGCCAGTGTCTTCTATCTGTCCCGACGCCTGGGTGTAAATAACGTGCTCGCTTTCATCATCGTCTATACCTTTTAATATGAACAGCACGCTTCCGTCTTCAACAGTCTTGCCGCCTGTGGCACGGTTGTTAAGACTGCTTATCCACGCCGTGAAATAAAGCTTTGATGAGGGACATAGCTTTGTGTCAAACGGTAGCTCGCATATAGTTCCCGGGAACTGGTTGGCGTCAATGTAAACATGGTATTTACTGCCTGGGAGCAAATGCGATTTCGTAAGGTTGTAACCGCCGGTTGTAATGCAGTATTGTCCCCACTGCGTAATCTGACCGTCATCCATATGTACAAAGCCGTCGGCGGCGAAGAAGCCGTAGCTTGATGTAGTCCAGCTTAATGGGTAAGGGTAATAATCGATATTGGGCTGTCCCGACAGTTTGTTAGGCTTATCTGTAGCGTCGAAATCAAAGTCAAGACTCGTTAGCGGTTTGCCGAAGTTCTCTTCAAGGTATTCGTTTGTTCTAAAATAAAGAGGATTGGTTTTGTCATTTTTTATTGTATTGATATTATCGAGAGTCAAGCCTTCGGTGTTGGCGTCGAACGTAAGCTTGAACTGCGCTATCATGTAGCCGTCGTTCTTTGTCACGTTGATGTAAACCACAGTGCCGTCGGGGATATCTTTCTTTTGGTCGAAAGAAATCTTGCGGACATCACCTTCCACTGTTTCAGAAGGCAACGAGAGATAGCTTTCATCTATACCGGAATTTCCATAATCAAATTTGACCGTCAACGCTCCGCAGTTACCGTTTTCACCATCTACAAAATAATTGCTGGCAAACATGTCGAGGGCTACCTGCTCCGGGGTTTTTGTACTGATACGATGTGCCGGAAAGTGGATGTCGTGCTTCTCGTAATAATCGGTCTTGTTAATCTTATTTTTAATCTCGGAAGCGGGACGTATTGTGTAGATGGCGCGCAGACCGAGCGTAGGCTCGTAAAATGTTGCGCCGTTGTTTTCAGGCTTGCTAACGTCGTTATAGTCGGACAAGTCGCAAGCTAAGTAATACGGAGTGTTGAAATCATCAGGAACCTTGACTGTTACCGAACGTAAAGAAGAATTCTGACCTACATCGCTTTTCAAAAATCTACCGCAATAAACACCATCCTTCATTACATAAGCATTTCCTGAATTTTCCGGAAACGAAATATAATTAAGATCAAGCGCACCGTCTTCTCGGAAATTATACCACCTCTGGTAATTGAAATACTCAGTAGAATTTCCATTAATTGCCGGTATCAGAAGCGTCCTTTCATACCCAGGATTTATGTACACGTCCTCACGATATTCATGGGTTTTCTGTATAAGTTTTTTTTGAGGATGAATAGGGTTAGGTTTCATACCGTCAGCCTCGGTGCCCATGCCGTTGTCGAAGTTGTCGCTGCCTTGTCCGCGCGAGTGTGCTTCGCGATAGTCAGACCTGTACCACTTTCCGGCACGGTGAACCACCGACGAGTTGTTGTAATCAGTTGTATTCTGCGCAAGGGCGTCGCCTCCGCCTAATACGGCGGCGGCAACGGCTAATATCATTATATGTCTTGGTTTCATATTTTGTCCTCCTCAGCTTGATTTACTTTACCTTAAACATGTTGAGATATTCGGGGGCGAGCCTGTAGGCGGGAGCGGGCATTTCGGCCGCGCGCGAGTTAGCTCCATTATCAATGAGACGGTCCATGGCCCAAACCTCGTCGTGGCAAACGTCGATGATGAACGTATAGGTGCGGTCGTAATCGGCGCCGTCGTATGTCCACTTGCCGTTGAGCTTCAAGGTGAACTTGCCATAATATGATGTGCCGCCGCTAGGCAGGTTCCCAGTTACGGTATTGCCGTCAATCTTCACGACATACCCCGTTGGCAGATTTCCGTCTTGAGTCCATTCCCACGTAACGCCGCTGATTGTGGCGTTGGCGTCGCCGGCGGTTATTGCTTTCGGCGTAAGCTCGAAGTAAGAGCCTGTGGCCAGCTCGACACGGTAAACACCGTCCTCCACCGGCTTGTAATACACGTCATACGGAACAGCTGTCACTTTAAGCCATGCCCTCGGCGTAATGCTTATGCCGAAGTCGCTGAACGTCAGCTTGAGCGGATATATCGAGTTGCGGGGCAGCTCGGTGCGCTCGGTCGTGGCGGTGTAGGTTGACACGCCCGAAGAGTTTTTAGTGCTGAGCGTCACGGTGAATGGCTTTTCGGCACCGTCTAACGTTTCGTTGACGTAGAAGGTCCGCTCGTCGCCGCTTTTTACATTCTTGATTGTCGTGCTCTTCGTCCTTTCGCCGAAGTATGTCGTGAAGTCGTCTACATTCTTGTTATCGTCATTTCCCATCAGTGGCACGTTCTCGGAATAATTGCCGAACGTTATGGTGCTGTTCTCCGGAATGTTCTCGGCGGCGTCGTTGATTGTCATCTTCACCTTGGTGACGAGGCGGTCGAGGCCGATGTCAATTGTGTTGACGCTGTTGAGGTCGTAGTTTTTCGTAATGGTAATCTCTTCCTTCGCGCTCATCGGGATGAACATGCCATTGTTGAAGTTTATTTTGCTTGCCGGGTCAACCAAGCGGAAGTCATAGAAGGTAACGCGAAGTCCGCCTACTTCCTTGAATTCGTCGTGAATGAACTCATATCCGCTTAATTGGGTGTCTTCATCGTAAACCCATCCTTGATATTCGTCGATGTTGGCAAATGCGAAAACGGTGTATGTTCCTGGTTCAAGTGTGAACTTTCTTGTCTGCCATGATTTTACGTCGCCTGTCGAGGCGAGTGCACTTCCTTCTAACGGATTCTCGAATTTCTTTACCAGACGGCCGCTACTGTCGACGATGTAAATGTAGAGCGTGTGCATGAACTCATGCTGCTCGCCCTCTATCTCGTCGCCTTCGGCACGGGTGGCGTTGAGGTCGCCGGGCTCGCCTGCCGAGATGTTCAAGCGCACCGCCACGGGCTGCTGTCCGTCAGTAGGGCAACCGTCGTATTCGTCGGTGTAACACGACGACAGCAGGGCGGCGCATGCCAAGGGGACTGCCGCCAAGGCACGGGCCAGTATGTGTCTGTATGTCTTTTTCATAATGTCGTCAGTATTAACAGGTTACATGTGCAGTTCTTCGTCTTTGAGCATGCGCCACTTGTTGACATATACGTTGGCCTTAATCTCGTCGCTTTCGGGTATGTCGCTGCCAAGCGTGTAGATGTCGGTGACGTTTATTTTGTAGATGTTGTTGCGCACGATGGCGTATTCCATCAAGCCGTTCGTCTTGTCGTCGTCGTTGTTGCTGTGGCGCAGCCACCAGATGTAGTAGCACCGGCTTTCATAGTAGGTGCATATCTTTTCGTCGCTTACGGTGTAAAGCTTATCGCGGGTGTTAATATTGTTCTTGTTTATCTGCGGCCCGTTCTGCGAGTCTTCAACCACGCCGAGAACGTTGTTCAGATAATATCCCCACGTCAACTTCTCCCTTTCCGAGTCAGGGATTTCTTCTTGATTTTTCCCTTCGGCGCAGTCAAGCAGGTAGTCGCGGTAGCCTGTTGGGTCGTTTGTCATTCTGTCAGCATTTAATTTCATCTGCACCCAATTATCAGCTTTACTAATATCATACTCGACATAATCTTCGAAGTTTGTAATACCATTGAGTTTCCTCATCATGTCGGTAAGTGAGGAGTAGATGGTGCCGTTGTAGGTGAAGAAGGTCTGGCCTCGCTTGTAACCGGCGACACCCTGAGGCTCGAACTTCGCCTTGAAAGCTACGCCTGTGTTGTAAGCCTTTGTCGTTTCAGCGTCTGACGTGGTGTTCTCGAGGGTGTAGCCCACGCGCTGCCACATCTTTACGCCGTTGGTTTCGTTAACGTCTGTGACGGTAGGGCATGACTGTATCTTGTCTGCCCACCATGCGGGGTCGGTGTTGCGCTCGGGATAATAAGTGCCCTCGGCGTACAGGCTGTCGGCTCCTACGGTCTTACCGTCCACCACGAAAGGCTCGCCCGTGAGATTGGCTTCAGTCTTCTGGGCCGTCCACGGGTCGAGCACGTAGTTTGTAGCCTTGCCACCTGCAACCGGCGTCTCATCGCCGAGATACTCAACATCTTCAGGGTTTTCAGGGTCAACGTTTACGGCGTCGGCAACACGCTTCAGCAGGTATGATCCTGCCGTAAAGCGGTTGATGATGGCGGCGCCCTCGATGGTTACCTTAGCCCCGGGATAATCGGTGCCGATGCAGGTGTATTCGCCTTTGGCGTAATAGTCGACACGCGCCGCCATGCGCTCTATGTCGACCGAAGCCGTGACGGGTGATGTATATGTAGACGTGTTGGTTATATGTATAGGTTGTGTTGTTGCTTTTGCCGACGACATCAGGAAGTCAGAATATCCTCCCTGGCCGTCTTCCTTCCAGGCGTTTTTCTGGATGTGGTCGCGCACCTGGTGCAGGTTGCTCGCGCTGCGCCACCAGTCGTCGTCGCCTGGGTTGGCCATTATTATTACGTCGTAATCAGTATTAAGCTCGATGTCTTTTACGGCCTCGGGCATTGTTGTTATGCTGTTAGTGTTGGGGTCTGCGTATTTAAAATCAGTAAATTCCACATGGTGTACGTCTGTTTTGCCGTCGGCCTCAATCCCTTTGTCGCTATGCTTGAACAGGAACGCCACTACGCTGTTGACGTCGTTCTCGTAGGTCTGTCCCGGCTCGTCGCCGTCGCCATGCTCACCGCCTGTGGGGTTACCGGCGCGCGTGCCGCTGTTTCCCGTCATGCTGAGGCTCAGCTGCAGGTATGCCGAGCCAGTGACAACCGGCTTACCCTGCTCGGGCGGGCACTCGAGGTCGTCGTTCATGCTGCACCCGGCCGCCATCAACGATAGTGTCAGGCAGAGAGCCGCACCGCGCCATCTGTATCTAATATTTTTCATGACTATTCTTTTTTTGTTGTTCTTTTGGGAGAGAGTTGTGAGGGCCGGGAGAGCTGGTAGCTTTGGGAGTTCCGGTTTCTCACCTTCTCACTTTCTCACCTTTTATAGCTTCTCATTCAAGTTCTTCATCCTGTACGCGCTTAGTCCAGCCAAGCACGCCAATGCCTATTTGGATGAAATTAAGCTTGTCGCCAACAAGATAGATGTTCACGTCGTAGTCGTAACCGCGGTCGAGGAACTCCTGCTCCGTGTAGCGGTAGCGGTCTTCGCTGGTGCGCAACTTACTGAGAAGATCAGGCAGGTCGACAGCCACCACCTCAATGCCTGTTTTACGATTGACGATGGAGAGTCTGGCGTTTTGCGACGCGTCGGCCACGACATCGCCTCTTCCGTTAGTCGTTGTGTGGTAAACGAAGCGTGAGGTCATAAAGTCGGCGTGGCCTATGCGTCCCACACGTCCGAGCGGATCGGGGTCTTGGTTCTGGTCTACCGTATTCTCGTGTTCGGTGTTCCACGTTGCGTGCGGGGTGTAGACTACGGTGCCCGTCGACTCGTCAACGGCGTTGTCCCACAGCAGCGTAGAGTTGCGGTCGGTAATGGTCATGTCATAGTTAGCGATGTCCATAGTCCACGGGTCGTCCGTCTGATAAAGCGTGACGTTGATTTTCTTGGTGTCGCGCACAAGCGGTATTGTGGCGTAAGAGGGACGGTTAGACTCGTACGAGAACACCTCGACAGGCTCCATCAGCATGCCGTGCCACAGCGTATCGAGCGGCAGGCCGTTGTTGATGATGTCGTAAGTGTCGGTGCCGCCGCGAGGGGTACGGTCGAGCTGTATGCCCAGCTCGGTCATGTCATCGCCCTGGGCCATGTCAGTGCGCACGAAGCGGGCGCGGCTGTCGGCAAGCATGTCGGCATAGGGGCGTTGGCCGGCAAGGGCTATGAACTTGTATTTGCCCGGATTGAGCGTCGTGACGTGCATAGTGTAGGTCTTGTCCTTCAGGGGAGCCACCCCGTCGGTGTTGCTCTCCTCCTGGGTCATTACGAGTTTGCCGTCTTCGTCGAACGCATAGAGCGTAACCGAGCCTACGTGGTCGTTGAACATGTCGGCGCGCTCAAGGTTGTAGTCATACTTGAAGGTGACATACAGGCCGTAAGCACAGTCGCTGAGGTCTTCCTCCATCATGTCACACGAAGTGAACGCGGTGGCCGCGAACAATGCGCAGCACAACCATCTGAAAGGTCTTTTCACTGAGTATTTCATACCTCTATATTTTTTATTGTTTTTCTTAAATAATTGAGGAAATGGAGAGCCTTGGAGCTTGGGATTAGCCGGATGGGCCTGATAAGTCTGATTGACAAATTAGCCGGATGGCCCAATGAGCCTTACAAGCCTTATGCGCCGTGGATGGATGGCTTAGTCCCTTGTCCTTTTCTTTTCCTCTTCCTTAATTTTTAATTGTTAATTCTTAATTCATGTATATGTAGTCGCCTTACGGCGGTTGTTTCTCAATTTAGATAGGGCCTGCCTGGTTTTATTGTTGTAGCCCCTGCGTTTTTCTCCTCCAATTCAGGCGGAGGACAAGCCTTGTTTTGCTTGCGGCGTCAGCCGCGCTTGTATGTTTTTTTATTAATCCTGGCGGCGTTTCACAACGCCGCCAGGCGTTTTTAAGTCTATTCAATAAATCTGAATCTTACTTAAAAAGTGATTTAGAGAATAACGTCCTGGACACGTTTTGCCCAAGATAAAATATTGATTGTTACAGAAATATACGGAACCTTCTTGTCGATTGTTTCGCCGGTAACCTCGGCTACGGTCGGGTCGCCAATGCCCCTGATGGCATTGACGTTAACCTCATACCAGTTGTTACGCAGCATACCCCAGCGGCCGAGATAGTTGGCGTTGCTGTTGTGGTAAATCGAGCTTACGTCGGTACCGATGCCGGGAGCGTCTGTTTCATCGCCGTTCCAAGGTGTGCCTTCCTCGCCGAAGTGGTTGATCCATACTGAATAGTATGAAGCGCCGCCTACGTAGCGTGTGATGGTAATCTCGCCGTTTGCGGTGGCCACGACATTCGAGGGAAGTGTTACGTTGGCCTTGAACTTCTTCTTGCCGTCTTCGGTCAGCGTGATGTCAGAAATCGTGCAAGCGCCTGCTGCTGTCGTCAGCGTTACATTGAAGTCTGCCTCGGTGAGCGTAGTGTTCTTGTCGAGCAGGTTCTGCTTGGCCCATGCGTTGAAGCTCGGCTCCTTTATCAGGCGTGCGGCAGCCTCCTGCTTAACGGCGGCTTCCTGCCACATCTTGTTCATGTCGCTTTCAAGGAGGAAGAAGTCTTTTCCGCCGTTGAACGTAGTTTTGATGACGGCGCGTGTCATGTTCTTCTCCAGCATGTTGGCAAGGTTAGACGTGTTTTCGAAGCAGTATTGGGGAGTTTCTCCGCTGAGGTCGGTTACGAGATCTTCGTCGTTTACGTTAGAGCCGTTGGTTTCGCCGGTTGAAATGGTCTTGCCGCCGATGGTTGTAAACGAGTTTGCGGGAGCGTCAGCGTAGTTGTAGTCGTCGCCCCAGTATGTACGGTAATAAGTTTCCGTGCCATTGATGTCCTTACCGACTACTTTTGAGCCTACGAAACGATACAGGTCGGTTACGCCGGTTGCGTTAGAGGCGAGTGTCTTCCAAGTGTCAAAGCCGTTGACGGTGCGGACTACCTTGCTTGAGTTGTTGGTGTTGTCGAGCATCCAGCCGTCGATGGTGTAATCAAACTCGGTTCCCTCCGTAGTTTTACCTGTGCCATCGGCGATGAGCGTTACCTTCGACTCGGCCCTCTCTACGTAGAAGTTAGCTGCGGGCTTGCGGCTTGCCTCCTCGGCAGTAGTGAAAATCTTGCTTTCGTCGATGGTCACGAGGGTTGACGCGGTAGCGGCAGTAGGCTGGTTGGCGCCGCCGGGAGCTGTAGCAAGAACGGCGTTAGACATCAGGAAGCCGTTGTTATGCCAGCTGTCGCCGGCCGTAACGGTTTTGTTTACAGCATCGTTGAACTCGTCAAGAGTCTTGCCTACCATTGATGCGCCGGCTACCTGCAGGTCGCCCGTTTCGTCGTTAACGGTGAACAGACCGTTCTTGTTAAGGACAACCAATCCCTCTACGGTCTTGAAGTCGTTGATCTTCTGGGTTATCTTGGCCGTAGTAGTGATGTTGTTGTTTACCGGCTCTTCGTTAGAGAAGTGGATACCCTTCAGGTCATACGCGCTGTTTATCTTGCCATCGGCGAAGAGGATGAGCGTTCCGTCCTTAACGTCGTATTCATCAGGTGTGCCGTCCTCATAATCGTCGTTGGCACGAGAACCCGATTGTGATGGCAGCTGGATGGAAAGGCTTACATAGCCCTCACCTTCGGCGTTCCACTGGGCGCCGCCACCCTGCTGGTCGACGATGTCGTCGTTCGAGCATGCTCCCAGCGCAAGCGCTGCAAACGCGAGAGCGAATAATTTAGTTTTTTTCATGTTGTTAAGAATTTGAAATAAATAAATGATTATGTTCTTTATTTTGGTTTAATAGGTCGGATGGGTGATTAGCCCAATGGGCCGGATTGGCCGGATACGCTGCGGCGGCATAGCCGGACGGGCCGCGGGAGTCGTGATAGGGCGGGGTCCCTCACCTTCTCACATTCTCACCCTCTCATTCGCCCAGCAGCTCGAGGTTCTGCCGAGCCTCCTTCACTCCGCCCTGTGCGGCGATGTTGAACTGGCGGCGGGCCTCGGCGTCGTCACCCTGCTTCATGGCTATCACGCCGCGGGCGTGGGCCGCGTAGGGAGTGTCGCCGGCCTTGGCGAGGTACTTCGAGGCGGCGGCGTAGTCGCCGCGCTCAATCTCGGCGCAGGCGGCGTTGAG
>CALUKU010000012.1 GCA_944321295.1 uncultured Prevotella sp.
CGTTTTTATTTTGCATTGCTCTCGATTTGGGTTACCTTTACATAAGGTAAACTGCATCTCGGCAATGAAAATAAAAGCGCGTTTCCCGCGTTTTTATTTTGCATTGCTCTCGATTTGGGTTACCTTTGCCGACGATTTGAGATGGAAATACAAGAGGTATTGAATTTATACGCCAAGTCGCCGCAGTCGGCGGCGTTGGCGAAATTGCTTTGTGACAAGTCGGCAAGCACGGCTTATATCGACGGCGCCACGGCGTCAATCGTTCCCGTCATGTTCGCTTCGGTGGCACGAAACGCGGGACGGCTGTGCCTTTTCGTACTCGACGACGCCGAGGAGGCAGGCTACTTCTATCACGACCTTACGCAGATGTTGGGCAACAGCGACGTGCTCTTCTTCCCGTCGTCATACCGCCGCCAGGTGAAGTACGGCCAGCGCGACTCCGCCAACGAAATACTTCGCACCGAGGTGCTGGGGCGCGTGATGAGAACCCCCTCTAACTCCACCGAAGCGGAAGACGACGGGGCCTTATACATCGTCACCTGCCCCGAGGCGCTGGGCGAACTCGTAGTTTCGCGCCGCAGGATGGACGAGCACACCGTAAGCATGCGCACGGGTGAGGCGCACGACATCACGCAGCTGTGCAAGCAACTGCGCTCACTGGGCTTCACCGAGGTGGACTATGTTTACGAGCCGGGCCAGTTCGCCTTGCGCGGAAGCATACTCGACGTGTTCTCGTTCAGCAGCGAATATCCGTTCCGTGTCGACTTCTTCGGCGACACAATCGACTCAATACGTACGTTCGAGGTGCAGAGCCAGCTGTCGCGCGACAAGCGCGACGCCGTAGAAATAGTGCCCGAACTGGCCACGCACGCCGACGAGAAGGTGCCGTTCTTGAGCTTCCTGCCGTCAGACGCCGTGCTCGTGATGAAGGACTTCTTGTTCTGCCGTGAGAAAATCGACGGCATTTTCCGCGACGGATTTTCGTCGCAGGCTGTGAAAGAGAAGCTTGAGGGACTCACCGAGATGGAGCAGCAGGCCGCCATTAAGGAGCTGCAGGCCGGCAACATGCTCATCAGCGGGGCGCAATTCGCCGCCGACGCGCTTAAACTGCGCCGCATAGAGTTCGGCGCACGGCCTACGGGCGAGCCGCAGGCCGTGCTGAAGCTCGACGTCTCGCCGCAGCCGCTGTTCCATAAGAACTTCGAACTGCTGGCGCGCACGCTTGAAGACTACACGCTGCGCGGCTACAAAATATACATCCTTGCAGACAGCCGCAAGCAGAACGAAAGGCTCAAGGAGATACTCGAGAGCATGAAATCTCCGGGGTCTTTGCCGTTCACCCCGGTTGACAAGACGCTGCACGCAGGCTTCGCCGACAACACGCTGAAGGCGTGCTTCTTCACCGACCACCAGATATTCGACCGCTTCCATAAGTACAGCCTGCGCTCCGACGCGGCGCGCTCGGGCAAGATGGCGCTCACCATGAAAGAGCTGCAGGAGATGGAACCGGGCGACTACATCGTGCACGTAGACTTCGGCATAGGGCGCTTCGCCGGCTTGGTGCGCGTTCCTTCGGGCAACAGCTACCAGGAGGTGATAAGGATTATCTACCAGAACAACGACAAGGTTGACGTTAGCATACACTCGCTTTACAAGATATCAAAGTATAAGCGCCGCGACAGCGAAACCCCGCCGCGCCTCAGCACGCTGGGCACCGGCGCCTGGGACCGCCTGAAGGAGCGCACGAAGAAGAGGATTAAGGACATAGCCCGCGACCTAATCAAGCTCTATGCGGCGCGCCGCCACGAGAAAGGTTTTGCTTTTTCGGCGGACAACTTCATGCAGCACGAGCTTGAGGCGAGCTTCATCTACGAGGACACGCCCGACCAGCTGAAAGCAACCAACGACGTGAAGGCCGACATGGAGAGCTCGCGGCCGATGGACCGCCTCGTCTGCGGCGACGTGGGCTTCGGCAAGACGGAGGTTGCCATGCGCGCGGCGTTCAAGGCGGCATGCGACTCTAAGCAGGTGGCCGTGCTCGTGCCTACCACCGTGTTGGCCTACCAGCATTACCGGACGTTCGCCAAACGCCTGAAAGACTTTCCCGTAAGGGTCGACTACCTGTCGCGCGCCCGCAGCGCAAAGCAGACACGCGAGGTGCTGGCCGACCTGGCCGAGGGCAAGATTGACATAATCGTCGGCACGCATAAGCTCATAGGCAAAAGCGTGAAGTTCAAGGACTTGGGCCTGCTTATAATAGACGAGGAACAGAAGTTCGGCGTAGCCACGAAGGAAAAGCTGCGCAAGATGAAGGTCAACGTCGACACGCTGACCATGTCGGCCACACCAATTCCGCGCACACTGCAGTTCTCGCTGATGGGCGCACGCGACATGAGCATAATACAGACGCCGCCGCCCAACCGCTATCCGGTAAGCACAGAGGTGCACACCTTCGACAAAGAGGTGATAGCCGACGCCATAAACTTCGAGATGAGCCGCAACGGACAGGTGTTCTTCGTCAACGACAGGATAAGCAACCTGCCCGAGATTGCGTCGCTCATACGCAAGTATGTGCCCGACGCCCGCGTTGCTGTGGGCCACGGACAGATGAAGCCTGAGGAACTGGAGAAAATCCTGATGGGCTTCATCAACTATGATTACGACGTGCTGCTGTCAACCACCATCGTCGAAAACGGTATCGACATAAGCAACGCCAACACAATAATCATCAACGACGCCCACCGCTTCGGCCTGTCAGACCTGCACCAGATGCGTGGCCGCGTGGGCCGCAGCAACCGCAAGGCGTTCTGCTATCTGCTGGCTCCGCCTAAGTCGGCGCTCAGCCAGGAGGCGCGCCGCAGGCTCGAGGCGCTGGAAACTTTCTCTGAACTTGGCAGCGGCTTCAACCTCTCAATGCAAGACCTCGACATACGCGGAGCGGGCAACCTGCTCGGCGCCGAACAGAGCGGATTCATGGAAGACCTCGGTTACGAAACCTATCAGAAAATACTCAACCAGGCCGTAACCGAACTGAAGAACGACGAGTTCAGCGAAATGTACGAGGACGAGATGGCCGAAGGGCGCGAGATTACGGGTGACGAGTTCGTAGAAGACTGCGCCATCGAGAGCGACCTTGAGATGTACCTGCCCGACCAGTACGTGCCGAGCAGCAGCGAACGCATGCTCTTATACCGTGAGCTTGACAACATCAACGACGACGCCGGGCTAAAGCAATACCAGTCAAGGCTTGAAGACCGCTTCGGCCCCGTGCCGCGCGAGGGACTCGAACTGATGCACGTTGTGCCCCTGCGCCGCCTCGGCAAGAGCCTCGGATGCGAGAAGATAATATTGCGGCAGGGACAGATGCGCATGCAGTTCGTCAGCAATCCCATGAGCGCCTACTACAAGAGCAAGGCCTTCGACAAGGTGCTCAACTACATTGGCCGCAACCCACGCCGCTGCAACCTTAAGGAAGTGGCGGGCAAAAGGATGATGGTAGTCAGCTCGGTGGCGTCGGTGGAAGAGGCCGCAAACGTGCTCAGGAACATCTGTTGACGCCCTGCAATAACATGAGTTCAGTAAAACCTTTATGATAAAATACATTAAATACACCTCTCGTAGGGACTAATTTATTTTGTCCGCACGTTTCACGGAAACGTATTTTATTGATATAGATTACTCATACGCTCTTTAAGAGCGTGCGGACACAATAAATTATGTCCCTACGTTAATGGGTGTTTTTCTTATCAAACTCACGTTGTTATGATAAAAAAAGAAGCCGCCGGCGTGACGCATCATTGCGTCGTACCGGCGGCTTCAACTTTTGTCTTATCCAAACTTATTCAATAGTGTCAGGCGCTACGCCTATCTTCCTCACAGGCTTTGCAGCCTCGGCTGCACCTGAACGAGAGTAAGGATAGGGGTAATCGTTGTAATATGAGTCATACCAATAGTCCCATCCCCATTCGTAGTCGTCCCAATTAGGCGAGGCCACCTTTGAAAGGTCAAACTGCATGGGGTCGTTGTAGTCGCTGTCCATCCAGCCTCTGAAACGGCCGCCGGACAAAGAATAGTCGTAAATGTAGAAATACGAATTGTCCTCAATCGAGTAAATGCTTATCACGCCGTCGTCAACGGTCCACTCAATGTGGCTGGCGAAATAGTCCCAAGGCGCCCCGCTGTAATAGTCGATCCAGTAACCTGTGCCCGTAGAGTATTCATATGGGTTACTGTCAAACGCTATCTCGGTTTCGTATGCTGTGTAAACCTGTCCGTTCCACTCGCTGTAAACGTGCATGTTGCCCCTCCACACGCCCTCAAGAGTGTCTGCCACGTACACGTCTTCGTCGCAACTTGTCATCGTCAACGACAATACAGCCATTGCCATTACGGCAAGAAGTGATGTAATCTTCTTCATCGTAGTAAAATTATTAATTTGTAATTCTTCCGCAAAAGTAGTCTGTTTGTCGTATTTTCACAAGCAAATATCCATATTTATGAATAGGGAATTCCCTATCGGAGGCTTCCGTCGTGACTCAATTCAGCTCAAGACCGAGTTGCTCGGCCAACATGCCGAAGGCTTTGTTGCCGGCCTTCAACTCGTCGAACCGCTCGCGGTTGGTAGGTATGCGCTTTATCTCCTCGGGCTTAGCCAGGCGTAGGTTGAGGGTCATCGCGGTGTTTTTCAACGCCATGGCCAGAGTGTTGCGTATGCGCCCTTTTATCTTCTGGATGTCGTCGAGCAATATTTGATTGTCAACCACAAGCTCAACGTTCGGAAAGTCGGTTATCCTCGGCGTCATGTTCTTCATCCTCGCGGCTATGCCGGTCATCTCGCGCGGCATGCGGTTGCACATGGCCACCCACTGCATTTGCAGCTGCTCATCGGTGAAGTCGTTACGCTGTCCGGTGTCCTTTACGTCCTCGACGCTCTCTATCACGGCCTTCTCTTCGCCGCGCCGCCTCAGGTTGTCAAACGTCTTGCCAATCTTGCCCAGCTTCAGGCCCTTAAGCGGAGAAGCAGCCGCAGGGCGTGCTGCAGCCGTGCGGTTGTCGTCATGATGCGCTGCAGGCGTCGGTTCGGCAACCGTTCCGCCGGCAACAACAGCTTTCACGGCAGCGGCTGAACCGCCGTCGCCGTCATGAGCCTCGGCCTCAGCCACCTGCTTAGCCTCCGACGGCCGAGCGCTCTTAAGTCTTTTGAACAGGGATTTCAATCTCTTAGGGCCGCGCCCCGACGCCGCGGAGTCGTCGTCGGGCTGCGTAATCTGCGACATCTCGATAAGCGTCAGCTCAACCAGCAGACGCTTGTTGCCGCTCTGGCGGTAGTTTATGTCGCAGTCGTTCATTATCTTCAGCGCCTTATACAAGAAGGCGGCAGGGCACTTCTTGGCCTGTTCCTTGTAGCGTTCGGCCTGGCGCTCGCTGGTCTGCAGCAGCGGCAGGGTCTGCTCGTCCTTGGCCATCAGCACGTTCCTGACGTGCACGGCCAGCCCGCTTATGAGATGGCTGCCGTCAAAACCCTTGTTGATAATGTTGTCGAGCAACACCATCACGTCGGCCGTCTTGTTCCCAAGACATAGGTCTATTATGTTAAAGTAATTGTCGGCGTCGAGCACGTTGAGGTCTTCGATTACCTTCTGGTAAGTGATGTCGCCCTGGCAGAAGCTTGCCGCCTGGTCAAACACCGAAAGGGCGTCGCGCATGCCGCCGTCGGCCTTCTCGGCAATGACGTTTAGCGCCTCCTCCTCGTAGGTTATCCCCTCGTTCGCGGCAACCATCTTCAGCTGCTTGACGATGTTGGGCACCGTCATGCGTTCGAAGTCGTAAATCTGGCAACGCGAAATAATCGTTGGCAGAATCTTGTGCTTCTCCGTTGTGGCGAGGATGAAGATGACATGGGCGGGCGGCTCCTCAAGCGTCTTAAGGAAGGCGTTGAACGCCGCCGTCGACAGCATGTGCACCTCGTCGATGATGAAAACCTTGTAGCGCCCCACCTGCGGCGGTATGCGCGTCTGCTCCATCAGCGCCTTTATGTTCTCCACGGAGTTGTTGCTTGCGGCGTCAAGCTCGAAGATGTTGTAAGAGCGTTGCTCGTTGAACGCCTTGCAGCTCTCACACTCGTTGCACGCCTCGCCGTCGTCGGTGGGGTGCTGGCAGTTGATGGCCTTGGCGAAGATGCGGGCGCAAGTGGTCTTGCCCACGCCCCTCGGTCCGCAGAACAGGTAGGCATGTGCCAGCTTGCCGCTCTTCACGGCGTTCTTGAGCGTCGTGGTGAGCGCCGTCTGGCCTACCACCGCGTCGAACGACATGGGGCGGTATTTACGCGCCGAAACGATATATTCTTTCATAGTACGTGCAAAGGTAAGGATTTTATACGAGAAACTGAAATTAAGGATTAAGAATAATGTAAGAAAATAAGCCGACCGCAATCGGCGGTCTTTCGCACGGCAAAAGGTTACCTTTCGCCTCGTAAAAGGCAGCCTTTTGCGTCCCGTTTTGCCGCCTTTTACAGAATTGCTGACTAACCGACCGTCAACAGGCCATCTCAAAAATCAGATTCATCCGCAGATTAAGCGCATGGCAGGTATTCACTCTTGTTAAATTTTTATCATTAATAATGAATACACCTCTTCATACCCCAACGGTCGTCAACCATAAAAATATAAATTAAACGCAAATTTAACATCACAATGTCACATCCTTACGCATATTACTGATTATCAAAGGTTTAAGCTGTGACATTACTTCATTGTCATCTTCACCATCATCACAAAGACATCGGGCGTGACGGTTGGTGACAATGTCGCTCGCCATAATGTCACCATGTAACGCCGTTGTCATCAACGTCTTACGTCGCATTGTGACATTGTGATAATATAATCTATAAATGAAAATCATTTTTCAGGTTTCAACATATCGTTTCTTGAGTCCCCGTTTGCTAATTATCACATTGCTAAAGGGTACGTTTATCAAGGTAATTAGTGCTTTCTTGCTATAGTGGGCACCAATAATTGGTAATCAGCGGACAACGACACAATGTGAAAAATGTTTTGAATTATCAAACATGATAGAGTTAAGGATTAAGAACGTATATTTCGCAGCCATGACAACCGGCTCAAAATATTTTTCTTAATCCTTAACTCTTAATTTTAATTTATTTTACGAACACTTTCTTCGCCGTGCCGTCAGAATATCTTACGATGTTCACGCCACGCTGCGAACCATTAAGCTTGCGCCCGCACAAGTCGTAATAACCGACGATCACAGGCTCTGCCTTTTCTGCAACGACGGTGTTAACGCCCGTAGCGTTGCCCTGCGTAGTGAATGTCTGTTCCTCGCCGTATGTCGTGCCTGATATCGTAGTAACAAACGCGCGGCAGCAGTAGGTTGTGCCCGGAGCAAGATTTATCAGCTCTGCAGTCATTACTTGTCCCGTGCCCATTATTACCGAAACATCTTCACCCACACGAGTTGACGCACTCACGGCCTTGGCCTCAACAACGTTCTCGCCGAGCGGCCAATACTCAAAGCCCTGCGCCGTTATCTCGTCGGTTCCGGCAAGCACGTAACCTTTAACCTTAGCCGTACTTTCGGTAATCTCGTCAATAGGGTAAGTGTGTACGGTCGGTTCGAAATAACTAAAGTCGCTTGGGTCGAACGTTATCCAATCAGAGTAATAATAATTGCCGTTCGCTGCCTTATAGAAAGCCCTGACATTATAGTAAGACGTGGCCTGCAGGTTCTTTATGTAGCCTTCAAGACGTCCGTCATAAATGGCTGCGTAGCCCTCGCTTGACGGTAACGTTTCGGGAGCGTCGTACTTACGCCACTGGAAACCTACGTTTGTTTCGTCTTCGCTGATGTTCGTTTCCGCAGCCACTATCGCGCATGTGCTTGAAACGGGCTGGGGATTGAGCACGCTTATTTCAAGAGGTTTAGTCCTTATTTCTGTTGAACATTTTCCACTAAAACCTTCTTCTTTTGGATCCACATAGTATCGAACGTCATAAATCGAATCCGGGGTAAGTTCAGTTAAATACAAGCTGTTCCCTTCATAATATTCTCCGCCAAAAAGAATATATTCAGAATCCAATGTTGCGTCGTCAAGATATTTTGAACACTTTATATATATTGTGGTCGGAGTTGCCTCTATCACGGAAAACATAGGATTCAACCCCAATGTAGACACATAAACCCTTTCTCCATCAACCTCCAGACCGTCATAAACGGCTTTAATATAATAGCTGTATTCCTCTTTTATTTGTAAATTCTCAATCTTTATTTTACCTTCATCGTCAGCCGTAAATTCCTTTGTTTCCATAGGATGATATCTGTCTTCAATAAATACCAGCGAAACTTTTGTAGGTGTAGCCGTTTCGTCGGATGGAGCTGAAAGGTCTGAAAAAAGCAGATATGTCTGATGTTTTTCGCATTTCACTTTATAATCAGGACTCTCCGCTTTTATTCTATACTCGCAGATACATTCATCCTCGTCGATAAGCAATCTTATTGTTCCTCGAACTCCACCTCCTACGATTGCCGGTTCCAAATTATACTTACCGTCCGCATCCGCACTAACTACCTCATCTTTATTCGACTTCACTTCCAAGACTTTTAAGTCGTACTCGGGGAAAGGATTTCTTACTTTAAAAGAAACCTTCTTCAGCATCGAGTCAACATCTGATATAAATAGCGTATCCAAGTATTCCGTTTTACATTCTAGATCCGTGTGGATTTCTTCCAAGTCGGAATTCTTCCATCTATATACCACGGTATTTACAGAAGTTACAGGCTTTTGTCCGCTTTCAGCGATTCGAATACCAAACATGGAATCAGAATAATCCAACGAAGTTCCTAAAACATATATTGACAATCTGTTACAACCATAAAAAGCAAAATCACCAATATAAGTAACTGACTTTGGAATAACTATAGACGTAAGAACACTGCAGCCTTGAAAAGTCCAATTCTTTATCGATGTTAAAGAATTTGACAACTTTACCGATTTAAGGACTTTCCGGTTGTTTACAAACGCATCGGAAGCAATCGTTGTGACCGTGTTGGGAATTACGATATCCGTTACCGTTGGCAAACAGAAATGCAATGTTGTCAAGTTCTTATCATACATAGCCCCGTCAGACATCGTGAAATATTCATTTCCGGGATCTACGCTGATTGACTTCAATCCCTTGCAATCTTGGAAAGCATTTGAGAATATATAGCTGACAGTTTCAGGAATTGTTACAGACTCAAGTTCGGAACAGCCGCTAAATGCGCCATCTCCTATTTGTGTAACCGTATAAGACTTATCATCAACAACTATCGAAGAAGGTATTATGACATTACCTCGATACCATTCATGATCAGGATCATAAGAACTTTCAGTAACCGTGACGGTTGCTTTACTGCCCTTTGGATCAAGATTATAAAATATGCCGTCAATATAGGCATCATACGCTGAAGCTGTAATCGGACAGCTTATCATCATGACTAACAAAATCTTTTTCAAAATATTAAGTCCCATATTATTTGTTTTTATAGGAAAAGCATGCAACCATTATTTTGATTGTTTTCCATCATGTTACTACCAAGCGACCGCACTCATAACAATCACTTGATATTGCAGATGTTCGGGATAAGCCAGAACTCCCATTCTACAAGCAATAATGGCGACACACCTTTACTGATGTTTATAAATACGCCGTCACTTTGTACGGCTAAATTACGTTACGTCACTCGTTATAATACTCAACATTTATATAACACGTGTTCAAAGCCTGTTCGGGCCTGTAACGATTAACGCATGTCCTTGTAATATACGATATGCGTCCCTTGTAATCCTTCTCATAATAAAACGTGTAATAGAAATCATAATCGTCAGGAGTAACAATCTTGGAAACAAGATTGTTGCTTCTTTTTCCGTCCAATCCAAGTTCGTAATAACACCACGGAACGTACAAGCTACCATCAGACGTAAAGACTTCAGTGATAAAGTAGTTCAGATCTATGCTTGCGTTGTTTTCCTCCTTTGAATATTCAAACCCTAAATTAGTTCCGTCGGAAACAAACGACGACATATTTCCGCCTTTATACTCAAAATCAATGGTTGTGCCGTCGCCTGACACTGAAGTCAAATATCCATTATTATCATATTCAGCCCGGGCTAAATAAACGTTGCCGAGGAACACCGTCGCCGACCTCTTATCATCCTTATTGTCAACAAGCCTCAACGTTTCGCCCGTATACCAGTTGATAATCCTCTCGTTGCCGTTATACGCGTCGAAGGTCATTTCATCCGTTCCGACACCGGTTCCGATGTTGTAAGATATGCCATTAAGTTCTCCCATGAAATTATAAGAAAACTCGTAAGCCTCACGCGTTACCCTACCATCGCCATAGTCGGTCATGAAACTAAGCCTCGACACCTTACCCTCAAGACTCGCCCTCTTCGTGAACTTAGCTATTATAATATAATCGCCGTCTTGGTATTTCAGCTGAAGCTCGTTAGTCCTTAATGACTCGATAATCCACGGCACATCCTGACCGTCAACCTCTATGACGTTGCCCGACAGGCTGTACGTAAAGCTGTTGCTCCGGCCATCCTCCAAAAGCTCGTCGTCGCCCTCGCTCTTCAGATAGCCGGTAAAACTTTCATTAAAAGTTATTCCAAGGTCGTCGTTGTTGTAATAGGCCTCGTTTTCATAGTCGGATCCTTCCTCCCAATGCTGGTAATAGCAAATCCACTCGCCCGCCAGGTTGGCGTAGTTGACTTCCACTTTCTGGCCTCCTCCAAGGCCGCCGCCGTCACCTTCACCGTCATCATCGGAACAAGCAACGAACATCAAGACCAACAATGCGGGAAGCCAGAACAAGAAATTACGCTTTTTCATGGTTTTCATACTTTTAGTTTTACTATTTCCGCCTTCCCAGCTCCATGAAGGCAACACCGTTAATACACACGAAGCGTGGAACTGCAACACTCCACATCCTCAACCAGAGGCCCTGAGAAAGCCTATTGCAAACAGATGTATGATAGCAGCCTACGCAAAGCGTGAGAACCATCATGCCAATCATCATTCGCAATTAGAGATTTTTCAGGCTTCCAGTATCAACGAAAGAGCATAACGCTTCTTATTCCCAAAATATCGACCGAGGGCATAAACCCACGACATTGCAAATATAGCAAAAATCGTTAAAAGCGCAAAAGCTATCTGACAAAATACGTTTTCCATCATGACATACGGCAGGAAAGGCGTTGAGTGTCCGTCCTGCAGAAAGCTTTAAAAGATGGCCCGCCTGCCAAAAGCTTAATGCGCTTTAGGCAAAATCAAATAGGCGAGTATGTAAAAAAGTTGCGCATGGCGTTGGTTTTTAAAGACTTAGCGGACAGCAAAGCATCAAGTTAAAAACCAGCGTATGCGCAACAAATCTACAAAGGCCGTCAGGACACCTGACACTCAGATTATCGCCATGCCGAGCTTGGCGCACTCACGCACCATGTCTTCGGGCCAAATGCTGGCTTGGATTTCGCCGAGATGGGCCTTGTGGAGCAGCACCATGCAGAGGCGGCTCTGGCCTATACCGCCGCCGATGCTCAAGGGCAGCTCGCCGCCGAGCAGCTTCTTGTGGAAATAAAGCTCCTTGCGATCTTGCTGGCCGGTAAGCTCGAGCTGGCGCAAAAGCGCCTCCTTGTCGACGCGTATGCCCATCGACGACAGCTCGACGGCACGCTCAAGCATGGGATACCATATCAAGATGTCGCCGTTAAGGCCCTGCCGGCCGTCGCTGTTGGGCGTCGTCCAGTCGTCGTAATCGGGCGCGCGGCCGTCGTGGGGCTCGCCGTTCGACAGCTTGCCGCCTATGCCTATGACAAACACGGCGCCGTATTTCTTGCATATGAGGTTCTCGCGTTCCTTCACGCTTTTGTCGGGATACATCTGCAGAAGGTCTTCGCTCTCGATGAAATGGATGTCCTCCGGCAGGAACGGCTTTATCTCGGTGTAACGCTCGCAGACGAGAAACTCGGTGCGCCTGATGGCCGAATATATGCGGCGCACAATGTCTTTCAGAAAGTCGAGGTTGCGCTGCTCGGCGGTCATCACGGCCTCCCAGTCCCACTGGTCTACGTAAAGCGAGTGCAGGTTGTCAAGCTCTTCGTCGGCCCTGATGGCGTTCATGTCGGCATAGACGCCGTAGCCAGGCTCGATGTCATAGTCGGCAAGGGTGAGCCTTTTCCACTTGGCAAGCGAGTGCACGACCTCCGCCTGGGCGTCGCCGAGGTCTTTCACGGGGAACGTCACGGGGCGCTCCACGCCGTTAAGGTCGTCGTTTATGCCGAGGCCCTTCAGCACGAAGAGCGGCGCCGTAACCCGCCTGAGGCGCAGTTCGGTAGAAAGGTTCATCTGGAAGAACTCCTTTATCAGCTTAATGCCCTGCTCGGTCTGCCTCATGTCGAGCAGGGGCTTATAGTTTGTCGGCTTTATCAGTTTGCTCATATCTTATCGTTATAGGTTTTAGCAGTAACATGCCGTCGTCAGGCATGGCGTTTCATCAAACTTGTCGGCAAAGGTATAAAATTATAACCAATATGCAAATAATTTTATATAAATAATTTCATTTTATTATATTTCAAGGCGTTTATTGAGCACAAAGAAACACGCAT
Organism: uncultured Prevotella sp.; assembly: GCA_944321295.1. Classification (GTDB taxonomy): domain Bacteria; phylum Bacteroidota; class Bacteroidia; order Bacteroidales; family Bacteroidaceae; genus Prevotella. The sequence continues at coordinate 12,665 of CALUKU010000012.1, forward strand.
GCGCCTTTTAACTACTCATTAGGTTAATGTTTAGGCCATGAAGGATGCGCCATATTCAGCGGCTTAAGGTTCAGGCGGTTGCCGTCACTTATATGCATTACACCTACATGACTTCCGACCTACTGAAAGGAAGGAACCGGGAGAACACGCATCACGCAGCGCTAAAGGATGTAAGAATTAAAGAAAATATAACTTTTCGGCCTACATGCGTTAACCATTGTATTTAACACGGCCACGAATCACGGAGGCGCAAACCACTGACTAACAGGCCGCGAACGGCATACAGCCGTCCGAGCAGACATCGCCTTCTCACGTTTTTGCCGCAAAACGACAACGCAAAAGCCCTTTTTATTCAGCCAAAGGTGGCTTTTCACGCACCAAAAGGCAAGCTTTCGCAGGCTAAAAGACAACCTTTGGCAGTGCCGTAACAGCTTCGCGGATATTTCATTATTGACAACCTACTGATTATCAATCATTTATTATCACATTAATTTTTAAGCGATAATCTGATAAAATATGGTTACCCAAGCCGACGAAACCATTTTAACAATTCCCGTTTAACACTTCAACGGCCTTAAACAGTTAACTTAGGTTAAACACGGAAGCAAGCGCGCTGCCGTCTGCCGCAGGCCGGCGGACGGCGCAAACATCTAATTTTAAGAATAAAAAACATGCCACATACGGCGCAAGTCAAAAAAATGTATTACCTTTGCACTTACGATTGGCGCCGCAGGCCGTTCACGTTGGCAACGGCGCGGCACAGCGCATAGAGGCCCCGTAGCTTAGCTGAATAGAGCGTCAGATTCCGGTTCTGAAGGTCTTGGGTTTGAATCCCAACGGGGTCACCACACCGAAAGCGGCCGCCACCGCGCCCAGGCGCAGGCCGACCGCGTTTCACCAAGATCATGCTTAAACACAAACCTTCCGCCCGCACAAGAGCAAACACACGGGCGGCCGCGACCAAAACCTTAATCGACAGAAAAAACATAAACACCAAAATATAAAATACACTGAACATCATGGACATAATTGAAAGATTTCTTAAGTATGTCAGCTTCGACACGCAGTCGGCCGAAGACAGCAGCTCCGTGCCGAGCACACCTAAACAGCTCGTCTTCGCCAAGTACCTCAGGGACGAACTGAAGGACGAGGGCTTCGACGACGTTGAGATGGACGACAACGGCTACGTTTACGCCACGCTGCGCTCGAACATGAAAAAAGACGTGCCCACGATCGGCTTCATCAGCCACTACGACACGTCACCCGACTGCAGCGGAGCCAACGTGAAGCCGCGCATCATAAAGAACTATGACGGCAAGGACATCGAACTGGCGCCGGGCATAGTATCATCGACAAAGAAATTCCCCGAGCTTCTGCAGCATAAGGGCGAAGACATCATCGTCACCGACGGCCACACACTGCTGGGAGCAGACGACAAGGCGGGCATAGCCGAAATTGTGCAGGCCATGTGCTGGCTGCGCGACCATGACGAGATAAAGCACGGCGACATACGCATGGGCTTCAATCCCGACGAGGAGATAGGCATGGGTGCCCACCACTTCGACGTAGAGAAGTTCGGCTGCGAATGGGCGTACACCATTGACGGCAGCGACCTGGGCGACCTCGAGTTCGAGAACTTCAACGCCGCCTCGGCCAAGATAACCATCAAGGGCGTAAGCGTTCACCCGGGTTATGCCAAGGGAAAGATGGTTAACGCCAACAACCTGGCTGCCGAGTTCGCCACCATGCTGCCCGCCGACGAAACGCCGCAGACCACCGAAGGCTATGAAGGCTTCTACCATCTGGTGAGCATCGAGTCGGGCATAGAGCACGCCAAGCTCTCTTACATCATACGCGACCATGACCGCGAGAAGTTCGAAGACCGCAAGAACTTCATCAAGAGCTGCGTGAAGAATATGAACGAGAAGTACGGCGAAGGCACAGTGACGGCCGAAGTGAACGACCAGTATTACAACATGAAGGAGAAAATCGACCCCAACATGCATGTCATCGACATCGTGCTGAAGGCCATGCAGGACTGCGGCGTGCCGCCGAAGGTAGAGCCCATACGCGGCGGAACCGACGGAGCGCAGCTCTCGTTCAAGGGTCTGCCCTGCCCCAACATCTTCGCCGGCGGCGTAAACTTCCACGGCCCTCACGAATTCGTGTCAATACAGGTGATGGAGAAAGCCATGCAGGTGATAATAAACATCTGCAAGATTACCGCTGAATACAACGACTGATACGTCTGAACAAAGCAATAGTTAAGAGTTAAGAATTAAGGAAAATGCTTGTGCCGGCAACAGGGTGGAAGCATGTTTTCTTAATTCTTAACTCTTTATTCTTAATTTTATTACCATAACACTGACATCTACATGAGCGAACTACCCTATCTCGTAAAAGACCTCGCGCTGATACTCATCGTGGCAGGCATAGTAACCATAGTGTTCAAGAAGCTGAAACAGCCGCTCGTGCTGGGCTATGTAGTGGCGGGGTTCCTCGTCAGCCCGCACATGCCTTACACCATGTCGGTAATCGACCGCACCGACATCGGCACGTGGGGCGACATAGGCGTGATGTTCCTCCTGTTCTCCTTAGGCCTCGACTTCTCGTTCAAGAAGATAATGAGGATGGGCGCCTCGCCCGTGATAGCCACATGCTCGGTAGTGTTCTGCATGGTGGTGCTCGGCATTGTGGCGGGCCACGCCTTCGGATGGAGCCGCATGGACTGCATCTTCCTCGGCGGAATGTTGGCTATGAGCTCCACCACCATAATATATAAGGCCTTCGACGACCTCGGCCTTAGGCAGCAACGCTTCGCCGGACTCGTGATGAGCGTGCTCATACTTGAAGACATCCTCGCCATCGTGATGATGGTAATGCTGTCGGCAATAGCCGCCGGCAGCAATCCCGCCGGCGGACAGATGATAGGCAGCGTGCTCAAGATTGCCTTCTTCCTGATACTCTGGTTCGTCGTCGGAATATTCCTCATACCGTGGATGTTGCGGTCGATGCGCAAGCTGATCAACAACGAAACGCTGCTCATCGTGTCGCTCGGCTTGTGCTGCGCCATGGCCGTGCTGTCGACGCAAGTTGGCTTCAGCAGCGCCTTCGGAGCGTTCGTCATGGGCTCCATACTGGCCGAAACCATCGAGGCCGACAGCATAATAAAGCTCGTAGAGCCTGTAAAAAACCTGTTCGGGGCGGTGTTCTTCGTGTCGGTCGGCATGCTTGTCGACCCCCACATACTTGCCGAATACGCCCTGCCGATAGTCCTGCTCGTGCTGACAATAGTCATCGGCCAGGCCGTCTTCGGCTCACTCAGCTTCCTGATAAGCGGCCAGTCGCTCAAATCGGCCATGCAGTGCGGCTTCTCTATGGCGCAAATCGGCGAGTTCTCGTTCATCATCGCCTCGCTCGGACTTTCGCTCGGAGTCATCAGCAAGTTCCTTTATCCCGTTGTGGTGGCCGTTTCAGTCATAACGACTTTCCTCACGCCATACATGATCAAGGCCGCCACGCCGTGCTACGGGATGTTGGAACGCCGCCTGCCCGGGAAGTGGATAACGGCGCTTAACAACATAACGCTGAGCCCGCAAACGTCGCATCCCGAGCGTAAATGGAAGAGCCTGATAATACAGATGACGCGAACGACGGTCATTTACTCGATACTTTCGGGCGCAACCATATTTCTGATGTTCACCTTCTTCCTGCCGTTCATACGACAGATTTTGCCACATTGGTGGGCGAACGCCGTGTGCGGACTTACCACGCTGCTGTTCATCGCGCCGTTCCTGCGCGCCATCGTGATGAAAAAGAACCACAGCGAAGAGTTCAAGGCGCTGTGGAGCGAGAAGCCATACAACAAGCTTCCGCTGCTGTTCACCATCCTCGTGCGCCTCGTCATAGCGTCGGCCTTCGTCTTTTACATCTGCAACTACCTGACACGCTTTACCAATGCGCTGATGATCAGCATTGCGCTGGCAGCCGTCGCGCTGATGATAATATCGCGTTCGCTCAAGAGGCGCAGCATAAAGATGGAGCGCATGTTCATGCAGAACCTGCGTTCGCGCGAGATAGCGGCCGAGGTTCTCGGCCACAAGCGCCCGCTTTACGAGGGCCGCCTGTTAGACCGTGACATACACATAGCCGACTTCAAGGTGCCCGAGAACTCTCTCTGGGCCGGCAAGACGCTGTATGAGCTGGGCCTTCGCAACAAGTACGGGGTGCACGTAAGCGGCATACTGCGCGGTATCCAGCGCATAAACATACCCAACGGACGTACTATCATATTTCCGTGCGACGTCATCCAGGCCATCGGCAGCGACGAACAGCTGACCCAACTGAACACCGCGCTCAACAAGGAAATACGCCAGAAGGACCCCGACATAGAGAAACGCGAGATGAAACTGCGCCAAGTTATAATTAACGAGGAGGGCGCCTTCGCCGGAAAAACGATGAAGGAGAGCGGCATAAGGGATAAATACAACTGCATGGTGGTGGGCCTGGAGGAGGGAAAGAAGAACCTTTCGTTCGTAGACCCGTCACGTAAGCTCGAGGCGGGCGACATAATCTGGATTGTAGGCGAGGCCGAAGACCTTGAAAGGTTCAACGATAATAATTAATAGTTAGGAAGATGTTGAACTAAAAATTAAGAGTTAAGAATTAAGAAAACATGCCACGTTGGTGATTATCTTAATTCTTAACTCTTAATTATTAAATTCCTAATACCACTGCACGGCGTTGCTGAAGCCGCTGCGCTTGTCGTACTTCAGGGCGTCGGTAAGCGTCGCGGCGTTGCAGCGGAACGAGAAGTTATACGACGTGTAGGGCGCAAGCACCACCGAACAGCTCATGTTAAAGCAGTGAAGGTCACGCTGAAGCGAGGCCGTAGTCATTGACAGCGCGTGCTCGTCGAAGTCGTAACCAGACGAGAAACTGATGTTCCAGCCGTCGCTGATGCGTATGTTTCCGCTGAAGTTAAGTGTCTGCGTGAAGCGGTAAGGGTAACGCATCGACTTGGTGTTGAACTTTTCCCGCCTAGTATCTTCGCGCATGGTTACGCCGTAACCGAAGGTGAGCGACCAGGGCATTGAGAACTTCATGTATCCGTCCTCGTCGGTTTCGGCCATGCCGGCGTTCTCCTTGCGGGCGCCGTGCTGTCCGCGCACGAGGTCGTCGTCAACGTTGGTTTCGATGTCGGTGTTGTCAAGTTCGTCGTCGTCCTCCTCGTCTTCATCGTCCTTGTCGTCGCCCTTTCCGAACCATTTCTTTATCTTCTCAGGCGTAAGCGTGAACGATATGTTCTGCGAGAAGCCCTGGAAACGGCCGAAGCGACCGCGGCTATACTCGGTGTGAGTGCCCACGTAGGGGTTGCCGCTCTCGTCAAGCTCGTAGGCATAGGTGGCGAACACGGCGTTCATGTTGAACGTATAGTTCTTCCACCACTTAAGACGCAGCCTCACCTGCAGGTCGCTCCACGGGCGTTCCTTGTCCGCCATGTTGTAGCCGAAGTTGAAACCAAGCTCGTCGATAATGCTAAGCTTCTTGAAGCCGGTGGAGTCTTTGTCTGACTTCACCTTCATCTCTATGTTGTTTGAGATGTCGAACGTTATGCTTCCGGTCTTTCCGCGCGACGGAGTACCGAAGATACTGTTCTGGAACGGGTTATACTCAACCAGCTCAACGCTGCCGTCGGGGTTTGTCTTCTGGTAGGTTTCGTAGTAGCGCGAACCGTTGTCGGGCGCGTAGCTGAACGACACCTGCGGCGTGATGACGTGGCGTATGGCCTCAATCTTGTCGCCGAAAATCTTCTTTGACGGCAGCCAGAAGCCGTAAAGCTTTGTAGAGGCACTGAGGCTTAGGCTCCAGTCGTAAACGTTATAGAAACCGTATGACGTGTCGCGCACGGCCACCTGGCGGTCTGCGTCCCACGACTGCATCTCCTTGTTGGTGTACATGCGGTCGGTGAAGCGGAACGAGGGGTTGATGTTAAGATAGTTGAACAGGGTGAAGTTGGCCTGTATAGGTATCTCGTGGCGGAAGGCGTTGCGCCAGTCCTTGATGAGGTTCGACTTGAAAAGCATGCTCTCCTTCGTGTCGATAGAGTTCTCGAACTGACCCGTGTAGCTCATAGAAATCTTCTCGTACCAGCGTTCCTTGCCGGCCATGTGCTTGCGCTTGAAGGGATAGAAGCGGCTTACGGAGATGTTGAGGTTGGGCAGCGAGAGGCTCACCGTTGAGTCAATCATGTTCTGGCTGAGGTTGGCCGTTCCGCTGAGCGACATGCCTATGCTCGAGAACGTAGAGCTCCAGCTTACGCTTGACGTGCGCAGGCTCTGCGTGTAACTCTGCGGGTTGTACATGCTGGTGAGGTTGTTGCGCTCGTAAGAGGTTGACGCGAAGTTGACGCTGGCCGACAGGCTGGTGTACGGGTTGGCCTTAGCGTCCTGGCGGTGGCTCCACTGCAGCTTGAAGCTTGTCTGCTCGGCATAGTCGGGCATGCCCTTGTCGCCGTTCTTGGTGTTCTGGTAACTGAAGAAGAAGCTGCCGCTGTACTTATATCTCTTGCGGTAGTTGCTGGCTACGGACACGCCCCACGAGCCTTTGGTGTATATCTCGCCGAGCAGCTTCAGGTCCCACTTGTCGCTGATGGCGAAGTAGTATCCGCCGTCGCGCAGGTAGAAGCCGCGCGAGCTCTCGTCGCCGTAGCTCGGCATGATGAAGCCGCTCGAATAGCTCTTGGTGAAGGGGAAGAAGCCGTAAGGGATGGCAAGCGGCAGGGGAACGTCGGCCACAACGAGGTAGGCCGGGCCGAAAACGACGTCCTTGCCGGGGCGCACCTTAGCCCGCGAGAGGGCTATGTAGAAGTCGGGGTGCTCCTGGTCACAGGTGGTGTAGCGGCCGTGCTGCAGATAGAGCACGCCGCTCGAGTCGCGCTTCGACTGCTCGCTGGAGAGGAAGCCGTCCTGCTGCGCCGTGTAGACGCTGTTGATGAAGCCCTTCTTTGTCTTGAAGTTGAACGACATCGTGTCGCTCTCGTAGGTGTCCTGCCCCATCGTGAAGACGGGCTTGCCGGTCACTTCGCCGGTCGTGTCGGCCGTACCCGTGGCGTAAACGAGGCTGCTGTCGAGGCTCATGCGTATGCGGTCGCTCTTGAGGTCCATGTTCTGGTACTTCACGTTAGAGTTTCCGAACAGGCGCGCCTGCTTCGTAACGGCGTCGTAAACGAGCGAGTCGTCCGACGTGAACTCAACCGGCGCGTCGAGGCCGTTAGACTTCCTGCGGTTTATGCTGTCAAGGCGTATGGAGTCGTCAACCTGCTTGTTGTGCTTGTAAATGGCTAACTGCATCGAGTCCATCTTCGTCGTGTCAGGCCCTTCGGCGAGCTTAGCCGAGTCGCCGGCCATGCTGTCGGCCACGGCCTTGACCGCTACGGACAACAGGCTGTCGTCCGGAACGGAGTCAGCAGGCTCGTTTCCGGTGTTTCTTCCACCTAAAATCGGCATGGTTGGTTCGGCCATCATGAACATGAAAGCTGACAGCAGAACGAATATGACTGTTTTTGTTCTCATCGCGATGCAGGGTGCAAATTTACTGAAATAAAACCTAATAGCCCTTCAAATTTTTCATTTTCTTGATAATTTAACTTTTAAACCGCCATGCGAAGCACGCCCGCCACGGCGTAAAAAGCTGTAATCCAGGCGCTTGCAGCATGTGCAGATACGGCCAAGCGCACGCCGCAACAGCCCGTCGGCAGGCGCATTACGAGGCGGCTTTGCGTCGGCGTGTAACTGTTTGATTATCAGCCACTTTGCAATATGCCGCCTTTCATCGTGCAAAAGGCGGCATATTAGGCGGTGAAAGGTAACATTTCGGCGTGCGAAAGGCAAGCTCCCGCAAACCCGGCGACGGCACGGCGCAAAACGCCCCGTGGCACACTGCGTCAGAGAAAACACGAAGACGACGGACAAAATTAATTAAAAACATGCGGCAAGGCTTTGCTTTGTTCATTAAATTCACTAATTTTGCCATGTTATAACCGCACCGCCAGGAGCGGCAGACATGCGGCAGCACGACTTAAACTAAAACAACATACAAGACATTATGAACGGAACAAACTCACAAGAAACGTCGAAGGTGTTCTTCACCGACTTCCGCTGCAAGCCTGACGAAGGACGCGCCGACAAGCTGAAGCGCCTGATTAAGGCCGCCGGTATTGACAAGATAGACATGGACGGCAAGTTCGTCGCCATAAAGATGCACTTCGGCGAACTTGGCAACATGAGCTTCCTGCGCCCCAACTACGCCCGCGCCGTTGTTGACGTGGTGAAGCAGCTAGGCGGCAAACCGTTCCTCACCGACTGCAACACGCTCTACCCCGGCAGCCGAAAGAACGCCCTTGAGCACCTCTACTGCGCTTGGGAAAACGGCTTCACGCCGCTGACCGTCGGCTGCCCCGTACTGATAGGCGACGGACTGAAGGGCACCGACGACGTCAGCGTGCCCGTGGCCGGAGGCGAATACGTGAAGGAAGCCAAGATTGGACGCGCCGTGATGGACGCCGACGTGTTCATATCGCTCACGCACTTCAAGGGACACGAGATGACGGGCTTCGGCGGAACGATAAAGAACATCGGCATGGGCTGCGGCTCGCGTGCCGGTAAGAAGGAGCAACACTGCAACGGCAAGGCCGTAATAGACCAGGACAAGTGCCGCGGATGCAAGCGCTGCCTGCGCGAATGTGCGAACGACGGACTCGTGTTCGACGATGAAAAGCGCAAGATGTCAATCAACCAGGACAACTGCGTAGGCTGCGGACGATGCATCGGAGCCTGCAACTTCGACGCGATACACTTCAACAACGACGCGTCGGTGAAAGACCTCAACTGCCGCATGGCCGAATATACCAAGGCCGTAGTAGACGGCAGACCGTGCTTCCACATCTCGCTCGTGTGCGACGTTTCGCCCACCTGCGACTGCCACTCGGGCAACGACGTAGCCATCATACCCGACGTAGGCATGTTCGCATCGTTCGACCCGCTCGCCCTCGACCAGGCCTGCGTCGACTCATGCCTCAAGCAGAGGCCGATGGCTAACACGCAGCTGACCGACGAAATGGCGCGCCCCGACTTCTGCGACCATCACGACCATTTCGACAACACCAACCCCAACACCGAATATAAGACCTGCCTCGCGCACGCCGAAAAGATTGGCCTGGGCAGCAGGAAGTATGAAGTGGTGAGAGTGAAGTAGAAGTGAGAAGGTGAGAAAGTGAGAAGGTGAGAAAGGCGTTGCGGTTTATCAACAACGTATTTCTCACCTTCTCACTTTCTCACCTTCTCACCTTTACCTGAAGATTTTTTCCATTTCCTTAAACCGCCGCAGCCCTTCGTCGCCGTGCTTGGCTACGCTGCGCTCGGCCTGCTCGAGCGTTTTCTCACGATCGAGCTTCGTTTTCGAGAAGAACTTGTCGGCGTAACAGATGACTTTCTCCTCTAAAGTTTCGGGCAGAAGGTCGACGTGCGGCAGCGGAAGGTTCTGCTCCTCAATCTCCTTCAGCGACAATCCGGCGCCCGTATGCCGCTCGCACACCCGTGCATGCCTCGGGTATCCCTCGGCACGCATTATCTCGGCGCCAAGCACGCCGTGGCGGATGTAAGGCTCCGTGCCGAAACATTTTATGTCGGGAGCGTCGGTTCTGACGACGCCTATGTCATGCACCATGGCCGCCTCCATTATGAACTTGCGGTCAAGTCCCAGCTCGGGATGGGCGTCGGCTATTGCCAACGCCTTGCGGGCCACGGCCCGGCTGTGCGTCATCAGGATGGATAAAAGCTCGGGATTATCTTTGTAATACTTACTTATTATCTGTTCATAATTCATAATCAATGATTTTTTATCGGGTGAACGATCGTATTGACGAGTCCCTGTAACATAAAAATAATGCATAATCCATAACCTTTCGTCAAGCGACCTGCCTGCAGGTTATGAATTATGCATTATTAATTACGAACTAACTCAAGCGTTAATCCAGTCGCGTTCGATGTAAGCAATCACGTCGCCGCGGTTGACACGCGAGCCTTGCTTTGCCACAATCTCAACGAGTTTGCCGCCAAGCGCTGCCGGAATGGCTTCAAACTCGCCCCACGACGTGTGCACATAGCAGAAGGTTTCGCCCTCCTTGTAGTGCTGGCCGATGTACGGCTCAAGGCACGGAGTGCACTCGCTGCTGCCCTCGAAGTCGAAGAACACCTGACCCTTGCACGGCGAAACGATGGCGTCAGCCTTGGCATGCTTGAACGCCGCGATTTCCTCGGGCGTAAGTTTTGTGCCGAGCTTGGCGTCCTTAGCTTTCTGCAGGTCGGCCAGGAAGCGCTTCTTGGCGGCTCCGCTCTTATAGTCGCGATACTGCTCCGGATGCATTGCAAGCTCGAACAGCTCCTCGTCGTCCTTGCCGTATTCCCATCCGTTCTCGTCCATCTCCTTCTTGAAGTCGTCCAAAGCGTTGGGAATAAGCGTGTGCGGGTCGGCGTCGGTGAACTCGCGTCCTTGCTTTGCAGCCAGCTCTACGAGTTCCGGGTCGATGGTTCCGGGTATCTTTCCGCTCTTTCCAAGTATCATTCCCCACATCGAGTCGTCCATCATGACAAAACGTCCCTTGCCCTGAGCCATGGTCAACAGGTTCAACAGGGCGATGTTCTTGACGTATTGCGAGAACGGAGTAACCAATGGAGGATAACCAACGCGCGGCCAAACGTAAGCCACTTCGTCAAACAGCTTGACGAGAAGCTCGTCAGTTGTCAGTTCAGGTTGTCCCTTGCTCTTGAGCGCCGAGTTGATAGAACGGTGTATGCCGGCCAAGTCTGCCATCATACTTCCCATCATACCGCCGGGCAGTCCGCAGCCGAGCAGCAGCGAACTCATCTGCTTGTTGCCCGGATTAATGAAGTAACCCAGCCACTCGTCGATGAACTCCTGCGTCAGCGTACGTGCACGCATGTATGCGTTCATGTCTATTTCGGCAACCTCAAAGCCCTCGTTCTTCAGCATGCTCTGCACGGAGATAATGTCCGGATGCACCTTACCCCATGACAAAGGCTCGATTGCCGTGTCGATAACGTCGCCACCGTTGTTGCACACTTCGAGTATCGAAGCCATAGAAAGGCCCGGTCCCGAGTGGCCGTGATACTGTATAATAACGTCAGGATGTTTTGTCTTTATGGCCTTGGTCAGCTTTCCGAGCATTGCAGGCTGTCCTATTCCGGCCATGTCCTTGAGGCAAATCTCGGTTGCGCCGGCTGCTATCACCTGGTCGGCAATATTGCTGTAATACTCCACCGTGTGTATGGGCGAAGTGGTGATGCAGAGCGTTGCCTGCGGTGTCATGCCCGCCTCAAGCGCCCACTTGATACTCGGTATTATGTTGCGCACGTCGTTAAGACCGCAGAATATACGTGGAATGTCGACGCCCTGGGCATGCTTCACCTTGTACATGAGGCGGCGCACGTCGTCGGGCACAGGATACATGCGCAACGCATTGAGGCCGCGGTCAAGCATGTGGGTCTTTATGCCCACCTCGTTGAACGGCTTACAGAAAGCACGAACAGCGTCGTTCGGATTTTCACCGGCAAGCAGATTAACCTGCTCAAAGGCTCCTCCGTTCGTTTCAACACGAGAGAAGCAACCCATGTCGATGATTGCCGGAGCAATACGTTCGAGCTGGTCTTTGCGAGGTTGGAACTTGCCTGAAGACTGCCACATGTCACGATAGACTAGACTAAACTGGATTTTCTTTTTCATAATTAGATTTTTTTGGTTGCATGACCATTCACAATGTCACCCGTTTATTATAAAACTTATGTGCAAAAATAGGAATTTTTCCGAATACTTACATCCAAACCCGAAAAAATAACGCGGCTAAAAGAAAAGATAAACAATTTTAACTAAAAAGCGACGGACAAACGGCCGTTTTTGCAAAATTCAGCTACCAAACAACGATTTAGGCTCCTTTCAATCCGTAAGCGGCAACATCAGAAATGAAAGCCGAGACTGACGTAAAAGTAAGGACGCTCCGTATGTCCCGAATATCCCAACGAAGCGCCTATCGGACCGAACATGCTGTTGTAATAATACGCTGCCTCGCAGCCGAACATCGGGCCGTTGTCAAACAGACGGCGCACCCTGCCGCTGCGCTGTCCGAGGGACAGGCGGGCCATGACATAGTTGTTGTCGGCTATGCGCTGCTGCCCTTTCAGCTGGAAGGCGAGCAGCGTATTGTCGATAAACTCTATGTGTCCGATACCGGCGAAAGGCAACTGCTGCTCGATATACTGGCCGGGGAACATGCCGCCGACGGCGTTGCGCATTATCAGCGGGATGTCGCTGCCCAGCAGGCAACGGCCGTAGAACATCGGCTGGATAACCAGGCGGGTGTTCAACGGGAACGACATGCGCCACATGAAGTCAACAACGCTAATACCAGCCTTGCCGTGCCAGCTTATGAAATTGTCGGTATGATAGCCGAAGCCGACCTTGAACTTTGCGCCGCGCGTGGTGAAAAACCAACGGTCTTCCGAGTCGTAATTAAGATTGAAGACGTAACTGTAGAAGTGAACGTTATCGAGTTGGCTCTGTCCGGCCGCCTCACCTATTAATATATTATGGAAATCATAGAAGTCCATGCACAGGTTGATGTCGCACGAGAAGTTGCGGATATTGAAGCTGGCGACCTGGAAATCAAGTGAATGTTGGTTGTAAGTAAAGTTGTAGCCGCGCCTTCCGTTCTCGTAAATGTTAATGTCGTCGTGCCTGAAAATGTACGACAGGCCCATCTTGCCGTAATGCAACGGTGATATTCCGGCGTCGAGGCGCGCCATCATACGCTTGCCGAGGCGGCCCGTAAACTCAAGTTCTACGGGAAGCTTGGTGTTCAAGCGGTGTGAAATGTTGGCCTGCAGCGCCACCATCTCCTCCGTGTCGAAGCGCACGCCGAGGTTTACCCGGCTGGTGCGGCGCGCCCCTGCGGACAGCCTCAGCACGTATCCGTCGGCTTGCTTGTTGACGTTATATTTAATGTCCGTATAGAGAAAATCTTCGTACAGGGCAGAAATAGCCTGCTCTATCACCGCTGCCGAAACCACGTTTCCGTGGCTTATGCCGTATTTGCCGACGATGTAATCGCGGTCGACCTCGGCTATACCGTCGAACAGCACGGTGTCAACCTTGAACAGGAGCGAGTCGCTCGACGGCACGGTGCGGTGCGGATGGGGCGCCACATATCCTTCGGGCAGGCCCAGCGAGCGCTTCAGCGCCATTAGCTTATCCCATTGTTGCATGGCCGCCTGCTCGCCGCGCACGATAAGCGTGTCTATCGCCTCGCGGTTGAAACTGGCCGAAGAGTAGCCCTTGACGTTTACCCTTATCGGTATGTCGGTCATCGCCCAGTTCTCCTCAAACTTGTTCTTGCAGTTTATGTCGACAATCTGCAGCAGAATGTCCTGCGCGCTTTTCAGGTCGGCCGACGTCCTCGGAGCGCTCTGCACCGACACGCCTATCACGACGTCGGCCCCCAAACGGCGGGCCAGGTCAACAGGATAATTGTTGCGCATGCCGCCGTCAACGAGCACCATCTCGTCACCTGCAGGCGTACTTACGAGCGACGGGTCGGCGAGTTGGACGCCATTGTCGGCCGGCTTACCGTCAGACCCTACATCGCCTGCTTGCTTCTTGTCGTCTTGTATGCTTGTCTGCCCGTCTGCCTGCCGCTTAAGCCTCACAGGGGTGAACACTCCCGGTATGGCCATGCTTGCCCGCATGGCGGTCGACAGGTTGCCGCCGAGGAAGTCATACTCGGTGTTGTCGACAATGTTAGAGGCCACGCAGGCGAACGGTATGGGCAGGTCGGCAAAGTCGATGGAGTCGTGCCAGCCTACCGTAAGCCTCGTGAACAGCTGCGACAGGTTGTTGCCGTTAATCAGTCCGCCCGACATGTTGTTTGCCTTGCGCGCTATCGTCAGCGGCATTGACAGGATGTAAGTGTTCTGCTTCTCGCGTTCCGAAAGGTTGGGGTTCTTCGCCTTAACCCTGTCTGACAGCAGGAACTTCCAGTCTTGCACGCCTACAAGCGAGTCAAGCGTTTCGGCGTCGTAGCCGATTGAATACAAGCCGCCTATCAGCGCGCCCATCGACGTGCCCGTGATGATGTCAATCGGCAGTCCGGCACGCTCGATAACTCGCAACGCCCCGATATGAGCCATGCCCTTGGCTCCGCCCCCGCTCAACACCACGGCCACCTTCGGGCGGCGATGTCCGAGGCTGTCATGCGGCACGCCCGCGTCCGCCGCGCCTGTCGTCCACCCCGACCATTCATCTGCGCCCCAGCCAGACGTGCTGTCGTTTGAAGCGACCGAGCCGGAGCCTGACCCGTATCCGCAGGCGGCGTCAGCCCAACGCACATCGCGAGGCGGGGCACACCGGAGGGTGTCAACCGATGGTTGCGAGAATGAAGGGAGCGCGGATATTAATAAGGTGAGGCATAGGCATACGCCAATCCCTTGTCCGCACATTGCCGAACGGACCTTACTCATCACGTTGCTTATTATCGACTTTTGTCCTTGCATTACCTTCATTGCGTTTTTAGCACCCTCATTTCCGGAAGGCTTGGGTGGGTGTCGTCTGCCGCCGGTGCACTTTACTCGTGCCTTGCGAACCTCTCTTCGGCCAGCCGTTCATACTTTGTGCCGGGCCGTCCGTAGTTGGCGTAGGGATAAATGCTTATTCCGCCGCGCGGCGTAAACAGCCCCGTCACCTCTATATACTTAGGGTCCATCAGGCGGATAAGGTCTTTCATGATGATGTTAACGCAGTCTTCATGAAAGTCGCCGTGGTTGCGGAAGCTGAAGAGATACAGCTTCAGGCTCTTGCTCTCCACCATCCTTACGTCGGGAATGTAGCTTATGCGTATCTCGGCGAAGTCGGGCTGCCCTGTGATGGGGCACAGCGACGTGAACTCCGGGCAGTTGAACCGCACCCAGTAGTCATTGTCCTGGTGCTTGTTGACGAACGTTTCGAGCACGTCGGGAGCGTAGTCCATGCGGTATTGGGTGGTCTTAGAGCCGAGGGACTTAAGTCCCTCGGAAGCAGACGAGCGGTCAGCAGACGAGTTGACAAGTTGATTTGCCTTGTAAACTTGTGCCTCGTCTGCTTCCGCCTTGTCTGCTTGTTTGCTTGTTTGCTTGTCTACTATCATAAATTGAATATCTTTAACACGTTGTAGCTTATTCCTTCGTCATACACGTCTTCGCCCTCGTGGCGCTTGGTTTTGCGCACGATGCGCACCGTCAGCGGCAGCACTACGATTTCGTACATCGTCTTCAGCACCACCTGCGATATGATTAGCGACACCATCTCGCCGGCGGGCACCACGCCCGACAGGGCCAGCGGGAAGAACACCAGCGAGTCGGCCGTTTCGCCGAAGAGGGTGCTCACCACGGCGCGCACGGAGAAATGCTTGCCATGCGACGATATCTTCATGCGGCTCATCACGTAAGCGTTGATGAACGAGCCTACGAGGAAGGCCACGAACGACGCCGCGGCTATGCGCGGAGCCAGACCGAACACGGCGTGGAAACCCTCGTCGTTGTGCCAATAAGGCGCTCCGGGAATGGCGTCGGCCAGTGCGCCGAAGGCCACGAAGATAAGGTTCATCGCGAAGCCCAGCCATATCAGAAGGCGTGCCTTGCGGAAACCCCACACCTCGCAGACGCAGTCGTTGATGATGTAAGACACGGGAAAGACGAGCAGTCCGCCCGTAATGTTCACCGCTCCGAATGAGATTTGCTTTGTTTCGAGCACGTTCGCCGTTATCAGGCAAACGCAGAACAACGTGCTGAAAAGCATGAACAGCACGCTGACTTGTTGTTTCCTTTTTTCCATTTTCTTGTTTTTAAAGAGGTTAGACAAGCACTCTGTAAATATATTCCGCCTGCAAAATTACTGCATTTTCCCGTATTTCGCACCGCTTGTGAGGGCAAATTTTACTTCCTGTTATAACTTATTGATATTCAATGCATTACCTTCAGCTTTGCAAAAGGCCGCCTTTCGCCCTGTAAAAGGTGGCCTTTTGCAGGGCAATTCACGGCCTTTTAGGATGCGGTTTGCCGCCTTTTACAAACCTGCCGGCCTGACGCGGGACAATTAACGGCAATATTCCGACATTTTACTCGCATTTGTTTGTCTTGTTGGATTTTAACGATACCTTTGCGACTGCAAACCAATTAAAACAACAGACATGATGAAAAAGATACTCACCATCGCCGCCATGGCGCTCTGCTGCCTGCACGCCACCGCGCAAGCCACGGCCTACAAGATTACGGGCACCGTGCCCGAGGACGTAAAGAAAGTGTACCTCGGAGTGCTGCCGAAGGGCGAAACAATCGACAGCGCCGCCGTAACAGGCGGCAAGTTTGAGCTTGACGGCACGCTCCCGCTTAACGAGATAATGATTGTCGCAACAAGCAAGGGCGTCATTCCGCTGTTCAACGACGGCGCGCCCGTAAGCCTCAACATCGTCAGCAACACGCTCGAAGGCTCCGAACTCAACAAGAAGCTTTACGCCTGCGACCGCCAACTGGCCGAGTTCGGCGAAGAGGCCAACAAGACGTTCGTAGAATACGAGGCCGCGCTCAACGACACCACGGCCGCCGGCCGGACCAAGGCCAAGGAACTGAGAGCCGAATGTGAGCGCCTGCAGAACGAGTACCTGTCGCGCCAACTCAACATAATAAAGGCTAACACCGACAACCTGATACCCGCCGTCTACCTCAGCCAGACGTTTTACGTATATGGTTACGAGGCGCTGAAGGACGTCATAACCGAGTCTGCCCCTTACTATAACCACCCCGCCATGGCGCGCGCCAAAGCCTTCATGGCCGCTTATGAGAAGCGATTGCCGGGCAAGATGTTCACCGACATGACGATGAACGACACCGAAGGCAAGCCGCGAAGGCTGAGCGAATGGTGCGGCAAGGGCAACTATGTGCTCGTGGATTTCTGGGCGAGCTGGTGCGGACCGTGCCGTCAGGAAATGCCCAACGTAGTGGCTAACTACGCCAAATATCATGAAAAAGGTTTCGAGATTGTGGGTGTTTCGTTCGACAACAACGCCGAAGCATGGAAAAACGCGATAAAAAGCCTCAACCTCAACTGGCCCAACATTAGCGACCTGAAGGGCTGGCGCTCGGCCGCCGCCGCGGCATACGGCATAAGCTCGATACCCGCCAACGTCCTGCTTGACGGCAGCGGCAAGATAGTGGCCGTAGACTTGCGCGGCAACGCCCTCGGCGCAAAGCTCAAAGAGGTGTATGGATTTTAATATTCAGTAATAAAGGAGTAAAGGAGTTAAAGAAGTAAAGGAGTTAAGACATTAGCCGATGTTGCCGTCTTGATAGTTTGCAACAAGGCATTTGTCTTAACTCCTTTACTTCTTTAACTCCTTAACTCCTAAGAAAATATCATCCTACCGTTATCTGCCTTACCACGTTGCGCTCCTCTTTCCTTATCTTAGGCAGCACAACCGTGAGCACGCCGTCGGCCACACGGGCTGATATGTTCTCCTTGTCGACGTCGTCGGGCAATATCAACGTCTGCTCGAACTTAGAGTAAGCGAACTCACGGCGCAGATAGTGGGCCTTCTTGTCTTCCTCCTTATTCTCTGCCTTTTTCTCCATCTTTATGGTCAAGTCGCCTTCTTGGTTGAGGTGAACGTTGAAGTCTTCCTTCGTCATACCCGGGGCCGCAACCTCCACTTCATAGTCGGTCAGGCTCTCCTTTACGTTGATTGCGGGTGCCGTAGCGCTGGTGCGGGGCATGAAGTCGGTATCAAAGAAATCGTTGAACACGTCTGGTAACCAAGAATTTTTACGATTAACTGGTGTCATAATCATTATCTCCTATTATTATTTGTTATTTAATTTCGGTTTCAGTTGCGGCTTCGGGCGTTCCCCTCGGCCTTCGGTAAGGATAATGCAAGTTGCGTACCAGCACAATAAATGCGCCATATTGTCTGCACGAACAGACAATATGGCGCATTTGGATGTATCAGACGGCCGTAAGGGATATCACATGGCTAAGTCCGACGAGGCGTACTTCGTGCGGTAGAGGCCGTCGATAATGCTGTCGGCCAAGCTGATGTTAGGCACCTGTATGGCGTCGCAGCCGAGGGCTTCGGCCACAAGCAGGAAGATTTCAGACGCCGGAACGATTACGTCGGCGCGGTCAACCTTCAGTCCGTATTGCTCTATGCGCTCCTCCACGCTCAGTTCCTTAAGGCTTTCGTAGACCGACTTTATCTCGCTTACGGGCACCATGCGCGTCTGCTTGTCTGAGTCGGTGAGCTTGAACAGCTTGTTGATGTTGCCGCCGGAACCAATCATGCGCATGCCGGGCATTTCGCGGGCGAAGCGCGTAAGGTCGTCCTTCATCTGCCTTATGGCGTCCTTCGACACCATGCCGCCGAGCATACGCAGCGTGCCGATGTTGTAAGAGTGGCTGTGGGTGAGCACTCCGTCGTGCAGCAGAGATATCTCGGTGCTGCCGCCGCCCACGTCGATGTAGGCGTAGTTGCCCTTTGCGCTGCCGATGTTCTCAACGATGTTGTTGCACAACAGGCGCGCTTCCTCGCGGCCGTTGATTATCTCTATGTTGATGTCGGTGGCCTTGCGCAGCTTCTCGAGCACCTTCTTGCCGTTGCCGGCGTCGCGCATGGCCGACGTGGCGCAGGCACGGTAATCGTCAACCTGGTTGAGCTTCATCAGCTGGTAGAAGGCCTTAAGCATGTGTTTCATCATGAGCGTGCGCTCCTTTGAAATCTTTCCGAGCGTGAACACGTCGGAACCCAGGCGCAAAGGCACACGCATGTACATCACGCGCGAAATCTGTTGGCTGCCGTCTTGGGCAGTCCTGAAGTTCTTGATGAGCAGTCGCGCTCCGTTTGAACCGATGTCTATTGCTGCTAATCTCATTGTTTTTAGGTTTTAGGAGGGAAGGAGTAAGGAGAGAAGGAGTAAGTGGCAGAATGTCGAAGCGGCATGGACAGCCTTTGTAGTGACATAATTTATTATGTCCGCACGTTTCTCTGAAACGTATCATAGCAACACTTGACGCCTGAAATACGCCTTTTCAAGGCGTGCGGACATAATAAATTATGTCCCTACAAAGGCAGTTCTTTGCTGCTGCCGTTTGGTTTTCGCCCGTCTTCTTTACTCTCTTTCTCTTGTTCCCCGATGTTTGTAATATATTAAAAAAACGCGTTCCGGGCGTTGATATTTCGCCCTTCGCTTATAGATTGTTACTCCGTTGATAATCAACACGTTACGAACGGTCTTGCAAAACACGGCCTTTTGTGCTGCAAAAGGTGGCCTTTCATCGTGCAAAAGGCGGTCTTTTACACGGTGAAAGGCGGCATATTGCAAAACCGTCAGACGCCGTCCGCCGTGCTTACGGTTTTCGCCTCGGCCTCGTAAGCATTGTGCAGCTCTTCTTGCGAGCGGAAGGGGCGGTCGCCGACGACGGGCTGTATTACGTTGGCTCCTGAGCCGTCAACAATGCGTCCGTTGGTGGTGTCGTTAAGTCCGAAGTCGACCGTGCGCATAAGGTCGCGCTGAAGGTCGGCGTCGTAGACGGGCGTCATCACCTCGATGCGGTTGAGCAGGTTGCGCGGCATCCAGTCGGCACTGCCCATGTAGTATTTAGGCGCGCCGCCGTTGCAGAAGATGAGTATGCGCGAATGTTCCAGATAGCGGTCTATTATGCCCACAGCCTTGATGTTGTCGCTGAAGCCGGGCACGCCCGTAACGAGCGAGCAGTTGCCGCGGAGCACGATACCAATCTTCACGCCGGCCTGCGACGCGGCGTAAAGCTTGTTTACAACGTCGGTTTCGGTGATGTGGTTTATCTTCATCTTTATCCACGCCTCACGACCCGCCTTGGCGTTCTTTATCTCATTGTTGATGAGCGCTATGATGCGGTTTTTCATCGAGTTGGGCGACACGAGCAGCTCCTTGAAGCGCACCTGCGAGAACGGGCGGTCGATGAAGTCGAACACCTTGCCAACCTCCTGCACTATGTTCTTACGCGCGGTCATCATCAGATAGTCGGTGTAAGTCTTGGCGTTGCCCTCATGGAAGTTGCCCGTGCCTACGCACGCGATGTTGCCCTGGCGCGACTCTATGTACAAAAGCTTTGAGTGAATCTTAAGCCCTTCTACGCCGAAGATGACGTTAATGCCCTCTTCCTGCATGCGCTTGCTCCACTTTATGTTGCTCTCCTCGTCGAAGCGGGCCAGCAGCTCCACGACGGCCGTCACCTTCTTGCCGTTGCGGGCGGCGCAGATGAGTGCCTTGACTACCTTAGAATCCTTGGCCAGACGGTACAGCGTGGTCTTGATTGACTTCACTTCGGGCTTCAGGGCGGCCTCGCGCAGCACGCGTATGTAGCCGTCGAACGAGTGGTAAGGCACGTGTATGAAAAGGTCCTTGCGGCGTATCTGGTCGAGAATACTCTCCTGCGAGAGGAACTCGGGCTTCAGTATGGGTTTCCATTTTGGGTATTTCAGCTCCTGGTGGCCGCAGTCGGGGAAGCCCATCAGGTCCTTATGGTTCTGGTAACGGCTGCTGGCCAGCGAGGCGTCGAGCTTGCTGACGTCGATTTTCGACATGAGTTTCTTCTTCATGTCCTTAGGCATCTGGCGGTCGTAAATGAGGCGCACGGGGTCGCCATGCCGCCTGCTGCTGACGCCCTTGGCTATCTTCTGCAGCACGCCGTAGTCAAAGTCGTTCTCCATCTCCATCTCGGCGTCCTTCGTAAACTTAAACGAATAAGCCTCGAACGTGCTCGGACGGAAACCGATGAAGATGAGCGGCAGGCAGTAACGCACCACGTCGTCAAGATACATTATGTTGTCGAAACCGTCAGACGACGGCACTTTAACGAAGCGGCCGTGCTCCCTGTCGGGCACCTTGATTATTGCCAGACTGCTCTTAGGCAGGCGCAGCGGCTCGGCGGGTTCGGTCTTCTTAACAAGAAGGTATATGCGGTTGTCCTCAAGCTGGCCTATCTCGTCAATCTCAGAGAACCAAATGGGGTTGGTGTAGCCGTTGAGCCGCTCGTGGTAATACGTCTTCAGGTAGGCTTCCTGCTCGGCATTGAGCTTCGTTTCGTCAAGAAGGCGGATGTTATGCTCCTCCAACGCCTTGAACACCTCGTCTATCGCAAGGGTGTATTCCTGGCTGAACTGCGAGTTGAGCTTGTTTATCGTCTTGATGGTCTTGCGTATGCTGTCATGCTGCTTGCGTATCTCCTTGTTGTCAGACTCTAACAGGCGGTTGAGCGAGGCCATGCGCACGCGGAAGAACTCGTCGAGGTTGTTAGAGTAAATGCCGAGGAACGACAGGCGCTCGAGCAGCGGGATGTTATCCTTGCGGGCTTCCTGCAATATTCGGTGGTTGAAGTACATCCAGCTGACATCACGCTCTACGTAATGTGCCTCTTTCTTCTTTTTCTTGATAATCTTAACAGCCATATCGTTGTTTTTTCTTAGTCAATCATGCCTGCAGCACGCCCTGACAGACCTTTCCGTAAACAACTCCGTCGGAAAAGCCCACCGGGCATGGTGGCGGCCGCCGTCTGCGGTTTTTGCAAAAATAAGGTTATTATCGCACATGCGCAATGTAGAACGTGTTAAAATATTAATAAAAAGACGTTACAAAACATCCTTCGGCAGCATGACGCGCCGGCACCGAAGATGCTGGAGGTAAGCTTTTACCGTGCAAAAGCTTACCTTTCAGACGATAAAAGGCAGCCTTCTGGAAGACAAAAGGCCACCTTTTACGAACACATTGATAACCAGGCAGTTACAGGATGTCAGCAAAAGGAGATATGACACTTGCGAAAGCAATGCCACAAACCGCCGCAACCACCCCTCGCTACGTCTTCAGGCAGACATCCTGCAACGCAACCGAGTTGCACAAATAAACGTTATAAATCAAAAAAAACGTATAGGATACCGCCGTTTCAAAATTTTATTGTAAGTTTGCACTGAAAACATCCGTCACGAGTGAAAACAGGGACAATCGTCAACAACTGCGTCAAAATTCTGCTTCCGATAGTCTTCGGAGGCGCGATTTTGTATTGGATGTACCGTGACTTCGACTTACGCAGCGTAGACGACGTCCTGCTGCACGGCATGGACTGGACGTGGATGCTGCTGTCATTCCCGTTCGGCATACTGGCGCAGATGTTCCGCGGATGGCGCTGGAGGCAAACCCTTGAGCCTATGGGCGAGCACCCGCGCACGGCCACGGCCGTGCATGCGGTGTTCCTGTCATACGCGGCGAGCCTCGTGGTGCCGCGCATAGGCGAGTTTACAAGGTGCGGCGTGCTGAAGAGATATGACGGAGTATCGTTCCCGAAAGCCCTCGGCACGGTTGTAACCGAGCGCGCCATCGACATGCTGCTGATGGCCTTGGTGTGCGTACTGACGCTGCTGATGCAGATGAAAGTGTTCTCGACGTTCTTCAACAGGACGGGCACGAGCCTCGACTCCATACTGCACAAGTTCTCGGCAACGGGCTATCTGGTGACAGCCGCGTGCGGCGTGGCAGTGCTGTTCATGCTGCACTTCCTGCTGAAAAAGCTGTCAATATATAATAAGGTGAAGGCCACGCTGGGCGGAATATGGCAGGGTGTGATGTCGCTTAAGAGCGTAAGAAACGTTCCCCTGTTCGTTGTTTACACGCTGGCGATATGGGTATGCTACTTCCTTCACTATTACCTGACGTTCTTCTGCTTCGACTTCACGGCCGGATTGGGCCTGCAGTGCGCCTTGGTAACGTTCGTAGTAGGCAGCATAGCCGTAATAGTGCCGACGCCTAACGGCGCCGGGCCGTGGCATTTCGCAGTGAAGACGATGCTCATACTCTACGGAGTGACCGACAACAACGCGCTCTACTTCGTGCTCATCGTACACTCGGTGCAGACCCTTCTCGTAATAGCCTTGGGCATTTACAGCTGGGCCGCACTGTCGTTTACAAGTAAGAAATAACGGGGATGCGGGCCTGCCGGCGTGCCGTCGCCCGCGTTTTTCCCAACGGAATATCACTAACCAATAAAAAAATTTAATTACTATGAGTGAAATCAAAAATCTGAAACCTGAGTGCATCTGGAGAAACTTTGACGCGCTGACACAGGTTCCGCGTCCCTCGGGACACCTTGAGAAAGTGCAGCAGTACCTGCTCGACTTCGCAAAGAAAGTAGGCGTGGAGGCCTTCAAGGACGAGGCTGAGAACATCGTCATGCGCAAACCTGCCACACCGGGCATGGAGAACCGCAAGACGGTAATACTGCAGGCACACATGGACATGGTGCCCCAGAAGGAACAGACAAGTACGCACAACTTTGAAACCGACCCGATACAGACCTACATCGACGGCGACTGGGTTAAGGCGAAAGGCACCACACTCGGCGCTGACGACGGACTCGGCGTGGCCGCAATCATGGCCGTAATGGAGGCCAAGGACCTGAAGCACGGCCCCATCGAGGCGCTCATCACATCAGACGAGGAAACCGGCATGTACGGCGCCAACAACCTGCCGGCAGGCGAACTGACGGGCGAGATTCTGCTCAACCTTGACACCGAGCAGGAAGGCGAACTCATCATAGGCAGCGCCGGCGGACTCGACATCACCGCCACGCTCGACTACCAGGAGGCTGAAAGCGACAAGGACGACATCGCCGTGCGCATAACCGTCAAGGGACTGAAGGGCGGACACTCGGGACTTGAGATAGGCGAAGGACGCGGCAACGCAAACAAAATGCTCGTGCGCATCGTGCGCGAGGCCATCGCCGACGACGAGGCACGCCTGGCAAGCTGGCACGGAGGCAACATGCGCAACGCCATACCGCGCGAGGCCGAGGCCGTGCTCACCCTGCCGAAGGAGAACAAGGCCGACCTCATGGAGCTTGTAGCCGACTATAAGGAAACGTTCAACGACGAATACAAAGGCATTGAAGACGAAATAGACGTTACGGTAGAGGACGTTGAACTGCCCGCACACGTGGTGCCGCAGGAAATACAGGACAACCTCGTAGACGCAGTTTACGCCGCACACAACGGCGTATGGCGCTACATTCCGTCAATGCCCAACATCGTAGAAACGTCTTCAAACCTCGCCATCGTCGACATCGACGGAGGCAAGGCTGCCGTTAAGATACTGGCACGCAGCTCGAGCGAAACCAAGAAGGACGAGCTGGCAACATCTCTCGAGAGCTGCTTCAACATGGCCGGAATGAAGGTTGAGTTCAGCGGCGGCTACGGCGGATGGGACCCCAACACCGACAGCGAGCTGATAAAAGTGATGCGCAGGATTTACAACGAGCTGTTCAACGAGGAGCCTACCGTACAGGTAGTACACGCAGGACTTGAGTGCAGCATTATCCTTTCAAAGTATCCCGGACTCGACATCTGCTCGTTCGGCCCGACGCTGCTGTCACCCCACACGCCGACGGAGCGCGCTTACTGGCCTTCGGCAACAAAATTCTGGGACTTGCTGGTTAAGACACTCGAGGAAACTCCCGTGAAGTAAGCCGTAAAGACACATTCTTATAACAACCACGAGGCGGCATCTTGCACTGCAAGGTGCCGCCGAACATTATAACGACGCAATGCAAAACCGAGTAAGAGAGATTGACTATCTGAAATGCGTGTTCATTGTGCTGATGGTGGTTTTCCACCTGGTGTACGTCGGCGACAGGTTCCCTTACGCGAAACAGGTGGTCTACACGTTCCACATGCCCGCCTTCCTGCTCATCTCGGGCTATCTTGCCAACATGGACAAAGGCCTCGGCAAACTGGCAAGACAGGTTAAATGGCTGTTCGTACCGTACGCCGTGATGGAAACGGGCTACGTCGTCATGGCCTCCGTCCTGCCCATACGCGAGCACATCGAGCAGCTTACGCCGGCCGTATTCCTCGACAAGCTGCTGCTGCATCCGCTCGGCCCTTACTGGTATCTGCACACGCTCATGGTCTGCTACGTCATTTATTATTGCGCGAGCCGCATGCGTCCACGCCTCGGCACGGCCGGGGCTGTGTGCCTGATGGGCGTGGCGATGTGGGCCGCGGCCGACCTGCTGCACGTCGTATCGATGAGCAACGCCATATACTTCATGGCCGGCGCAGTGATAAGGCAATGCGGCATAAGGTTCATGTCGGCGTTCAGCCCCACCCTGCTGGCCGCCGTGCCGTTCGCGCTGTTCTGCATCGTATCGCCCGACGGGCTCGACCGCTTCACGCTCCAGGGTGCCGCCATGACGTGGCTCGCCGTGAGCCTCGCCTTAGCCGTCTACCCCTATCTCGGCAACAAGGTAAAGACGGCGACGCACTTCATCGGTGCCAACACGCTGGCAATACTGCTATTCTCGCCCATCTTCACGATAATAACGAAAACGTTCGTGCCGTTTTTCGCCTTCGACCCTACCGCCATGTCATACACTTTGGTTTCGGTTGCGTTCGTGCTGGCGGGAAGCCTCGGCATAGCTTTCGTCATGGACAGGCTGAAGCTGTCGCAGTGGTTCAGCGGAAAACCTCTATACAACGGTCTGCAACACTTGTGAAAAAACAACATTTTTCAACCAACAAGCATGTAATTCATTATTTTTTCGTAAGTTTGCATACATGAATAACGAGTTGACAGGCACCGGCAAATGGTGCGAGAACGTAATCATCGCCGACGCCGACTATATTGACAAGGTGGCGTTCGACCTTATCGTAAATTTCGAACGCATGCTTGAACGCCGCATACCGCAGGCCGACATGGCACGATGGATTGACTGCGTGGCACTTGACGGAGGACTGCGCGAGGGCGACAACCGCACCCAGGTGGTGCTTATACACGACAAGAAGAACCTGAAGCTCGACAACTTCAGGCCGTGCGACTATGCCGACGAGCTTGACGGCAAGGCCTTCAACGACAATCTCGGCGAATTTACAGTCAGCTCGCTGCCCGTAGAAGACATCGTAAGCAAAGAAGACTTCCTGGCCGACGTGCTTGCCACCATGTGCGCAAGCGGAGACGTCAAGCGGATAATGGTGGTGCCCGACGCCGAACGGATGTACGACACCGTGCGCCACGCCTTGCGCCGCGCCGGCGACGACAAGCGCGTAACCGTGTTCGCCATGCAGCCCATGCCCGGCGGAAACTTCCGTCATGAGATACTGGGTTATTCGCTCATGAGCGCGCTCGGAATAAGGTCGGAAGAACTTGACAAGTCAAAATAACCAATAACAAGATAAAGCAAAATGGGAAAAGTACTGATGATCGGCGCCGGTGGCGTCGCTACCGTGGCAGCGTTCAAGATAGCCAAGAACGCTGACGTGTTCACCGAGTTCATGATTGCAAGCCGCCGCAAGGAGAAATGCGACCAGATTGTAGACTCCATACACAAGGCCGGCATTAACATGGACATCAAGACGGCACAGGTTGACGCCGACGACGTTGAACAGCTGAAAGCCCTCTTCAACGACTACAAGCCTGAATTGGTAATCAACCTCGCCCTGCCTTACCAAGACCTGACAATCATGGACGCGTGTCTTGCGTGCGGATGCAACTATCTTGACACGGCAAACTATGAGCCTAAGGACGAGGCGCACTTCGAGTACTCTTGGCAGTGGGCTTACAAGGACCGCTTCGAACAGGCAGGCCTGACGGCCATCCTCGGCTGCGGCTTCGACCCGGGCGTGAGCGGCATTTACACGGCATACGCCGCCAAGCACCACTTCGACGAGATACAGTATCTTGACATCGTCGACTGCAACGCAGGCAACCATCACAAGGCTTTCGCCACCAACTTCAACCCCGAAATCAACATCCGCGAGATAACGCAGAAGGGACTTTATTATAAGGACGGCCAGTGGATTGAAACCGAACCACTCGAAATCCACAAGCCTCTGACCTACCCCAACATCGGCCCGCGCGAGAGCTACCTCATGCACCACGAAGAGCTTGAGAGCCTCGTAAAGAACTATCCTACCATCAAGCAGGCACGCTTCTGGATGACTTTCGGCCAGCAGTATCTTACATATCTTGACGTGATACAGAACATCGGCATGTCAAGGATTGACGAGATTGAATACGAAGCTCCTCTCGCCGACGGCTCAGGCAAGACCGCAAAGGTGAAAATCGTACCCCTGCAGTTCCTCAAGGCCGTGCTGCCCAACCCGCAGGACCTCGGCGAAAACTACGAGGGCGAAACGAGCATAGGCTGCCGCATACGCGGACTGAAGGACGGCAAGGAACGCACATACTACGTTTACAACAACTGCTCGCACCAAGAGGCCTACAAGGAAACAGGCATGCAGGGCGTAAGCTACACTACGGGCGTGCCGGCAATGATCGGCGCCATGATGTTCTTCAATGGCCTGTGGCGCAAGCCGGGCGTATGGAACGTCGAGGATTTCGACCCGGATCCGTTCATGGAGCAGCTCAACAAGCAGGGCCTGCCGTGGCACGAAGTGTTCGACGGCGACCTCGAACTGTAATCGGCATGCCGCCCTGACGACGGCAAACAAAACATAAATGCATTGCCCGGTCAGCCCTGCGGCTGCACACCCGGCAATGCATTTACGCCTGATTAAAGGCTCCTTCAACTGCTGGCAATAGACTATTATGACAAACGACTTTTACTCTCTGCTTAAAACCTTCTCGAAGATACGCAGCCCGTGGCTGAGAAACGCCGGCGTATTGGCGTTCTACCTGCTGAGGAAACGCTACGTCGGACTTTACCTCGACCCGGCACTTACGTGCAACCTGAAGTGCATGATGTGCTACTTCAGCAGCGAAGCTTACCGCCACCCCGACCGCACGCAGCTGGCACTTGACGACTACCATCACATGGCCGACGCCATTTTCCACCGCGTGCTGAAGCTGCAGATAGGCTGCGGGGCCGAGCCGACGATGTATAAAGACCTCGAGCAGCTCGTAAGGATAGGCAAACAATATGGCGTGCCGTACATATCAATGACCACCAACGGCAACCTGCTCGACCGCCGCAGGATTGAAGCCTTGGCCGACGCGGGACTGAACGAAATAACCTTGTCGGTGCACGGCTTCACCAAAAGCAATTACGAATACCTCATGAAGCACGCACGCTTCGAAGTGTTCTTAAGACTGCTTGACGATCTCAAGGCTGTAAAGGCCGCACACCCGGGTTTCCGACTGAGAGTGAACTACACCGTCAACGAGGACAACGTTGAAGAGCTGGCAATGCTGCCGCAAGTGTTTGAAGGACTGAAGATTGACGTCTTGCAGGTGCGCCCGATACAAAACCTTGGCGACTCGGCCTACAAGAACTTCAGCCTCGACAAAGTGCGCAGTTGCTACGACCGCGTTTACGCCGTGCTTGACGGCTACCGCAAGGCCAACGGCACGTTGCTGATATTCCCGACGAAGGAGAACCTTGACGCACTGACCGACGGCAAGACGGCCGACGACACGTCTGACGAAAACGTGCAGAACCTTACCTACGTCTACGCCAAGCCGGGCTGCCTGTGGCACGACGACTTCGACTACCGCAACGAAAAGTTCGAGGCCTACTGCCGCCGAACGGGATACATAAAAGCCCTGTTGGCCGGCGTAATGCCGTTCGCAAGGCACAAGGGCGGAAGCATGTACAAGACGACGAAAGCGCTAAACTATAAAGTAAAATAAACAACAAACCAAATACGATTATGGCAAAGGAAAAAGACGGAGCGGCCGACGCAAGCTTGCAGGAGGGCAAACTGAAAGCCCTGCAGGCCGCAATGGCAAAGATAGAGAAAGACTTCGGCAAGGGGTCGATAATGAAACTCGGCGACGAGAACATCGAGGCCGTTGAAGTGATACCCACTGGCAGTATTGGCCTCAACGCCGCGCTCGGCGTAGGCGGATACCCGCGCGGCAGGATAATCGAGATATACGGCCCGGAGAGCAGCGGCAAGACGACACTGGCCATACACGCCATAGCCGAGGCGCAGAAGGCAGGCGGCATAGCGGCCTTCATCGACGCCGAGCACGCCTTCGACCGCTTCTACGCCGCAAAGCTCGGCGTAGACGTAGAGAACCTGCTCATCTCACAGCCCGACAACGGCGAGCAGGCACTCGAGATAGCCGACCAGCTGATACGCTCGTCGGCCATAGACATCCTCGTGGTTGACTCGGTGGCGGCGCTCACGCCGAAAGCCGAAATCGAGGGCGACATGGGCGACAACAAGGTCGGCCTGCAGGCGCGCCTTATGAGCCAGGCCCTGCGCAAGCTTACGTCGACGATAAGCAAGACCAACACCACCTGCATCTTCATCAACCAGCTGCGCGAGAAGATCGGCGTGATGTTCGGCAATCCCGAAACCACCACCGGCGGCAACGCGCTGAAGTTCTACGCCAGCGTGCGCCTCGACATACGCCGCGTGACGAGCATTAAGGACGGCGACCAGGTTATAGGCAACCAGGTGCGCGTGAAGGTGGTAAAGAACAAGGTGGCGCCGCCCTTCCGCAAGGCTGAGTTCGAGATAACCTTCGGCGAAGGCATATCGAAGGTTGGCGAACTGGTTGACCTCGGCGTGGAGTACGGCATAATACAGAAGAGCGGCTCATGGTTCTCTTACCAGGGCAGCAAGCTCGCCCAAGGCCGCGACGCCACGAAGACACTGCTTAAGGACAACCCCGAGCTGTGCGACGAGATAGAGGCGCAGATAATGCAAGCCATATCCGACAAGAACGACTTCATGAACTAACACAACCCCATACGGCTGACGGCCTCAACCACGGCGCACGCACAACACTCCGCCGGGCAGGCCGTCAGCTATTTTTGAACCTACCGGCAAACATATTTCCCCATGCGTGTAGACGTAAGCCTGCTTAACAGCTGGTTCACCTTTTTCAACGACAAGTACTTCGGCGGCTGCCTGCCCGTGCCGACTCTGGCTGTGGGCATGTCGCGCACGAGGCTCGGCTCGCTGTCGTGGCAATACAGGCGTCGCCTGTTCGGCAGGCGTCCGTGCGGCTACACGCTGCGCATCAGCAACTATTACGACGTAGACGAAACGGCCTTCAAGAACGTGCTGCTGCACGAGATGATTCATCTCCACATTGTTTCGCAAGGCTTAAAAGACACATCGCCACACGGCAAGATATTCCGCAAGATTATGGCAAGCATAAATGCCGACGGATGGAACGTCAGCGTTACGGCCAGGATGGCCGGCCAACCCACGGCGCCGTCAGTGCGCCGCCGGCGCAAAAGGATTGTACTTGCAGCCACGATGGGCGACGGCCGCTGCCTGCTGTCAGTGGTAAGTCCCGCCTATGCCGCCGCCATCGACAGGGCCGTAAGCAGCTCTACCGACGTCAGCTCGCACTCATGGTACGTGTCGTCTGACGAATATTTTGCCGACTTCCCCACAGTGCGCACGCCAAAGGGGCGAATCGTTACGGCCGAAGCATACGCACGTGCCGTAGCCTCCATGCGCAAACTTGAGGCCGACAGCCTGCCTTACGGCAAACGCCGCTGAAGCCAGGCGCAAAGCATTGGTTTACGCTACGTAACGTTAGTTCGGCATAAAACTTATTTACTTGCAAACATTTTAAACAACCGTAGGGACATAATTTATTATGTCCGCACTTTGTTTTCTTATACTGAACTCACGACGTTATTTTAATACGCGCGCAACTTATCCCGAACAAGCTCTATAACACGCCCGCTGTTCTCGCAGCTAAGCACATACTTCTTGCCCGACTTAAGCTCTACGAGAAAAGCTTCGTCATGATTGCCTACGTATCTCAGATGGCGGCCAATCTCCTTATCATAGAAATTTCCCATACGCATTAGAATTATCACCTTGCCGTAAGCACTCACAAAATAGTAATTATTTCATAAAAACATTAGACTGTAACTGAAAAACTCAAATAAAAATCCGCAACCGCAGCGCGACAAATGCGCACTGCGGTTGCGGATTTATGCTTAAACGGCGACTCGGGTTAGAGTTGCGCCAGCTCGATTACCTTGTCAACGGCGGCTGAAAGCCCGTCGGCGTTCTTGCCTCCGGCCGTGGCGAAATGCGGCTGTCCGCCACCGCCACCCTGAATAAGCTTGGCTGCCTCGCGCACCGTCTTGCCGGCGTTGAAACCATGCTCGGCCACCATGTCGTCGCTCGCCATGACGCTCAGCGTAGGACGGCCTTCATGCACGCTGCCGATGACGCAGAGCAGATGGTCGGGCACGGCGGCGCGGATCTTGAAGACAAGGTCCTTGGCCATGTCTTGCCTCATGGGTATCACGGCCGATACGACGGTGGTGCCGTTTACCATGCGCGCCTGCGAAATCAGCTTGTCCTTAGTGCGCTCAACGGCCTCCGCCTGATACTGCTCGATGCGCTTCTTCATGGCGTCGTGCTCCTCGATGTATTTCTCGATGACGCCCTTCAGGTCCTGCGCGTTGTTGAAGATGGCCGAAATGGCACGCACGGTGTCCTCAAGATGGTAAAGCAGCTGCTCGCACTCGCGGCCCGTCTTGGCCTCGATGCGGCGTATGCCGGCGGCAACGCTGCTCTCTGATATTATCTTAATCATGCCTATGCGGCCGGTCGACTTGGCGTGGATACCGCCGCAGAACTCGCAACTCGGGCCGAAGCGCACCACGCGCACCTTGTCGCCGTACTTCTCGCCGAAGAGGGCGATGGCGCCCATCTTCTTGGCTTCTTCGAGCGGAGTGTCACGATGTTCGTCGAGCGGGATGTCCTGGCGTATCATGTCGTTGACAATCTGCTCTACGCGGCGCAGCTCCTCGTCGGTAACCTTCTGGAAGTGTGAGAAGTCGAAGCGCAGCGTGTCAGGCGATACGTACGAGCCTTTCTGCTCTACGTGGTCGCCGAGAACCTGCTTCAGGGCGTAGTCCAGCAGGTGTGTGGCCGTATGGTTGGCTGCGCTGGCCTCGCGCTTGTCGGTGTCTACGCAGGCCATGAAGTCGGCCTCGGGGTTCTTGGGCAGTTCCTTGACGATGTGTATCGACTGGTTGTTCTCGCGCTTGGTGTCGATTACGTTAACGGTTTCGTTCTCGCTTACGAGCACGCCGCAGTCGCCCACCTGGCCGCCCATCTCGCCGTAGAACGGCGTATTGTCGAGCACAAGCTCGTAGAAGGTGTTCTTCTTCTGCGTCACCTTGCGGTAGCGCAGTATATGACATTCGTATTCGGTATAATCATAGCCCACGAACTGCTGTTCGCCCTGGCGCAACTCTACCCAGTCGCTGTTCTCCACGGCGGCGGCGTTGCGTGCGCGGGCCTTCTGCTTCTGCATCTCCTCGTCAAACTGCTTCTCGTCAACGGTCAGGCCGTTCTCGCGGCAGATAAGCTCGGTAAGGTCGAGCGGGAAGCCGTAAGTGTCGAACAGGCGGAACGCCTTGGCGCCGTCAAGACAGGTCTTGCCCTCGCGCTTCACCTCGTCCATGGCGTCGGCAAGCATGCTTATGCCGTTAGACAACGTGCGCAGGAACGAGTCTTCCTCCTCCTTTATCACGCGCATGATAAGCTCGCGCTGGGCGGCAAGCTCGGGATAGGCCTCGCCCATCTCGCTGACAAGCGTCGGCACAAGGCGGAAGAGGAACGCCTCTTTCTGTCCGAGGAAGGTGTAGGCGTAGCGCACGGCGCGGCGCAGTATGCGGCGGATGACGTAGCCGGCCTTGGCGTTGCTCGGCAACTGGCCGTCGGCTATCGAGAAGGCTACGGCGCGCAGATGGTCGGCAACGACGCGCATGGCGACGTCGGTGCGCTCGTCCTTGCCGTACTCATGGTCCGAGAGGCGCGCTATCTCACGTATTATCGGCTGGAAGATGTCGGTGTCGTAGTTTGAGTGCTTGCCCTGCAGGGCGCGTACAAGGCGCTCGAAGCCCATGCCCGTGTCGATGACGTTCATCGACAGCTTCTCGAGCGAGCCGTCAGCCTTGCGGTTATACTGCATGAAGACGAGGTTCCAGATTTCAATCACCTGCGGGTCGTCCTTGTTCACCAGTTCGCGTCCCGGCACCTTGGCCTTCTCTTCGGGCGTGCGCGAGTCGAGGTGTATTTCCGAGCACGGTCCGCAAGGGCCCGTGTCGCCCATCTCCCAGAAGTTGTCGTGCTTGCTGCCGTTGATTATATGGTCTGCCGGCACGTGCTTTGCCCAGTAGCGTGCGGCCTCGTCGTCGCGCTCGAGCCCCTCTTCGGGCGAGCCCTCGAACACTGTCACGTACAGGTCTTTCGGGTCGAGGTGGAGCACGTCTACAAGATACTCCCAGGCGTAATCGATGGCGCCTTCCTTAAAATAGTCGCCGAAGCTCCAGTTGCCGAGCATCTCGAACATCGTGTGGTGGTAAGTGTCGTGGCCCACCTCCTCAAGGTCGTTGTGCTTGCCGCTCACGCGCAGGCACTTCTGCGAGTCGGCACGGCGGCGCGGCTCGGGGTCGCGCGTGCCTAATATAATATCCTTCCACTGGTTCATGCCCGCGTTGGTGAACATCAGCGTGGGGTCGTCCTT
The DNA here is from genome assembly GCA_944321295.1 of uncultured Prevotella sp. Taxonomy (GTDB): domain Bacteria; phylum Bacteroidota; class Bacteroidia; order Bacteroidales; family Bacteroidaceae; genus Prevotella. Next base: position 46,261 of record CALUKU010000012.1, read on the forward strand.
CACCACCATGGGGGCGGACGGTACTATCTTGTGTCCTTTCTCTTCGAAAAAACGCTTGAAAGATTCACGGATTTCGTTAGCTGTCATCATATTATGTCTTGTTTGCTTTCGGACGGCAAAATTATAAAAAATCCTACAAAACGCCAAATTATTTGCCTTTATGCGTGGCAATTTCATAATCCGTTGACAGTCAGCGCATTGCCCTGTGTCCGCCCTGCGGCTTTGCAAAAGGCCGTCTTTTGCGCTTCAAAACATGGTCTTTTACACGCCAAAAGGTGGCCTTTCGCCGTGCGAAAGGCCACCTTTTGGAAAACGGAAGGTTTTTGCCTGATTTACCACTCGAAGTATTCACTGCCGTCACCGTAGTCAATCCATATCGGAAAACCGTTCTCGTCGATGCCCCATGAATAGCTGTAGCCGTCGTCATATTCCGGGTCATAATAGCCCACGGGCAGGTGGCGCGTGGCCTTTCCGAGCAGTCCGGCGTAATAGGCGTAGCCCAGTTGGTCGAGGTCTATGTACAGGGTCTCGTCAAAAAGCATGACGTTGCCCTTGTTCTCTATGGGCGTGGTCACCTCGTCGTCGGTGTAAAGAATGTCGTAGCTGTATTCGTCGCCGTCGATGTTGTCCTTCTCTGTGACGTTGGTTATGTCGCCGCCTGAGTATGTTATGCGTGTCTCCTCATTTTCGTCAGACGACGAATACCTTACTCTGTTGAGCTGTCCGGCGGAATTGTAGCTGAGTTTCCACGATTTATGGTCAGTCTCTCCATAGTCGTAATACGTCATGTCGCAGTTTGAAACGAAGCCGTTGCCGCCAAGTTTCATCTTCAGTTCGGCATAGCTTTCTTCCGAATACGTTATGGTCATGAGCACATACGCGTCGCCGTCAGAGCGCGTCTTGATGTTGTGGTAGTCAAAGGTCACGTCGCCGTAGTCAAGCTCCATGGCCGTGACAAGTCCCTCGGCGTTGCGCGTAATAGAGTAAATGCCCGGGGCGCTCTTCGGCCATCCGTTGGTGAACACGGCTTCAGTGTCTACCGTATCGCCTGCGCTTTCGTCATCGTCGCTGCATGACGAAAAGCCTGCCAGCAGTGCCATGCAGGCCAGTCCTGTTGCCAAAAACTTCAATGTTTTCATATCTGTCTTGTTTGATTGTATTATGTCGTTGCTTTGCAGACCTGCTGTCTGTCGTTATTGCTTATTTGTTCAGATAACCGTCGATGTCGAAATCTGTCAGCTCAGGGTATCCGGCGTATAGCGGATGGCGTGGGTTGCCCCATTTAGTCGGCGTGCCAGCCTGCACGTAACGCGAACATTTGTCGCTTATCGCGGCCACGATGTCGCGCAGGCAAGTCTTCAGGTATGGGCGCAGGCCTATGTTGTTGCCGAACGCCAGCAGCACGGTAGGCTCGCTGACGTCCTTCAGCGCCTCCTTGATTTGCCGCAGGTTCTCCTGGTGCAGACTGTCGTTCAGCTCGCGGTCAAGCCCTGCCGGGTCAGTGGTGCGTTGCGGATAAAGGTTCAACATGATGAAACTATCGAAACCGTTGCGCTCCGCTATTCCCATAACGCGCGTCATAGTGGCGTCCGCCTTGGCCTCGTTCGCCGTGCTGGGGTTAAGCCCTACAACTATCAGCGGCCTGTCGCCGTCTTTCCTTAGGACGTAACGCACCTTGTCGTTATCGCCCGTCATTCTTACATTTTCGTATTTCATAGCTCTTGTCATTAAGTTAATATTCCACTATTTCCTTAAAGTCCGTCCACGGACAGCCCACCGCCTCGTATGCAGCCTTGGCGCCTCTTGGCACGTAAAGCGTGCACTTGCTCATTGCGTTTGTATGAGTAGAATAATCCATGTCGTCAATACTCAGGCAGCCGTCAGTCTCCGGAGGTGTCGCTGCTTCCATGTAAAGCGTCCTCATATTGCAGCCATAAAAAATCTGACTTTCAAGTTTCTTGACGTTTGCCGGGATAGTTAATGTCTGTAAGGCTTCATAACCTCGGAACGCAAATGATTCTATTTCTTGCACTTCTTCGCCTATTATTATATTGGAAATGTTAGGACAACCTGTATTATAAGTGAACCATATTTTTTCTGAATGGTATTCCAATGTTTTCAGATTTGTACAGCCAGACCATGAATTATATGTTACATCTTTTACTGTTTTTGGTATCACTATTTTTTCAAGGCTGGCGCAATTATTAAAAGCACACAATCCAATGGAATCCAATTTAGAAGAATATGTGATGTCTTTTAGGTCTGAACAGTCAGAAAACAACCAATTAGAAAGTTTAGTTACATTTTCTGGCAGCTCGATTTTTGTAAGGTGTATGCAGCTCGAAAATGCAAATTGCCCTATCTGTGTAACGGTTTCAGGTATGTTTACCGAGCTTAATTTGTAACAACCTAAAAACGCCATATCACCGATAGACGTTACTCCTTGCGGAATGTCTATTGATGTTAATTCCTGGCAACTACCAAGTGCATTTGTACCGATAGCCGTTATTGACGTCGGGAGTTTAATGCTTTTGGCTTTCATAAAGCCAGATAGCAGCCAATCAGTAACCTTGTCCGTCTCCGTGTAAAGCTCTTCGTAGCCATAAAAATAATAGCTGTCACCGCCAGAAACGATGCGCGCTTCGCTCAAGTCCAGGCCTTCAAGGTTTATCATGTGCTCACGCAAGAACTTGAAGTCGGTGCCGTTCAGCTCGCCCGTAAGTATCAGTTCTTTTATGTTCTCGTAGTCTTTGCCGAGCTGTTGCTCTAATGTTCCGGGGGCATCGAGGTGGATTTTTGCCGTACCTGCGCCGCCTTGCCTCACGGTGATGTAGTTGTTCAGTTCGCCCGTCTTCAGCGTGACTACGGCCTCGCGGCTCTCGTATGACTTGTTTTCGGATACTTTTATGGTCATTGTTCCGTCGTCCGCCGAGCCGTTGCCAGGCGTTATCGTACACCAGCTTTCGGTTGACGAGGCCGTCCACCGCTTGTTGGTTGTGAACGTTACGGCCTGCTCCGAGCTGTTGGCACCGAAGTCGATACCGTTGGCGAAATACTTTGTCGACTCCTGCGAGGGCGTAAACCGCGTGGCTATGCCGCTGTCGTCGCCACCTTCGTCGTCATCGCTGCTGCACGAGATGAACAACGGCGCGGCGATGAGCATTAGAAAAATGTAAAATATGTTTGTTTTCATCGTTGGTTGTTTGTTCTCATTTCACTTCCTCGGCCGTGAAATATCCCCGACCGCAATATGTCTCAGAAACGTCTATTCCATACTTCTGCTTGAGGGCTGCGCTGATTTCCTTTGCCGAGGGTGGCGCGCTGGTGCCGCTCTTAATGATTTCAAAGGTTAGCCCTGCGGGCGCTTTTTGTGCATTTCTCCTGCACGTAACTTTCCATAAATGTGGTGTTGCCATAGTGCTGCTCTCCCTTGGCTTCCAGCCTCCTAAAGCCTGATTTAAGATTAAACATGAAAAAAGCGCAGGCTGCGATGCTAAGTCCTGAATTGGAGGTCCTAGGAAAACCTTACGCACGGATATAGTATAGCAGCTCACGCTAAGCGTGAGAACCACCATGCTTTCCTTGTGCGTAATTGCGAAATTTCCTAGGTTTCCAATTCACAAGATAAGCATAACGCTTCTTCTTTTTGTCAATATGTCGTTGACGGGACTGCTCCCGTCAGTCTGCAAATATACAAATAAATTGCTGTACCGCAATGCTCAATGTCAGGAAAAGTGTCAAGCCTTGCTGTATTTTTTGTCCGATGAAGGTTTATGTCTGACTGTGTTATGCCGGATATAGCCTGTTTCGGGATGTTTTTTCGTGAGCTGGTAAGTACATTGTCGGGATTGTTCTTGGTGCGTTTTGTAACAGATTGATAATCAGCGTTTTACCAACACATTCCAAATGTCCGCCAGCGGCGTTGCAAAAGGCGGCCTTTTGCACTTTAAAAGACCATCTCTTACACGCTAAAAGGCGGCCTTTCGCATCGCAAAAGGCCGCCTTTTGGAAAACGACTGGATACAAGCATCCTTGAAAGCGAATATGCGTGCATTGCCGATATGCGCTGCAATTCGCTTTATTCCGCGTGTCCGGCCATAATAATCACCGACACATCAATAGGCTTAAAGCCCCCTTAGCCACAGCGACATCAGCCTGTCGTAAACCATGTAGCCGCGCTCCGTCTTGTAGATAAGCTCCTTGTCGGCCAACGCCTTCAGCGCACTGCTGACGCTGCTCGCAGCCTTCAGGTTGTGGCGGCGTATGAAGTCGCCGTTGGTAGGAGCGGCCACTATGTCGTCTGCGGCTATGGCCTTCATCAGTTCCAGCTGTTTGTCGGGCAGCAGCGAGGCCAAAGTCTGGTAAGCCGGGGTGTTCTCTTCTACGAGCATGGCTATCGTTCCGTCGACTATTTCCACCGTGTCAACGTCATGGAATCTCTCGTACAGGCGGTTCAGCACAGCCTGTATGTACCAAGTCTGCCCGTAGAATTTTAGGTATATCGCGTCAAAAGCGTCTTTGTCGATGTGCCCTCCGCGCCGGGCGAAAAAACTTTCCGCAAAGTTGTAATAAACATCCCTGTCTATCGGACGTAGCTCCATGAGCTGCGTGCTTTGGTAAAACGGACGTTTTGCCGAGAGGAACATCTCGCTCATAAGATGCCGCCTGCTGCCTGAAAAGATGAAGCTTGCGTTCTTGGCAAACTGTATGTGCGAGCGCAGCAACGCCTCCGTCTGCTGTTCGGAATACTGCGTGATTTGCTGGAACTCGTCTATTGAGATGTAGCACCTGCGCCCCGACGAGGCGATATAGGCGAAAATCTCGTCAAGCGTCTGCTCCTCGTATGTAGGCACAACGTTCAGTGAAAGGCTCGGCGTGCCTGTCATGGGGTCTACCGAGAGCGTAGGGCGGCAGTGTGTGAGCAACTGCGTGATTTTCGAGAGTACCATCTCGCCCGTTGTTTGCAGTCCTTCTATGACGGCCTTGCCGAACATCTGGATGAAGTCATGCAGGTTGCGTGTGGGGAAAATGTCAAGGTATATGCACGCTACGCCGTCATCCTCAAGCCCGATACGGTGGAAAGCGTTTTTTATCAGCCCCGTCTTGCCCATGCGCCTCGGCGCGGTCAGCGTCACGTTGCGCCCGTTGCGCAGTGCCGAGAGCAGGTCGGCTGTTTCCTGCTTGCGGTCGCAAAAATATTCCGGCCCTGCATATCCATATGTAAGGAATGGGTTGGCCGACGCCCGGTCTTTGATGTTTGCCATATTGTTTCGATATTTGCGTTACGTAAAGTTCGTAACGCAAATATCGAAATTATATGCCTAACTGCAAAATATTTGCGTCTGAATTTGCTTATTTTTACGTCAATTCGGTATAAGACTTATTTACTTGCAAACATTTTAAACAACCACGGTAGGGACATAATTTTGAAGATTGCACCATTAAGACGCAATCGTGTCCTTAGCCGCGAAAAGGCGTATTTAGTTGATTTTTACACAAAAACGTTCTTTCCAGAACGTGCGGACATAATAAATTATGTCCCTACGAGAGGGCGTTTTCATTATTTATAATGCCATAGAAAAAATAGCGGATAAGCCTCAATCAGATACACCTCAACTGCGGATGAACACGTTGAAATCGCCGCCGAACGTCACATAAACATAGTTAGACGCCTTAACTTGTTGTTTGTTTTGCCGAGTTTCGCCGTGTTGCGGGGCGCCTTTCGCTGGTAAAAGACCTGCCAGCGGCTCACTTCAACATTATCATGCGCCGCAGTATGAGGTTCTTATAAGCCCGGCGCATATCCTCGGGCAGGAAGGAGCGGTCGATAAGGTCGAACCATTTGGGCAAGACTCGGCTGAAACGGCGTGACATGTTGTCGATGACCTTCTCGTCGACACCAGACTGCGTTATGGACCTTATGAAGTCAACCTTGCGCAGCTTGCGCTTCTTACCGTTGAGCGTCAAGGCCAGCTCCTCGTTGTCCTCGGGCATAACGAGCGCCGTTGAGAGCATGTCGTAAGCCGGCGTGAGCGTGTAGCCGCCGTGCATGGGGTTGTAAAGAGAGAAGTTCTTAAGGTGCATGTCGGCGTTGCCCGTTATCCACGAGAACACCACCACCTCCCAGAAGTTCACGACGTCGAGCTGAGGCGCCGACGAATACCGGCGTATGGCCTTGGCAATCTGCTCGTAAGAACCCTTATACTTATATTCGGTCAGCCTCTCGGTAAGCTGGCACATGTCTTCCATCGGCACCTTGGCGCCGTCGGCAAGGCGGTCGACACGTCGCGTGATGTAACACAGCTCGCCGTCGCTGAAGCGTATCAGACTGTGAGGCACGGTGGCAATCTTAGCCGCCTCGGCCATGTGCATGGTGAGGTCTTCAAGCTCGGGCAGTGCACGGTAAGAGTTGGTCTGCGGCTTGAGGATGAAGCGCCCCCAAAGCCCTACGATGGTGAAGCGGTCGGGCTCGTTGCGCCCGCCACGGTCAATGTCGAGCGACAACTTGGCTTGCACTCCCGTTAGCGTCGTCTGGCTGCGAACCACCTGGCGCGCCAAGTCGCCGAGTTGGGCGCGGACATACGGCAACGACGGGGCGTTTTTGGTTCCGAAGAACTTGCGCGCGCACGCCGGATGAAAGTCTTTTTGGCCTTCACCCAAATCCTTATAACAGAAAAGACATTTGCCCATATCCTAAAAGAATTATATGAATACTACTTATGGATGTTAACCTTACGTGAGTTCGGCATAAGACTCATTTACTTGTAAACATTTTAAACAGCCACTGTAGGGACATAATTTATTATGTTCGCACGTTCTGTAAAGAACGTTTTTATGTACAAAATCAACTGAATACGCCTCTTCGCGGCTAAGGACACGATTGCGTCTTAATGGTGCAATCTTCAAAATTATGTCCCTACTTTGGCTGTTTGCGTATATCGAACTCATGTTAATATTGTTCGTCCTCAGCACCGTCAGGAATCACGCTTACGGCTCCGATGCAATCCTTACAGCATGCCAACAGCAGCGACATGCGGTCGCGCTGGTTTATCTTCCAGCTCTTCTCGGCAATGCCGAGAAGCCAGCCTTCAGGTATAAGACCGTCGAAAAAGGGGAACAACACCGTGTCATGGTAAGCCTCGGCACGCAAAGGCAACGTGAGGCTTACGGCCTCCGCCCCGTCCGAAGCAAGGAAGTCGGCGTCATATGCGAACGTAAAACCCGTTTCGTCTTCAGTCAACCGCCCGGCGAGGCGGTCATACAGATACACAAAAGCACTTTTCATGGTCGTTAATTTTCAAATAAATTTAGCAGGAGTAAAGCACCCTATCAATAATCAACGTGCCGCCTACGACTAAATCTCCGAAGCAGCATGCGAAGACGTTTGCGACAATTCAACCGCACCTACCTGACGGCCGAACAGCTTGAGCACCTGGTTCACCTTGTCAAGCCGCAACGTCTGCTTGCCTTGCTCAAGCTCGCGCACGAAGCGCAACCCAACGCCTGACTTATCGGCTAAGTCAACTTGAGTAAGGTTAAACTTCTTACGCATCTCCCTCACAAAGTCTGCTATCAGCATATCGCCTTTATCATTCATACCAATGAATATACATTTATACCCTTTCGGGTACAAATATAACAAATAAACAAATTGATTATACCCTTTAAGGTATAAAATCACAACAAACAATTAATTTTATACCTTATCGGGTATAGCAAAATAAAAAAGCAGCACAGGCTTTCGCCCATGCTGCTTCATTTCGTCCGTTAAGAACGGTAAGATTACTTGTTAAGATACTTCTTGCCGTTGATGATAACGATACCCTTAGCGTCCTTGTTAACGCGCTGGCCAGCGATGTTGTAAGCGGGAGCGTCTGCGTCAGCAGCCTCGTCAGCAACAACCTCAGTGATACCTGTGCCGACACCAGGAATCTGTCCGTTCTCAAGAAGAGTGTAGTTCTCTGTTGTAACGGTTGCGTCGCCAGTCGTATCGAATGCGAAAGCAGCGAGAGTCATCTTAGAACCTGTTGCCAATACGTCATAACGACAATTAGCAAAAACCTTGAACTTGATTACGCTATTACCAGAAGTGTGGTTGTAAGTATAAGCTGCGTCGTTGCCTTCAGCAACCTGTCCTGCCTGAAGAATAGCGAAACCTTCATTTACGAAATACTGGTCAAACTCTGCATCGTATGTGCAAGCGCCGTCAACGGTTGTAAGGTCATAGCTGAACTTATCAGGACACAAGCCTGCATTGTAGTCATCACCACCGGTGTTCTCCATTACATAGGTATAACCTATTCTGGACATTTCCTCGAATACAACATAGTTCTTGTTGCCTGAACCAGCATGGAAAACATAAAGATAACCGTCAGCATTAGGAACAAAACGATAAACCGTACCTGATGCGGGGTATTCACCTGCAGAAGCAGCCGTACCAGGACCGTTAACACTACCCTGTACACCCATTCCTGAAGTTTCCAGAGGAGTTCCGTTTACAGACATGTTATCTCCCTTAAGACCTGTTGCCTTATATGCACCGGCGGCATAAAGGTTAGTAACTGTAACGTGCTCGGTAGTAGCAAGTGTTGTTCCAGCTGCAATCTCAACACCATCCTCTGTAATACCTGCAGTTGCAGGATCAAGATAGCCAATCTCAATCTGAGCGTTGGCACTAAAAGCAGCCATTAAAAGAGCTGCGCTAAGTAACATCTTTTTCATAATCGTTTGTTTTAAGTTAATAAATAAATTATATAGTCTGAAAGAACTATCTATTATATCAGTGCCACCTGCAATTAGCAGGTAGCACTGACTAAAGATTTATTACTGACGCGTACCAGTAAAGGTGTAGTTATACGTCTTAACAGGACGACGTCCTTCTTGGATTGTATATTGCAATGTAACATTGCCACTTCCATCAATCCTACCACCGAAAGCTACGCCTAAACCATTGCCTGTACTGCTGTTCTCGAAGACGAAACCGTCATCTGCATGTGAAATATTTGCAACAGAAGCCTCTTCTACATCAAAGTCACCAGTACATGTCCATGCAAAGTCAGCACAATAAGCTGAATCCGTAGGAGCAATTGTCAAAGTTCCAGTAGTTGTTTCAGTTACGTCATCATCAACGCAATAGCGGGTCATCGTGCCTGTATAAACACCGGCAGCGTCGATTTCGGGAGTATTGGCATAGTTACGTCCCTCATCGTCATCGTCGCAAGCAACGAAAGTAAATCCGAGCGTAAGAGCGACAAATAAAGAATATAATATCTTTTTCATTTCCTTAATCTTTATATTTGTTAGCAAATCATTAATAGCCCGGGTTCTGGCTGTCAGAAGTCATAGCATCGTTGTTGCTCAACTCTTCAGAAGGAATCGGACGATACCACTTAACTTCACCTCTTGCATTGCACATACCATCAACTGAAGAAACTTCGCTGTTGAAGGCAACATTGTACCTTACAAGCTGACGCGTACGGCGAAGGTCCATCCATCTTGTACCCTCTGCATAAAGCTCACGAGCCCTCTCGTCAAGGATTACGTCAAGCTCTGTCAACGAACCAAAGGTTCCAGGAATTGAATACTCAGGATTATAATCAGCGAATGAGTTCAACGTTGTTGCATGCGAACGCGCACGTACTGCGTTTACATACTTCAAAGCCTCTGCTTTCTGATCATTCATGAGATATGCTTCTGCTGCAGTAAGATACATATCGCTCAAGTGGAACACAACAATGTTGCGGTAACCATTCGACGTATTTGTCTGAGCAACAGTTGTTTTAGGATCGTCAAACTTCTTAACCGTAGTAGACGTTCCTACACGTGTCAAAGCGCTTGAATAAGTTTCAGTCGACTTAGTGTATGTACCATCGGCGGCAAACTTATACTCTACGATAGGATCTGAAAGAATGTAGGCGTAGATGTCGCTGAAATAATTGCCCTTGGTGTAATGCACCGGATTAGCAGCAATCTCGGCCTCAACGTCAGCCTCAGTCATGTAATAGGGGAAATAACGATAGTTGTAAGGCATAGTAGCCAACTTTTCTGCGCTATTGTAATATGCGTAATAACCAGTTGTACTCCATGTTCCATCATAGTTATAAATCCTATTCATGAAAGTACCATCAAAGCGATCGTCGCCTTCCTGCCACAAATATATGGCCTTATGCGAAGGAGCGCGCTCTGCCGTACAATACTTGTTACCAGTATCGTTTGAACCATAATACTCACCATAGAAATTCTGGAAGCCGTGACCACCTTCACTAAGATTGCCGGTGAATCCGTCACGCTCATAATTTACAGTGAATATTTCCTCGGCATTACCCTCATTGTTGGGCGACCACTTGTCTTCAAACGACATAGTAAGCTGCTGTCCGTTGATTGCTTCCAAAGCGTAATCGCGAGCCTTCTCAAAATAGCTGCGATCGTTAACATTGTAGGCACCTGAAGCAGCACCGTCAGCGTCATTAGATTTTAGCGATGTGCCGAGATCCCATCCTGCGGCAAGGCAAACCTTTGCCAAAAGAGCCTTCACCGCCCTCTGGCTTATATAACCTTCATGGGCATTGTCCTCAGCAGGCAGATTACTATCGTTCATTATGCCCTCAAGCTCAGCTATCATCAAAGGATAAAGCTCTGACAGCTCGACCCTCGGATAATTTCTCTCAGGCGATTGGATATAACTTGTGCTGTAAGGAACGGCACCGAACTGCTGCGTCAAGATATAATAAGCGTAGTTACGGAAGAATTTAGCCTCAGCGTCAATCTTTCCGTCACCGCCAGCATTATAATAAATCATGGCGTTGGCGCTATTTATCATGGCGTAACAATCAGTATAAAGATCCGTTACTTCTCCGTTCTGCGGGGTAAGAGTAGAATAACGGTCGAAGTCGTTTGCGGACTTACCGTGAGAACCAATATACAAGTCAACACCACGCTCGTAAAGATTCGTGGCCGTAACGATTGGCTTAAGCAAAGAGTATGTATAAACCCTCAAGCCCTCGATACCATCACCACTGAAATAGTCATTGGCTTCGATGTTCGACTTATTGTCTGCTTCAAGGAAGTCAGCACAGCTACTCAATGCTCCACCTCCAACAGCCAACGAAGCAGCAAAGGCAATATTTAAAATCTTTTTCATTGTAATAATCGTAAATAATGATTAGAATTTGATGTTAGCACCAAACTGCCATGTAACAGTGCTCGGTCCGTCCTGGTCGAGGTCTGCGCCTGCCCATTCAGGGTCGAAGCCCTTATAGTCAGTCCATACGAACGGGTTGGTTACCGTGCAATAGAGGCGGAGATAAGAGCAACCGAACTTCTCAGTCCACTTCTTGGGGAAAGTGTAACCAAGAGTGATGTTCTTAACTTTCCAGTATGAAGCGTCTACATACTTGTTAGCAGCACCAAGCCACTGTGATGAACCAACACCACCGTTAGCACCACCGGCATAACTCAATGACGGATAGCTTCCGTAATGGGTTGACTGCTGGTAAACAGGGTTGATGTATGTACCGTCAGCGTTTACACCGTCACAGCTAATCAATGTACCTGCGGGGATATAATGATCAACGTGGAGCTTAACGCGGCCACGGTCGCTGAAATTCAAGTACTCGCCTAAGAAGGCTGAATTTACATAATAGTTCTGCTTTGTATAGATTGAAGCAGAGAAGTCCCAATTCTTGTATGTCAACGTAGTAGAGATATTACCGGTCCAAGACGGGTCGCAATTGAAAATTCTCTTGTCCTCGTCAGTGAACGTGCCGTCACCATTGCGGTCAACGATTATGGCATTACCCTCAACCAAGCCGTAGCAGGCATAATAATAGTCAGTCTGCTTAACTGTTTCACCGGGAGTGAAGCCCTTAAGGCGTGCAATCTCATGATCAGGCACAACCATAGTACCATCGGTTACCAAGCCTTTCCATTCAAAGCCGTAAATATTATTGAACGGCTGGCCGATAAAGAGGTTACCATCTTCATCACCAGTTGTCAGACTACCACCAACGCCATTAATTTCACGAACTTCGTTCTTATTGTGGGTGAAGGTGAATGATGTAGACCAATGCCAATCCTTGGTTACAATGTTTTCAGTAGTAAGGGCAACCTCGACACCTGTATTGCGAACAGAGCCGACGTTCGTTGTCATTTCTATGCCACCAGCCTCAAGGGGAAGAGGAACATCGAAGAGAAGGTCTTTTGAAGTCTTGGTGTACCAGTCAACAGAACCGCGGATGCGCTCGTTGAAGAAACCAAAATCAAGACCAACGTTGAACTCGTGAGATTTTTCCCACTGCAAATCAGCATTAACAATACCACTGGGATAGAAGCCTTGGGCATAAACGCTGCCAAACGGATAGAACACCGGTCCTGATACTGTTACCTGCGTATCATAGTTGCCGATACCGCTGTTATTACCGGTCACACCATAAGACAGACGTACCTTAGCGTTAGAAAGCCACTTGCGTGTCTTAGCCATGAAAGGCTCTTCAGAGAGGCGCCAAGCCAAAGCCACTGACGGGAAGCTACCCCAACGCTTGTCCTTGCGGAAACGTGACGAACCGTCCCAACGTACGGTGGCGGTAATCATATAACGATCCTTGAACGTATAGTTACCACGGAGGGCATAAGAAACCATGCTGCTCTCACTGTAACCATAAGGAGAAGACTCTTCTGCATTGATAGTACCGCTACCGAGGTTCCACCAATAAGTTCCGTCAAGAGTGCCTGTATAATAAAGGTCTGACGACTCTGACTCGGTCTGCATCATTGAGAAAAGTCCCATGAAGTTAACACGATGGTCTTCACCGAAGGTGTTCTCATAAGTAACCATGTTGTCCCAAGTCCAGTCGAAAGCCCTTTGCATCTCAACTGAAGAAGACTGCTTATCTACACCTTCAAGCGTACCCTGCCAATAACCGCTGCGGGTGTACGTATAGTTAGGCGAGAAGGTAGACTTGATGGTAAGGCCTTTCATCGGAGTGATGGCAACGAACACATTACCCAAAGCACGCCAAGTCTGGTCATTGCCTTTCTCATTGTCCCAATAGAGCAGCGGGTTTATCTGGTCAGAGAACTGATAGCTCGAAGACGAACCCATTGCGTGATAGTTACCAGGATTCTGGTTGAGGTTGCCTTCAGCATCATAAGGCTGCATAAAAGGGTTGGCACGATATGCGTACTGTACACCACGGTCGGTAGCTATATCATGATTTATGCGGGCAAGGTTGAAGCTAAAACCTGCGCTGACATACTTATTGATCTGTCCCTCAAGAGAGCCTTTGAAGTTGAACTTATCCTGCTCATCGCCGTCGTAGATACCATCCTCATTTGAATAACCGATACCCATGTGGTAACTGAGGCGATCGGTCGAACCGCTTATTGAGAGGTAATGGTTCTGTTGGTGGCCGCTGCCTGTAACCATTCCGGGCCAATCGTAAGTCTGGCCGTTGTCCCTGAGGGTTTTCATACGATACTCACCAGTTTCCGTATTCAGAAGGAATGCCTGTGCCAAGTTCTTCATAGCATAAACAGGACGGCCGTTTGTCGGCGTAGCTGCATAGTCGGTAAACTTAGCGAAACGATAGTCATAGAACTCGTTTGCGTTCTGGAAGTCAGGCATACGAGCAGTATTAGTAATACCATAATAACCATCGTAAGAGATAGTAGGCTTGCTCATCTTCTTGTCAACCGTGGTACCGCTCTTGGTGGTAACGATGACAACGCCGGCAGTTGCGCGAGAACCATAGATGGCTGTAGACGAAGCGTCCTTGAGCACGTCGATACGCTCGATGTCCTGCGGGTTGAGCCAGTCGATATCGTCGGCAGTAACACCATCAACGATATAAAGAGGCTTAAGATTAGGATTGGTTGAAGACTTACCACGAATCTCAACATTGAAACCATTACCGGAACGTCCGCTTGTCTGCGTGATGTTCACACCGGCAACGGCACCCTGCAGGTTCTCGAGCACTGAGGGAGCACCCTTGGCGTTGAGCTGCTCAGTGTTGACAGAAGAGATAGAACCTGTAAGGTCGCTCTTCTTCATCGTACCGTAACCGACTACAACCACCTCGTCGAGAGTGGCGTTGTCCTCTTGCATTACGATGTTCAACTTCGACTGGTTGCCGACGGTGACCGTCTGCTCCTTGTAGCCGATGTAGGAAATCTTAAGCTGCGTAGACTCCGTGGCGTTAGGAAGGCTGAAGTTACCGTCAAGGTCGGTGATGGCTCCGGCTTTGCCGTCGGCCATGATGGTGACTCCAATCATCGGTTCGCCGTTAGCGTCTTTCACTGTACCGGTGACGGTCTTCTGCGCGTAGGCGAAGAAGCACGTCATAGACAGGAACGAAGCCAATAAGGCTTTTCTGATTTTGTAGGTCATAAACGTTTGTTTTAGTTATTAAAAGTTGATTTTACTCAATATACGATACAACAAAGTATGTCTGTTCGCCGTTTTAAGGTAGTTCTCATCACAGCCGACATCCTGCCGGCCACACCATTCCCTGATGTCCATCGGCGCCGATTGCGCCTGATTTTATTACACTACTTAACATAAGTTGACTGCAAAAGTACAAATTTGTTTTAAAAACTTTTGTATCGAAGCGTTAATTTTGATTAACAAGCCGCATTTTAACACTTACAATATGTAAGTTGTGCCAAAGTATGTAAAACCGCCTGCAAGGTGAAATGTAAATTCGTCTTAATATATTTTTCACATGCGCCGCCTACGCACGAGATGACGCCCCACCGCCGTGGGACTGGTAAGTAGAGGAGGGCAAGGGGTTTACACCTTATTATATTATACCCCGTAACCGGTAATCCGGCATTAAGCCGTCAGCACCAATACGCCCTACCCTCCGGCTACTCAAGATAATCGAGCTGCCGTTTCAGCTGTTTCAGCTCGTCGCGCACCTTGATGAGGCTTTCGATGATACGGGCGTTATCGTCGACACCGCGCTTGTTTTCGCGCAACATCTTGCGCGCGGCGGCAAGCTTGAAGCCGCGCACCTTCACGAGGTTGTACACTACTTTTACGTTCTCGATGTCGGCCTCGGTGTACTGGCGCACGTTGTTGCCCGTGGTCTTGGGCTTCAGCATTGGTATCTCCTTCTCCCAAAACCTCAGCATGCTCTCTGATACGCCGAGCATTTCGGCCACTTCTTTTATAGAATAATACAGCTTTAGGTTCTTCTCCGTGTTCAGTGCCATAACCCCTCCGATTTTTATTTATTCCGTTACGCCTTATCGTACCTTATGCAAAAGATAGCGCCAGCGGGCGGAACGTAAGCTTGCTTGCACATTCCCGAGCGCAGCTATCTTATGCAAAGATAGCGCATAATATGCGAAAAGCAAAATAAAAAGGGAAGGTTTTTCATCATAAAAAATCATGACACATGGCCATAGGTAAGCTTTTAAGACATAAAAGCTTACCTATGGCCACGCAAAAGGCCGCATTTCACGATGTGAAATGCGGCCTTTTGCAATGTGCTTTATTTCAATGCGTTACGGGCATTGCGAGCCTGTGGGCGCAAAAGCCCGTAACAGCGCCGTTAGCGGAGTAAAAATCAAACGGCAGGAATCCAACTCGTGTCGGTCTTGAAGACGTTTGCGGGGGTGACGAGGGCGGCCTCCTTCTTGGTCAGCTGCTTGCTCCAAGGAGCGCGTCGTGACGCGTCAGCGCCGGCCCCGGTGTTGTTGTACTCAAGATAACGGGCGGTGCGCTCGTTGTCGGCGTTGTTCCAGTTGTGCCAACCTGCGGGAAGTATGTGGGCGCCAAGCTCGCAATTGATGAACAGCGTGTAGGCATAAGGGCGCCAGGGGCGGCCGAGATAAACCTCGTCGACGCCGGGGGCGGCAGTCAGGCGGCAGTGGCTGAACACGTAACCGTAAGGCGTGCCCTGCGGTGTTGACGCCGCGGTGACGAACGAATTCTGCTTGCTGTGGATGGTGCAGCGCTCAAACCACACGGTAGACGGGCCGAAGATGAAATCGGTTGTGCCCTCGATGTAGCAGTCCTTGAAATAAAGACGGGTGTCGCCGACGCCTGTATAAACGGTGTCTTGGTTGCCCAGCAGACGGCAGTTGACGAACACGAGGCGGTCGCCCTCGGTGTGCAGGGCAACGGCCTGGCCGAGCTTGGCGGCATTGTTCTCGATGGTGATGTTCTTGAACGTTATGTCGCTGCCTTCCACCTTGACTGTGTACGTACGGAACGTGCCCATGGGCTTGCCTGTTTCGGCGAGGCGTATGTTGGCGTGGTCGTCGTAGGTGATGATTGTCTTATCGGCGCTCTCGCCGCAAATCTCGATGTTGGTAAGCCATGAGGGGATGATGACTTTCTCTTTGTAGACTCCATTCTTGACGTAGATTACCTTGTGGTACTCCATGAATGCGCGGCATACCTCGACGGCTTCGCCGATTGTGCGGAACTGCCCCGTGCCGTCCCTCGAAACGAATAGCGTGTCAGGGTTGTCATAAGGGCCGGCGGCCTTGGCGGCAACAGCGCACACAAAGGCCAGCATTGTAAAAATAAGTTTTTTCATTTTAGTGATTGTTTTTAATTGATTATTCGGGAGAACAGGGAGTTACGGGAGAACAGGGAAGAGTGTGGAGAAAAGAAGTTTTGACTACTTACTTCTTTTCTCCTTACTACTTCTCTCCTTAAACTATCTGCGTTATCTCTTGCAGGCCTTCGACGTTCTTAAGCTTCCTTATGATGTTCTTCACGTCGTCACGGTCGTGAATTCTAAGATCGATGGTGCCGTCGAAAATGCCTTCCTCGCACGAGATGTTGATTTTATGTATGTTGACGTTAAGCTCTTCAGACACCACCTGCGACACGTCGGTGAGTATTCCAATGCGGTCAATACCCTTAAGTTCTATCGTGGCGTCGAAGAACAGCTGGCGGTGCATGTCCCACTTGGCGTCGAGTATGCGGTTGCCGTAGCCCGACTTAAGCTTGGCGGCCACGGGGCACGAGCGCTTGTGTATCTCTATGCGGTTCTTGCCGTCAATGAAACCGAGGGCGTCGTCGCCGGGTATGGGGTGGCAGCAGCTGGGGAAGATGAACTGGCCGATGTTCTCGTCGGTGATGTATATCGGCTTCTTGCGGTTGAAGCCTTCTTTTACAACGAAATAATTGGTTTTCTTCTCGCCGGAGTCTTTCTTCTTGCCGCCGATGAACGGGACGAACTTGCGCAGGCTGCCGGTGATGTTGTTCTGCTTTTTCTTCTTTCCAGAAATCTCGTCGAGGTCTTTCTCGCCGAGAATGATGGTCTTGTCGCCGAGGGCCTTGAAAAGCATGTCGGGCTTTTGCACCTCGTGGAAGTCGCACAGCTTGTCGATAATCGACGAGCTGACCTCGAGCGAATGTTTGCTGAGGAAGTCGTTGAGCACCTCTTCGCCCTTCTTCTGCAACTCCTTGGCGTCGCGCCTGAGGATGGCCTGTATCTTGGCCTTTGCCTTGGCGGTGTAAACGAAGTTTATCCACGACGGCTGAACGTGCTGCGAGTTTGACGTGAGAATTTCCACCTGGTCGCCGCTCTGCAGCTTGTGGCTCAGCGGCACGAGCTTGTGGTTAACCTTAGCGCCGATGCAGTGGCTGCCGAGGAAGGTGTGTATCTGGAAGGCGAAGTCGAGCGCCGTACAGCCGGCCGGCATGGTCTTAATCTCGCCTTTCGGGGTGAACACGAATATCTCTGAGGCGAAAAGGTTCAGCTTTATGGCGTCGAGGAAGTCCATGGCGTCGGGCTGCGGGTCGTCAAGTATCTCCTTGATTGTGCGCAGCCAGTTGTTCAGTTCGCCCTCGTCCTCGGTTATGTCTTCGCCGTCCTTGTATTTCCAATGGGCGGCAAAGCCCTGCTCGGCGATTTCGTCCATACGGTCGGAACGTATCTGTACCTCGATCCAACGTCCCTGATGGCTCATCAGCGTCACGTGCAGGGCCTGGTAGCCATTGGCCTTTGGATGGTTGACCCAGTCGCGCAGACGGTCGGGATGCGACTTGTAAATCTGGCTTATCGCCACATATATGTTGAAACATTCGTTTACTTCCTCTTCACGCTTCTTCGGCTTGAAGATAATCCTTACGGCAAGGATGTCGTAAATCTGGTCGAAAGTGACGTGCTTGTTCTGCATCTTATTCCAAATGGAATAAGGACTCTTCACGCGCGCCTTAATCTCGTATTCAAATCCCATCTTGTCGAGCGCCGCGCGTATCGGGGCCGTGAAGTCGGCAAAAAGGCTGTCGCGCGAGGCCTGCGTGTCGGCAAGCTGGTCTTCAATGGTCTTGTATTCTTCAGGATGTTCAAACTTGAAACTAAGGTTCTCAAGTTCTGTCTTTATCTTGTTCAGGCCGAGGCGGTTTGCCAGCGGGGCGTAGATATACAGCGTTTCGCCGGCAATCTTATACTGCTTGTTGGCCGGCTGGCTGTCAAGCGTGCGCATGTTGTGCAGGCGGTCGCAAATCTTTATGAGGATGACGCGTATGTCTTCGCTCATCGTGAGCAGCAACTTCTTGAAGTTCTCGGCCTGCGCCGAAGCCTGTTCACCGAAGATTCCACCTGAGATTTTTGTCAGGCCGTCTACAATCTGGGCAATCTTATGCCCGAAAATGTTCTCGATGTCCTCAACGGTGTAGTCGGTATCTTCAACCACATCGTGAAGCAGGGCCGCGCTTATGCTCGTCGAACCGAGTCCCATCTCCGAGCATGCTATCTGCGCCACGGCTATGGGGTGCATGATATACGGCTCACCCGAAAGGCGTCTTACGCCCTTGTGCGCCTGCTTGGCGAAATTGAAAGCCTTTGTTATAATGTCTACTTTCTTGCGGTGGCGCGTTGCTAAATAGCTATCAATCAAATGCTGGAAGGCGTCGCCTACCAATTTTTCCTCTGCCGCCTCTCTTACGACGTCGATATTATTATTCTGCTCGTCCATAACCGTGTTCTTTTGATATTATAATATAATAAGGTGTAAGGGCGTGACGGTTACATGGCGTCACCTTACCCTGATTTTCTTTCCTGCGCGTATGTTGTTGCCCTTAATGCCGTTAAGCCTGCGCAATTTGCTCACCGTTGTGTGGTTCCTTTCTGCTATCTCCGACAAGGTGTCGCCCTGCCTTATGGTAACCCTCCTCGCCCGTGAACGGCGAGAGCGTCTTTTCTTTGAATAGCTCTTACGCTTGGTGGAGCTTTTGCGCGTATAGCTTGAGCTTGACGTCCTGTCAACTTCGACAAGCGAACGCCTTGCGAACAATGCTTCTGTCTGATAATTATAAATTGAGTCTTCGTTGGCAATAAACGTATTCGTGACCGTCGCCGGCATACGCACTACTGACGGTTTGTTGCTTCCGTTAACGATGTCGCGACGATATTGCGGGTTAAGCGTGCGCAGCTCCTCGATGTCGATACCGCACACATCGGCAATCTGCTTGAAATGTACGTCCCTGCTAACTATTATAGTATCCGTCTTGGCTGGCAGCGTGGTGCGCATAGGACAGATATTATGCTCGCAGTAATAGTTCATCACATAGTTGGCAGCGATGAACGCCGGCACGTAACCTCTCGTTTCACGCGGCAGATAAGGATAAATCTTCCAATAATCTGCCTCACCTCCGGCGCGATGGATGGCCTTGTTGATATTTTCGGGGCCGCAATTATACGCCGCTATTACCAGGCTCCAGTCATTAAATATCTTATATAAATCCTTAAGGTATTGCGCCGCAGCATACGACGACTTAATTGGGTCGCGACGCTCATCAACCAACGAATTCACCTCAAGACCGTACTGCTTGCCCGTAGCAACCATAAACTGCCAAAGACCGGCAGCTCCGGCATGCGACGTTGCCTTAGGATTAAGCGCCGACTCGATTACCGGCAGATATTTCAGTTCCAACGGCAATCCGTAAGCCTCAAGTGCCTCTTCGAATATTGGAGTGTAGAAATTTGAAGCGCCCAGCATGTAGCTGACCGAATGACGCAGACGTCCGGTGTATCTGTCAATAAACTTGCGTACGATGTCGTTATACGGCATTTCCATGACGTTGGGCAGACGGCTCAACCTTTCGATATACACTTCCTTCGGGTATGAAACGTCTTCGTCGCGTAGGTTGCAGTCATTGTCCGGCTGCAGATATGTCTTTGAATAATAGAGGTTCAGGAGGCTGTCCACTTCATAGTTCATTGCCTCCGGCACGTCTATTACCTCTTCTTTCCCGTTATTATCGGTCACGGTGATTTCCTCTTCCACGGTCTGCGCCTGCGTCACGCAGTTACAGCCGAAAGCAAACGTGGCAATAACGATAAAAACTTTTTTCTTCATAAATATTTTATTCCATGTATATACATTAATAATGCGGCCTCATCAGAACGTGAACGAGCATTGCACACCTAACGACGACGACTTCAGCGGGTTCACCGACGAACGGTTGTTCATCACGACAGGCTGCACCGTCAGGCTTAGGTCTTTTGATATGTCAAACTCTGACAATGAAGCATCTACGTAAGCGTCGATTACCGACAAGGCATACACGCCGATTAGTATGAAAACGCTCAAGTCGCGATATCGGCGGTAATAGTCCTTGCGTCTTTTGAACAAATCCTGGTAACGCTCGGTGTTCTCAGGCGTTATCGTGTTACCCAAATGCAGGAACTGGTTGTAGCTCTGCGTGTTAGGGTCATTGTCCATTATGTCCATGTAAGCCTGCGAATAGTCGTGGTACATCTGGTTGTTCCAGCTTATGGCATACAAACATCCCAAAAATCCGCCGTAAACTATCGGCAACTTCCAATACTTGCGGTTATATATCTGCCCCGCGCCCGGAATTACAATGGCCAGCCACATGGCACGCTTGGCATTAGGACGCCACGTGGCCCAGTCGCGCTTCGGCTTGATCTTCTTTACCATCGAGTCGTTTCCAGCGACTGCGATGTTTGCCGAATCCACCGCAACGGCTATCTTAGCCACAGAGTCGCTAATGCCCGCAAACTCGTCGCCACCGGCATTACGACCTACGGAATCAGCAACCGCTGCCGTCTTCAGGCTGTCAGGCGCATCAGCGCTGCATGGCAACGCAACGAGAACCAACATAAGGCATGCGACCGCAATCTTCGTCATATTGGATAAGGAAAGTATGCTTCGTGTATCCACAACCTGCTTTATTGTTGGTCTTTCAGTTTATCGAACATGGCGATTATCCGCTCAAGCTCTTTCTCGTTAGCGAACGGAATACTGATTTTACCCTTGCCGCCGGCCGACACCGACATCTGTACGGGAGAGTTGAAGAAGTCTGTGAGCCTTTGCCTCATGACCGAATATTCCTCGGGCATCTGCTGCTTGGCGGCAATCTTCTTTTTGCCGCTTACTACATCCTCGCCGTTTTTCAACTTCTGCACCATCTCCTCCACCTTGCGCACTGAGTAGCCGTTCTTTTGGATCTCCTTGAACAGCTTTACCTGCAGCGACGGGCTGTCTACAGCCAGCAAGGCCCTGGCGTGGCCCATGTCGATTTCCTTGTTCTGCAATGCCATCTGCACCTGTGCCGGCAACTTAAGCAGACGCAAATAATTGGCAATGGCCGTGCGGCTCTTGCCCACGCGCTCGGCGACTTTCTCCTGCGTCATGCCCGTGCTTGAGAGCAAGTGCTCGTAGGCCAAGGCTATCTCTATGGCGTTAAGGTCTTCACGCTGTATGTTCTCAACCAAGGCCATCTCCATGACGTTTTCGTCCTTGATGGTCCTGATATAAGCCGGAACGGCCGTCAGTCCGGCCATCTGCGACGCACGCCAACGGCGTTCACCCGCAATTATCTGGTAACGGTCGTCGGCTATCTGCCTCAGCGTAATAGGCTGAATGATACCAATCTCGCGTATGCTGTTGGCAAGCTCAAGCAGAGCGTTCTGGTCGAACTCCCTACGCGGCTGGTTGGGGTTGGCCTCGATTTGGCTTACAGGTATCTCGTTAATAGTAGAGCTTCCCTGCGGACGCACGTCCTCCGTAGAAATCAGCGCGTCGAGTCCGCGTCCCAAAGCGTTGCCGTATCTTTTCTTTATTGCCATTATCTTATATTTTAGTTGACAAGTTCATAGCGACAAGCAAACAAGCATTATATACATCTTGCCGCTTGTCAGCGTGTTACTTGTCCGCTCCTTAATTCTTATTTATTATCTCCTTAGCCAGTGCCAAGTGGTTCTTGCTGCCGGTAGAGTCTGCGTCGTAAAGAATTACGGGCAGTCCGTGGCTGGGCGATTCGCTAAGCTTCACGTTGCGCTGTATCACCGTCTTGAACACAAGCTCCTGGAAATGGCGCTTCACCTCGTCATATATCTGATTGGCGAGTTTAAGGCGGCTGTCATACATCGTCAGCAGGAAGCCTTCTATCTCGAGCGTCGGATTCAGCTTGCTCTTGATTATCTTTATGGTGTTGAGCAGTTTGCTTATGCCTTCAAGGGCGAAATACTCACACTGCACCGGTATAATTACCGAATTGGCCGCCGTAAGGGCATTAACGGTTATCAATCCGAGCGACGGCGAGCAGTCAATCAGTATGAAGTCATAATCATCCCTTATCGGCGCAAGCAGGTTCTTTATCACCTGCTCCCTGTGCTCAAGGTTGAGCATTTCTATTTCGGCGCCCACAAGGTCGATATGGCTCGGTATAATGTCAAGACCGTCGATGTCGGTTGTATAAACGGCGTCGCGCACGTCGGCGTTATCGATGATACATTCGTATAAAGTGCAATCTATGTCTTTTGTGTTGACGCCAAGACCGCTCGAAGCGTTGGCCTGCGGGTCGGCATCGATTACCAGAACCTTTTTTTCAAGCGTGGCGAGCGATGCGGCCAGATTGATTGTTGTCGTGGTTTTGCCCACCCCTCCCTTTTGGTTTGCTAATACGATAATTTTTCCCATTTTATTTTATTTAGGTTGACAAGCAACAAAATACGTACTGACAATAAATCTGTCTTCTGCCTGTTGCTTGTCGGCTTGCCTGTGCTAAAATTATTTTGCAAAAATACATATTTTATGTGAGAAATGGCGGGTTTAAACCTTTTTTCGTACTTTTGCGGGCGAAAGAAAATGATTTTTAATAAAAAGATGAAACCGTTAATACTTATTTCAAACGACGACGGCTATCACGCCAAGGGTATCAACTCGCTCGTTGACATGATTGCCGACTTTGGCGACATCCTCGTCTGCGCGCCCGAGTCTGCGCGCTCCGGCTTCTCAACGGCCTTCTCGGCCACCACTCCGCTGCGGCTCAAGCTGCGCCGCAAGCGCGAGGGCATGGAGATGTGGTCGTGCAACGGCACTCCCGTCGACTGCGTCAAGCTCGCACTGAGCGAGCTGTGCGACAGACGCCCCGACATCGTAATCGGCGGCATTAACCACGGCGACAACGCTTCGGTCAACTCTCATTATTCCGGCACTATGGGCGTAACCCGCGAAGGGTGCATGAAAGGCATACCGTCAATAGCCTTCTCACTCTGCGACCATGACGACGACGCCGACTTCGAGCCTCTACGCAAGTACGTGAGAAGCATTACCAGCGGCGTAATGCGCGACGGACTGCCTAAAGGCGTATGCCTGAACGTAAACTTCCCTGTGGCTAAAGAGTTCAAAGGCGTAAAAGCATGCCGAATGGCACGCGGAACATGGGGCAACGAGGTCGTTCGCGCACATCACCCACGTGGTTACGACTACTTCTGGCTTGTAGGCCAATACACCAACGACGAGCCTGAGGCCGACGACACTGACAACTGGGCTTTGCGCCACGGCTACGTGGCGATAACGCCTACCACGATTGACGTTACGGCCTACGGAATGGTTGAAAAGATAGAAAAGTTAATCCAAAATTCATAATTTAAAACGTCAAATTCATAATTCATAATACGTAATTGGCCTGCAACTACAGTTTCGGTAAGCGGAAACCGCATTGGGAACAAATTGCCCAATCATGCCTGCCAATTATGAATTATGAATTATGAATTATGAATTGAAACAATGAAGTATTATCTCATTGTCGGCGAAGCAAGCGGCGACCTGCACGCCTCGCGCCTTATGCGCTCGTTGCGGCGGATTGACGGCGACGCCGACTTCCGCTTCTTCGGCGGCGACCTGATGTCGGCCGTCGGAGGAACGCGCGTAAAGCATTACCGCGAACTGGCCTACATGGGTTTCATTCCGGTGCTGCTGCATCTGCGCACAATATTCAAGAACATGGCGCTTTGCAAGCGCGACATCGTCGAGTGGCAGCCCGACGTGGTGATACTCGTCGACTATCCGGGCTTCAACCTCGACATAGCGAAATACCTGCACGCAAAGACCTCAATACCAGTTTATTACTACATTTCACCCAAGATATGGGCGTGGAAGGAATATCGCATAAAGAACATCAAGCGCGACGTCAGCAAGATGTTCTCCATCCTGCCGTTCGAGGTGCCGTTCTACGAGAGCAAGCACCACTACCCCATCCACTACGTGGGCAACCCTACGGCCGCCGAAGTGGACGAGTTTTTGGCTTCTTACGTTGAAACGTCCGACGATTTTTGCCGTAAAAACGGGCTTTCCGCCGACAAACCGCTCATCGCCTTGCTGGCAGGCAGCCGCCGACAGGAAATAAAAGACAACCTGCCGGCCATGCTCGAGGCGTCCTCACGCTTCACCGACAGGTACCAGTTGGTTGTAGCCGGAGCGCCGTCGATACCACATGAGTATTACGATAAGTTCATTGCAGGACATGACGTGAGCGTGGTTTACGACCAGACTTACCCCCTGCTCGCACATTCTACAGCCGCACTCGTCACCAGCGGCACGGCCACACTTGAAACGGCGCTGTTCGGCGTGCCGCAAGTCGTATGCTACGAAACCCCGCTACCTAAGTTCGTTGCCTTTCTTCGCAGGCATTTGCTCAAGGTAAAATACATCTCGCTCGTCAATCTCGTAGCCGACCGCGAGGTGGTAACGGAGCTTGTTGCCGACACGTTTTCGGTCGACAACATCGCCAAGGAACTGGGCAAACTGCTGCCCGGCGAACCGGCACGGCAGGCCATGCTCGACGGCTACGCCGAAGTGAAACGCCGCCTCGGAAAGAAAAACGCGCCCGACAATGCCGCCGAGATAATGGCAAGGTTGCTGAAGAAAGAAAGCGCAGGCTAACACTCCATACGGTCATGCGCCGTTAACAGACATAGAAAATGCCGTCCAAACGCTTCGTTTGGACGGCATTTTCATTTTGTACAAACCGTCATCCTGCCAACAATGCTTCACCTCATATCGAACGTTACGCTGACGTTGCCGCGCCCGAGGGCGGCAGCGAGGCTGTCGGGATTGTCAACTTTGCCTATGCGGGTGTAACTGTAGCCGGAGGCAAAGGTTTCGTAAAAGAGCACCACGCAAGACGAGCCATAAAGCATGAGGTCGCCAGCGTGAATGACATCGACGGCGTGCGCGGCCGCAGGCAGGCCGTTGTCAAGGTAATGATACTTCTCATTGCGGTTGAGATCGTCCATCTCGAGCGTCACGGGAAACATTGCCGCAAAGGCCTGCGCCGTGGCGTTATCGGCCAACGTTGCACTGAACGAAGTGCCGTTTACCGTTATTTTAATATTCCTTTCCATGTCGTTTCCATCGTTGTCGCCATTGTCTGCACCGCCGTCAGCACCATCATTGCCGACGTTGCCGTTGGCTATACCGTCCCCTACTGGATCGTTTTCCGAGCAGGCGGCGAAGCCGCTGGCCGCAAACTGCAGGAGTATTGCAAACGATAGTCTTACAACCAGTTTCATAACTGCGCAACGGCCTTACTTCAGATACTCCCTGTAAAACGCCTCGATGTCGTCAAACGGTATTTTCTCCAGATTGTCATAAAGGTCAGTATGGCTTGCGCCTGGCACAATGAGCAGCCGCTTGTTGTCGCCCGTCAGCCGCTTGAAGGTGTCCTCGCCCATGTATCTTGAGTGCGCCTTCTCGCCGTGCAATATCATGACCGCACTGCGTATTTCGTTGCAGTAAGCCATGATGGGCATGTTGATGAACGGCAGCGCCGACGTAGTGTTCCATCCCTCGTTTGAGTTGAGCGAGCGTTTGTGGTAACCGCGCTTGGTCTTGTAATACGCATGATAGTCCTTTACGAACTGCGGAGCATCGGCAGGCACCGGGTCAACCACGCCTCCGGCGCGTGCGTAAGAGCCGCTGCGGTAGTCCTCGGTTCGCTGGGCGTTGAGCTTACTGCGCATCTCGTAGCGCGCGTCGGCATTGTCGTTCACGTCGAAATAGCCGTTGGCTATGTTGCGGCTGATGTCATACATGGTTGAAGCCACTGTGGCCTTGACGCGCGTGTCGTTGGCAGCGGCATTGACGGCAAAGCTTCCAAAGCCGCAAATGCCGAGAAGTCCGATGCGCTCGGGGTCAACGTCCGGGCGCGTAGAAAGGTAGTCTACTGCAGCCGAAAAGTCCTCGGTGTTGATGTCGGGCGAGGCCACGTAGCGCGGCGTGCCGCCGCTTTCGCCTGTGAACGAGGGGTCGAAAGCCAGCGTGATAAAGCCCCGTTCGGCCAGCGTCTGAGCGTAAAGGCCCGAAGCCTGCTCCTTCACCGCGCCGAACGGGCCGCTCACGGCGATGGCGGCCAGCTGTCCGCCGGCGTCTTTCGGAGCGTAAAGGTCGGCGGCGAGAGTCACGCCGTAGCGGTTGTGGAATGTCACTTTCGTGTGGTTCACTTTGTCGCTCTTAGGGAAAGTCTTGTCCCATTCCTGCGTAAGGTTAAGTTTTTCGTCTGTCATTTTCGTCTGATTTGAAGTTTGTGCAACCGTCGTTGCCGCCATGGCGAGCAACGCGGCTGCGATAATTGTCCTTATTCTCATATTCTCTTTTTATCTATTTGCCATTGTTATACGTATGTTCGGCATAAGACTTATTTACTTGCAAACATTGCCAAACAACCTCCGTAGTGACATAATTTATTATGCCCGCACGTTCTGTAAGAACGTTTTTATGTACCAAATCAACTGAATACGCCTCTTCGAGGCGTGCGGACATAATAAATTATGTCCCTACAAAGATTGGTTTCTTATGCTAAACTAACGTTTGTAATGTATTAAAAGTTATGCTCTTCTCATTTTATCCGATGCAAAGATAGCTCTACATTTCAAGAACGAATGTAGACGTTTGAGGGTTAAAACAACCACTTTTACTGATTTTATTTCCGCCGTTTATTTAGTTGCGGATTTGTAATCAATAGTGGTTGAAATCCGCCGAAACATATTACCGGCCCGTCGTTTGCATGGCTTTCTATCACTTGCGTAATGTTATTTCATGTCAAAGCATTATCTTTGCACCGTTCTTTCAACCCTCATTTTACATTCGTAAAGCAATGAATTGGATAATACTTATCGTGGCTGGACTGTTTGAAACGGGTTTCGCCTCATGCCTCGGCAAGATGAAAGAAACCGCCGGCGCGGAGCATTGGGCGTGGTGCGCGGGCTTCATAGTGTGCCTGCTGCTAAGCATGGTGCTGCTTGCCAAGGC